>NVUT01000047.1 GCA_002733185.1 Flavobacterium sp. | reverse complement strand
TTTTACTTTCCCTAATTTCTGTAATTTCTTACTCTCAATATTTACCTTTATTAGATGAAAGCCACTCATGGAACGTAGATCTTCATGGTTCTACAATTTTTGGTGGAGACCCTTATATTATTACGAATGAAATTACTGTTTCTGGAAGCACAATAATTAATGGAAACACCTATAAAACTATTATTAATAGTAATGTTGAAGAAATAAATTGTTTGGTTAGGGAAGAAAACGGCAAGGTGTTTAGGTACATAGAAGATTTAAATGATGAGATACTAATGTATGATTTTACCCTAGAAGTAGGAGATTCTTTTGTGTTTTTTGAGAATACTGAGTATTGTTCTATTTATGGATCCGTACCATCATCACCAATTTCAGCTCAAGTAGTATTTGTTGACTTTCAGTTTATTGCTGGTGAAGAAAGAAAGGTTATTGAGTTTGAATACTTTTTTGAAGATGATGAAATATGGATTGAAGGCATTGGGTCAATTCGTGGTTTTGATTCTGTTGGCGTTGTATATGATATTATAGATGGAACTGATCTTGTATGTTTTACTAATACGGTAGATACCTATTATTTTAATGGAGCAAATTCTTGTGATAACACGACCTTAAATATTGACGATATTTTTAAAGATAGTATTGTTCTTTATCCTAATCCTGTTTCAAATAGATCGATATTAAATATTCCTTCAGAATTGCTTGCAGATAAATTATTAATAGTAGATGTTACTGGTAAAATTATAAAAGAAGAAAAGATTAATAAGAGTAATTTTATAATTAATGTGATGAATTACCCTTCTGGGATTTATTTCTATCAAGTATATTCTGAAAATAATTTAATTAAAACTGATAGATTTATTATAAAATAGGGTATTACAATAAAACACTCCTAGGAACCATTTTTCTAAAATCCCCACCATTTCTAATCACATCTCGGACAATGGAAGAAGATATATTAGACACATTAGGAGAACATATTAAAAACACACTTTCAATATTTGCTAACGATGCATTGGTTTGTGCGATGGATTGTTCGTAGGTAAAATCATTGGTATTTCGCAAACCTCTAAGTATAAAATCAGCATTTTCTTTTTTGCAATAATCTACAGTAAGTCCTGTGTAAGTAGCAACTTTAATTTTTGCTTCGCTTGCAAATGTTTCTGCCAAATGTTTTTTTCGGTCTTCAAGCGAGAACATATACTTTTTATCTGCATTAACACCAATAGCGATGATAATTTCATCAAAAAGTAATAATGCTCTGTTAATGATGTCGATATGCCCTAAGGTAATTGGGTCGAATGAACCTGGAAATACTGCTCGTTTCATACTTCAAATTTAATTATTCTTTATTTAATATATTTTGAAGAAGGACATCAAAAAAATCAGTCAATGTCAATCCCGCTTCTCGAACTTGTTTTGGTACAATACTTTCTAAAGACAAACCTGGATTGGTATTAATTTCAATAAAATAGGGAACTCCTTCTTGGATAATGAAATCGCTTCTTGTAATGCCTTTCATATTCAGTAATCGGTATATTTCTTCAGCAATAAAAGTAACTTTTTTGGTATCTTTTTCTGAAATCCTTGCTGGTGTAATTTCTTGAGATTTCCCTAAATACTTAGCTTCAAAATCAAAATAATCATTTTCTGAAACAATTTCAGTTGGAGGAAGAATTTTAATAGTAGAACCGTCATTATAAATACCAACCGAAACTTCAGTGCCAGTGATGGCGGTTTCAACAATAATTTCTGAATCTTCTTTAAAAGCTTTTTCAATAGCAGGTAGTAATTCTTCTAATGTGTAAACTTTACTAATTCCAAAACTGGAACCTGCACGATTTGGCTTTACAAAACAAGGTAATCCTACTTTCTTAATAATCTCCTCTTCCGAAAAATGAATCCCTTTATTTACATAATAAGAATTAGCACATTTTATACCAAAACCCTTTAAAACAGAAAGGCAATCACGTTTGTTAAAGCTCAAAGCCGCTTGGTAATAATCGCAACTTGTTTGTGGGATTTCTATTAAATTTAAGTACGCTTGTAAATATCCATCCTCCCCAGGAGTACCATGAATGGTATTGAAAACAGCATCGGGAACGATGGTTTCTTTTCCGTTTGAAAAACTAAAGTTTGCTTTGTTTATATCGTGTTTTTCTCCGTTTTCTGCGACGAAATACCACCGTTCTTTTAAAATATGAATGGGATAAATGTGGTATTTACTAGAGTCTAAGGAATCACAAACAACTTTTCCGCTGTTCAATGAAATTTCAAATTCACTAGAATACCCGCCCATTACTACGGCAATATGTTTCCGTTTCATACTTATTTATTAAATACTTCGTTTAACAAAAATATCATAATTCATTTAATTTTCTATGTTTTTTAAAAGAAATGAATTATTTGAAGTTGCCTTAAGATACTAACTTTAGGTTTTATATTTTTGTAAACTAATTTTTACTTTATGTCGTTTATTAAATTTTTATTTTCAAAAGCGTTTTTACGTCAATTATTAATCGCAATAGGAATACTTGTCGTTTTGGTTTTTGGTCTTCTTTTTTGGTTGAAAAGTAGTACTAATCACAATCAAAAAATTAGAGTTCCTAGTTTGGCAAAAATGTCTTTAGATGAAGCACAAATAAAGTTAGATGAATTAGATTTACGTTTCGAAATATTAGATTCTTCAAATTACAATCCAGATTTCCCTAAATATTCTATTATAGAGCAAATTCCTAAATCGGGAGAATATGTAAAAGAAAACCGAAAAATATACCTCACCTTAAACAGATCGGGTTATGTGTTTTTAGAAATTCCAGAAGTAGTTGGAAAAACAAGAAGACAAGCAGAACCCACCTTATTATCAATGGGTTTTAAAATTGGAAAAGTAAGCTACAAACCCTATATAGCACTTGATGAAGTGTTAGAATTACGTTATAAAGGAAAAAAAATTAAACCGGGCGATGAGCTTCAGAAAACATCAGTGATCGATTTGGTATTGGGAGATGGAAAAGGAAGTTTAAAAAGTAACTTAGAAGTTTCGGATAAAAAAATAAAAGAAAACAATGGAGGAGAATAAAAAAGAAGGACCAGAAAATGAAAATGATGATTTATACGAACATTTTCGCTTTGTAGCACAAAAAGGGCAACAACCGCTTCGAGTAGATAAGTACTTAATGAATTATATTGAGAATGCTACCCGTAGTAAAATACAGAAGTCTGCAAAAGACGGTAATATCTATGTAAACGATCAAATTGTAAAATCTAATTATAAAGTAAAGCCAAACGACGTAGTCAGAGTACTTTTTGAGCATCCTCCCTATGAGTTTTTATTGGTTCCCGAAGATATTCCAATAGAGGTAGTTTATGAGGATGATGCAGTTTTAGTAGTTAATAAACCTGCAGGTATGGTAGTACATCCTGGTCACGGAAATTATAGCGGGACTTTGATAAATGCGCTGACTTTTCATTTTGAAAATCTTCCAAATAATAGTAGCAATCGTCCAGGTTTAGTGCATAGAATAGATAAAGATACCAGCGGATTATTGGTAGTCGCAAAAACAGAAGAAGCAATGACGTTTCTTGCTAAACAGTTTTTTAATAAAACTACAGAGCGAGAATATGTTACACTGGTTTGGGGAGATTTAAATGATGAAGAAGGAACTATTGAAGGTAATATTGGACGTCATCCAAAAAACAGGTTGCAAAATACTGTTTTTGTTGGAGATGAAGCCGAAAAAGGAAAACATGCGGTTACGCATTATAAGGTTCTAGAACGATTAGGTTATGTTACTTTAATTTCTTGTAGATTAGAAACTGGAAGAACCCATCAAATTAGAGTACATTTAAAATATATAGGGCACACCATATTTAATGATGAGCGTTATGGTGGTGACCGAATTTTAAAAGGAACGAGTTTTAGTAAATATAAACAATTTGTAGATAATTGTTTTAAGGTATTACCACGACAAGCACTGCATGCAAGAACACTTGGGTTTGTGCATCCAACCACCAAAAAAATGATGCGTTTTGAAGCACCAATTCCTGAAGATATTGAACAATGCATTGAAAAATGGCGTAAATATTCAATAAATTCAAATACTATATAAACCGATTAAGGAGTATGAAAATCGTTATCTCACCAGCAAAAAGCTTGGATTTTGAAAGTAAATTACCAACTAATACATTTTCAAACCCACATTTTTTAGAACAAGCAGAAACATTAAATTCAAAAATGGCGAAAAAGTCAAAAAAAACCATAGGAAAATTAATGAGTATTAGCGATAAACTTTCCGAATTAAACTACCAACGTTATCAGGATTTTACGGTTTCTTTTACTAAAGAGAACGCACGCCCAGCTGTATTTTCGTTTTCGGGAGATGTGTATGTAGGTTTGGATGCTTATTCTTTAAATGAAGCTAAAATTAAAAAAATGCAAAATAGCCTTCGCATTCTTTCTGGAATGTACGGAATGCTGAAACCATTAGATTTAATGCAGCCTTACCGTTTAGAAATGGGAACCCGTTTAACAATAAACAGGAAAAAAAACTTATACGAATTTTGGGGAAACACCATCACCGAAGCATTAAATAATGAGTTGAAAGACGATGAATTTTTCTTAAACCTAGCAAGTCAAGAATACTTTAAAGTTATAAAACCTTCCTTATTAAAAGTGCCCGTAATTTCTCCTGTTTTTAAAGACTTTAAAAACGGAAAATTAAAGATCATCTCTTTCTTTGCTAAAAAGGCTAGAGGAAGTATGGTTCGGTACGTTTTGGATAATGATATTAGCAGCTTAAATAACTTAAAAAGCTTTGATACTGGCGGTTATGGTTTTAGTGAAGAGTTTACAAATAACAAGTACGAACCTGTATTTATTAGGTAGTAATTTATAAGATTAATTGCCAATACTTGAACCTTATTTTAGGTTTGAATTGTATCTTTGTAGTTCAATTATTTTAATAAAAATAAATAAATTATGAAGAAAATTATTACTTTAATCATGTTGTTTGTAGCAAGCCTCTCTTTTGGGCAAATACTTGATGAACAATTCAACAACAACTCACAGTTTACAACATCTACGCCTTTCTTTTCAGATGGTTTTAGCGACTATTTCGGTCTAGCAGTTGTAAATGATTTTAATGGAGATTCCAACCCTAATAACTTAAAAGCTTATACTGGGTTTTCCAATGGTTTTCTTACAGGAATGGATTTAAACGGGGAAGGAGCATCATTACCAATTACGATTACTTGGTCAAACTTAGACATTACAGGCTTAGGTAACTTGGAATTTTCTGGTGAATTTGCCGAATTTTTTGATTCTCCTGGAGATATTGATGCGGCAGATTTCATTCTTTTAGAATATCAAATAGATGGTGGGACTTTTCAAAATTTAATTGCTTTTGAAGGAGCAGATTTTACAAGTGGTTCTTCTAACGGAAACTTTAGAGAAGATACCGATTTTGATGGGACAGGTGACGGACTTCAACTTACAGGTGCTTCTTTAACTTTTAACAAAACAATTGTTGGTTCTGGAACTACCTTAAATTTAAGAATGACCGTATCTGTAAATTCTGGAGATGAAGATTTTGCAGTAGATAATTTTATAATAACAGGTAATAATGCAAATGGTACACCTCCTGTTATTGCGTGTGCACCAGATGTTATAGCAAATAACGACGCAGGTTTGTGTTCGGCAGTAGTAATTTTTGTAGATGCTATTGCTACAGATGTTGACGGAGATTTAGATACGGTTTTACAAACAATGGGACCAATTAGTGGTTCTGTATTTCCAAACGGAGATACTATAATAGAATATACAGCAACAGATTTAGCTGGAAATACTTCAACGTGCCAATTTACAATTACAGTAAACGATGCTGAATTACCAATGGCTATTTGCCAAAACTTTACAGTTACACTTGATTCTCTTGGAATAGCAACAATTTTACCGTCAGATTTAGATGGTGGATCGACAGATAATTGTGCTGTATTTACTTTGGCTGTTAATCAAGCAACTTTTACTTGTGCAGATATTGGAGATGTAACCGTAACTTTATCAGTTTTCGACGAAGCAGGAAACGAGGCAACTTGTAATGCTACCGTAACTGTAATAGATAATACAGTACCAATAATTTCTTGTGTTGGAACTCCTTCTACAGGAATTGAAGTATTTATAAATGAATTCCATTATAACAACCCAGGAGCAGATATAGGTGAATTTATTGAAATTGCAGGACCAGCTGGTACCGATTTATCAGGCTGGGCTATTTGGAAATACAACGGTAATAATGGACAGAATTATAACGGAGAGCAATTACTAACAGGTGTAATTGATGATGAAGGAAATGGTTTTGGAGCTTTATCTTTTGATGTTGGAACTTTACAAAACGGAGGCCCAGATGGTTTTGCTTTAGTAAATGAAAATGGAGTTGTGGTACAATTTTTAAGCTATGAAGGAGATTTTATTGCTATTGACGGACCAGCTTCAGGTATGCAATCTGAAGATATTGGAGTTGAAGAAGCAGGATCTGGAGCACCAATTGGAGAATCACTTCAACTTTCTGGAACAGGCTCTTTTTACGTTGATTTTACTTGGAATAATCCACTTCCAGAATCACCTGGGAGTTTAAATTCAAATCAAATATTACAAATTCCACCTCCCGTATCAGCTTTAGACATCGTTTTAGATGCTAATGGAATGCTACTATTACCAGCTTCAGATTTAATTGGAAGTGTAGATGAAGCTTGTAATTATACAGTAACTGTTAATGGAAATACCGATGTAGTGTTTGACTGTTCTATGTTAGGTGAAAGCGAAGTTGAAGTTACTGTTACAGATGCTAGCGGAAACTTTGCAACTTGTAATGCAACAGTAAATGTAATAGATAATACAGCACCTGTATTAGCATGTGCTGATGTTACGTTGGAACTAGAAGAAGATGGAACTTTAGAAATTAATCCTGAAGATTTACTTGGTTTTAGTCTAACAACATATAATGTGATTACTATTAGTAGTGATAATCAATCCGGAACTGAAGGATTTACCGATTTAACAGTAACAGTAACTGATGCCGCTTCAATTAGTTTTGATTGGGATTACACRACAACGGATGGCCCAGCTTTCGATAGCTTCGGGATTTTATTGAATGGTGTTTATACAGAAATTAGTGATCCCGTTGGAGCAAATACACAAAGTGGTAATTACGGCTTAAACGTGGTTCCAGGAGATGTATTTGGTTTCCGTTCATATTCATTAGATGGAGGGTTTGGAGCAGCGACTACAACAGTAAGTAACTTTATACCTGGATTTACGGGTCAATTTGCACCAGCAAACTGGACAGAATTACTTATAAACTCAGATGGTAGTGCGACTTTTGTTGAAATACCAGGAGGACCATTATCCTATGATGCTTGTGGAATTACTGTATTAGCAATAGATATTAACGAAGTAACTTGTGCAGATATAGGAACACCAATTGTAATTACTGTTTTTGCAAGTGATGCAAGCGGAAATATTGCTGCTTGTCAAGCTACAGTAACAGTAGTAGATTTATTAGCGCCGGTACTTACGTGTCCAGAAGATCAAACACAAGATCCAGGACCAGGAAATTTATTCTGGGAAGTTCCAGATTACTGGGCAAATGGAGAAGCAACTGCAACAGACAACTGTACCGATCCTGTAGTAATTACTACACAAGATCCAGCAGCAGGAACTTTATTACCTGATGGAACCTATACTGTAACAATAACTGCTGAAGATGAATACGGAAACGTTTCAACTTGTGACTTTGAGTTAATAATTGATAGTCAATTAGGACTTGAAGATCAACAAGACTTAGCAAGTATTATATTATATCCAAATCCTGTAAATAATATTGTTTATTTATCGAACCCAAATTCATTAGAATTGGAGAGTCTTTCAATTTATGATTTAACAGGAAGGTTGGTTAATGTAACGGAATTAGAAGCAATGGGTACTGAAATTAGTATAGACGTTTCAAAATTCGCAAACGCAACATATATGGTTGTTGTTAGAGGAATTAATGGAACATTAACGAAACAATTAATAGTGAATAACTACTAATTAATAGTTGATTATAAAAACCAAAAGCCTTCTAGTTTTAAACTAGGAGGCTTTTTTCATGTAATCTAATTTTATCTTTGGGTACAAAAAGATGGTTAAATGAACACCTAAATGAAAGGTTATTGAGTGATTGTTTTTTTTTTTTTTTTTTTCAAAAACAATTGTACCGAAATACCGGTTTCTCTTCACGCACTCTTCACAAACTCCTTAGGTATCTGTGTACTTACTGATACGTACCCTTCGGTACGATTTTCTTTGGAAAATCACTCAGGGTACTAGTTTCGTGGTTTAATGAATACCTAAATGAAAGGTCATTGAGTGTCCCGATTTTTTTATCGGGATGTATCGAAATGCCGGCTCAAACCCTCTCTTTACTTATTAAAACTTAAGAATATATGTAATATTTATCCTACACAGTTTTGTTGTATTCTAGGCAAAAACAATAATATAATCGTTAAACAGCTGTTTATTTTAACTTATTAATTTTATTATGTTAATTTTTATTTATGAACTATTAATATTATGTTAAATATAAATAAAGTCTTTAATATTGTAATAACTTTTTAACTAAACCATTAATTCTGTAAGTGTCTTATTTGCAGTTTTTAAACCTTATTAAATTATGAAAAAAATTACACTTATTTTATTAATGTTTGTTTTCACATGCTTTACGTATGGGCAAACTATCACAAAAACGTATACCCCTCCATCTTCAGTAACTGTTGATGGTTGTGGGACTTATTGCGTAACACTACCAAGTGTTTCTTTTACAGCTGTAGATTTTCCGTCAGGCGGAATAATTACAGATGTAAATGTATCTATTTCTTGGCTTAAAACAGATGGTAGTTGTGGGGCACCAGGAACTGGTAATTCCTTCCATAACGAAACAAGTTTCAGAGTTAATGGACCTGTTTCACAAAGTATATTGGCCACACCAGGCACTTGGTCTGGAGGTGCTAATTCTCCAGCAGTTACTACTGTTTTTGATCAAGCTTCAGCTTCAATTCCGTCTGGGACTCCTGTTAGTGGAACATTTTTGCCAAATGGAGGGAATTTAAATGTTTTTAATAATTCATGTGGTATTGGTACATGGAGTCTTAGTGCAGGAGATACAGCAAACTTAGATCCATTATGTGTTATTAGTTACTCAATTACGATTACAGTTGTACCTGATACTATTGCTCCAGTTGCAATTTGTCAGTCGGTTACTGCACAATTAGATGCAGCAGGAAATGTTACGGTAAATGCTTCGGATTTTGATAATGGTTCTACAGATAATTGTGGAATTACTAATATGACCATTAATGGTTTTAGTTCTATTACTTATACTTGTGCAGATATAGCACTAAGCCCTATTAATATTCAATTTGAAGTTTTTGATGCAGCTGGAAATAGTGATGTTTGTTTTACCAACGTAACTATTGAGGATAATACACCTCCAACAGGAACTTTATTAACTCCTACAGTACAATTAGATAATACTGGAAATGTTACAATTACTCCTGCTGATGTTGTTAATAATATATCAGATAACTGTGACCCTAATCCAACTGTAAGTATTAATCCTACCTCATTTGATTGTTCTCAATTAGGTGCCCAAACAGTTTCTGTTACAATAACTGATGTATCTGGTAATGTTTTTAATCAAAATACACAGGTTCTAGTTGAAGATACAACTCCTCCAAACGCAGTTTGTATACCTCCTGTTGGACCAATTACATTTTTATCGGAAGATTTTTCAGATAATAGCGCAGGTTGGACTCTTGATACAGAATGGGAAATTGGTGCGGCTACTACGAGTAGTTGCCCAACATTTAACCAAGACCCTAGTACAGATAATTCTCCTAGTGGTGATAATGGAGTTGCTGGAGTAAATATTGGTGGATGTGCAAGCACACCTTTGCATCCTTATTACTTTCTTACTAGCCCTGTTATTGATGTTTCATCATCAACAGGAACTCTATCATTAGATTTTTATAGATGGTTAAATAGTGATTATACTCCTTATATGAAAAATATTATTCAGGTATGGGACGGTGCTACTTGGCAAACTATTTGGGAAACTTATGGATCTTCCACTGAAGATACAAGTTGGGTTAATCAAAATTTTGATATTACTGCATATCAAAACGCGGCACTACAAGTTCGGTTTGGATTTAATATAGCTAATGGTGGAGTATTTACAGTTTCATCATGGAATCTAGATGACATTGTTATCTCAAGTACTTCAGGAGGAGGCTTAACAGTAAGTTTAGATAGCTCTGGACAGGTAACAATAAATGTTTCCGATATTGATGGTGGTAGTTCAGATAACTGTGGAATAGATACTATGAGTATATCCCCTAGTACTTTTACTTGTGCAGATGTGGGACTGAATGATGTTACACTAACAGTAACAGATATTAATGGAAATGTTTCTTCTTGTACAACACAAATTATTGTTGTAGACGATATAGATCCAACGTGGGTAAATGCTCCAGCCGATATGACGGTACAATGTGATGGTTCGGGAAATACAACCGATTTTACAAATTGGTTGACAAGCTTTACGGGAACCGACAATTGTCCAAACCCTATAGTTACCAATAATAGTACTGGACTTTCTGATGATTGCGGTGCTACTGGAACAGAAACAGTAACCTTTACATTAACCGATGCAAGTGGAAATGCAATCACACAAGATGCTATCTTCACTATCGAAGATACTACGGATCCAGTATGGGCAACACCACCGGCAGATATGACGGTAGAATGTGATGGAACAGCCGATCCAAGTGGTGCATTTGCAGCTTGGTTGGTTAGTTTTTCAGGAACCGATACTTGTGGAACTGCAGCAGTTACCAATAATAGTACTGGCTTAAGTGATTTATGTGGAGCAACCGGAACAGAAACAGTAACATTTACGTTAACTGATGAATGTGGAAATGCAATCACACAAGATGCTATCTTTACAATTGAAGATACTACGGATCCAGTTTGGGATGGTTTAGGTCCAGAAGATATGACGGTAGAATGTGATGGAACAGCCGATCCAAGTGGTGCATTTGCAGCTTGGTTAGTTAGTTTTTCAGGAACCGACACTTGTGGAACAGCAACAGTAACTAATAATAGTACTGGCTTAAGTGATTTATGTGGAGCAACAGGAACAGAAACGGTTACTTTTACCTTAACTGATGAATGTGGAAATGCAATCACACAAGATGCTATCTTCACAATTGAAGATACTACGGATCCAACCATAGTATGTCCAATGGATATTGATATATCAACAGACCCTGGAGTTTGTGGAGCCGAAGTAGATTTTCCTATGGCAGTTGCATTAGATTCTTGTGGAAGCGTTACAGTAGCTCAAACAGGAGGATTACCAACTAACAGTTTCTTCCCAGTAGGAGTAAGCACTGTTGAGTTTACAGCAACTGATGAATGTGGAAACACTTCAGTATGTAGTTTTACAATTACAATTACGGATGATGAACCAGCTATAGCAGTTTGTCAAGACATTACAATTCAATTAGATGAATTTGGTAATGTTAGTATTGTTGCAGCAGATATAGATGGTGGTTCTACCGATAACTGTGGTATTGCTTCTATAAGTGCATCACAAACAGATTTTGATTGTAGCGATGTAGGCGATAACAATATTACACTTACTGTAACAGATGTAAATGGAAACACATCTACTTGTATTGCAGTCGTTACTGTAGAAGATGTTACCCTACCAGTTGCGGTTTGTCAAGACATCACCGTAGCTTTAGATGCAAATGGAACTGTAACTATTACTGGAATGGATGTTGGTGGTGCAAGTACAGATGCTTGTGGAATTGTTAGTTATGATTTAGATATTGACACATTTGATTGTAGTAATATTGGAGATAATTTAGTAACATTAACTGTTACAGATCCTAGCGGAAATACTGCAACTTGTACTGCAACAGTAACTATTGAAGATATTACACCGCCTGTATTAGTATGTGCAGATGTAACCTTAGAATTAGGACCTGATGGAACATTAGCTATTAACCCTGAAGATTTATTAGCATATTCACCAACTACCTATAATGTAATAACTATAAGTAGTGATAATGGATCAAATACTGAAGGATTTACCGATTTAACGGTAACAGTAACCGATGCAGCAGCAATATCATTTGATTGGGACTATACGACAACGGATGGCCCAGCTTTCGATAGCTTCGGGATTTTATTGAATGGTGTTTATACAGAAATTAGTGATCCCCTTGGAGCAAATACACAAAGTGGTAATTACGGCTTAAACGTGGTTCCAGGAGATGTATTTGGTTTCCGTTCATATTCATTAGATGGAGGGTTTGGAGCAG
>NVUT01000046.1 GCA_002733185.1 Flavobacterium sp. | reverse complement strand
ATGAATATTTATCCATATTAGGATTTTAATAATCTTTATTGTTATATAACGAGGCAAAAATACAATATTTACCATTACTTTATTATTAATTATTATATATTTAAGGGTTAAAAATTGCAAACAAAAAAAAGATGAAAAAACCTTTTATTACTCTAAACTCACTTAAAACAGTACTTGTTTTTATATTGCTTTTCAGCTTCGTTTCTCAAGCGCAAACAGCACCTCAAAAACATAAATCTGAATTTTGGCAACATGTACATTTTGGCGGCGGCATTGGGTTGAGTTTTGGAAGTAATTATTTTAGCGGAACCCTGGCTCCAAGTGCTATTTATCGTTTTAATGATATGTTTGCTACAGGTGTTGCTTTAAATTTCTCCTACGGAAAAGAAAAATATTTCTATGAAAATATTATGGTTGGTGGGAGTGTAATAGGTTTATTTAATCCTATTAGACAAATACAAATTTCTGCTGAGTTTGAACAATTATCAGTAAACAGATCTTTTGACAATCCTATTTATTTAGACGAAAACTACTGGTATCCCGGATTGTATTTAGGAGTCGGTTTTAGTACAGGACCCGTAACAATAGGTATCCGTTTTGATGTTTTATATGATGAAGAAAGAAGTATTTATGCCAATGCTTATAATCCTTTTGTTCGGGTTTATTTTTAAATATTTTCTCGTAATGACACTAAGGGATTTGTTTTTTAACTTTGCGCCTTTGCGAGAAATATTTATTTATACTTTTCCTTAAACCAAACCTTTTGCCATTCGCGAAGCAAGATTAAATAGGTGATTTGTTTAGAAATTTCTACCATATCCTTCCCTTCAATATTTTTTATTTTTTTTTCGGAAACATCTATGATATAAAGAAGATTCAAATATTCAGAATTGTGGTTTTGATAGAGGTCAAATACAATCTCCTGAAGTTTTGATTTTAATTCTGAAGGAGATACCGTTTCTAAAAAAGCCTCCGTTATTGCTGCTCGTTGAAAATCTTTATTTAATTGAAGTATTAATTTATGGTACAACTGCAAAGTTTCAGATTGAGTAATAATTTCGTCTGTTGTTTGCAAATTTTTCATTTTTAAACGTTTCTCTTCATTAATTTTTCTCCGAATAATTTTAATTCTGCTTTGTTTTCTTCCGAGATATTTATCTTATCCAAAACCGAATTTGCCTTCTCAGTATAGTTAACAATCTCTTGAGTTGACGCCTCAGCAGCACCAGAACTTTGATACATTTCTTTTACAAACTTTATTTTTCCTGAAGGATTTTCGGGAGTTTCAGAAAATAAATTTATTAATTGTTTTGCTTCAGAAGGCGAACAATTTTGCAGCGTTTTTAAATACAAATAGGTTTTTTTATTCGCAATTATATCGCCTCCAATTTGCTTTCCGAAGGTTTCAGGATTTCCGAAACAATCTAAATAATCGTCTTGTAACTGAAATGCAATTCCTAATAAACGCCCAAACTCATAACTGTTATTTTTGCATTCTTCCGAAGCATTTGCAATGATAGCACCCATATTCATTGCTGCTCCCAACAAAACTGCTGTTTTATATTCGATCATTTTTATATAATCGGGAATGGTGACATCGATTTTGGTTTCAAAATCAACATCGTATTGTTGTCCTTCGCAAACCTTTAAAGCGATTTTACTAAACAATTTTGCCAACTCGCTAAATTTATTAGGTTCGTATTCTTCAAATAACTGATATGCCAAAATCAACATTGCATCGCCAGAAAGAATCCCGGTGTTCAAATCCCATTTATGATGCACGGTTTCTTTTCCTCTTCGCAAAGGTGCTTGATCCATAATGTCATCATGAATTAAAGAAAAATTATGAAACAATTCTAATGCCAATGCAGCCGGAAGGGCTTTTTTATAGTCGGCTCCAAAAAAATCACAAGACATTAAAGTAAGTATAGGTCGCAATCTTTTACCGCCAAGAGCAACTATATATTTTATGGGTTCGTATAGTTTAACTGGCTCTTTTACGGTTACTACTTCTGAAATATAAGTCTTAAGTGCTTTGCTATAATTTTCAATTCCTACCATTAAAAAAAGTTTTAGCAAAAGTAACATTCACAATCCAAATTACCACGAGAAATAATAGTACAATCGCAAATATGTTAAATAATACACAAAACTTTGGAAACTTTTTTTGTTTTTAAAGTTTCCTTTGTTACTTTTGCAAACAAATTATAATTAACTTGAAAGAAAAAATACTACAAAAAGCAGGAGAATTATTTATAACATACGGCTTTAAAAGTGTAACAATGGACGATATAGCTAATGAAATGGCTATTTCAAAAAAAACCATTTACCAGCATTTTAGTAACAAAACTAAATTGGTAGAAGCTACTACCATGAGTTTGTTTTCAAAAATATCGGAAGAGATTGATTGTTTATGTTCTTTAAAAAGAAATCCGATAGTAGAAATTTTCGATATAAAAAAATTGATTATGGAGCATCTTAAAGATGAAAAATCTTCTCCACAATATCAATTACAAAAATACTATCCMWARWTWTWCAAMAYWYWTAAAACAAAACAATTTGAGGTGATGAGTAGTTGCGTTATCGAAAACTTAAAAAGAGGAATAAATCAAGAATTATATAGAAATTCCATCAATATAGAATTTATTTCACGAATCTATTTTAGCGGAATATTATCTGTAAAAGATAAAGATTTATTCCCCAAAGATAAGTTTCCAACAATCATATTATTAGAAAACTTCCTTGAATATCACTTAAGAGGAATTGTTACAGATAAAGGATTAACAAAGTTAAATCAAATTATAAAAAAATAAGTTCCTAATGAATAAACTATTCATCCTAATAGGTTTTG
Source organism: Flavobacterium sp. (assembly GCA_002733185.1). GTDB lineage: Bacteria > Bacteroidota > Bacteroidia > Flavobacteriales > Flavobacteriaceae > Marifrigoribacter. Next base: position 9,622 of record NVUT01000046.1, on the reverse strand, counting down.
TATTCATCTCCAATTTTGGATTTGCACAACAAAATCAAACCTATAAATTCACTTTAGAGCAAGCGGTAAATTTTGCTTTAGACAGTAATTATACAGCTATCAATGCCAGGCGTGACATTGCAATTGCCATCAAGAGAAAATGGGAAACTACCGCTTCGGGATTGCCGCAACTCAATGCAAATGTTTCTTACCAAAACAATTTAAAAATACCAACCACACTATTACCTGCCGAAATAATTGGAGGTGAGCCTGGTACTTTTGTTCCTGTTACTTTCGGTACTAAGGAAAACGCCAATCTAAGTGCCACTTTAACACAATTAATTTTTGACGGAAGTTATTTAGTAGGGTTGCAAGCAGCTAAAACATTTTTGGAATATTCTGGAAATGCTGATGAAAAAGTCCAATTAGAAGTACGGAAGGGAGTGATTAATGCATACGGAAGTGTCTTGCTTTCAGAAGAATTAGTAGCAATTTTTGAATTAAACAAATCCAATCTTGAAAAAAACTTAATTGAAACCAAAGCTATTTATGAAAATGGTTTTACTGAAGAAGAAAGCGTAGAGCAACTTGAAATTACTTTACTTAATATAGAAACACAACTAAAAAACTCTAGACGAACTTTAGTAATTGCACAACAAATGCTCAATTTGGCTATTGGTGTTGATGTTGAAAGCGATGTTGAGTTATTAGACAATTTAGATTCCCTAACTCAAGAAAATATTAACCTATCTTTTTTAGAAGAAAACATCAATATAGAAGATAATATCGATTATAAAATTGCCACTAATTTCACCGAACAACGTTTACTTGAATTAAAATTAGAAAAGTCATATTCTATTCCAAATTTATCGGCGTTTATTAACTACGGAACTCAAGGAAACAGTGATACATTTACTTTTTTTAATAGCGAACAGATTTGGTATCAATCATCTACTTTTGGAGTTAACATGAACATTCCTATTATAAGTAGTGGTTTGCGAAGAGCAAGAACACAACAAGCAAAAATAGCTTTAGAACAAGCTGAAACCAACCTTACTGAAACTTACCAAAATGTATTGTTAGAAATTAATACTTCAAAAAATAATTACCAATTTGCTATCGAAAACTATAATGATAACAAGAAAAATTTAAATTTATCTGAACGTATCGAAAAGAAAAACCAAGTAAAATTTACAGAAGGATTAGCGACAAGTTTCGATTTACGATTGGCACAAATACAATTGTATACCGCACAACAAGCTTATTTTGAATCGATGCTTCGTGTAATTACGACAAAAGCAGCTTTAGAAACCGTATTAAACACCCCTCAATTAAGATCATCAAACTAATCACTATCTATAAAAATACAATTATGAACAAAATACTAATACTCGCAATCCTAGCTATAATAACTATTTCTTGTGGTGGTGATTCAAAATCTGTTGAATCGATAATCGAATCTCACGACCTTCAGGAAATACGAGAAAAACGAAACGAAATAGTTACAGAACAGTTAGAAATAAACAACCACTTAAAACTTATAGATGAAGCTATTACTCGATTAGATACTGTAAAAAAGTTGCCTTTAGTAACTGCGTTTCAAGTAAAACACAATGATTTTACTCACTATTTAGAACTTCAAGGAAATGTTGCTACCAAGAAAAACATCATCCTTTATCCAGAATTTTCTGGACTTCTGACTTCAATTAAAGTTACGGAAGGTCAAAAAGTTATAAAGGGACAATTATTAGCAACCATTGATGATGGTGGTATGTCGCAACAATTGGCTCAAATGGAAGTGCAATATAATTTCGCAAAAACCACTTTTGAAAGACAGCAACGCCTTTGGGACCAGAAAATAGGAAGTGAAATTGAATATCTTCAGGCAAAAGCAACCTACGAAGGGCAAGAAAATGCAGTAAATCAAATGCGTTCTCAGTTAGCAAAGACTGGTATAAGAGCACCTTTTTCAGGAATTATTGACGACATTATTACCGAACAAGGTACCGTTGTTAGTGCAGGACAATCGCAAATTATACGACTTGTAAACTTAGACAAAATGTTTATTGAAGCCGAAATCCCTGAAAGTTACCTCAACAACATCACCGTTGGAAAAACCGTTGAAGTATTTTTTCCAATTTTAGGAAAAACTTTTTCAACAAAAGTAAGTCAAGTGAGTAACTACATTAATCCTAGCAACCGTACTTTTAAAATCACGATCAACATTCCAAATAAAGAAAAAAGTATCAAACCAAATCTTACTGCTAAAATTAAGATCAATGACTATTCAAGTAATGAAGCGATTTTAATTCCACAGAGTATCATTTCAGAAAATGCTTTGGGCGAACAGTACGTTTTTACGGCTACTAAAACAGGAATAGATGACGAAGCAATCGCCAAAAAAATATTTATAAAAACAGGAAGAACTCAAGGTGATTTAGTTGAAATTACCGAAGGAATATCAAACGATGACATCATTGTTAAAGAAGGAGCTCGTAATGTAAAAGATGGTCAACACATCGCTATTTTAAACTTGGAAGACAATGAGTAAAAAACAAAAAAATATAGAAAAAGAATTTGGTTTATCTTCTTGGGCAATCAATAACAAAACTACCATCTATGTAATGATAGCTTTGATATTGTTTATGGGAGTTTCTGCATATTTCAGTATGCCTCGAGAAAATTTCCCAGAAATAAACGAAACTAAAATTTATATAAGTTCTGTTTATCCTGGAAACACTGCCGAAGATGTTGAAAAACTGATTACAAACCCGCTTGAAGACAAACTTAAAACGGTGAGTAATGTTGTTGAAATCACTTCTACTTCACAAGAAGATTTCTCGATGATTATTGTAGAGTTTGACGAAAGTATTTCTATTGAAGCTGCCAAACAAAAGGTGAAAGATCAAATAGACACCGAAACATCTGGAGAAGATTGGCCTACGTTTAACGGAGCAAAAGTAGAACCTAATGTTTTTGATTTGAGTATGTCTGAGGAAATTCCAATTTTAAACATTAATATATCGGGAGATTATCCTGTAAATAAACTTAAAGAATACGGGGAATATTTGGAAGATGAAATCGAAAATTTACTCGAAATAAAACAAGTAGATATTCGAGGAGCTCAAGAAAAAGAAGTGGAAATTGCAGTTGACATTTATAAAATGATGGCAGCAAAAGTTAGTTTTAACGATGTAATAAACGCCATTAAAAACGGAAATGTAACGATGTCTGCGGGTAATTTTATAACTAGTGGACAACGTAGAACTATTAGAGTTATTGGTGAAATTGAGAGTCCTTCAGAGTTAGAAAACTTTGTTGTAAAGTCAGATCATGGAAACCCTATTTATTTAAAAGACATAGGTAAAGTTTCATTTAAAGAAAAAGAACGAACCACCTATGCTCGAGAATTTGGAGATCGTGTAGTAATGCTCGACGTTAAAAAAAGAGCAGGGAAAAACATGGTTGCTGCTGCCGAAAAAATCAAAGTAATTGTTGATGATGCAAAGAAAAATGTATTTCCAAGTAATTTAAAAGTAACCATCGCCAACGATCAATCTTCAAAAACTATTGGACAAGTAGATGATTTGGTGAACAATATTCTCTTCGGAATTATATTAGTTGTTAGTGTCTTAATGTTTTTCTTAGGTTTCAAAAACGCCTTATTTGTTGGTTTCGCTATCCCAATGTCTATGTTTATGTCCTTAATGATTTTAAATTATTTAGGTTACACTATGAATACCATGATTCTTTTCGGATTGATTATGGGTCTTGGAATGTTGGTAGATAACGGGATTGTGGTAGTTGAAAACGTCTATCGATTAATGGACGAAGAAGGAATGACACGAGTGGAAGCCGCTAAAAAAGGAATCAGCGAAATTGCTTATCCAATTATAATTTCGACAGCGACAACCGTAGCTGCTTTTATTCCCTTAGGGCTTTGGCCAGGAGTGATGGGACAGTTTATGATTTATTTTCCCATTACACTTTCAGTAGTATTAGGGTCTTCCTTGTTTGTTGCCATATTCTTTAATTCGGTCATGGTTTCACAGTTTATGAAAACCGAAGACACCGATATGCCTATTAAAAAAATCATTATCATTTCTAGTATTATGGTTGGTACAGGATTGTTAATTTTCCTATTTGGAGGCCCTTACAAAGCCATTGGTAGTGTGATGATTTTCACTGCAATTATGCTTTGGGCTTACCGTTTTGGACTTCGGAAAATAGCCAATCGTTTTCAGAAAAACACCATTCCTAAATGGGAACGCTTGTATGAAAAAACATTGCGAGGAGCATTAAATGGTATTATGCCTTATTTGCTAACTTTTATAACAGTTACACTTTTAATAATTGCTTTTATGGGCTTTGGAATGTCTGTTTCTTCCCAAAGAACCAAAGTGGAATTCTTCCCAGACAACACACCCAACCAAATTATAGTTTATATAGAATACCCTCAAGGTACCGATATTGAAAAGACAAATGTTATTACTAAAAAAATTGAAGAACGGGTTTATGACATTATTAACAGCCCAGAATATATAGATGGAGATTATAATTTCTTGGTAGAAAGTGTGGTTTCTCAAGTAGGCGAAGGAGCTGGAAATCCTCAAACTGATAGTGGCTCTACCGCAGAAATGCCACATCGTGGAAAAATAACAGCTTCTATGCGAGAATACAAATACCGTAGAGGTGAAGATAGTGAATTGCTTCGTCAGAAAATACAAGAGGCATTGGTTGGTATTTATCCTGGGGTTTTAATTTCGGTTGAAAAAGACCAAAATGGTCCACCAGCAGGACCTCCCATAAACATTGAAATTGAAGGAAAAGATTATGCCGAACTTATCGTAATTGCAGAAAATATGCGGGAGTTTATCAATTCAAAAAACATAGCAGGAATTGATGAATTAAAAATTGATGTCAACAAATCGAAGCCTTCAATGCAAGTTGAAATAGACCGTCAAAAAGCAGGTGAATTAGGAGTGAGTGCTGGACAAGTTGGACAACAATTACGTAATTCTATTTTTGGATCTAAAGCAGGAGTTTATAAGGAAGATGGAGACGATTATGATATATATGTTCGTTTCAACAAAGAAAACAGGTACAATACCAATGCACTGTTCGATCAGAAAATAATTTTTAGAGAACAATCCACAGGGAAAATTAAAGAAATTCCTGTATCGGTTATTGCCAAACAAAAAAACAGTTCAGGTTTTAGTGCTATTAAACATAAAGATGTGAAAAGGGTGGTAACGGTTTATTCCGCTTTAGCTCCTGGTTTTACAGATGCTGGTGTGGTGGTTTCACACATTCAAAATGAAATGAATAACTTCAGTGCTTTACCTGACGATATTAAAATTGATTATACCGGACAGATTGAAGAACAAAACAAACAAATGAAATTCTTAATGGGAGCCTTTTTCTCTGGATTGGGATTGATCTTTTTGATTTTAATTTTTCAATTTAACTCCGTTTCAAAACCAGCGATTATTATGCTTGCCATCTTTTTAAGTTTAATTGGCGTTTTTGGCGGAATTGTGATTACAGGAAGTGCTTTTGTTATTATGATGACGATGATGGGAATTATTTCGCTCGCAGGAATTGTGGTAAATAACGGTGTGGTATTATTGGATTACACCCAATTATTGATCGACCGGAAAATGATTTCAAAAGGAATGGACGATGACGATTTATTATCTGTAAATGAAATAAAAGAATCTATAGTGGAAGGAGGAAGAGCTCGTTTACGTCCTGTATTATTAACCGCAATTACAACCATTTTAGGGCTAATACCATTGGCAATTGGTTTTAACATTAACTTCTTTACCTTGTTTAGTGAGTTTAATCCAAATATATATGTGGGTGGTGATAATGTTATTTTCTGGGGACCTTTGGCTTGGACAGTAATCTACGGTCTTTTTGTTGCTACGTTTTTAACTTTAATTGTAGTTCCGGTGTTGTTTTTTATAACTCATAAAATTAAATTGTTCCTTTTAAATTATAAAAAGAAACAAATTGTATAGTATTTTATGCTAGCACGCTTTAAGTAATTAATTATGGGTCGAGTAAAAATTGAGGTTATTTATAAACAATACTTGACTTTCCGTTTTTATTCGACTACCTTCACAACACTGTATATCATCAATTTCGATAAGCGAAACTGCTGACATACTTACGTTGCCCACAATTAAGAAAAACCTCAGAATTTGAAGAAAACCTTATTTCTAATTTTAATAATTATCATTTCGTGTAAAGAAAAAACGAAAGAACTGCCCGATTTAAACTCCGAATCTGTTGAAATTTTGCTGCCAAAATATGATGAATGGAAAGAAAGTTATAATCATCCAGTTGTAAAAGAACAATTTGAGGAACATAATATCAATTCGAAAATTATTGGTGTATATCTGAATAATGAAACGGACAAAATTAAAGACAGTCTAGCGGATTATGACTTTGAAGATTATGCAGTAATAATAAATTTAGAGAAGGAACAAAAATGGAAAATCGAAAAAAAATATCTAGAAGAGGTATCTGAACTACAAAAAAGATATTTAATAAATACAGATAGTCCAAAAGATAAAATTGCGGAATTGACTCAAAACGAGAATTTGGAAATTTTCGAGAAACCAATTCTATTAGAAGATTATTGGACAAATGATAATATTTTTACAATAGTATCTTTAGTTCAGCCATATGCAGATGAACCAGAAAGTATTGTTATAATGGTTTTTAATACAATTAATGTTCAAAACCATCTTACATACTTTTCGTATTATTTAGACTTAAACGGATTTGCATCTGTTGAAAAAGCAAAAAGGAATAATAAAAAAATGGTGACTGAATTTGAACATCTGAATCGAAAATAACTGTGGGCAACACCGCCTATAATTCATTGCGGTTGAATTTCCTATCGGAAATCCAAGCCTTTTTATTAAATTCGTTGCTTAGCCGAAAAATCCTATCGGATTTATCCGCAACGCAATCATAGCCAAAACCGTTGATAAAGCAACTAACAATACGTGTATGCTATGTTTTTTAAAAAAATTAGCTCTCAAACCTCAATTCACACCCTCCTTTTCTTCTTTAATAAAAATAAAGAAAGAGAAATTATTTTAACTTGAAAAATCTTAACTCAACCATTCTTTATAAGAAATTGAAATTCTAATTTTTTCTGAAATTTCAGAAATCGAAATTCGTTCTTGTTTCATGGTATCTCGGTAACGAATAGTTACGGTTTGATCTTCTTTTGTTTGATGATCTACCGTAATACAAAATGGAGTTCCCACAGCATCTTGACGACGGTAACGTCTTCCTACGGCATCTTTCTCATCGTAAATAACATTGTATTCCCATTGTAAATCTTCAATAATCTCCTTGGCTATTTCTTGTAATCCATCCTTCTTAACTAATGGAAAAACCGCTGCTTTTATAGGAGCTAATATTGAAGGTAGTTTTAAAACAACTCTTGAGCTTCCGTCTTCTAAAGTTTCTGTTTTTAATGAATTACTGAATACTGCTAAAAACATTCTGTCCAATCCAATAGAAGTTTCTACTACATAAGGAGTGTAATTTTTATTGGTTTCGTGATCGAAAAACTGAAGCTTTTTACCCGAATGTTTTTCGTGGGCTTTTAAATCGAAATCGGTACGAGAATGTATTCCTTCTAATTCTTTAAATCCGAATGGGAAATTAAACTCAATATCGGTAGCCGCATTTGCATAATGTGCCATTTTTTCGTGATCGTGAAAACGGTAATTTTCTGCACCTAAACCTAAAGACATATGCCATTTTAATCTGGTTTCTTTCCAGTATTCGTACCATTTCATCTCTTCACCTGGCTTTACAAAATATTGCATTTCCATTTGTTCGAACTCACGCATTCTAAAAATAAACTGCCTTGCAACAATTTCGTTTCTAAATGCTTTTCCTGTTTGAGCAATTCCAAACGGAATTTTCATTCTACCTGTTTTCTGAACATTTAAGAAGTTCACAAAAATACCTTGGGCCGTTTCAGGACGCAAATACAAATCCATCGCAGTTTCTGCAGAAGCTCCTAGTTTTGTGCCAAACATTAAATTAAATTGCTTTACATCTGTCCAGTTTTTTGAACCTGTTAGTGGGTCTGCAATTTCCAATTCTTCAATTAGCAATTTTACATCGGCTAAATCTTCAGCTTCCAAAGATCTTGCCATACGCTCCAAAATTTCTTTTTGCTTTGAAATGTAGTTTACTACTCTTGGATTGGTCGTTACAAACTCTTCTTCATTAAAGCTTTCGCCAAAACGTTTTTTTGCTTTGGTAATTTCTTTTTTAGCTTTAATATTTAGTTTTTCGCAGTAGTCTTCAATTAAAACATCGGCGCGATATCGCTTTTTTGAATCTTTRTTATCWATYAAMGGRTCGTTAAACGCATCTACGTGTCCTGAAGCCTTCCAAGTTTTGGGATGCATTAATATTGCGGCGTCAATACCAACAATATTTTGATGCTTAAACACCATTGATCGCCACCAATATTCACGTATGTTCTTTTTTAATTCTACTCCGTTTTGAGCGTAATCGTACACGGCACTAAGTCCGTCGTAAATTTCACTAGACGCAAAAATGTAACCGTACTCTTTTGCGTGTGATATTACTTTTTTAAATAAATCTTCGTTTGCCATAGTGCAAAAATAAAAAAACCGTTACGATTAGCTCGTAACGGTTTCAATTATTTCAAATAAATATTATTTTAAAGTCATTTTTGAAGTAGCCACTAAATTAGACCCATCAAAAACATTAATCGTATAGATTCCAGAAACTAAATCTTCTTCTTTAGCATTCACCATTGCACAAACATCAAGCTCTTGGTTTTCGTAAAAAACTTTTGTACTTGCACTATAACTTAGAATTCCATTTTCAAATTTAAGTTCTTCTTTTTCCCCTAACAAATTATTTTTAGGGTTTATAATTTGTATGTATAAAGTTCTGTCTCCTTTTTCAGCAATAGCGTTTGGTGCTAATGCGAAACAAGCTCTAATTTTATCGGCTCTTTTTGATTTTTTGGTATCAACAATTTTTCCGTTTTTTCTGANNYMATTWYASYMRWSYYKGYTAAMWCTAATGCATGAACTACCGAACCTTTTTTAATTTTTTCATTTAAAGCGGTATTTTCTCCAGAAACCGAATCGATTACTTTATGGCTTTCATCAAGCTCTAAAAAGGCATTATCTCTTTCAGCAACCACCAACTTATTAACGGCAATTAAACTGTCTGCTTTTTTAAATAATGCTACACGTTCGGTTTTAAGTTTTCCTATTTCAATTTTATAGCGTCTTAACAAAGCTGCATTTGCCTTGGTATCTTTTACAGAATCTAATAATACTATTATACGCTCTCTTGCTTCTAAAAGGTCCTTATCTTTAATTTCATTGTCTTGAATTACCTCGTCGTAATTTGCGATTAGTTCCTTCAATTCTCCTTCAATATCAGATTTTTGGTCTTGTAAAATAGTTACCGTATCTTTATTATCATTATATAATGTTACTGTATAAACAGCCAATACGATTAATAATAGTGTTAGTATCCCTACTATTATTTTAAATTTGTTGTTGTTCTCCTCTGTATTCATGGTTTTATTATTTAGTGTTAATTTTTGGCTAAGTTT
>NVUT01000013.1 GCA_002733185.1 Flavobacterium sp. | reverse complement strand
AGGAAACGGTGGAGGATATTTTGCTGTAAACTTTAGTCCAAGAGTATTTAATGGAAACATTCAGTATTCTACTGGAGGTGGAGCTAGTACAACAATCGACTTTGATTGTTCTAACTTAGGTGAGAACATTATTGAAGTAACAGTAACAGATGCTTCTGGAAATGTTTCAACGTGTATGGCAACTGTAAATGTAAACGATGTGACTGCACCAATAATTATGTGTTATGGTGAGTCATCCTCAGATCAATTAATAAACAATGGTAGTTTTGAGTCTGGTGATTTCACAGGATGGACTGTAGTTGATTTTACAACACCTTTTGTCCCTTATTTTGTGGGCCCTATAAGTAATGGGGCTGGATTCTTTTCAGATGCTTTACCTACAGATGGAGGCTTTTTAGCAGGAAATGGATTTGATGGAGCTGGACCAGATGAGTCTGTATTATATCAAGATGTTTCTATTCCTACCGGTGTAATATCTGCTACCTTGTCATGGGATGAAAATATTGATTATGATTTAGATTCATTTTGTATAGGTTGTTCTGATAGAATTTATGAAGTTCAAATAAGAGATACTGATGATAATGTTCTTGAAGTTATACAACAAGTTGTAGCTCTTGCTAATGTGATAGATAGTGATAACGTATGGAATAGCTTATCAGTAGACCTTATTGCTTATGCTGGACAAAATATTCGTATTGCTTTCTGGCAAAGTATTCCTGATGCTTTTTCAGGTCCTGCAAAATTTGCATTAGATAATGTATCATTGAATGTTGCTTCAGATTATCCGCCTATTACTATTGAGTTAGATGAAAACGGAGAAGCTACTATAGATCCTTTAGATTTAATAGCAAGTACCAATGAGGCTTGTGGTATTGATGTTTCAGCAGCAGATATTACAGACTTTACTTGTGCAGATATAGGAACTATAATTGATGTTACTGTATTTGTAAGTGATGCAAGTGGAAACATTGCAGCTTGTGTTGCACAAGTTATGGTGGTAGATTTATTAGCACCAGTATTAACTTGTCCAGCAGATCAAACACAAGATCCAGGACCAGGAAATTTATTCTGGGAAGTTCCAGATTTCTTCACAAATGGTGAAGCAACTGCAACAGACAACTGTACCGATCCTGTAGTAATTACTACACAAGATCCAGCAGCAGGAACTTTATTGTCAGACGGTGTTTACACAGTTACAATAACAGCTGAAGATGAATACGGAAACGTTTCAACTTGTGACTTTGAGTTAACAATCGAAAGCATTTTAGGAGCTCAGGATAACGAATTAAACAACGCTATCGCTATTTACCCTAATCCAGCTAACGATCAGTTTACCATAAGCAACAGCTCTAATATTGTATTAGACAATGCGATGATCTATGACATCAACGGAAAATTAGTTTCACAAATCAATCTGCAAAATATGCAGTCTGAAAAAGTAGTGAATATTGCTAATTTTGCTTCTGGTGTATATATGGTTTATATCACAGGTGAACAATCTAGCGTAGTAAAACGTTTGATTAAAGAGTAAGAAATATTTAGTTTTTAATAATGAAGACCTGTTAGATTTTTATAATCTAGCAGGTTTTTTTTGTAATTAAAATAAGTACGATATTCATTATTAAAATAAATATTAAGAATTACACCAGACTATTAAATTACAAACTATATAATATTGTAAATTTGTACAATAAATATATTTTATGTTAGATAAACTTCAAATAGTAAAACAACGTTTCGATGAGGTGAGTGATTTAATTATACAACCAGATATCATTACCGACCAAAAACGTTACGTTCAACTAAATAAAGAATATAAAGATTTACGTTTGTTAATGGATAAACGCGAAGAATACCTAAGTCTTACCGACAATATAAATGAAGCTAATGAAATTATTGCTGACGGAAGTGATGCTGAGATGGTCGAAATGGCAAAAATGGAATTGGATGAAGCTAAAGGCAGAATACCTCTTTTAGAAGATGAAATTAAATTCCTATTAATCCCTAAAGACCCTGAAGACGCAAAGAATGCAGTAATGGAAATTCGTGCGGGGACAGGCGGAGATGAAGCGAGTATTTTTGCTGGAGATTTATTTAGAATGTACACCAAATATTGCGAAAGTAAAGGATGGAGAACCGATGTAGTAGATTTTAGCGAGGGAACTAGTGGAGGTTTTAAAGAAATTCAGTTTGAAATATCTGGCAATGATGTTTATGGAATATTAAAATTTGAAGCAGGTGTACATCGGGTTCAACGTGTACCACAAACAGAAACTCAAGGTCGAGTTCATACTAGTGCAGCAACTGTGATGGTTTTTCCTGAAGCGGAAGAATTTGATGTGCAAATAGAAACTAAAGATGTAAGAGTAGATTATTTCTGTTCCTCAGGTCCTGGAGGGCAATCGGTAAATACAACCTATTCTGCAGTACGATTGACTCACGTGCCAACAGGATTGGTAGCACAATGTCAAGATCAGAAATCGCAGCATAAAAATAAAGAGAAAGCTTTTAAGGTTTTACGTTCTAGATTATACGATTTGGAATTAGCAAAAAAACAAGCCGAAGATGCCATTAAAAGAGGTTCTATGGTGACCAGTGGTGACCGAAGTGCAAAAATTAGAACCTACAACTATTCTCAGGGTCGTGTTACCGACCATAGAATAAACTTAACACTCTATGATCTAAGTAATATTATTAATGGTGATATTCAAAAAATTATTGACGAATTACAACTGGTTAATAATACCGAAAAACTTAAAGAAGCAGGCGAAACTTTTTAAAATTCTGAATTTAGAATTCTGAATTCAAAATTTAAGAATATGACAACAAAACAACTAATTTCTGAAATCAAAAAAAAACAATCTTTTCTCTGTATAGGATTGGATGTTGATTTAAATAAAATTCCAAAGCATTTATTAAAAGAAGAATATCCAATATTTGCATTCAACAAAGCAATAATTGATGCAACGCATCATTTAACCGTTGCTTATAAACCTAATACTGCTTTTTATGAAGCTTATGGAATTAAAGGTTGGAAAGCACTTGAAAAAACCATTAATTACTTAAACAAAAACTATCCAGAAATTTTCACCATCGCAGATGCAAAAAGAGGTGATATTGGTAATACGTCAACGATGTATGCAAAAGCTTTTTTTGAAGATTTGGGGTTTGATTCTGTTACAGTTGCTCCTTACATGGGCAAAGATTCTGTGGAGCCGTTTTTAACTTTTAAAGATAAACACACTATACTTTTAGCATTGACATCAAACAAAGGTGCATTTGATTTTCAAACTCAATTAGTAGATGGTAAAGAAATTTATAAAAAGGTGTTAGAAACTTCTATATCTTGGAAAAATTCAGAAAACTTAATGTATGTCGTAGGCGCAACAAAAGCAGAATATTTTAAAGAAATTAGGAAAATTATTCCTAACAGTTTCTTGTTAGTTCCAGGTGTAGGCATACAAGGAGGCAATTTACAAGATGTTTGTAAGTTTGGATTGAATTCAAATATTGGATTATTAATAAACTCTTCTCGAGGAATAATATATGCATCCAATGAAAAAGACTTTGCAAAAACTTCAACTCAAGAAGCATTAAAATTACAACAACAAATGAAAATTATTTTAACTGAAAATAACATTTAGGTTTCCGTTTATTCCTAATAATTTCATCATTAATCCTGCAATGCAAATACTTGTTGTAATAATGTTGTGGTTCGAGAATTTATATTGTTTCTTATTTCTTTTTCTTCTACAGCAATCATCTTAAAAACTCCTTTTAAAGCTTCTTTGGTAACATAATCTGTAAGATCTGGATTCACTTTAGTTACAAAAGGAATGGAATTATAATTGGTTATTATTGTTTTCCAAATCTGGTCCGCTCCTACTCTATCAAATGAGTTTTTAATAACAGGGTTGAATTTACTATATAAAGCTCTTTTGGTCTTTCCTTTTAAATAGTTGGTTGCGGCAATATCAGAGCCCAATAAAATTCCTTTTGCATCGTTAAAATTAATTTGCTTGACAGTATCTACAAAAATTGGAATAGCTTCTTTTACAGCATCTTCTGCAGCACGATTTAATGCTTTAATTCCTTCATCTGCTAAATTACCTAAACCTATATTTCGTAAAGCCTTATCTACTTTTTGTAGTTCTTCTGGCATTACTATTTTTACCAAATTATTTTTATAATAACCATCTTTTTGGGTGAGTTTACTAACTTGTTTGGTTATTCCCTTATCTAATGCTTGCCTTAACCCTCCAGCGATATCAAGTGTACCGGTTGTAGTTTCAGTAGGCAATGAATTAACAACATCTTGTAACTCGGCACAAGAAAATGATAGATGAATTAACAAAATAATAAATAGCTTTTTTATAATACTCATAATAGATGTGATTGTATTAGAAAAGACCTTTCAAAATGAAAGGCCTTTTCTAAAATAAAAATATAAAATATCTTTTATTATTTAATAACTTTAATAGATCCTACTGTACCGTTAATGCTAGCTCTTACAATGTAAGTACCAGTAGCAAAACTTGACATGTTAATTGTTGCAGAAGTAGCTCCTAATTTAGAATTATAAACTTCTTGACCTAACATATTGTAAATAGCAACGGTATCAATTACTTCGTTAGCAGACAATGTTAATTGACCATTTCTCATTGAAGTAACGAACCCTTTAGTTTCAAAAGATTCTGTTGCCAATGTAATGTCTCCTAAAAACAAAACTAAATCATCAACATAGTATTCGTTACTACCACTAGCAGAGAAAAAATCAATACCAGCTAGACCAGCAAATACTTGATCGTTAAACACAAAAGTATAGTCTGTAAATTGCTCCGTTCCATTAACTAACATACCCCAATTTTCTGCATCTAAATCATATATATTCGTTACAGTAAACCATTCGTCATGTGGAAATGCAAAAATTACTTCGTCACCACCAGTAGAGCAATCTGTAAGACCAGTTACCATACCAACTCCTGGAGTAAGTCCACCACAATTAAAATATACATTACCTCCCATTAAGGCTTGTGCCCAAGGGTCACTTAATGGAGTAAGATCAGCCTGCATGTTAAAATAACCTTCTTTACCAGCTGGTATATACATTTCCCATTGTATTGAATAAATTCCTGAACTTGGTAATGATTCAACTAACATAATCATATCAGTTATTCCAGATCCGTCAACATTTAAAGATTGTGATCCTGAAAAAGCAAAAGTGTTTACCACATCTGCATCTTCTACACCTCCTTCTACACCACTCCATGTTCTCCAATAGAATGCTTGAGGAGAAATATCTCCAAGATTAAAAGAATCAAAATCTTCTTGTACTTCAATTTGTGAAGTTCCAGTAAAAGCAAAAGCTACTAATGCTGCTGCTAAAATGTAATAGTTTTTCATAATTATATTTTTTTTTAATATTATTAACCATAAATATAGTAAAAAAAAAAGACCCTTCAAAATGAAAGGCCTTTCTAATTAAAAAATATTTTTTTATTTCTTATTTAATAACTTTAATAGATCCTACTGTACCATTAATGCTAGCTCTTACAATGTAAGTACCATTAGCATAACTTGACATGTTAATTATTGCAGAAGTAGCTCCTAATTTAGAGTTATAAACTTCTTGACCTAACATATTGTAAATAGCAACTGTATCAATTACTTCGTTAGCAGACAATGTTAATTGACCGTTTCTCATTGAAGTTACAAACCCTTTAGCATCAAAAGATTCTGTTGCTAATATACCTTCATCTAAGAAGAAGTTATCAAAATAATTTTCACAAGAACCATCAACACTCCATAAATCAACAGCACCAAATAAAGTACTTCCATATGCATCATTATAAATTTCTACACCATCCATTAAAACAACAATAGTATCAGCATCAAGATCTATAAGGTGTGTCATTTTTACCCAAGTATCTTTTGGCATATCAAATGTTCCTACAACACCAGTACCTACACGAATTTCATCAACTCCTGCACCACCTTGATTAGGATAAAAAGTTAAAGTAAATACTGGAGTTCCTGTATCATTTGTTTCCATTAAGCCATAGAAACCTGTTGCACCATCAGCTACATAGTAATCAAAACTGAAAGTATATTGTCCTCCATTTTGGTTACCAGCTTGTAAAATAACATCAGATGTAGCATTATTACCAATCAAAAGAGATTTGATTCCTATTGCAATAACGTCAGTTGTAAACCCATCTTCAGTTGTTCCAGACGTTCCACTCCAATTGTCAAAAGTTGGTGATTGAGAAGAAATATCTATTGCATTATCATAGAAATCCATGTCATCTTCAATTATTTGAGAAGTTCCTGTAAAAGCAAAAGCTACTAAGGCTACTGCTAAAATGTAAATTTTTTTCATAATTAAATTATTTTTAATGTTTAATATTAGTTCGCAATATACAAAATAATATAAGTTGCTTCCAAATTAAATGTTTTTATTGTGTTAAAATTTTAAAGAATTGATAGATTGTTTTTTCTCCTCTCTATTTCGTAAATTTGCAAACTGAAAATAATTATAAGATTTTATGCTAAATATTCCTCCATACCAACCAAAAAATAAAGTTAGAATTGTAACCGCCGCCTCTTTGTTTGATGGTCACGATGCTTCTATTAACATAATGCGTCGTATTATTCAAGCGACAGGCGTTGAAGTAATTCATTTAGGTCACGATCGTAGCGTAGAAGATGTAGTAAACACTGCCATTCAAGAAGATGCAAATGCGATTGCTTTAACTTCGTACCAAGGTGGACATAATGAGTACTTTAAATATATGTATGATTTGCTGAAGGAAAGAGGAGCAACACAAATCAAAATATTTGGTGGCGGTGGCGGCGTTATACTTCCTTCAGAAATAAAAGAATTACAAGACTACGGTATTGAACGTATCTACTCGCCAGATGATGGTCGGGAAATGGGATTGCAAGGAATGATCAACGATTTAATTGAAAGATCCGATTATCCAATAGGTGACAAACTAACAAATGAAGCCTCTCAACTTTCAGAAAAAAACCCAGGAGCGATTGCAAGAGTGATCTCCGCAGCTGAAAATTATCCTGAAATTGCTAAAGAAACTTTAGATGCAATTCATATAAAAAATAAAACATCAAAAGTCCCTGTATTAGGAATTACTGGAACAGGTGGAGCAGGAAAATCATCTTTGGTAGATGAATTAGTTCGTCGATTTTTAGTTGATTTCCCAGAAAAAACCATCGGAATTATTTCTGTAGATCCTTCTAAAAGAAAAACAGGAGGTGCTTTATTAGGGGACCGTATTCGAATGAATGCGATAAATTCTCCTAGAGTTTATATGCGTTCCTTGGCAACTAGACAAAGTAATTTAGCATTGTCAAAATATGTTTCGGAAGCCATCGAAGTTTTAAAAGCTGCAGCATACGATATTATTATTCTAGAAACTTCGGGTATTGGTCAAAGCGATACCGAAATTATAGAGCATAGTGATGTGTCATTATATGTAATGACACCAGAATTTGGAGCAGCAACTCAGTTAGAAAAAATTGATATGTTAGATTTTGCCGATTTGGTTGCTATCAATAAATTCGATAAAAGAGGAGCCTTAGATGCCTTGCGTGATGTAAAAAAACAATACATGCGTAACAATAATTTATGGGATGTACACCAAGATGATTTGCCAGTATTTGGGACCATCGCTTCTCAATTTAACGATCCAGGAATGAACCAACTTTATAAAGCCATTATGGACAAGTTGGTCGAAAAAACCAAAGCTAACCTTAAATCAAATTATCAGATATCGGAAGAGATGTCTGAAAAAATATATATAATTCCGCCAGCGAGAGTCCGTTACCTTTCCGAAATTTCTGAAAATAATAGAGGATATGATTCAATAGTAAACACTCAAGTTGAAGTAGCTCAAAAATTATTTGGAATTTATAAGACGATTCTATCGGTTGCGAATATCATTCCGACGAAGGAGGAATCTCTAATAATAAAAACGGGATTAGATGAAGAAAAGATTCTTCGCTTTGCTCTGAATGACTTTGTCATTCAGACAGAAGAAGGAACTTCTGACGAAGAATCTCAAAATAGATTCCTAAGCCTTCTCATAAAAGAATTCGACCGAGTAAAAATGAACCTAGATCCTTATAATTGGGAAGTGATTTTAGGTTGGACCGAAAAAGTAAATCGGTATAAAGCACCAGTTTACTCTTTTAAGGTAAGAGACAAAGAAATAAAAATTGAAACGCATACAGAGTCACTTTCACATTTGAAAATCCCAAAAGTATGCTTACCAAATTATGAAGCTTGGGGAGATATTTTACGCTGGGTATTACAAGAAAATGTCCCGGGAGAATTTCCGTTTGCTTCAGGATTGTATCCTTTTAAAAGAACCGGCGAAGATCCAACTCGTATGTTTGCAGGAGAAGGAGGACCAGAACGTACCAACAGGCGTTTTCATTATGTAAGTCTAGGAATGCCAGCAAAAAGACTTTCCACTGCTTTTGATAGTGTAACACTTTATGGAAACGACCCAGATAAACGTCCAGATATTTATGGTAAAATCGGAAATGCTGGAGTATCTATCTGTTGTTTAGATGATGCTAAAAAATTGTATTCTGGCTTCGATTTAAGTCATCCAATGACTTCGGTAAGTATGACTATTAATGGACCAGCACCCATGTTGTTGGGCTATTTTATGAATGCTGCCATCGATCAGAATTGCGAAAAATATATTAAAGAGCACAAACTAGAAACGGAAGTAGAAAATAAAATAGTTTCTATTTATAAGAAAAAAGGAATTGAACGTCCGAGTTATCAAGGTGTAATTCCTGAAGGAAATGACCAATTAGGATTGATGCTTCTAGGGGTAACTGGAGATGAAGTTTTACCAAATGAAGCGTATGAGAAAATAAAATACGAAACTTTAAAACAAGTTCGTGGTACGGTACAAGCTGATATTTTAAAAGAAGATCAAGCACAAAACACTTGTATTTTCTCAACTGAATTTGCCTTGCGTTTAATGGGTGATGTTCAAGAATATTTTATTGAAAAGCAAATTCGTAATTTCTATTCCGTTTCAATTTCTGGATACCATATTGCGGAGGCTGGTGCCAACCCTATTACTCAATTAGCATTTACTTTGGCAAACGGATTTACCTATGTGGAGTATTATCTTTCCAGAGGGATGGATATTAACAAATTTGGACCAAATTTATCGTTCTTTTTCAGTAATGGAATCGACCCAGAATATTCGGTAATTGGTCGTGTGGCTCGTAAAATATGGGCAAAAGCAATGAAATTAAAGTACGATGCCAATCCGAGAGCTCAGATGTTGAAGTATCACATACAAACTTCAGGAAGATCTTTACACGCTCAAGAAATTGATTTTAATGATATTCGAACAACGCTTCAAGCATTATATGCAATTAATGATAATTGTAATTCGCTACATACCAATGCGTATGATGAAGCGATTACTACACCTACGGAAGAAAGTGTTCGTCGAGCAATGGCAATTCAGTTAATCATTAATAAGGAATTAGGATTGACGAAAAACGAAAACCCAATACAGGGTTCCTTTATTATTGAAGAACTTACCGATTTAGTAGAAGAAGCCGTATTAATGGAATTTGATAGAATTACTGAAAGAGGTGGAGTTTTAGGAGCAATGGAAACCATGTATCAACGAAGTATGATACAAGAAGAAAGTTTGTATTATGAAACCTTAAAACACAATGGAGAATTTCCAATTATAGGAGTAAATACTTTTTTAAGTAGTAAAGGCTCTCCAACGGTTATTCCAGGTGAAGTAATTAGAGCAACGGAAAAAGAGAAGCAATATCAAATTAAAGTTATTGAAAACCTTCACAAAGTAAATCAAAATGAATCTCAAGAAATGCTTTCAGAATTACAGACCAAAGCCATACATAATGAGAATATTTTTGAAGCTTTAATGGATGTTTGTAAAACTTGTACCCTCGGTCAGATTACAAGTGCTCTATTTGAAGTTGGAGGTCAGTATAGAAGAAATATGTAAGCAGAGAATCAGTTTTTTCTAAAAAAAACTGTGTGAATCGCTTACACTGAGCGGAGCCGAAGTGTCGTTAAGAGAACAGAACTGCTTTTCAATTTACCTAAGACCTGCCAGGTTTCAAAAACCTGGCAGGTCTTGATACTTTTAACAAATGGTTTATTTATAATTAAGAACTTTAAACTATAAATCCCCTAATTCATCTAAAGGATTAAACGGAATATCATCATCGGGATCTTTATCATCGTAATTTACGCCTGGCGGATTAAAAAGTCCCCAGCGGTCTATAATATAATTCCAAGGATCAAAAGTTTTTACCCATTCTGCAAATAAAACCCTGAATTCTTCAACTTCAGAACGCAGTAAATCTAAATATTCGGTTTCCTTATAACCACACATTTGTAATCCTCTTGCATCGGTAATGAGTTCTCTTGCAGCTTTTCTTATAATAGCAGCATTTTCCATTTTAAGGTCATAGCTATCTGCTGCTTCAGCACCTGAAATTTTGGCAGGAATAATCATAGAGTTTTCAGCTAAATACTGAAGGTTTCTATTTAACATATCTTCCTCGTATTCATTTTTAAAATCTATTTCGGTATTTTCAACAGACTTTATTAAATGCCTTACGAGTATAGACAAATCCCATGCTTTCTTGAAAACTGGTATTTTTTTTATCTCATCATGACTTTTATATCCATCGTTTTCTTCGTCTTCAAACATAGTCTGTAATTAAGTTACTAAATTATAAAAAAAACCTACAAGGATTTAATAATCCTTGCAGGTTAAGTAAAATATATTTCGTGTAATTTTATAAAGTCAACATCCAAATATGTTGCAATTTTTTAAACTTTTTTAATTCTTTCTGAAGTAAAGGAAGAAATTCTTTGCCATTACTATTAGATCTTTCAAGACGCTCACAATTTTTATTTAATACATTAGTTAAATGTGAAAGTGATAAAATATGTTTCTGTCGTTCTTCAGAAAAAGTCTTACTTTCAGCTTGTACAATTTGAGGTGCTAAAGAATTAGATTGCTGTACAATATCACCCGTAAAATAAATGTCAGGATCTTCAAAGCCATTGGACAGTAAAGGCGATAAATCGTGAACTAAATATTTAGATATCTGGCTTGATAAGGTAAATATCTCCAATGCCTTTTTATGAAAAGGCGATAATGGCTTATTATGATTGGTAATAACATTCATTTTCAATAAAGTATAGCGTTCTTTTTTTACAAAATTAAAGACAAATCATTGTTTTCTTCTTTAATAATTAAGGTAAAATGGTATATTTGCTTTAGTAATGATGTATTAATAGTAAAAACACTTTAAAATGCAATTAGACTCTTTGAATTGGAAAATATTACAATATCTTCAAGCCAATGCACGACAATCCAATGCAGAAATAGGAAGAGAAGTTGGTATAAGTTCACCAGCCGTTTCTGAACGAATAAAAAAAATGGAAGATGCTGGAGTAATAAATGGTTATCATACCGAGGTTTCACCTTTAGAAGTGGGATATCAATTAACTGCTATTATAACACTCCGAGCTTTTATGGGAAAGTTAAAACCTTTTTTAAACAAAGTAAAAACCTTTGATGAAGTGCTAAACTGTTATCGTATTACGGGCAATGAAAACATTGTACTAGAAGTAATATTGAAAGATCAAAATCATTTAGAAATTTTCATAGATCAATTGATAAATTATGGAGAAACTAAAACGCAAATTGTGCTTTCGGATGTGATCAAAAATGCGCCAATACTACAAGGAAAGTAAATAAATAATAAGGTGTAGCTTTTTTATATTAACTACACCTTATTAAAAGTAATTAATTATCTAGTTACAGTACCAGTAGGCAATGAACTTAAGTTTTGTCCCATATTGTATGTGTTATGGTCTATTGCATCTTCTGGAATAGCTCCAACTAAAGGTTTTAATGTAAATGGACCTGCGTTATCATCTGGTGATGGCTCAATAGAGATTACAGCAGTTTTACCAGCTAAATCTGTTGGAAAAGTAACACCATCTGGCGCATTAACTAAAAAATCTTCTCCAGGAAAAAAACCATCTTCACCATTTGGAGAACCTAAAGGATCTGGTCCACTAAAACCATCAAACTCATCTGTAGCATTTACATTTGTAAATTTTCCAGTTGTAACTGGAACACCATCTATTACAGCCCAACCCTCATATTTCCATCCATCAGGTAATTCTGGTAATGTTAAGCCAGTTAAAGGCGGTGGTGTACCATTTGGTAAATCTAAAAACCAAATTCCACTATTTTCGTTTGTGGACATCCCATTTGTTGGTGTTGCAAGAATGTATTTTCCTGAAATATTTGAAAAATCACCTATAACACCAGTAGTTAAATCTGCAGAAGTACCATTAAAATCTCCTACTAAATATTTAGTAGCAGAAGGTGCTGGGTCATTATCTACCGCAGGTTCAATTGTTAATACAAATTTTGTAGAATTGTTTAATTGTGTTTGGTCTACAGAAAATGTTTGAGGAAAATCTACACTTGTAAAGGTGCCAGTAGAAACCGGGCTACCATCAACTATTATCCATCCTTCGAATACAAAATCTGAACCAAGTTCATCTAATCCTGAAATGTTTAAAGTTAAATTTGCAGTTGTTGGATTATCGTCATCACTGTTACATGACACTGTTAATACGCTCACTATTAGTAGTGAAAATAAAATTTTTTTAATCATCATTTTTCTTTTAATTATGAACCTCAAAAGTAAATGATAACTTAGATTTAATATGTTAGCTAGCTAACACTTGCATTAATTTTTAAAAATTGTTATTTGATTACGGTTGAAATCTATAAACTTATCTTCTTTAAGTTCATTTAAAGAGATGTTTAGAGTAGGTCTAGAGGTTCCAATTAAAGATGCAATTTCTTTTTGTGTATAGGGGTGATTTATAATTTTGTTTCCAGACTCTTCACAATTATAGCCATAATCTTCGCAAAGTTCGTCTAAGAATTCAATTAATCGAGTTTTTGTATCTTTAAACATGATGAGTTCTAATCTTCTTTCTAATCGTTTAATTCTAAAACCAATTAATTTATAAATTTTAAAACTAAATGGTTTATTATCACGCATTAGGTCATGCATCGTGTTGACGTCTACTGGACATATTGAAGTTTTATTATCTACAGATTTTGCAAACTCATTTCTAATTTCTTCTCCTAAAATTGCTTTTTCACCAAATATTTCCCCTTTAGTTAAAATTGCTTTAACAACTTCATCACCCTCTGAGGTGTAATGTCCAATTTTCACTTTTCCTTTTTCTATAAGATATACATTTGTTGCATTATCTTTTTCAAAATAGATATACTCCTGTTTTTTATAACTATTAAATTCGTGGTGATTTTTATAGGCTTTGAATTTATGTGGACAAAGCATATTAAAAAGATTTACATTTTCAAAAAACCATATTTTTTCTTCCATATTGAGTAAAGATATTACAAATCAATTATAATTCTAAAGCATATTAATTTTTAATAATTAAATGTGGGACATCTTCTATATTCCAATCAATTACCAAACCCCCTGCTAAAGATTTAGCTACTTTCTTTCCGTATAGAAATTCACAAAGATACAAAGCAGCTTCAAAACTTTTGGCTCCTCCAGCAGAAGTTATATATTTTCCATCGTGTACAAAAAGCACCTCTTTTCTGATGTCTAAATTTGAAAATGTTTCTCTCATTTTATCAATATCACTTGGGAAAGTTGTTGAAACAGAATTCTTTAATAAACCAGCTTTTGCCAATACAAATGCACCATCGCAATGGGATGTAATAAACAAAGCTTCTTTATCAACTTGTTTTACAAAATTGATCATGGCTACATTTTCTAAATCTGAATCTAAATGATGTTCAGCGCTCGGAACGACTAAAATATCAATCCTAGGAAGTTTATCTTTTAAATAATTATAATCTGGAAGTATTCGCAACCCTTCAAAAGTGGTAATAGCTTCATCGGTATCTGCTACGGTAAAAACATTCATTGCTTTGATGTTTTCTCTGAAAATGGTATGCTGAAATATATCGTAAGGAGCTGTGAGTTCTGTATTAAAAGTGCCGTTCATTATTAAAAATGCTACATTATAACGAGAAGTGTCTAGCTTCGAAAATTGTTTCAGTTTGGCTTCAGATTTTGTTTCAACTTTCTTTTGAATTATTTTTTCTTCCGTAGGGTTTCCACAAGAAAACATTCCGAAGAAAATAATAAGAACAGTTAGTTTTTTCATCATAAGAAAATTATTGATTGGTGAAGTTAGGTGTTTTTATCAGAATTCGATACAACCAAACCGATAAAAGCATGGCTGCTAATCCGTAAACAGCCGTTAAACTCCAATTGGTTTCATAGCCAAATTGCTCTATAATGGTAAAACTTAAAATTGGGCAGAGGATATGTGCAAATGAAAACGAAATAGAGTACCAAGCCATATATTTCCCTTCATATCCTTTTTTTGCTCGGTTCATCGCAAAGGTGTTGGTAAACGGAAAAGAAATCATTTCGCCAACCGTTATTAAAAACATATGGAGTATTAATATTTGCCAAAAATTATCGAAAAGCAGCAACAAAAAACTAATTCCCATTAAAAAAGAACTATAAAAAAATAGTTTTGGATGTGAGAATTTCTTCTTTTCAATCCAAGTAACTAAAGGCATTTCGATGATAACGATGAGCACTCCATTAAGAAGCATTAGAAAACCTGTATAATCTTCAGAAAGACCAAATTGCTTAAAATGATAGGTTGGCATGGTGAAGAAAAGTTGCATAAAAATCATTCCCATTAAGAAGCTAATTCCGAGAAAAATTATAAAAGGTTTGTCTTGTAATATACTGAATTTAGTATCTTTTAAAAGTGCTTCTTTCTTTTCGGAGTGGGTATGTAAATCTTTCTTTTTTACTAATGTGATAAATAATAAAGTTGCAAGAATACAGGTAATTCCGTCAATCCAAAATAGKRWATTMTNGCCATTTTTTACAATTATAAATCCACCAACCATAGGTCCGAAAACAAATCCTAAATTAATAGCAAGTCTTATGAGTGCTAATGATCGAGTTTGGTTTTCGGGTTTGCTATATGCTTTTAGAGAAACAAACAGTGCAGGGCGAAACATATCTGCAATACTCATAATAAAGAAAACAGCAATACTGAATCCCCAAAATGAAGTTACATATTGTAATGCGATAAATAAAAGACCTGTAATAAATAAACTACGCGCCATTACATTATAAAAACCTAACTTGTCGGTTAGTTTTCCACCTAAATAATGCCCTATTAAAGATCCAACTCCGAAGAAAGAAAGGATGATTCCGACGTCTTCTAAAGTAAATTCCAATTCCTCATYTAAGTAGCGACTTAAAAAGGGAAGTATCATGGTTCCTGCTCTGYTAACAAAAGTTACAAAGGCAAGGAACCAAATTTCTTTGGAGAGTCCTTTAAAAGAAGCTATGTATTTGGAGTATATGTTTTTCATATTCATTTCCTGAGTCAACAAGAATAATTTCAAGTTATAAATGTAAAAAGTCTCGATGTTTATCGAGACGTTTTAWGATTGAAATTATTTATGTGATTATAATTAATACAAACATCCTCGACAAATCTTGATAGAAATGACGTTTGGTTTACAGGTGTAAGTATTATTATTAATTGAAATTTTATTTGATACGAAAGTAATATTTTTTGTTTTAATCAACAATTCTTTTAAATGCTTGGGCTAATTTATACGCTCCTTTTTCATAAGCTTTAGCTACTCGATTAAATTTGGACCATTTATCTAGATTATATACTTCATTATTGGTACCCAAAGCTTTATCTATTGTCGTTTCGTAGATAATCAAATCTGGATGAGAAGTTTTATAAAAAGTAATATCAAGTTTAGCTTTTGCTGGCCATTTAGTAGCTATCACATTATATCCAAAGTACATCCATGAATTATTAACTCGCATTGTATATCTAGCAGAAGAATCATTGATAGTGAATTTTGCGCCATTTTTGTAATCCGCTAATTTATTGTTTAAAGTTGTAGTAAATCTATGAGGCCAAAGACTATCTTTAGATGTTTGATATCTTTCCATTAAACCTTTGACTTGATTATCTTTCCCTGAGTCTTTTAATTTTTTAGAGATTTCTATTAGATACTCTTTTTCAGGAAGATTATTTTCATTAAACACTAATCCGTCGTAAGAAAACACAATATTTATATTCTTTTCGGTTGCCAAAAAAGAAAGTGTTTTTTTATCAATCTTAATGTGTTGGGCTAATATTGAAGAAGTATTTAAAAGAAGGGTAAATGTAAAAAGTATTAATTTAATAGTTGATTTCATTTGATTTATTTTTACAAATATAAAAACAAATAAGGCATTTCATTTGTTATATTTACTGAAAATAATTAAGATGAAACCTATTGTAATAATTGTAACATTATTAATTTCAAGCTTCGTAATTTCTCAAACAAATAAAGAGCTTATCAAAGAAATTGAAAAAGTTCAACACGAATTAAACGAAGAATATTCCAATCCTAAAACTTCGATATTAGATTCCTTGGATCAATTAACATTTAAAGGGCTTCATTTTTATCCTATCAATTTAAAGTTTAAAGTAGAAGCGAAATTTGTTAGAACTCCAGATGAAAAACCTTTTTTAATGAAGACTTCCTCGGAACGATTACCAGAATATGTAAAATATGGAGAAGCGCATTTTACTATTGATGGAAAAGATTTGGTCTTGAATATTTTTCAGAGTACCAACCACGAAAATAAAGAAGGATTTGAAGACTACCTATTTATTCCGTATACCGATTTAACAAGTGGTGATGGTTCGTATGGCGGCGGAAAATATATTGATGGTAGGATTCCGGAAGGTGATACTATTAGTATTGATTTTAATAAAGCTTACAATCCTTATTGTGCTTATAGTCATCGTTATTCTTGTCCGATTCCTCCAGAAGAAAATGATTTATTAGTAAGAATTGAAGCTGGAGTAAAGGCTTATGAGTGATGAGTTGTTAATTGTTAAAATTAACAATTAAAAAAACTTCACCAACCACATTCCAAAAAACACAGCAGCAAATCCAATAATAAAAGTCAGCATTGTATAACCTGCAAAAAGCATAAAATTACCATCTCTTAAAAACAGGTGATTTTCGTAAGCAAAGGAAGAGAAGGTTGTAAATCCACCACAAAAACCAACAGCTATAAACATTACTATATTGTTGGAAAGAACGTTTTGTTTTAAGGTTAAACCAAGGACAATCCCAATAATTAAACTTCCTATAATATTAGCAGCAAAAGTTCCGAAGGGGATTCCATGTTTGTAACTATTAAGATAGGTTCCTATCCAATATCTAAGTGAACTACCTAAACCGCCACCTATGAATACTAATAAAACATTTTTCATAGTACGAATATAGAAAAAAGTGGCTTTCTATAAGTGAAATTAAAATATTATGTCACACTGAGCGCAGTCGAGATGTTTTAAAAAAGCACTAAATAATACATAGTCACTTTGACTGTGCTCAGTGTGACACTTTATTTAAACCATGGTTTTTATTTTTTCACCTGATAATAAATGTCAGTTTGAATTTCTTCAGGTTTCACGGTTGTTGGGTCGTTCATATATAATTCCCAAACTAATTCCCCTTGTTCAAGGTTGTTGTTTTTTAAAAAGTTTGCAATATTAGTATGAGCTTCATAATCACCATCGCCATAGTTTCCTAGTTTTGTTAGAGTAACAATTGGCCCTGCAGCAATATCAACAGTTTCCATTCCTTCAGCTGGAGGATATTCCTTGTGAAGCATTAAGCCAATATACAATTCGGTAGTTCCTTTTTCTTCATCGTATTTTGTGTAAACAGCGCCTGGAGTATAATCTTCTGGTTTCATATTACTTTGCATAGCATACATTCCTGCTTTTGGTAAATATTCTTGATAAACTGAAGCTAAATCAGTGATTTTTACCTGTTGAAAATATCCAATAAATGTCTGTGCTTCAATATCTCGTTCGCTAATGGTACCGATTTTAAATTTAGAATTGCCAGCCGGAATATTAGGAAGTTCTTCCATAATAAGTTTGTCAATATTATCCAATCCTTTTTCTTCCATAGGACCAAATACATTGTCCATTCCTCCGGAAAAAGCTGCTAATAATTTAAAGAAAAAAGGTGTTTTTTCAGCTTTCATTCCCCAAGTAACATTAGTTCCTCCTTCTAYTTCTTCAAAACGCCAATAGACATCATTGGGCTCAAAATCGTCAAACTGTATTTTCTGATCGATCGATATATTTTCTTCTAGAGCAACCGTTTCCATTTTTCCTTCACCATCTTTGCTTATCCAAGTGTAATAAGCTCCTACTCCACTTGTTTTGCCAGGGAATGTAGAAACAATACTTGGGTCTTCTTCCTGCCAAGGACCCCATTTTTCCCAATTTTCAAACTCGTTAATGTTGTTAAAAATAAAGCTTGCTGGAGCTTTAATAAGTTTTRTKYGACTRMCATCGKANNAWYGYMYGGCTNMWTMSMWWSATRRCNNNMMSAWCCTSCAARAAGNRMARCAKCNRCAATGATTAATAAGTACTTTAAAATTTTCATGATATAGTGATTAATTGATTAATAGCTAATATAGTGAATTTGTAGATTTCAGAATTTATTTACAAAAAATTGTAATTAATTATCATTTATATCGAATAACATAGGATATGGTTTAAGATTTAGATTTCAGTATTATTCACTACTTTTGTGTACTTCAATAAATTAAAAAACATACAAAATGAAAGTAAAGTATTTTATGGGATTGCTTTTAGCTTCTGCTATTACATTTTCTTGTGCTGAAGAGAAAAAAGCAACGGAACCAACTTCAGAAACAAAAGAAGTTAAAACATCTAGTGATTTTAATTATAATGTAGAACAATTTGCAGATATTAAAGTGTTGCGCTATCAAATCTCAGGCTGGGATGAGTTGACATTAAAGGAACAAAAATTAGTGTATTATTTAACGCAAGCAGGACTTTCTGGTCGTGATATTATTTGGGATCAAAATTATCGCCATAATTTAACTATTCGTAAAGCATTAGAAGATGTTTATATTTCTTATAAAGGAGATAAAACTTCAAAAAATTGGGAATATTTTGAAACCTATTTAAAACGTCTTTGGTTTGCAAACGGAATTCATCATCATTATTCCAATGCTAAATTTACACCAGAATTTTCTTCAGATTATTTAAAAGAAATTTTAACAGCCACTAATATCAAATTAGAAGGCGAAGCTTTTGAAGTGATTTTTAACGATAAAGATAGTAAAAAAGTAAATCAAGCTAAAGATGCTGATAATGTTTTGGAAAGTGCTGTAAATTTTTATGGTACTAATGTAACCAATGCAGATGTTAGTTCATTTTATGGAAAAATGAAATCTCCAGACCCTAAAAAACCTTTGTCTTACGGTTTAAATTCTCAGTTGATTAAAGAAAATGGGGAATTAAAAGAACGTACCTACAAATCTGGAGGATTATATGGTTCTGCGATTGATGAAATTATTAAATGGTTAGAATTGGCAAAAGGTGTTGCAGAAAATGAAGCACAAGGAAAAGCCTTAGGTTTATTAATTGAATATTACAAAACAGGAGACCTTCAAATTTGGGATGATTATAATGTAACTTGGACCGCTGCTACCGAAGGAAACATAGATTACATCAACAGTTTTATTGAAGTTTATAACGATCCTTTAGGGTATAGAGGATCTTATGAAACCATTGTTCAGATTAAAGATTTTGATATGTCTGAAAAAATGTCTGTGGTTTCAGGAAATGCACAATGGTTTGAGGATAACTCACCTTTAATGGCAGCACATAAAAAGAAAAACGTAGTAGGAGTTACCTATAAAGTGGTAAATGTTGCAGGTGAAGCAGGTGATGCATCGCCAAGCACTCCAATTGGAGTAAATTTACCAAATGCAAACTGGATTCGTGCTGCTGTTGGTAGTAAATCGGTTTCTTTAGGAAATATAATTCACGCCTATCAAAATGCAGGAAGTTCAGGAAGATTGAAAGAATTTGTAAACGATGATGAAGAATACCGTTTGGAAGAAGAATACGGACAATTAGCCGATAAATTACATACTGCTTTACACGAAGTAGTTGGTCACGCATCTGGACAATTAAATCCTGGTGTTGGAGAAACAAAAGAAACACTTAAAAACTATGCTTCTACACTTGAAGAAGGACGTGCAGATTTAGTTGGTCTTTACTATTTATACAATCCTAAATTACAAGAATTAGGATTGGTTGAAGACTGGAAAAGTGTAGGTATGGCTGCTTACGATGGTTATATTCGTAATGGGATGATGACGCAATTAATTCGTTTAAATTTGGGCGATGATGTAGAAGAAGCACATATGAGAAACCGTCAATGGGTAGCTGCTTGGGTTTTTGAAAAAGGAACAAAAGACCATGTAATTGAAAAAATTACTCGTGACGGAAAAACTTATTTTAACATCAACGATTATGAGAAACTTCATGGTTTATTCGGGCAATTATTACGTGAAACTCAACGTATTAAATCTGAAGGAGATTTTGAAGCAGTACAAGCTTTAGTTGAAGGTTATGGTGTAAAAGTAGATCAAGAATTACACAAAGAAATATTAGAACGTAATGCTCAATTTACAGCTGCACCTTATAGCGGATTTGTAAATCCTGTAATTGTTCCAAAAATGAATGATGCTGGAGAAATTGAAAGCTTTATTATTGAGCAACCAGCTACTTTTACAGAGCAAATGTTGTTTTATAAAAAGAATTATAATTTCTTACCTGAAGTGAATTAAGGAATTAATTTTACTGGAAATTTCAAAAACCCTCTTAGAAATAAATTCTATAGAGGGTTTTTTTTCAAACCAACTTCAAAAAGATGAGAACAAAATTTAGTTTGGTTAGTTAGATACTAATTTAATYTCTTTTTCATTAATTTTATAAGGCATAGCAAAATAAGCAATTAGTTGTTTTTTGTAAGTNTATTTAATATAGGTCCAGGTCTGTGAGTTGTTATCATTAGAGCCTAGACTTCCTGTTACAGTACTAATTACATTTTCATTTTCACTTATCGAAATTGTAAATGGAGTTGTATCACTTCCACTAAAATAGTTTACGTAATATTGGTATGTACCAGAAGGACCTCCATTAGGCCAAAAAATATTTTCGGCATTACCTCCAGAGCAATCCCCAAGACAATCTACATCTAATTGCCCACCAGAAGATGAGGATGTCATTTGATATGAAATAGTTTCTCCTGTTGGATCTGTAACATAAAGATCAAGGTCTGTGCTTCCTCCCCAAGTTAAATTAAACCTTGGGTTGCCCTCAGCACCTTGCAAGCCATTACTGTTACATATTTCTTCATCTAATAGATCTAAACAAGAGGGCTCATCACATGCACCACAAACCATAGCAATATCTTGTAAATCTGCTTGAGAAATTGCTCCTGAACTTGTTTGAGCAAACTCATAACATTTTATATCGTGGCAAATTTGTGCTATATCTTCACATAATTCGGGGTTTATTGAAAATACAAAACTTGCGATACCGTTTTCAAGATCTTGTTCTGTTATAGGTATAAATCTAATGGGACCAGTAGGCCCAAAACGCATACCAACTGCAGTTATTGGATTTTGCGAATCAAAAATAATTGTATTTACCAAATCAATTCCTGTATGTAAAGGCATTCTCCCACTTGAGGCACTTGAAACAAAAATAGTATTATCAGTTTCTACTTGATCAGGATCCACAATAAAAGCATTGGATGGCAAAATTAAATTTTCATTAAGTAATCTAGCCACTTCAATTGGATCTGTAATGCCTTCATTTTGATCTGAATCACTACCACCATCATCTTTATTACAGCTAATAATGAGAGAAAGTAATAGAATTGGTAAAAATAATTTGATGTTTTTCATGGTATTGGTTGTTAAGGTTATAATTATAATCAAAAGTAAATTATGGTATGGCACAAAAAAATACCCGATAAAGGGTATTTTAAATAATGAACTACCCCGAGGCAGAGCTTCGAGAAATTCTTTAGACTAAAATTAAAAATTCAAAAAAACCTCTTAGAAACAAATTCTATAGAGGTTTTTTTAAAAACACTAACTTCAAAAATATGAGAACAAATTTTAGTTTGGTTAGTTGGTTTTATATTTTATTCAAAAAGTAAATGATCAATAGTTACTATTGAGGAGTATGCAGTATCCGCAACATCAGTAATCGTAAAAATAATAAATACAGGTTCTTCTAAGCTACTAAAATTCATTGTTTTCTCAATCCACCCTGTTGTTCCAACATAGCTATCTCCATCATCTGGCATATTTGGAAAACCATTGCACTGTGTATTCCCGTCTATACCTATAGTATTTACACTCGTTAGAAATTCTGAATGGGATCCATTAGAGCCTACAAGTGTTACTATTACAGAATCATCAAATTCGCTATCTACAAATTCTTGAAATTCGGCAGATAAAAAGTCGTAATGAAATGTAATAGATGAAATATCCGAATTAATAGGACCTAGCAACATATTACTAGAGGCACCTCCAATAGCACTCCCATTAGAAACTAATTGAGTACCAGATGTAATAGCTGCAAAACTAGAGCCAACATACGGATCTACACATCCTTGATTCCCCGATAAAATTGCCCCATCTCCTATAAATAAAACTCCTTCATTTCCGTTTTCAAAGCCTCCATTGGAATTAAAGTCTCCATTATTAGCAGTAACTGTTGTGTAGATTAAATTAAAATCGCTCGATAAAAAATTTCCTCCGTCGTCTTGTAAATTACCTGTAATTTCTAAAACAATTTCTGCATTAATTTGGAAAGGATTTTTTGGTGAAAACGTAAAAATTGCAAACCCATTTGCTCCTTCATTAATTGATATAGTACCTCCTATTTCTTCTCCGTCTTCTGTAATCTTAAAGTTGTCTTCAATAGAGTCAATGAAAACTTTATCATTAAAAAATAAAATTATTGGCATTTTTGCAGGATAATCTGAAGATGTTGAAGGTACAGCTTGAACAATTAAAAGAGGCTCGGTGTCTCCTGTGTCATTAATAGAGTTTACACCTCCATTACCATTATTAATAATTATTAATTCTGGATTTTGACTTTCTTCTTCGTCTTCATTTGAAGAACCGTCATCTTTATTACAGCTAATAAAGAGAGAAAGTAATAAGATAGGTAAAAATAATTTGATGTTTTTCATTGTATTGATTGTTAAGGTTATAATTATTATCAAAAATAAGTTTTAGTTTATAATAAAAAAATACCCAATAATGGGTATTTATATTACTAAATATGCAGAATAATTTTAATGTTTATTTTTCAGTTAGACTTACTAGTAAATTGGTTATTAATCGTGCATTTTCAATATTAATAGCTTGGATTTCTATTTCATTTTGATAATTTTTAATAGCTCCATTTTCATAATATTTAATGATTTTTTCTAAATGATAGGTGCTGGCAGTTACAGTTACATTTTTACCAGAAGTATTCATTTTTATACTATTAGAATTGATGTCTGATAAGTTAAACTCAAAAATTTGCTCTTTACTGGATTTTGTGTTAATTATTGTATTTGTAAATATTAACACATTTTCATTAATTTTTAAACTTTGATCGTAGGTTATATTATTAATATTAATTTTAGATAAATTTTGTTGTAAAATTTGTAGCATATTAGATTTTGAACCAGCTTTAAACGCACTATTATTAGGGTTTTGACATAAATTAATAATGGACGATAGTGTGCTTTCTAGTGTGATAGCATCTTCAATTTCTGGAGTATATATTTTTAAAGATTTAATATAGTTTTTTTGCTCCCCATTTTTTTCATATTTTATATAATTATTACCTCCTTTAATGTTTAATTCAAGAAATACTTGTTTCCCATTGGTTGAATAATTTATTCCGTTTTTATTGAAATCTGCAAAGTTGAAATTAAATGTTTCCTGTACTGTGTTATTATTATCTAAGGTTTCTTGTTTAAATACACTTACACATTTTCCATCAATATTTTGAGTAATAGTCAAATCGTTTACAACAACTTTGTTAGTTAAGCTATTAATTAATTGTACACCTTGTGAGATGGAATTTATTTTTGTTAGTGAATTATTAAATTCTATTTCTGATAAAGAAATAATGTCTTTTAAAACTTTTTGAAGATCTCTTGCGTTTTCGACGCTATTACATACTATTGTTAATTTATTGGTGTAGGCTTTTTGCTCACTATCTTCAAAGTATTTTATTGTTTTTAATTTTCTTCGAGTCTCTAATTCAATACTAAATATTTCTCCTGTAATTTTAAATAATATAGAATTTGGGTTAAGTGTTGAAAGGTTTAATTGATAAGTTCTATTCTTTGAATTCTTTCCAGCTATTTCATTACTCTTAATTATTATACTTCCAGGATATTTATTGTTGGCTGCAAGGTTTTGTGAGAATTGTTTTTTTATTAAGTTTACATCAATAACATTATTCTCTAACCAATTTAGTTGTTCCTGATAGCTAGATAGTGATAACCTTTTGTCTGTTATCTCTTGTGCTAAAGGGACACATTGTTTAAAATAATCTTCAATTAATCTTCCATTGTCAATGTTTTCTGCATTTATTAAGAGTTGGTTTACGTAACTTATTTTCTCTTGATTCGTAGTTAATTTAATTAACTTCTGTTTGTTTTTTGCTAAAAGCTGAATTACAATTACATCTTTTTTAGTAATTGTTTTTATAGTATTAATATCAATATCTGCTGTATTAAATTCGAAGCTATTAACCGTGCTACTTCCTTTTTTACTAATTTCTTCAATAGTTACCTCAACCACTCCAGGTTGTATGGAAGTTATTGTTTGAACATACTCTTTATTTGCAGATGGAACAGTTTTTATTGCCGAATCTAAATCTTCAATTATTGAATTAAAGTTTTGTGCTTGTAAAGGTGAAATAATAAATAACACTACTATTATTAATATTTTATTCATAGTTATAGCTTTTTAATAAGGCTCTCTATTTTAAAGAAGAGAGCCTAAATAAATTATTTATATTGTTTGATTAAAGTAAATAGATAGTTTTAGTTATTTAATTTAATTAAATTTATATCCTCCAGATATCTGAAACACATTATTTTTGTTTTTTCCATCTCCATTAGCAGCTAGTTTTGAAAGCCCTAACACATACCTTAAACTAAAAAATATTCCATTTTCTAATTTATAAGTCCCTCCAATTCCAAAACCAAAGTCAAAACCACTTATTCCATCTTTTATGTCTTCAGTTCCACTTTCGGTTTCTGTTTCACCATTAAAGTCTTCATAGGTAGCTGTAAATTCATCTTCCGCTGAGATTAAAAAACTAAATTGAGGTCCTGCTTCTACACTTAAAGCTTCCGTTACATAATATTTACCTAAAAGAGGTAAACTTATATATGATAGTTTTGTCTTGCCTTCAAAGCTTCCATCCTCGTCTGAAAATTCAGTTTTTGCACCCATACCAGAATATAGAAGTTCTGCTTGCCCAGAAAACTTGTCTGTAATTGCGTATTCTGCTACTGCACCTAAATGGAAAGATGTTCTGCCTTTTGTTTCTGAGTCACTATTGCTTATAGATGCAAAATTGACCCCTAATTTAGCACCAAAAGAAAGTTCTTGAGCAATGTTAATGTTTGAAAATAAAAATGTAAATGCGGTAAATAGTAATAATTTTTTCATAATTAATTAGTTTTAGGTTTATAAGTCAAAAATAGATGTAGAAACGATCTTATAAAATACCCAATAAAGGGTATTTTATTTTGATAGTGGTGTTTGTTAGAATTTCTAACAAATTAATATATTCTATCACTAATATGATAGTGTTTTTTAAAATGAATTAAAGAGTACTGG
Organism: Flavobacterium sp.; assembly: GCA_002733185.1. Taxonomy (GTDB): domain Bacteria; phylum Bacteroidota; class Bacteroidia; order Flavobacteriales; family Flavobacteriaceae; genus Marifrigoribacter. Next base: position 46,701 of record NVUT01000013.1, on the reverse strand, counting down.
ATACTCTTTGAGTTTATACAAATCAAAAACCCTTATAGAAATATATTCTATTAAGGGTTTTATCAAAACAACCTCAAAACAATGAGAACAAAATTTAGCTTGGTTAGTTAACTCTTGTTTTACTTTTGAAAATTGAAAAAAACAAGTTATTTCATTCAATATCAGGTACAATAAAATTGTATTTACCGCAATAGTTGTATTTTATTGCTTGTAAATTTGTTCTTCTTCATCAATATCATAGTCATCTTCCTCATCTTCAATCAAATTACAACCTACAATTGTAATTAATATTGCAAATAAAAATAGCTGTTTTAAAAGTTTCATAATCTATTGTTTTAGTTATTTATAAAAAGCTGTATCCTATGCCGAAATTGAAAACTGGAACTCCACTTCCTAAAAAACTTATAACTTCGCTAGTGTCTTCAGTAGTACTGCTATTGTTTTCTGTACTTGTTATTACTATTGTTTCTGGAAGGTTTCCAAACCCATAACCTAGTTCAATTCTAAAATAAAATGCTTTTCCTAGTTTTGCTCCTATTTTTAGGTTGAAGGTGTTAAATTTTATAGTTGTTTCACCAGTACCATAAGACCCATCATCAAATTCTACCTCTTCGATATTATTTACTTCAGCATTAAACTTATAATAACTTAGACCTCCGTAAAGTCCTTTTCCTTTATTATTGAGATAAATATTTGACCCAATTTCAAAGTTTTTAAATTTTGATTCTATATCTAATAGATTTATTCTTAGAGGAAAATAATCTATCGCAAATGCAACACGGTTGTCTAATAATGGAGTTACATATTCTACATTTATAGTGAAAAAAGAAGGAACTCCTACTTTCACTCCAATACGTAATGGATTTATATCTGTTTTTGTTTCTGTGTTTCCACTGGTAGTTTCTAGTGTCTCATTATTGTCTTGAGAAAATGTATTATTAGACAGAAACGTAACTAGTAAAATGCAAATTAATAATTTGGAAGTGTACTTTGTGTTCATAGTTAACTAATTTTGATTTCTCAAAAATAACTTTGAATTAAGTAAAAAAAAATACCCTTAACAGGGTATTTTTAATATATAACAGATTTAAGTTTTTTTACTTTATTCGAGCTTGAAACTCGCTAATAACATTACTATATGATCGTAATACTCGATCCCATTCTTTATAAAGCTCATCGCTTTTTACACTAGTCATGGGAAGCCCAGATGCTTCACTTATAAGCTTTACTTTAAAGACTAATGGGTCAGATGAAGATTCTTTAATTATCATTCGAGTTCTAACTGTATTTTGTCTAAATGTTTTTAAAGACCAAGCGGTTCTTAAGTAACCCGTTTCTTTATCTGTCATTTCTATAACATCAATATAAGTAAGTACTATTTGATTAATTAATTTCCAAGCTTTATCTTTTCCTATTGTATTACATTTTAATTCGATATCAATATTAGCAATATCTGTTTGAATTGAAGCATCATAAGCGTCATCTCTTTTCATTTCAATATAATATGTTTTTGGAGGGCTTGTCATATTTTTTTTATTACAAAACTCAATTCGTTCTGTTAAAAAGGCAATTTTCTTAATAATAACTGTAACACAATCATCTTTAGCAACTGTTACAACAGTAGTTCCTTTACCTACTAATTTTCCATTAATATAAATTTCTGCATCACTTTCTGAAACACCTAATTCAATTTTCTTTTTCCCAACAATTATTGAAGTCTCATTTTCAATTGTTACTGTATTAGCAAAANCTACTGATGTGAATATTATTGCTAAAAATGTAATGATTTTTTTCATGGTTTTGGTTTAGTTTTATTATTCAAATATAGAAATGATTAAAAAATCATACCATACCCATTAAAGGGTATTTTATTATTGAGACTGAAGATGTTGATATGCAATTTTATTCAATTTCCCTGCACCGGAGAGAGCAAGTTTTTTTATAATATTTTTTCGGTGAGTACTTACAGTAGTTTCTTGTATGGAAAGTAAATTTGAAATCTCACGAGAAGATAATCCAAAACCAATCAGCTTAAATATTTCAGATTCTCGGAAACTTAAATTTTTTATTTTTTCGTCATTCTCTTTTGAATAATAAATAAGCCTAATTACCTTTTCTAAAATAACTTTCTCTACAGATATTTTTTTTAATGCTTTAAAAACTAGTAAAGTTTCTTGGTAACTTAAATATTCGTTATTCTCTTTTAAACTATTAATTTTTAGTATTAGATCTTGAAGTTTATGCATATTTCAAAACTAATCCAAGAGGATAAGTTATAAAATACCCAATATTGGGGATATTATAAAGGAATTATTTTTTAAATATGTTTTTATTTAAAGCAAATGTTAATGAAATAAATGGGTTGACCCTATAATAAAAAGAATTAAGATCATCAGAGTTTATTGGAGAATCCACAATTTGACCAACATCATATTTRTTATCTAAACGTAATTGYTGATGCAAKGCWACKCCWCCWGTGATCACTAAATTATGTCCAAAATAATAAGAATATCCACCATAAACAGATATTTTCTCTAAATCAAAACCAATCCCCCCAGTTGGTCCAAAACTGTTTGATTCTTCTAAATCGATATAAGTAAACATCATAACTATTACTGGATCAATTAGATTTTGACTACCGTCTTGGGTTATAGTATATCCATCTCCAAATACTGAAGTTTTATAGGTATCTGTTTTTAATAAAGTAATACCTGCAATACCYAATGTGGTATGCCATTTGTGGGTTATTTTACTTTTAAATGTATATCTGAATTCTGAAATCATTATTGAATTTTTCATTTTTTTAATTGAAAACTCAACTTTTGATCTTTCTTTTAATGCAAACTCATATATTTCAATAATTTTATAGCTTGGAGGAATACTGAAACTATTAATAGATTCTATATCTATTGGCGGTACGGGCACTGTAGTTTCAGATATAATAATATGATGTGTTAGTGTACTGTCATTTTTATCTATTATTACAACATTATAGYCTCCTTTTGGAAGTGTATAATCTTTTAGTAATATTTGAGAATTTAAATCTATAATAATTGTTGTAATCGATTCCTTTTTTTTATTAGTATTTTTTTTTTGGGAAAACCCTTTCTCTGAATTAAAAAAGAAAACACATAATAATAAAATGATAGTTTTGAAAAAATTGTTTTTCATATTTAATAAATTAATGGTTAATTTTAAAAATCATATTTCTTTTCAATAGCATATCTCAATAGCTCTCCTTTACCACTTAAACCAAGTTTAAAAATCATGTTTTTACGATGCTTTTCAACGGTTGAAACAGCTGTAAAACGTTTTGCTGCAATTTCACTGGAGGTTTTTCCTTGTCCGATTAACTTTAGTATTTCGCGTTCGCTTTTCGAAAGTAACGATTTCTTTTTTGTTTTAATTGAATTAGGATCTAGCAGCGATTTACTAATGGATGAATCAAAATACGTTTCACCTTTAGCAACAACTCTTAATGCGTTAAGAACTTCATCTAAAGGAGAATTTTTTAATAAATAACCTGACGCTCCAGCCTCAATCATTTGAGAAATTGCTTCTTCTTGATCAAACATAGAAAAACCAATTACTTTAATTTCTGGAAATTCTTTTTTAATAATTTTAGTTGCCGATATCCCATCTATTTTTGGCATTTTAATATCGGTTAAAACTACTTTTGGTTGTTTTTTTCTTACAATTTCAATTAATTCTTCCCCATCATTACACATTCCAACAATCGAGATGTCATCTTCATATTTTAATAATAAATTAATACCATCTACTAAAGCTTGATGGTCCTCCGCAATTGCTACTGTTATCATATTGGTATGTCTATTAAAATATTAGTGCCCTTTCCAGAAGTGCTGTCGATTTCAAAATTTCCCTCTAAGTTTTCAATTCTTTTTTCAATGCTACTTAAGCCCATTCCGTCTTTGTTACTATTGTTTTTAGAATCGAATCCTACTCCGTTATCCTCAATAATTATATTAAGATTATTATTGTATTGTGTTAAAGAAATACTTGCTTGAGTAGCTTTTGAATGTTTTATAATATTTGTGACTAGCTCTTGAATAATCCTAAAAATAGTAATTTCTAAGGTATTATCGATACGTTCGTTAAGTCCAAAATCTTCTACTTTAATGTTAAGCTTAGAAACTGAAATGTTTTTTGCTAATTTTTCAATGGCAGGAAGGAGTCCAAATTTTGCAATAACACCACTATTTTTTGCGTGTGCCATTGATCGGATTTCTTGATAAGCTTCTTCTAGTAATTTTGATGTTTTTGTAAATAATTCATCTTTATTTTTTAAAGTATCAACGTGTTTTTGAAGGTGTTCAAATTGTAATCTAGCTGCAGATAAGGTTGCTCCAACACTATCGTGAAGTTCATTTGCCAATCGTTGACGTTCTTTTTCCTGCCCTTCGATCATTGCATTAATTGTGTTGAGTTCTTGATCTTTTAATAGTTTCTCTAATTTTTGTTTTTCAATTACTCTTTCTTTTTCTATAATCTGCCGTTTTCGTTTATTGTTTTTACGAACCATAAACGCTATTATAAGAAACCCTAATAAACTCCCTCCCAAAACCAATGTGATGATAATATTTTCTTGTTTTTTTTGAAATATTTCCTTTTGATGATTTAGTTTTAATTTTAAATCTTTTTCTACTTGTACTATACTGTCTTTTACTCTTCGCTTATCAAATTTTATTTGTTGAAGTTTTTTTTCGGTTTCAATTACATTTAAACTATCTTTTAAATTGTTTGAATTTTCATAATGATATAATGACAATCCAATTTTGTCTTTACTTTTATAAGCTATATATAAGTAATCGTTGAAACTAGATAATAAATATATATTTCCTATTCTATTGGCAACTTTAATTCCTTTTTTACTATAATTTATTACTTCCGTATAGTTTTTTTGATCAAGGTAGTTTTGTGCTATCATAAGCAATGCACCAGATTGTATGTTGTAGTCTTTAATGCTTTCACCAGTTATTAAGCTTTCTTTAAAATAAATAAGTGCTTTCGTATAGTCTTTTCTTTTAGTATAATTATTACCAATATTTAGAAAAGTTATTGCTCTACCTGATTTATCTTCATCTATTTCTAAACTTCTTAAATAGTAATCTAAAGCTTTATCAAATTTGTATTTTTCATTATATATATTTCCAATATTTGTTAAAGCTCTTGATTGATTGTATTTGTCATTAATTTCTTTACTAATTTTCAAGCTCTGCTCGTAATAGGAAAGTGCTGTTGTAAAATCCCAACGCATTCTATAAACACGCCCAATATTAATTAGTGCGACAGCTTTTCCTTTTTTATTTTTTATTTTTTCGTGAATAGTTAAACTTTGTTTGAAATACTCTAATGCTTCAGGTATATTACCCATAAGCATTGTACTATTACCTAATGAAGTAAGTGCATCTGCATGCTCTCTTTTTAAATCCTTTTTTAAGGTAAAATCATATACTTGTTTTGCTAAAATATAAGCACTATCTGAGTTCCTATTTAAATAATCTGTAATTATTAAATTATTTAAAGCTATTGCTCGAGTAGTGTCAGGTTTTGTGATGTCATTCCAAATAATAAATACAGAATCTTTTTTTGTTTGTGCATTGATATTACCAAAAGAAATGATTAGCATTATATAAATTAGTCCTCTTTTCATAATTTTATATTATAAGGGTATATCAATTAATATATTAGTGCCTTTTCCTATATTACTATCAACCTCCATACTTCCTTCTAAATGTTCAATTCTTTTTTCTATACTGGATAATCCCATTCCGTCTTTATTAATGGATTTTTTGACATCAAATCCAACTCCATTATCTTCAACTATAATACTTAATGAATCTTCATGCTGTGTAATTGAAATAGTAGCTTCGGTGGCTTTAGCATGTTTAATAATATTGGTTATTAATTCCTGAATAACCCTAAATATTGAAATCTCTAATGAATTTTCTATTTTTTTTGAAAGCCCATAATCATCAACTTCTATTTGTAAATTCCCTGGAGTTGAAGCGTTTCTTGCTAGTTTTTGAATGGCAGGTAATAATCCTTTTGTAGCAATAACACCACTATTTTTAAGATGTGCCATAGATCGTATTTCTTGATAAACCTGTTCAAGCAGCTTCCCAGTTTTTGTGTAGAGTTCATCTTCATTTTTTAAAATCCCTGAGCCTTTGTATTTACATAAATGTTCAAATTGTAATCTGGCTGCAGATAAGGTTGCACCTACACTATCGTGAAGATCACTTGCCAGTCGTTGCCTTTCTTTTTCTTGCCCTTCAATCATCGCATCGATGGTATTGAGCTCTTGATCTTTTAATAGTTTCTCTTTTTTCTGTATTTCAATTTCTCGCTCTTGCTCGGCAATGAGTTGTTTTCGTTTGGTGTTTTTGTATACTAATATTCCAAAAACACTCCCAAATAGTAAAGTAATAATTCCTCCTATCCATAAGTTTCGTTGTTGCCGTTGTTTTTTTTCAACTTCTGCTTGTAAAATTATATTTTCGTTTTCTTTTTTTTCTGCTTGAAACTTAGTAAGATTTACATTTTGAGCAACAATATTAGTACTATCTCTATAAGCTAAATGTTTTTTTAAATAGAATAGTGCTTCTTTATTATCTCCAATGTCTTCATAATTATTGGCTAATAATCCATATAAAAATTTATAGTTATTTTTTCTGTAAAGTGTTTGTGGAATAGAATCTGCTTTTTTCAATAAAGCAATTGCTTCAAGTGGTTTATTTCGTTTTTGAAGTGCTGAAGCTTGATTGATATAGGTATAAAACACCCGATAAGTTACAGGATATTGTTGTTCTATTAATAAAGCTTTTGAATAGTGATAATCAGCAGAATCAAGTTCATTTATTACCTCAGCAAAATACAAACCTTTGTAGCCGTGTATTCTGGCTTTCATTAATTCGTCTCCATCTTTTTTATTATAATAAAATGCCTTTTTTAAATAATAATTTACTGAATCTTTTTCTGAAGGAATGAAATGATTTAATGCTTTTTCTAAATATAAATCGGTTAATTGATCGTTGTAGTTATTTTCTTTTGCATTTTTTTCAAATATGGTTAAATACTCATCTTTGGTGTAGTTATAATTTTCTTGAGCATTTAAGGTGTGATACAGTTCTAAGTTTATTTTATTGTAATCTTTATTATTATGATTAATTTGATAATAATATTGAGCTTTTTTAAAAATTTCAAAAGCAATATCCTCTTCGTTATTAGAATCAAAAGTAGTAGCCAAATAATTATAATATTTAGCCTTTTCAATATTATCTAATTGCAGAGTGTCAACATTAAAAAGAAAATAAAAGGAAGAATCAATATTTTTTTCAGTACTATAAATAAATGCAAAAGTTAGGTTTTTTGTATTTTCATGAGTTAATGAACTTGCTATGTCCTTTGCTTCTGAAAAACGGTAGTTGTTAAGTAATGAATCTATAATAGAATTTTGAGCATTTGTATAATGAATACAAATGCTCAAAATAATTATTAATGACAGTTTGAGTTTTTTCAATTTATTTTGGAGGTATTACTCCTCCACCAATTGTGTTGGGTTTGAGTTTGTCTATAATATTAGGGTTTATTATTTTAATTATCTCATTTTCATTTACTCTTGGTTCACAATTATTACTAGAACTGTMTACACAATTTTTAACAACTTCTTGAATATATTTGTATATATTATTTTTAATTTCATCACTATATGTTATAAATTCTTCATCGTGATATGAAAATACATAAACATTTGTTCTATCTGAAGGTTTGAAGTTTGAAAAATGATTTGCTTTAATTTCAGGTATGTTTTGCTTTACTAAATCATTTTTCATCTCTCTTTGATCTGTATTTCCATTTTGATAGAGTTCAAATAATATATAATTACCGTTACTTGAAATATCTTTTTGAAGTTTAATTATTAGATCATATGAGGAATTTCTTTGTCCATTAAGCACCACTGTAGGTATCATTATTTCTCTAAAAAAAATACCTTTGTCATCATAATAAGATGTTTTTAAGGTTTCTAACGGATTACCAATTAGTTGCTTTTTTCGCAAAGGTTCTTTAATTATTATTTCCTTTTGAATAGGTTCTACTTCTGTTTTATCCTTTTTTTTATCTTCTTTACAACTAACTATTAGTACTATTAAAAATATAATAGTTATTGTGTTCTTAATCATCAGATTTGTTTTCATTAATTTAGGTTTTAGTTGTTAATTTCAATATTGAAAATTAAAATAGTTATATAGAATACCTAAAAATGGTATTCTAAAAAAAATGTTTTAGGTAGGTTTGGAAAAATATTGGGAGCGTTGATAAACATACAATAATCTAATTAATATTACTTCTTGTTTAATTTCTATTATTTTGGTATATAGTACTATAAATAATAGTTTTTTGTTTTATTTTGAAAAGGCTGTCTTTATATTAAAAACAACCTTTCAAAACCATTTTTAGAATTTACTACTCTTTATTATAAATACAGGGTAAAAATAATAGTTGCTTATATTCTAAAAAATACCCAATACAGGGTAATTTTTAATTGATGTAGTTTCTTGTAGATTCCATTCTTGAAATTGTTATCTAGCATCTTCTCTATGACAATAAATAACAAAGAATTTATATCCTTTTTCGGAATAACTAAGTAGAACAAAAAATATTGGGAGAAACACCAACTATTTCTAATCCAAATTGTCAATAATTAGATTGATATAGAATAGCCTTTACAATAGATTTGTAAAGCAACACATAATTTTAGGGATAGGAATTTTAAGCTTATCTTTTAATAATTAAACTCACCAAATTCACTTTTGATTGTTAGTTTTTTTACTTTGGAAGCCTCTACCCTTCCAATAACCTTAGCATCAACATGAAACGATTTTGAAATCTGAATTATCTCGTCAGCTTTTTCTTCTGAAACATATAATTCCATACGATGTCCCATATTAAAAACTTGGTACATTTCTTTCCAGTCGGTTTCGCTTTCTTCCTGAATCATTTTAAACAGAGGCGGTACTTTAAATAAAGAGTCTTTAATAATATGAAGGTTTTTTACAAAATGAAGAATTTTAGTTTGAGCTCCACCACTGCAATGCACCATTCCGTGAATTTCTTTATTGGTGAATTTTGAAAGTATTTTTTTTATAATTGGCGCATAGGTTCTTGTTGGGGAAAGCACTAATTTTCCTGCATTTAAAATGGAACCTTCAACAGAGTCTGTTAATTTTTTTGAACCTGAATACACCAAATCCTCTGGTACTTCTTGGTCAAAACTTTCTGGATATTTTTTAGCCAAGTATTTACCAAAAACATCGTGGCGTGCAGAGGTTAACCCGTTACTACCCATTCCGCCATTGTATTCGGTTTCGTAAGTTGCCTGTCCGAAAGACTCTAAACCAACAATTACATCGCCCGCTTTAATATTGGCATTATCAATTACATCGCTTCTTTTTAAACGAGCGGTTACGGTAGAATCTACAATAATAGTTCTCACCAAATCCCCTACATCTGCAGTTTCTCCCCCAGTTGAATGGATTGTAATTCCAAACTGTTTTAAATCTTTTAATAATTCTTCAGATCCATTAATAATAGCTGAAAGAACCTCACCTGGAATTTTATTTTTATTACGACCAATAGTGGAGGAAAGCATAATATTATCGGTGGCTCCAACACATAGTAAATCGTCAATATTCATTATCAAGGCATCTTGAGCGATACCTTTCCAAACAGATAAATCTCCAGTTTCTTTCCAATACATATATGCTAAGGAGGATTTTGTCCCTGCTCCATCTGCGTGCATTACTAAACAGTAATCCTCATCTCCCGTAAGGTAATCGGGAACAATTTTACAGAATGCTTGAGGAAACAAACCTTTATCTACATTTTTTATAGCATTATGTACGTCTTCTTTTGAAGCTGAAACACCGCGTTGGGCATATCGTTTTGAAATTTCTTGGCTCATAGGTAATCAAATCATTATTTAGCAAAAATACGTAATAAAAAAAGCCCACAAAAGTGAGCTTTTCTATATTTATTAATAATTATTCCCAATCGGGCATGAATGCATCATTGAACAATATTTTATCATCAACCTCTTGTCCGAAACCTAATTTAATAATTCTAGAAATTGCTCCTTCGTTTGTACCTGCTCTAGTAAGAATAACCCCTCCTTCTGATGGGGAAAAGCTTACATCTAAATCGTTTTCTCCTAATGCAACATCAGATTCAACTTCAGTTAAAGTTGCAGAGGGAATATCATATAAAAATACTCTTGCTTCAAATTGCCTATAAGAATTGTTTTGAGAGCCAGAAAGGTCTTTAGTAAACAAAACTTTATCAGCATTTGCTGAGAAACTAACACCTCCAACTGCTCCTAATTCACCCTCATGAATAATTGTCTCTTCTACTTCTGTAGAAAGCCTTACCGTATATATTCTTGCTTCATATCCATAGACGTTATTTGTTTTTAACAAGATCAAATCTGAATCAAAATCCGCAATATCTATTTCAGATATTAATAACCCATCTGTTGTTTGGTATAGCAAAGTTGCTCCTCCTCCGTCTGGGTCTATCGAATATAGTTTATCGAAATTTGCATAATATAATAATTGACCATTATTAGCCCAAGTAATATCTAATTCATTATGTCTAAATCCAGCAACTGGAATATTAGAAGTAACTTGTGTTACATCTGTTCCATCTAGATTCATGGTAAATATTTGTGCATCTCCACCGACTGTCCTTAAGAATGCCAATTTATTAACTATTAAATTTCTTCTAGGTCTGAAACTATTTGTGTTCTCACTTGTTAATTGTAAAAGGTTGAAGTCTGGTTCTCCTTCTGGATCTATATCTTCATTTCCAGAAAACAACACATTATTTCCATCTATATTTTTTACGATAATAAATGGATTATCAGGTGAGGTGAAAGTTGTAAATTCACTCAATGCTGAACTAACTGGATCATTAACATCATCTGTAACAGTAACTTGCCAAAAATAATTTGTTGCTAATTGTAAATCACTTACAACTAAAGTTGTATCCTGTCCAACTTCAAATAAGAGTATTTCGTTGGTGGTTCCATTTCTAATATCTAGTGTATAGTTTAATTCATCTCCATTGGTATCTGATGCAGACCAAGAAAATTCTACTTCTAAAAGCACCTCATCGGCTCCGTTTTCTGGAAAAATCAATTCTGGTGTCGTTGGAGGTGTATTAATTAAATCTGCTAATTCTAATTCAAAAGCTACGTTTGAAGTTATTCCTTCAATAACGCTTACAGATTCAAAACCTGTTGAATAAGTTTCCAAGTCTGCTTGTACAGAATAATCATCCTCTATCACTTCTGGAAGGAAAAAATTTCCGTTTTCATTAGTAAATACAGTACTTGACGCAGGATTGGTTGTGATTTTTACATTTTCTAAAGGGTCTCCTGTTTCTTTATCAATTACTGCTCCAGAAATCGCCCCTATTTTTGGTGCATCTACAGTGTCTTCACTACAGCTCCAAGCTGCAATTAAAACAAATAATAAAGTAAGAATTCTATAATTTTTCATCTAGAGTCTGTTTATTGTTACTATTTTTAAAATTAAAATAATAGTTAATACCTATACCAAAATTGTAATATTGATCATCTCTTGTTCCATTTACCAGATAATCTAATTCATCACTAAAAACAAAATCATATTCAGCAAACGCTTTTAACCCCCATCTTGGTGACAAAAAATATTTTACGCCTACCCCAATTTGGGCTTTTACAAATGAATCTCCTTGATTATCACCTGATGCTCTAAAAATCATTCCAGGTCCGAAATATACAAATGGAGAAATTTCATCATGTGGTAAAATATTAAACTGACCATTTAAGTCAATTCCACCAAAAGATTCATTAAAAATAGGACCGTTATTTAATTTAAAATAGGAGACTGATAATCCAAGGTTAAATGTAGAAGATATTTTTCTTTGATATTGAAAACTTGTAAAGAAATCCCATTCTCTTACCGTATAATCACTATAAATCTGACCAATTCCTCCAGTGAAACTAAAACTATTTTTAAAATCTCTTACTACAAATTTCCTATCGTATAATTCGGTGTTTTCGTCTTCTTCTTTAATTCTTAAATATTCTGAGACTAGTTCATTATCTTTTGCTACTCCTTCCATTGTTCCCCAATATTTTTCTTCTATCCCTTCTATTATTAAGTCATGAACTGCTTTTTCTATTGCATCTTTAACAGCTAATTGCATGGGTTCGTTTTGAGTAACACCTGTTTCTATTTCTAATAATCTTTGAAATTTCACAAACCTAAATAAACTAGCATCTAGAGCTTGTGATAGTATTGTTTTTGAAACATATATTGTTTTCAAAATCTCTCCATTACTTGTAGATACTGCTCGTAAATAAACAGTAATTCTATCTTGTCTATATCGGGCAGATGCTCCTATACCAAAATATCGAGCTCCCATTCCACCTGTAATAATGTTTGTGTCGTAAGAAATAATACCTCCCTCTAACAATAGTCCTGCATATAGTAAAGGAGGTAAAGGAGGTTCGTTAGGGTTTAGGTTTTTAATATACTCCTGTTTTGTGTTTCTAATAATATTACGTTCTGTTGAAAGGTTACTCAAATTTTCTCTTTCAATGGGAATAAACCATCCAGAGTCTTCTAATGCCTTAATCAAAATAGTAGTAGCTCCTTGCGATATTGCGGTACTAAATGTACTCCCATTTTCAACGGMTTTATACTGTCCTGTTTGATCACTAAAGTTATAAACTGCAACTTCTAATGGGCTTTTTGCTTGGGGTAAATCTRATAGTATTCTTGTTGAAGCTGAAAAATCTCCAGTACGAGAAGGTTTTTGTTGTAATGGTTGATTAAAATAGGCCGCACATGAAGTTAAAAGCATAACAGAAACGACTATTAAAGCCCTAAAAAATATATTCATAAGTTTAATTTGGGATTATTACTTGTGTTTGCTCTCCAGTGGAAGTATCTAATATATTAATAACCAATCCTTCTCCACTTTCGAAAATTTCRATATTCAAAGTCCCAAAYGAAWAAGTYCCTTCTTGTGAAAAATCAAAATCACCTAATTGTTGTTCTAATAKAGCTCTCGATATCTGACTTAATATTTGGTTATTAATATTTTCTCCAAATCTATCTAGATTGGATTGCTCATCTCTAGCATCTCTCTCTGCGGTATAAGAATTTTGGGCACTTGCWGAGCTTAGCAACCAATTATAGTTAAAAGTATCTCCTCCAAAAGCGGGATTTTTAGGTTTATACGAAAACTGCTGCGCAAAACAGCTTGCTCCAAAAGCAAGTAACACAATAATTAGAAGTTTATTTTTCATTTTAATAATGTATAAAATTATTTTTTTGTTTATCTATTTGTTGTAGTTTAGAAATTGTCCGGCTCATTGCTAAATCTGACATTTTTTTCAGGAAATCTTGTTTTGGTTGTGCAAAAAATTGCCAAACCAATTGATTATCTACCTTGACAGATATTTTTGAACTTCTAATCCCAAATCCAGCGAGCACTTCTTCAATTAATATATTTTTACTAGTTTTTATTTGTTTATTTCTATAATCTGAATAAAAATATCTATAAAAATCCCGACCAGCCTTTGTTATTGTATTTTCTATTACTAATCCACTTATCACAAAACCATCTTGAGGCTTTGCTTGATCAGATATAGCAATTTGTTTGGGTTCTGCTTTTTTTAAGACTTCAACTTCCAGTTGATCTCCTTTGTAGTTTAACACTACCCTATCTTGGCTAATAGGTTTATCATCTTGATCATAGATAACCATTACCAAAATTATTTTTCCTTCTTCATTTCTATTTAGGCTTATAGAAGAAAGTATTAACTTTTCATGTGGTTTTAAAACAAACCTATTCCCTTGTGTGTTTTTTGAAGTATTATTATTAGCATCTGTTTTAAATGACATCAATTCGTATCTCAAGCTATATCCATAGGCCATTAAATTTTCAGCTGATGCGTGAAAAGTAAAAAATTCACTATTTTTTTCAATATTAATTTTAGCTATGACTTCTTTATTATAAAGTTGGGCATAACTAAAATTACAAATAAAGAATGTTAGCGCTACTAACAAAACTCTTTTTGTTATATTTATTTTTACATTAGTCAATGTTTTAATAATAACTTTTTATAATTAATATTGGCGATGCCTCAGTTTGTCTAAACTTTAGCGATTTAGTAAGCGAATTAACTCCTTTCCTAACAAATATTAATCCATCTCCATTTTGTATTAAATCTAAAGAGATATCAGCGTTTCTATCTCTTACAAAATCACTGATTCTATTATTATTCCCATTTTGGGTTAAATTAGCAATGGCAGTATTTGCAACATAATTAATATCCACCGTATTCACATCTCCATTTTGATTTATGTTAATTTCGCTAGCATTTGTTTCGGTAATTATTGAAGCAGTGTTATATTCTCCAATTTGTGTTAGAAAAAGTGTATTTCCTGAAATTTGAGAATTTCTTGGGTTAACACTAGTACCAACACCTAAGTTTGCAAAAATTCTTTTCTTTAGTTCTTCGTTATTTTTGATAGTTTCTGCGTTTGTTTCTTCTTCATTGTAGGTTTGTCCGTAACTTATCTGAACACTTACAACAAACATTAAACAAAAAAACAGTATTATTTTTATCGTCTTCATAACTCAAATATACTTAATAAATTAATAATAATAAAATAAGGGGGCATATAAACATAGCCCCCTTTTATAATATAATCTTTTAAGAGGCTTAACAGCCTGGACAAATAACGTCTAAATCAAATCCAGGAACAGTATAATCCATTGTTGGATCTAACTGAGCATCAAAATAACAATCGATACCATCTGTAGAGAAATCTCCATTAGGACCTAATTGTAAAACATCTACTTGATTTCCACCTCCACCTAAATCATGTGCTGGTCCTCCAGCAAGGTTTAAGTTTTGCTCAACAGTATAACTTTGACCATCTCTTTGTACAACCAATACTCTATTGTTTAAACCAGCTTGTGCAGTTGTAGCATAATTATTATCTCCTCTTTGGTGTACATTTAATATATGACCTTCTCCTCTTTGAGAAGATAATGCATAATTATCTGCTCCATCTTGAGTTTGTAATGCTTTAAAACCACTACCAGATTGTCCTAAACCTGCGTAATTTCCATATCCAATTTGTTCTTGTTTAGCATAATTGTTTCCACCAGCTCCAGTATGACCTTGAACCATTGCTGCATCATTATGACCACCAGATTGATCTTGTTCTCCATAATTACTATCACCTACAGAACCACCAGCTTGTACCATATCTGCACCATTTTCATGACCAGCTTGAATTTGGAACCCTACAGCACCAAAAGATTCTAAAGATGATACATAAATAGGAACATTTCCTGGATCTATACCACCTACGTCAGTCAAAAGAGCTCCTGTTAAAGGCAATAATGACCAAGACTGATCAAGAGCACCTTGTTGCATTCCAGCTCTATTTCCTGCATTACTCATTAAGGCATCAGTTGTTTGGTATTGTTTACCTTTATTATCATCTCCTTGTTGTAAAAGTGTAGCAGTATTTCTTCCACCTAAACCACTTTGCGTTACAAAAGATTCATTTCTGTCACCTTGTTGGTCAACAGAAGCAGAATGACCGTCGGTACCATTAGGTCCTGCATTTTGCATTACCTTAGACTTATTTTCATTACCTACTTGTTGTGTCCAAGCATCATTATTGTCATAAGTTTGTAGTGTACTAGCTTGGTTATAATTACCATCTTGGTCTATAGCAGCATAATTACTTTCTGCTTGTTGACCAGTCCCTTGACGAATTTTAGCTTTGTTACCAGTACTTGTACTCGCACCTGGAACAGCCTTTTGACCTTGACGAGTAATAGCCCAATTCTCATCTCCTTCTTGTACTGTAGTAGATTGGTTAGCTTCACCAGATTGTAAAACCTCAGCGGCGTTCGCAACACCACTATTAGGACCAACAGCACCTGTTTGCATTATTCGTGCTAAATTTCCGCCTAACATAGATCCATTATCTTGAACTGTGTTTGCAGATTGTGAAGAACCTGCTTGACGTACACGTACTTTGTGACCGTCACCAAATTGAACAGACTTCCCAGTGTTTGCTAAAGGGTCTGGTGATAAATTAGCTACAGGAATTAAATCTGGTGACGTGTCTCCAGACGTATCCGTAATAGGATCGTTTTGTGCAACCATAATTGCTCCAAACATTAGCGCCATTGCGCTTAAAACTACTTTTTTCATAATTAAATTGTTTTAGTTAATAAATTGATTTATAGTTATAATATTAAAAAAATAATATTCTTCTCTTGAAGCTTACTAGAGGCAATTAGCCTATATACAGGTAAGCTTAATTTAATATGTGGGGGATAATTTTAAACGACTAAGTGAATTTTTCACTTATCTTTTTCACAATTGAGGATAAATAATTATTGTGAAAATATATTTTATAATTTATATATAATTGTAATTACACATCAAATATATAACGTAAAGTTGAATAATCCTACAGGGGAGAAACCCCTTTCCATCTCTAATTGTATTTGTGTAGGAATTAGACTATTAATTCTTTTCTTACTTTGGGGTGTAGCTATAAAAAAAATCGTTCAACTACTGTTAAACGATTTTTTTATCAATATGCTAAAGTTTTGTTAATTTTATTTTATGATTAACATTTCACGATACTTAGTTAAAGGCCATAACTCATCATCCACTAATAATTCTAATTTATCACAATGATACCTTATGATATCAAAATATGGCTTAACCTTATCGCAATAAGCAATAGCAAGTTTTTCTGACGAACTAATTTTATTTGCTTCTTTCCGTTCGTCGATCATATCGGTAATTCCTAGATTAATTTTTTCAATGTGCTCCGAGATCTTCTCAATCAGCTTCATTTGTTCCTTGGACAACTTCTTAAATTCCTTGCCGTAGATATCTTTTAAACCTTGTACATTTTTAATTAAAATATTCTGATATTTAATTGCGGTCGGTATAATGTGATTTCTAGCAATATCTCCTAAAACTCTTCCTTCAATCTGAATTCGTAAAGCATATTCTTCTACCTTAATTATGTAACGAGCCTCAATTTCAACCTTATTCATAATATTAAGGTCTTCATATAAGGCAATTGTTTTTTTAGAAACCTTGGCTTTTAATGCCGCTGGAGTACTCTTATTATTACTAAGCCCTCTTTTTTTAGCTTCTTTTTCCCAAGCGTCACCATAACCATCTCCTTCAAATCGAATTCGTTTTGACTCTTTAACATATTCTCTAAGAACATTAAAAATGGCATCGTCCTTCTTCATTCCTTTATTCTTCACAAGAGCATCAACGCTTTTCTTAAATTCTATAAGCTGTTTTGCTACTATAGAATTTAATACTGTCATTGGTGTAGCACAGTTTGCTGTAGAACCAACTGCTCTAAATTCAAATTTATTACCCGTAAAAGCAAAGGGTGAAGTACGGTTTCTATCGGTATTATCCAATAGTATTTCTGGGATTTTTCCTACCACGTTTAACTTAAGTTCCGTCTTTTCTTCTGGAGATAGTTTCCCGTTGGTTACTTTCTCTAGTTCATCCAACACTTTTGTAAGTTGTGAACCAATAAATACTGAAATAATTGCTGGTGGTGCCTCATTAGCTCCCAAACGATGATCGTTATTAGCACTCGCAATGGAAGAACGTAATAACTCTTCATACTCGTTTACTGCTTTTATCGTATTTATAAAGAAAGTTAAAAATTGTAGGTTACGCTTCGGTGTTTTTCCTGGGCTTAATAAATTAATTCCTGTATTGGTACTTAATGACC
Source organism: Flavobacterium sp. (assembly GCA_002733185.1). GTDB lineage: Bacteria > Bacteroidota > Bacteroidia > Flavobacteriales > Flavobacteriaceae > Marifrigoribacter. Next base: position 28,816 of record NVUT01000013.1, on the reverse strand, counting down.
AGTTGTTATGTTTTCCACTTCCGTTAATTCCTTTAAATGGTTTTTCGTGAAACAATACCTTAAATTGATGTCTATCTGCAACTTTCGCCATAATATCCATTAATAAGGAGTTATGATCTACCGCCAAATTTGCTTCTTCAAAAATAGGTGCTAGTTCAAACTGATTGGGTGCCACTTCATTATGACGCGTTTTTACTGGAATCCCTAAATACATACATTCGGTTTCCAAATCACGCATATAATCCAATGCTCGTGAAGGAATAGATCCAAAATAATGATCGTCTAATTGTTGCCCTTTTGCAGATGCATGACCTAATAATGTTCTTCCTGTTAATAAAATATCAGGTCTTGAAGATGCTAATGCTTTATCAATTAAAAAATATTCTTGCTCCCAACCTAAGGTTGCTATAGTTTTTGTGACATTTTTATCAAAATATTTTGCTACGGAAGTTGCCGCAGTATCTAATACTTGTAAGGATCTTAATAAAGGTGTTTTATTATCTAATGCTTCGCCTGTGTAAGCGACAAATACTGTTGGAATACAAAGTGTGGTTCCGTAAATAAATGCAGGTGATGTAGGATCCCAAGCTGTATACCCTCTTGCTTCAAAGGTATTTCTAATTCCTCCGTTCGGGAAACTAGATGCATCTGGTTCTTGTTGTACTAATTGTCCGCCACCAAATTTTTCGATCGCTTGTCCGTCGTCTGTAGTTTCAAAAAAAGCATCGTGTTTTTCGGCAGTTGATCCTGTTAAAGGCTGAAACCAATGGGTATAATGTGTTGCTCCTTTTGAAAGTGCCCATTCTTTCATTCCTAAAGAAATCTGATCGGCTATTCTTCTATCAATTTTAATACCGTGTTGTGTAGCGTTTAATACACTTTCATAAGGTTCTTTTGTAAGGTACTGTCGCATTGAAGCTTCATTAAAAACGTTTTGTCCAAATATTGCTGAACGTCTTTGTGATTCATCTACAGGTACTCTAGGTCGATTTAATGTTTCTTTAATTGCTTGAAATCTTAGGGTTGACATAATTAAAATTCTATTTACACATTAATATTGTGCAAAAATAACTTAATTTAACAATGACCCCTATTTTTTTTGTTATAATTTACAAGAAAAGTATTTTTAGTTATCAACACCCCCTAATTTTTAAACAATAAAGCATATTTAATTGTAATTTAAAAATACTAACCCCATAAAAATAGTATAGGCGACAAATAGAATGATGCCTTTATACCGAGTTAAAACAAACTTCTTTGGTAAGAATGCTAATATCAATATGGCAGTTGCAAAACCAATCATCCACAATACATCGTTTAATACTAATGATATGCCAGAATCCAACACTGAAATAGGATGAATAAAGGCAGTAATTCCAATTACTGAAGCAATATTAAAAATGTTAGATCCAATAATATTTCCTATTAATAAGGCTTTTTCTCCTTTTAATGCTGCTACAACTGAAGCTGCTAATTCTGGCACACTTGTACCGATTGCAATCATTGTTACTGCTATTACGCGATTACTTATTCCTAAATTTTCAGCAATATTTACGGCTCCTTTAACTAATAACTCACTTCCGCCCCATAAGGCTCCTCCTCCTATTAATAACCAAATCACAATTTTAAAATTTGAAGTAATTATTTCTGAAATATCAGTACTGTTATTTGATTTAATAATTTTTCTTTTTTCCTGTGCTTTTCTTATTAAAACCCATAAATAAACTACCAATACTAGCATTAATCCAATACCTTCTATCCTACTTATATCATCTCCAAATAACAATAAGAAATACAAGCCAACAGATAGTAACATCATTACTGGCCAACTGAATTTATAAAAATCACGATCTAAAAAAAGTGGAGTAATAATGGCTGTAATACCAAGCACTAAGCCAATATTTGCAATATTAGAACCTATTACATTTCCCAAAGCAATGTATGGATAACCATCTAAAGCTGCCTTTATACTCACAAATAATTCAGGTGCTGAAGTTGCAAACGAAACAACCGTTAAACCTATTATCATTTTTGATAAATGAAATTTTAAAGAAATTGCAACCGAGGATCGCACTAAAAACTCTCCTCCAATTACCAACAATACCAATCCCAATAGGATGTAAACTATATCCATTTACTATTAATTATTAGGTTGCGAAGATACTATTTTAGACGTTATTTTCACATCGTTTACTTATTTTGAATTTTCACATTTTATTAACTAAAACTATCTTTTTAGTTAAATTACTACAAACATAGTTGTATAACTATTTTTATAGTTATATGTTTGTCGAAGTAATTTATAGCTACTAAATACTCAATATTTTAGCATCCACATAACTGACATTAAAAAATGGAAAAAATAACTAATAAAGAAGAAGAAATAATGCAAGCCCTTTGGGAACTTGACAAATGTTTTGTAAAAGAAATTGTGGCAAAACTTCCTGAAGGTAATCATTACAATACGGTTTCGACCATTGTTAGAAACTTAGAAGATAAAGGTTATGTTTCGCATCAAGCCTTCGGGAAAACGCATCAGTATTTTCCTATTATCACCAAAGAAGCCTATAGCAAACAATTTATGAGTATGGCAACTCAGCGGTTTTTTAATAGTAGCTATAAAAATATGGTTTCCTTTTTTGCTAAAGAAGAAAAAATTAGCGCCAAAGAGTTGAGAGAAATTTTAGATTTAATCGAAAACAAAAAATAATATGGAACCTTTTATATACCTTTTAAAATCGGCAGTAATCCTTACTTTGTTTTATTTTGTTTATTTAATAGTTTTGCAAAAGGATACTTTTTTTACCAGCAATAGACATTATTTAATAGGAGGAATTATAACTTCCCTCCTGCTTCCCTTGGTGATTTTTACAAAAACTATTTACGTTGATGTTCCTATAATTAGTTCGATTCAAAATAATAATTTAATAACCGGAAATTCTTATGAAGTCATACAACAGGTTTCATTTAATTGGGGAAAATTATTGATTGCCCTATATTTTATAGGAATCCTTTTTATGAGCTTTCGGTTTATTTTTCAACTGTTTTCACTGTATAAAATTATCCAGAAATACACTGCTACCAAAAAAAATGGCTACCATTATATTAGGGTAAATGAAGACATCAATCCTTTTTCATTTTTTAAATACATTGTTTACAATCCTGAAAAACATTCTGAAGTAGAATTAGAAATGATTTTAAAACACGAACAATCTCATGCTTCGCAATTGCATTCCGTCGACATTATTTTATCCAATATATTATCAATTGTACAATGGATGAATCCCTTTGCATGGCTTTATAAGAAAAGCATCGAGGAGAATTTAGAATTTATTGCAGATAGTGAAACCATTCAACGAGTTCCTTCAAAAACTCAGTACCAATTAACGTTATTAAAAGCTGTTTCATCAACAGAAATACAGCCAGTTTTGGCAAATAATTTTTATCAATCATTAATCAAAAAACGAATTATTATGTTACAAAAAAACCAATCATCTTCAAAAAATCAATGGAAACTATTATTAATATTGCCTTTTCTCGGAATCTTCCTTTGGAGTTTTAATGTAGAAGAAGAGATTAAGTATAACGATTATGCTGTTTCTGAAACTCCAGAGATCATCACTTCTGAAATCCCTTCCGAAGAAATTAGTATTCCTTCAATTTCAAAAGCAACAAAAATTATTAAGAAGAATAATGCTGTAATTTTAAAAGAAATTAAAAAACAAATCGATTCAAAAATTACGGTTTCAATAAACAAGAATACAACAGATGCAGAACTTGAAAATCTTAAAAAACTATTTAAAGACAACTATCAGGTAGATTTAAAATTTACGGGCGTAAAAAGAAATAGTAGTGGGGAAATTACGGCAATTAAAGTAAAAATGAAGTCGGAAAAATCCAGTTCTAACTATGCTATAAATGACGATAAAGCTATTAATGAATTTAGTATTTCGTATGACAATGAAACTAATTCGATGAGTGTTGGGAATAACAATACGCACGAGTTACACTTTAGTCCGAAAGCAGAAAACAGTTATGTTTATGAAATTAAAGAAGATAATAACGGTAATGTAAGTACTTGGGTTTCGAGTGATGCACACGTTGTAAAAGGAAAAACAAATCAAATAACCCATACTGATAGTGATGAGGGTGGCAATCATGAAATTCATATTATTTCTGAAGATGGTAACAAATCTACTATTTGGGTTTCTAAAGACGGAAAGGTTTCGAAAAACGTAAGTCATACTATTTTTGTTGAAAGAGATGAAGAAAGTGTTGGCGATGGAGGTAAAGAAAATATCTTTATCATCAGATCTGGAGATGATGATGGAAGCAAACTTTTTATAGAATCTGAAAATGACGGTGATTCTATTTTCGTGAAAAGCGATGGGAAATCTGGAATATTTATTTCTGATACCGATGATGATGATTTGCTAGTTTTTATCAATGGGAAAAAATCTACCAAAGAAGCAATGGATAAATTAGCACCAGATGCGATTAAAAACATAGAAGTATTAAAAGGTGACGGTACTGTAAAAGAATATGGCAAAGAAGCTAAAGATGGTGTGATATTAATTACTACAAAGAAAAATTAATAGCATATTAATTATTAAAAGCCCTTGCAGATAAAATATCTGTGAGGTTTTGCTTTTTTTCGTAATTTTGAAATATGACTAAAACATTCTATAAATCGCTTGCAAAAGTAAACAAGGTGGTATTACCAAGTTTTACCAAACAACAACTTGATTTAACAAAAGCTAAAAAATGGCAACTAATATTGTTTGGTTATAAGTTATGGGTTACCAAGCGGGCATTGGATTAAAAAAAAAGACAAGACCCCTACGTTTTAAGGCAAAGGACTCAATTTTAACTTAAAACAAACAACTTCAGAAAATTTCTATCTTTTTTAAAAATCTTCGATTTTTTATCAAAACAATCTTTGCTGAAAGGTTAAAAAGAAATATATTTGCAGCCCATTAAAAAAACCTTTCGGCGCATCCTGATAACTATCGGGTAAATAACGCATCTGACTTTAATACAGATAGGAAAATATTAAAATCGGCCTCGTGGCGCAACTGAATAGCGCACTTGATTACGGCTCAAGAGGTTACAAGTTTGAATCTTGTCGAGGTCACAAAAAAAGCGAGCTATTTTTAGCTTGCTTTTTTATTACATTAAACAATCTCCGCACTCAAATCGGCTTGAAGCAACATCGTACAACGAGGTTTTAAATCATCATAAGAACCTGTTTTAACCGTGCATTTTCCTTTATAATGAATAATAATAGAGCATTGTTCTGCCTGTTCTGGAGTATGATCACAGGCATAAATTAAAGTGTCTATTACGTGATCAAAAGTATTTACATCATCGTTAAACACAACAATCTGATGTTCTACATTTTCTTGTACAGCAACATCGCTTTCTTCTTGTATTTTTTCTTTGGTACTCATTTTTTTCTTAGACACTTTATACTTCTCGATACGATTCCGAAAAAARTTCGGAATCACTCGAAGTCCTTTTAGTTAAACTAATTGCTATACAAATATATAAAAGCTTTTCAATTAGTACTACACAAGTCTTAGGTCGTAAATCGTAAAATCTTATATCATTTACAAAACTTAGCAGCAACCCAATTATTCCGCTCTTTATTTTCAACGAATGTTAGTCCATATTTATTACATGTTTTGGTAATTAATGGTAAATCTTGAGTGTAAAATCCGCTTAAATATAAACTTCCGCCTTTCTCGATGCTATTACTATACACCTCCATATCTTGAAGTAGAATGTTCCGATTGATATTAGCAATAAATCTATCGTATTTTTTCATACCTAAAAAGGAAGCATCTCCTTGAAAAACTGAAATCTTATGACAGTTATTACGTTCTACGTTTTCGATGGAATTCTCAAAACACCATTCGTCAACATCTACTGCATCTAGTTCTGAAGCGCCTTTCATTTCAGCTAAAATTGCTAAAACTGCGGTTCCACAACCCATATCCATTACAGTTTTTCCTTCAAAATCATTTTCTAAAATAAGCTGAAGCATCATAAAGGTAGTTTCATGATGTCCCGTTCCAAATGACATTTTAGGCTCGATAATAATTTCGTATTTTACGTTGAATGGCTTGTGAAAAGGAGCACGTAAAGCACATTCTTTAGTTACCTCAATTGGCTGAAAATTTTTCTCCCATTCAGAATTCCAGTTTACTTGAGGAATTTCTTTAATAATAAAATTGATTTCAAACTCTTCCGAAGTTAAAATCTGAATATGCTTAACTGCTTCTTTATTTAATTCTTCTTTCTGAACATATGCCTTTACGCCAGTTTCAGTTTCTACAAAACTTTCAAAATTAATAGCTCCTAATTGAGCAATTAGAATTTCGGAAGCAGGTTGAAGTGGAGAAATTGTAAAATTGTATTCTATATAGGCTTGTGACATATTAAAACGCATTTACAATTGCCATAAAACTTTCGGCATTTAAAGCCGCTCCACCAATTAATCCACCATCTACATCTGGATTGCTAAATATTTCTTTGGCGTTTGCTGGTTTTACACTACCGCCATAAAGAATGGAAATGTTTTCTGAAACTAAATCGTCGTATTTTGTATTAACTAAACCGCGAATAAACTGATGCATTTCTTGTGCTTGATCTGGTGAAGCGGTTTCTCCTGTTCCTATTGCCCAAACAGGTTCGTAAGCCAGTACAATAGATTTCCAACTTTCAGTTTCTAAATGAAACAAAGAATTTTTAATCTGATTTTCAACCACATTAAAATGATTTCCAGATTTTCGATCTTCTAATTTTTCGCCAAAACAGAAAACGATACGCATGTTGTTTTCTAAAGCAGCCTCCACTTTTTGTTTTAGAATAGCATCGTCTTCATTAAAATATTCCCGACGTTCGCTATGTCCTAAAATAACCGTAGAAACTCCAATGCTTTTTAACATGGTTGCGGAAATTTCACCTGTATAAGCACCATTTTCTGCAAAGTGCATATTTTGTGCTATGACTTCAATATTACTTTCTTTTAATAATTTTGAAGCTTCCAGTAAATTAGTAAACGTAGGTGCAATCATCATTTCTGCACTCGATGTTTTTACTTGACTTTCTAATTCTGAAATCAATGTTCTAGTCGCTGCCAAATCATTGTTCATTTTCCAGTTTCCTGCTACTATATTTTTTCTCATAATATGCCCGTGAAGACGGGTATCTTTTTAATTAATCTCTTTTTTAACCACAAAGGCACTAAGGTTTTACAGAGGCTACAAAGTCTTCAATTATACCTACAAGGTTTTTTAAGCTGAGTACTGCTTACTGAGCCCTGATTTTCGGGTCCAACCACCTATAAATCACATCTACAAAAATATTAATTATTATAAATAAGGAAGCAATTACAATCACTGCTCCCATAATTACTGGTAAATCTAAAGTGTTTAATGCATCTACTATTTCTTTTCCGAGGCCATTCCATCCAAAAATATATTCTACAAAAACCGCTCCTGCTAACATAGATGCAAACCAGCCAGAAATTGCTGTCACTACTGGATTCATTGCATTTTTCAAGGCGTGTTTTCTAATGACAGTAAAAAGCTTTAATCCTTTTGCTTTGGCAGTTCTTATATAATCGGTGGACATTACTTCCAGTAAAGAATTCCGCATTAATTGGCTTACAACCGCCAAAGGACGAATTCCTAAAACGATGGCTGGCAGTATTAAATTCTTCCATTGAATGTACTTCCCTTCGCCAAAATCATCTACTTCATACAAGCTCCCTGTCATATTTAATCCTGTGTATTCGTGTAATAAAAATCCGAATAACCAAGCAAAAATAATCGCACTAAAAAACGACGGAACACTCATTCCAAAAGTACTTATTAACTGAATTAATTTATCCAGCCAACTGTCCTTGTACATTGCCGAGACAATCCCCAGTAAGACTCCTAAAATCATCGCAATCGTAATTGCCGAAACTGCCAAAACAAAAGTATTTGGTAGGGTTTCAGAAATAACTGAACTTACTTTTTTTCCGTTCTTCTGAAAGGATTCTCGTAAATAAGGAGCTTTTAGGACCACCTCGGAATTTCCAACTGAAAACAAATTGGTAGCATTGTATTTTTTCTCAGAAAGGAAGGTGTAATCATTTTCATTTTTACTATGAAACGACAAGGGTGATAAATCGTTTAAATAATATAAATATTGCTTTCCTAGGGGTTGATCAAAGCCGTATTTCTTTTTAACAATCGCCACCTGTTCTGCGGTTTCATTTTGCCCCAACATCATACGAGCTGGATCACCCGGAAGAATATTAAACAATAAAAAAATCACTGTCACTACTCCAAAAAGCGTCAATAAAGCATATCCTATTTTTTGAAATAAATAGCTAAACATTTAGTTCTTTTTAATGGCTTCTACTTCTTCTAAAGTATAGGGTTTAAAAACAAAATCATCACCATATAATGCCTTTCCGTATTCTTCAATAGTTTCATCGTAACCAATTTCTTGACGTCTTTTATTTACATTTTCAACATCTTTTATTGGCCAAATAATATCAGTAGGATTATCTGAACTATCGCGTATTGTAGAGCCTTGAGTTCCATAAATTTGCTCTTCATTATTGTACATTAACATTCTATCTTCCATCATAGCCGAATATGTTTTTGACAATTCCCCTTTATTTGCGGCTTCTTTAATTAGATCAATATATTCAAGTATAATATTTGAATGCTGAATTACCAACCAAGCCGCAATATTTGTTGGCGTTCCAACCATACTCTTCCCTGGATACCCATATTCTTTAAATACTTTTTTAATAAACACCGTATTGGAACTATCAATCTTTATTTGCTCATCCCAATTTAAACCATCACTTCTGTGTTTTTGATCTAATGTCATTATACTATCCAATTGCCTTTTTAATTTGAAGTTTAAATTAGGTATTGCACTCGGCAAAGTTTCCAATTTTAAATCGGCAGCATCATTCCAATGTAATTTTTGTTTGATGGTTCCTTTTTGTAATTCCATTAAAGAAGGATTGGCACGAATTATAGTTTTTAAAGCCGTTTCATCACAAAAATAAAATTTGAAATTTAAATGATATTCTTCAATTAGATCTTCAGTTACTTCTTGACTTGAAGAAGATAAGCCAATAACTTTATAGCCGTTTTTAATCGCTTTATTAGTTGCTTCTTTTATCTTATAAAAGCCTTCCTTTTCAGAATTACTTAAACTATAAGCTACCACAACAATTAGGTTTTCTTCATTTAAAAGAGCTTCAGAATGATCCTCTCCATCGCGTTCCATCGTGAAATCGTGAATAGGTGGTTCGTAACCTTCTTCAATCATTACTGTTTCAACAGTGTAATCACCTTCTTCCTTGGGAAAATTACCATTAGTAACCACCACTTTTTCCTTTCCATTGTTGGTAAAGGTCCAGTGGTATTCAAAAATTGGTTGTTGTGCATTGGGAGGATAGGACAATCCTTCAGTAATATTATTTTCTATTTTATAAGGTCTAAAATCTATAATCGGAAGGTGTTGTAACACATAATATCCCAATGCCATGCAGCCAATAAAAGAAAGGTAAACTAAAATTCTCTCTGTATTTTTCGGAAAAAGCGGTTGAATAAATTTTCTTCCGAAGTAAATAAATAACAACAAAATTAAAAGGACAATATCTTTTGAAAATGATTCCCAAGGAGTTAATTTTATTGCGTCACCAAAGCAGCCACAATCGGTTACTTTATTAAAATACGCTGAGTAAAACGTTAGAAAAGTAAAGAAAATAATCATTGCCAATGAACTCCAAATAGTGAATTTTTTAGCATAGCCTAAAAGCAACATCACCCCTAACATTACTTCAAAAATCACCACAAATATGGCAATTAACAATGCGTAGGGCACAAATACTTCTAAATTTAAAACATCTGGCGCAAAATAATCCTTCAGTTTAAATGAGAACCCAACTGGGTCGTTCAACTTTATTAATCCGCTGATAATAAATAAGGTGCCGACTAATGTTCGGGAAATGTTTGTTATATTTTTCATAAAAAATAAGTTCAAATATTAAATTCCGTACTCTTCGATACGTTTTCTTAGGAAAACACTCAGAGTACTATCTTCAAAGAGGTAATTAATTATCATCAAGAAGAATTAAAGCGAATATCGCATAATTAATCATATCTTGATAGTTTGCATCAATTCCTTCCGAAACCAATGTTTTTCCTTTATTATCTTCAATTTGTTTGACTCTTAATAATTTCTGAAGAATCAAATCCGTTAATGAACTCACTCGCATATCTCGCCAAGCCTCCCCGTAATCGTGATTTTTATCCATCATTAATTGCTTGGTTTCAGTAACATTTTTATCGTATTCTATGATCGCATCTACCAAATTAAGGTCGGGTTGCTCTACCACTCCTTTTTCTAATTGGATCAAAGCCATAATGGAATAATTGATAATTCCTATAAACTCACTTGCTTGTCCTTCATCAACTTTCTGAACTTTATTTTGCTGTAAGCCTCGTATTCGTTGTGTTTTTATAAAAATCTGATCGGTCAAGGAAGGAAGACGTAAAATTCGCCAAGCACTTCCGTAATCTTTCATCTTATTGATAAACAGGTTTCTACAAGTTTCTATAATTTTATCGTATTGTTTTGAAGTATCTGCCATTAGGTCTGTAAGATTTTGCGTAAATTTCGCTTAAATAAATCAATTTAAAAAATTGAAAACAATTAATTGTAACGGAAAGCTTATCGATTTATCAACACCCAAGGTTATGGGGATTTTAAATCTTACTCCCGACTCGTTTTATGACGGCGGAAAACTAAGTTCTGAAAAAGACATTCTTTCTCAAGCTGAAAAAATGTTGAGTGAAGGTGCGACTTTTTTAGATTTGGGTGGTTATAGTTCCAGACCAGGTGCCGACTTTGTTTCTGAAGAAGAAGAAACACAACGAGTTTTACCTGTAATTAAATTACTTTTGAAGGAATTTCCTAACACTAATTTATCTATCGACACTTTCCGAAGCGAAGTTGCAAGAAAATCTGTGAAAGCTGGAGCAGCAATCATCAACGACATTTCTGGAGGGAATCTAGACGAAAATATGTTTAAAACAATTGGAAATTTACAAGTTCCTTACATTATGATGCATATGCGAGGAACTCCCGAAACGATGATGCAAAACACTAACTACAAAGATTTAATTAAAGAAGTGCTGTTTTATTTTTCTGAAAGAATTGCGAAAGCTCGATCCTTCGGTATTAATGATCTAATTGCCGATCCTGGATTTGGGTTTTCAAAAACAACAGAACAGAATTTTCAATTATTTACAGATTTAGAAGCTTTTAAAATGTTAGAAATTCCACTATTAGTTGGAGTTTCAAGAAAGTCAATGATTTATAAAATATTAAACACTTCAGCTAAAGAAGCTTTAAATGGGACTACTGCATTGCACGCAGTTGCCTTACAAAAAGAAGCTTCCATTTTAAGAGTTCACGATGTAAAGGAAGCGATGGAAACGATTAATCTTTTACAAAACTTGAAGTCTCATTAATAAAAACTATTTTTACAAAAAAGCATATACTCCTTGGAAATCGTAGACATCAGAATTATCGATATTATTGACATTGTACTTGTCGCATTTTTATTATATTATGTTTACAGGCTTATAAAAGGTACGGTTGCTATCAATATATTTATAGGAATTGTAATAATTTATGCCATTTGGAAAGTCACAGAATTACTTGAAATGGAGATGTTGAGTAAGATTCTTGGCGGCTTTTTAGGTGTTGGAATGGTAGCTTTGGTAGTGGTATTCCAACAAGAAATTAGACGTTTTTTATTAATGTTAGGCTCAACCAATTTTAGTGCTCGTAGAAAATTTATCAAGCAATTTAAGTCTTCATCCAATTCAGATTCACTTACAAATATTGAAGCAGTAACTCAAGCTTGCGAACGAATGAGCAAAACTAGAACGGGTGCATTGATTGTTTTTAAACGCACTAATAGTTTGGATTTTGTAAAGACTTCTGGTGATGAAATGAATATTGAAATCAACCAACCTATCATCGAAAGTGTTTTTTACAAAAACAGTCCATTACATGATGGAGCGATGATTATTGAAGATAATACAATCGTAGCAACAAGAGTGGTTTTACCAGTTACCAATGAACGTGAAATTCCACAAAGGTTTGGATTGCGACACAGAGCAGCAGTAAGTATTACTGAAAAAACCGATGCAGTTTGTTTGACAGTTTCAGAAGAAAACGGACAGATTTCCTATATTAATGACGGTAATTTTGTGCTTTTTGAAGACATCGAAGAACTCAACGAATTGCTCGAAAAAGATTTGTCACAATAAAACTTAACTTGCTTCTCTATCTAGAAACTGAACTTCGTACAAATTTTTGTAATAGCCATTTTCTTTGGAAAGTAATTCTTTATGGGTTCCTATTTCAACTATTTTCCCAGCATCCATAACAATAATTTTATCTGCTTTTTTAATAGTTGCTAAACGGTGAGCGATGATAATTGACGTTCTTCCTTTGGTAATTTTATCGGTAGCTGTTTGAATCATTTCTTCGGAATAGGAATCTATAGAAGAGGTCGCTTCATCTAAAATTAAAATACTAGGGTTACTTACATAAGCTCTTAAAAAAGCCAATAATTGTCTTTGTCCAGAAGAAAGCATTACTCCTCTTTCCTTTACATTATAATGATACCCTTTTGGTAGTGAAGTAATAAACTTATGAACTCCAATTTCCTTCGCAGCGGCAATTACTTCAGCTTCAGAAATATCATTATTATTTAAAGTAATATTGTTTAATATAGAATCTGCAAATAGAAAAACATCTTGTAAAACCACCGCTATATTTTTCCGTAAGGATTTTAGGGTGAACTCTTTAATTGATGTATTATCTACTAAAATATCGCCATTATCAATTTCGTAAAAACGTGAAAGCAAATTAATAATAGTCGATTTTCCTGCACCAGTTGCACCAACAATTGCTACGGTTTCTCCAGGTTTTACAGTAAATGAAATACCTTTTATTACTTCTTCTCCTTCAATATATGAAAAATGAACATTTTTAAACTCTATCAACCCATTGGTATTTACAAGTAATTTTGTTCCTACAWCTTCAATATGTGATTTTGTGTCTAAGACCTCGAAAACTCTTTTTGCTGCAACCATTCCCATTTGTAGGGTATTAAACTTATCTGCAATTTGACGTAGCGGTCTAAACAACATTTGCGATAAATCTATAAAAGCCACGATAATTCCTAGACTAATTATTCCTCCTTCCGCAGCATTTAATCCTCCGTACCAAACTACCAAACCAATAGCAACAGAGGAAGACATTTCTGCAATCGGAAAGAAAATTGAATTATACCAAACTGTTTTAATCCACGCTTTTTTGTGCTTTTGGTTAATTTCTTTAAATTGTTTGTATTCTGTTTTTTCGCGAGTAAATATTTGAACGATTTTCATTCCTGTAATTCGCTCTTGTACAAATGAATTTAGATTGGCAACCTCACTTCTAACTTCTTCGAAAGCAACTTTCATCGCTCTTTGAAAAATTTTTGTTGCATATAAAACTACGGGTAATATTGAAAAAACTATCAGTGTTAATTCCCAACTTTTATAAAACATAACGCCAATAATAACTACCATTTTCAGCAAGTCACTTATTAACATAAACAAACCTTGACTAAAAATACTTGAGATAGTTTCAATATCGTTTACGGCTCTGGTAGTAAGCCTTCCAACGGCGCTTTTATCGTAATATTTTAATTTAAAACTCAACATTAATTTAAAGAGTTTTACTCGAATATCTCTAATAACACTTTGTCCTAACCAGTTGGTAAAAAAGATGAAAGTGAGCATAAAAAGAGTTTCCAACAGCAAGACACCTACCATTAAAGAGATGTAAAAAACCAAATTTTCACTATCTCTTGGAACGATGGATTCATCAATTGTTTTTTGCATTAACAAGGGACGAATTACTCCTAACACCGACATTATTACTGCAGCGAAACCTACATAATAAAAAGTGCCTCGGTAATTATTGGTAAAAACCAATAACCGTTTAAATAGATTTAAATCGAACGATTTTCCTGATGCTGCCATAATATTCCCTGCATTTCGACCCTGCTCAATATAAACTCCAGCAAGGATCTTTTTAATTGTTATTTACACTTTGACTTAGAGTCACGGTGKAAATAAAATTGTCTTAATATTTTATACTCTCAGGATAAACCACCCGAGTTAAATAGAGTCCTTTTGACGGTGCCGAAGCTCCTGCTTTACTTCTATTTTTACTTTTTATTATTTCGTGAAAATCGATTAAAGATGTTTTTTCGTATCCAACATCTAACAAAGTTCCTACAATGGCTCTTACCATATTTCTTAAAAACCGATCTGCTTTTATGGTGAAAATTAATTGCGAATTTTCCTTTTTCCAGTATGCTTCTTTTACATCACAATGATACGTTTTTACATCGGTGTTAGATCGAGAAAAGCATTGAAAATCTTTATAGTTCAATAACTCGTTTGCTGCTTTATTCATCAAGTCCATATCTGGCTGATGATGAATTAGATGTGCAAAATCTTTTGTAAATGGATCTTTTTGTAATGAAATTATATATTCGTATTCCCTTTCAATGGCGTTAAACCTAGCGTGTGCATCATCTTTAACTTGAAATATTTTCTGAATTGAAATATCCTTCGGCAGCAACGAATTTAACTTAAAATGTAAGCCTGAAAGATTATCGATTTTATCAAAATCAAAATGAGCAAATAATTGTTTTGCGTGAACACCAGCATCGGTACGACCAGCCCCTACCACCTGAATTTCTTTCCGAAGCAAAGTTGAAAGTGCTTTTTCTAATACTTCTTGTACTGTAATTGCGTCGGGCTGGATTTGCCAACCGTGGTAATTTTTTCCGTTATATGCTAATTCTATAAAATATCTCAAAAAATTCTGAAAATTATTGTTTTTACTGAAAACAAATATAGGCTTTTTCAAAAGTAGATAATGTTAAAGACTTCCTCATAAATAAGAGAATTAAAGAATCTTATTTTATAAAATTCTGTATCTCAAAGTTAAAAAAACTTTGTGTACTTTGTGAAAATCTTTGCGACCTTTGTGGTTTTATAAATTATCTCATTTTACTTTTCAGAATTGAAAAAAATACTATTACTTTCCGATACTCACAGTCATATAGATGACACTATCCTTAAATATGTAAAGCAAGCCGACGAGGTTTGGCACGCCGGAGATATTGGCGATTTAAAAGTAACCGACACCTTAAAAAAACTAAAGCCTTTACGTGCTGTTTACGGGAATATTGACAACGCTGAAGCTCGGTTAGAATTTCCACTTCACAATCGGTTTATGTGTGAAAAAGTGGAGGTTTGGATCACCCATATTGGAGGGTACCCAGGAAGATACAGCCCAGCTATTCGAGAAGAAATAAAAAGAAATCCACCTAAATTATTTATCACAGGTCATTCTCATATTTTAAAAGTAATGAATGACAAAAAACTAGGCTTACTACATATGAATCCCGGAGCTATGGGCACACACGGATTTCATAAAGTACGGACGATGTTACGTTTTGAAATTGATGGTGAGAAGGTTGGGAATTTGGAGGTTGTTGAAGTGAAGAGATGATTTTTAAAATTATTCAATTATTAATGCTAAATCTAAAACATTGTTACCCTGTCTGGATTTAACATCAGCTTCTATATAATTATCAGTCGTTAATAATCTAGATTTGATAATTACAAATTCTTTAAGAGATTCTAATTGTGCACTTGTCAATCTACAATGGATAAATATTCCCATCATACTACTTCCTGATAATCCTATTGAACCTCTACCTTTACCTGAAATTTCATATTTTACATTATATAATTTAAGAATTTCTCCATTCTCTAATTTAAGAAAAATATTTTCTCCCTCATCAATTGAAATTACACGGCCAATTAACGCTTTAAAATCTAGATAATAATTATCATTAATTTTTCTAAAACGAGCATAAGTATAGAATGATCCTTTATTATTTAATGTAGTCCAATTAGTTTCTTTAATTTTATCTCCTGTAAATTCATCTATTTCATTTTTAGTTATTTTTTGAGCAAATAATGAAACACTTGAAATGATTGTCAATAATAAAAATATATTTTTCACATTGTTAATTTTAAGGTATGTAAATGTACAAATTATTTAGAAAGTGTTCAGAAAACAAAAACCCTAAAAGATGGCATTCTTTTAGGGTTTCAAAATATACTAAGATTTGCGGTTTAGCGTAACCGATCCACAGATTTTACGAGGTCTTCATCCTTTTTAATGGCCTTATTGGCCATGACTAAAAAAACGATAGAAATGATAGGAAGCAAAACCCCAATACCCTTCTCAGAAACCAAAGTCTCTCCGGATAGCGTTAGTGATCTGTAAACGAAAACTCCCAGTAATAAAAAATTTAATATGATATTTAAACGATTAATCACAAATTGTAATTGACGTTTTTTAAAGTTAAAAATTGAAATCAATGCTAAAGCAATAGATCCAAATAACAATCCCATAACTAAAGGTTCGTTATTACTTATTATTACTTCTTCAGCTTTATTTAATATTACAGGAAACCATACATATAAAGCTCCAATAATTAAAGCAGAGATAAATAAATAAACTGTTTGTATGCGTTGTAACATTAATACTAATAAATAAGTAGGGTGCAAAAATACACTATCTTTTTTTAAAAATAAATGCGATTACTAAAATAATGTTGTACTATTGCAATATCAATACGTAACCAATTCAACAAAGGTTACTTAGTCTTCGATAAATTTTCAAAAAATAATTTCCTTCTAGGAATATTCAATAGTATCAAATTAAACTCACATATATTTAAATGTTAGAAATTTCAGAATTAAAAGCAAAGAAATTACCTGAACTTCAGGAAATTGCTAAAGCTTCCGGAGTGCCAAAATTCCGTAGCTTAAAAAAATTAGACTTGGTATACAAAATATTAGACCATCAAGCAGCAAACCCTACCGCAGTAAAATCGGTCGTAAAAGAAACAAAAGTAGAAACTCCTGCTCCTATACAAGATTCTCAAGAAAAAACGGAGAACCAAAACAAACCGCAAGAGCGTAAACAAAATCGTCCGCAAAGAGAAACCCGTCCTCGCCAACAAAGAGACGATAATCCAAATCAAAAAACGCAAGTTCAAAAACCAAATCACCCGCAACAAAACAAGACGGGAGATGACGATATACGTCAAAAAAACGAGCAAAAGCCTAGACATCCTCAGCAAAATAAAAATACTGATGATGACAAACGTCAAAAAAACGACAACAGGCCTAAGCACAACAATCAGAATAATAAAAGAGAAAACAAACCGAATCCAAACCAAAACAGAGGAAAAGACGGAAACAAAGATACCCGTAACAGGTATCGTCAACCCGATTTTGAATTTGATGGTATCATAGAAAGTGAAGGCGTATTAGACATCATGCAAGATGGCTATGGTTTTTTACGTTCTAGTGATTATAACTATTTATCGTCTCCAGATGATATTTATGTTTCACAATCGCAAATAAGATTGTTTGGTTTAAAAACGGGTGATACTGTTTTAGGACAAGTTAGACCTCCAAAAGAAGGCGAAAAATATTTTCCTTTAATAAAGGTTAGTAAGATTAATGGACAAAGTCCTAATGTAGTACGAGATCGCGTTGCATTTGAACATCTAACCCCTTTATTTCCTACTGAAAAATTTAATTTAGCAGACAAACAAGCAAGCCTTTCAACTCGTATTATCGATATGTTTGCTCCTATAGGAAAAGGACAACGTGGTATGATTGTTTCGCAACCAAAAACAGGTAAAACAATGTTATTAAAAGACATTGCTAATGCTATTGCTGCGAATCATCCAGAGGTTTATCAGATTATTTTATTAATCGATGAACGCCCTGAAGAAGTAACTGATATGCAACGAAATGTAAGAGGCGAAGTAGTTGCTTCTACTTTTGACAAAGAAGCTACAGAGCATGTTCGTATAGCAAATTTAGTTTTAGAAAAAGCAAAACGTATGGTAGAATGTGGTCACGATGTAGTGATTCTCTTAGATTCAATTACACGTTTGGCAAGAGCATACAATACTGTACAACCTCCTAGTGGTAAAATATTAAGTGGTGGTGTTGATGCTAATGCATTACACAAACCAAAACGTTTCTTTGGAGCGGCACGTAATATTGAAGGCGGTGGATCTTTGACTATAATAGCAACGGCACTTACCGAAACAGGTTCTAAAATGGATGAAGTTATCTTTGAAGAATTTAAAGGAACTGGTAATATGGAACTTCAATTGGATCGTAAAATTTCTAATAGAAGAATTTTCCCTGCAATCGACCTTACTTCTTCATCAACAAGAAGAGACGATTTATTACTAGGAGAAAACGTGACACAACGTATGTGGGTATTGCGTAAATATTTAGCCGATATGAACCCTGTTGAAGCAATGGAATTTATTAATGACCGAATTAAAAACACTCGTAATAACGAAGAGTTTTTAGTTTCAATGAATAGGTAACAAAACTATATTTAATAAAAAGCAAAAGCCATCTAAGAACTAGATGGCTTTTACTTTTCATGCTATTTTGGTACCATTATCATGTTTTAGTAAACTTTTGTAACTTAAAATTATTGCAACAAAAAAACTCCTTCAGGAAAACCTAAAGGAGTGTATACATTTATAAATTATTTTATTAAAGAGCAGCTACGTGTTTAGCCATATTCGATTTTAAATTAGCGGCTTTGTTATCATGAATAACATTTTTCTTTGCTAACTTATCAATCATAGAAACAACTCCAGGAAATAATTTCTCTGCATCTTTCTTTGTTGAAGTTTCAAGTAATTTTTTTATTGCGTTACGAGTCGTTTTATGTTGGTAACGATTACGCAATCTCTTTACTTCGCTATTTCTAATTCTCTTTAATGCTGACTTATGA
Source organism: Flavobacterium sp. (assembly GCA_002733185.1). Lineage (GTDB taxonomy): Bacteria > Bacteroidota > Bacteroidia > Flavobacteriales > Flavobacteriaceae > Marifrigoribacter. The sequence goes on along the minus strand of NVUT01000013.1, from coordinate 9,799 downwards.
TTCGCCATTTTATTTGTTTTAATTCTTAATTTTTGTAGTCCGTAGGGGAATCGAACCCCTGTTACCAGGATGAAAACCTGGCGTCCTAACCCCTAGACGAACGGACCATTAATTTTTATTTCAAGCTTTTCAAAACAACATTACAATAATTATGTCTTTCAAGCGGGTGCAAAAATACAACTATTTTTGAATGCTACAAATCTAACATTACTTTTTTTATAAAAATTAATACGCCTTTGCGAAAAGCACTTTTTTATTGGAAGGTTTTCCAGTAACCATACAGCTTCCCTCTTCTTCTTTTGCATCCAAAGGAATACATCTTATAGTAGCTTTTGTTTCCTTTTTTATTTGCTCTTCTGTTTCAACTGTACCATCCCAATGGGCTAATATAAAACCACCTTTAGCTTCTAATACTTCTTTAAATTCCTGATATGTATTTACTTCAGTAGTATTTTCTTCTCTATAATTTGCGGCTTTAACATATAGATTCTTCTGAATTTCACTCATTAAATCAACTACCACAGAAACCACTTCTTCTCTTGAAACCGAATCTTTTGTCAAGGTATCTCTTCTTGCTAATTCCAGCGTTCCATTTTCAACATCTCTTGGCCCAATTGCCAATCTAACTGGTACTCCTTTTAATTCATATTCGTTAAATTTCCAACCAGGTTTATAGGTATCTCTATCATCAAATTTTACTCGAATTCCTTCTGCACGGAGCTCAGTCATTACTTCTTTTGCTACTTCACTAACCGATTCAAATTGTTCATCGTTTCTATAAATCGGAACAATTACCACTTGATCTGGAGCAAGATTGGGAGGTAAAACCAACCCTTTATCATCGCTATGTGTCATAATCAAAGCTCCCATTAATCTTGTAGAAACTCCCCAAGAGGTTGCCCAAACATAATCTTGTTTTCCATCTTTAGCAGTAAATTTCACATCAAAAGCTTTTGCAAAATTTTGTCCTAAAAAGTGAGAAGTTCCAGCTTGTAAAGCTTTTCCATCTTGCATTAACGCTTCAATACAATAGGTTTCAAGAGCTCCTGCAAATCGTTCGCTTTCGGTTTTAAGTCCTTTTATAACTGGCATAGCCATAAAGTTTTCGGCAAATTCTGCATAAATATTTACCATTTGCTCAGTTTCCGCAACTGCTTCATCTTTCGTTGCATGAGCTGTATGTCCTTCTTGCCACAAAAATTCAGTAGTTCGTAAAAACAAACGAGTTCTCATTTCCCAACGCACAACATTTGCCCATTGATTTATTAATAAGGGTAAATCTCTGTAGGATTGAATCCATTTCCTATAAGTGTCCCAAATAATAGTTTCTGAGGTAGGACGAACAATTAATTCTTCTTCCAGCTTTGCATCTGGATCGACCATAACTCCTCCTTTTCCATCGTCTTTTAATCTATAATGTGTTACTACTGCACATTCTTTGGCAAAGCCATCTACGTGACTTGCTTCTTTACTAAAATATGATTTCGGGATAAGTAATGGAAAATATGCATTCTGATGTCCTGTTTCTTTGAACATTCTATCTAGTTCAGCTTGCATTTTTTCCCATATTGAGAATCCATAAGGCTTGATAACCATGCAACCTCTAACTCCGGAATTCTCCGCAAGATCTGCATTTATTACCAGTTCATTATACCATTTTGAGTAATCCTCGCTGCGTTTTGTTAGATTTTTAGCCATAGTGTTGTGTTTGGCACAAATATTGTAATTATTGTTAAAAATGTTTTAGTTCTCGGCAAAACTAACTAATTTTATAATGTCCAACAATTAAATTGCTATTGTTATGAAAACCTTTAAATATTCTATTAAAAAAACTACTTCATTCTTAGTACTAGGATTAACGATTTTACTTTTTTCATCTTGCGGAACTCATAATCAAAATGATTATGACGAAGCTGATGGAATTTACTCCTCTGGAAAAAATAAAGTAGCGACAGAAGATGTTTCTAAAGCAGAAGCTGAAGAAGAAACTGCAAAAAATAATTATTACAAACAATATTTTAATACCAAATCAAACGCATATAAGGAAATTTCTGAAGAAGAAGATGCTATAATTACCGATGTTGAGGCTTATTATACAACCGAAACTTTAGACGAAGATGGATATGTAGTTAAAGAAGTTAACTATAACGAAGGAAATGGTGGCTGGGGAAGCAATGCAACCGAAGTTTCCATTAATGTTTATGGAGGCTTTGGATACAGCCCTTACTTTTACGGTGGCTGGGGTATGGGATTTGGCTGGGGCTACCCTTATTATGGTTATGGATACGGTTACCCTTATTATGGATACGGTTGGGGTCATCCTTATTATGGTTATGGATACGGTGGGTATTACGGTGGTCATGGAGGTTATTACGGAGGTTATGGAGGCTATAATAATTATGCTTATAACAGAGGAAGAAGAAATACGGACTATTATGCTGGGCGATCATCATCAAGATATAGTTCAAACGGAAGAAATTCTTCCAATAGAGTTTCTACCACTAGAAGTTCTTCAACTAGACGGGGAACAACGAATTCAAACAGACGAAGTAGTTACTCAAGAAGTGAACAAAACAGGAGATCAACTACCACAAGAACTAACAATATAAGACGATCTAGTGCTTCTTCTAAATCTACAAGAAGAAGTTCCACAACAAGAAAATCTACCTATAGACCAAGAACAACAACTCGCCCAAGTAGTTCCTACAGAAGCTCTGGAGGAAGCTCAAGAGGTGGCGGTAGTTATGGAGGTGGATCAAGAGGTGGTGGTTCCAGTGGCGGCGGCAGAAGAGGCGGCTTATAATCTTTCAAAATTTTCTTAAATCAATTACTTATGAAAAGAATTTTATTCTTATTTATAACAGTTATTTCTGTGGCTGTCACTAATGCACAAAACATTACCGATGCATTACGTTATTCTACTGAAGTACTAAATGGCACAGCTCGTTTTAACGCTATGAGTGGTGCTTTTGGAGCACTTGGAGGCGACGTGTCTTCATTGTCTGTTAATCCAGCAGCTAGTGGCGTAATGATCAGGAGTGTTGGCTCAGTAACATTTTCTGTTGTTGACAATCGAAACAAAGCAACTTATTTTGGAACAAATACCGAGTCATCTTACGCAGATTTAAATTTTAATCAAGCAGGATTTGTTTTTGTTTTTAATACTCCTAATGAAAATTCTAAAATGAATAAATTCTCATTAGGATTCAATTATATAGCAACAAATAATTTTGATAATGAAGTGTTTGTTGCAGGGACTGGGAATAATTCAGTAGGAGATTTTTTCGTAAATCAAGCCAATGGTATTCCTTTAGATTTATTGCAATTACAACAAGGTGAAACAAATTCAAGTTTATACCAGTATTTAGGTGAAACAGAAGGAGTATCAGCTCAAAATGCTTTTTTAGCTTATCAAGGTTTTATTATTAACCCAACAGAAAACGATCCAAATAACACCCAATATTACTCTACTATTGCAGATGGAAACTTTAATCAAACATACAACCAAAGCACAAGCGGATACAGTGGTAAATACACATTTAATATGGCTGCTCAATTAAATCACAAAATTTCATTTGGGGTTAATTTAAATAGCAATTTTTTTAATTATATACAATATACATATTTACAAGAATCCAACTCTAATAATGGAAGCCTGGTAAATTATGTAGGATTTGAAAACAACCTTTCTTCCTACGGAAGAGGATTCTCTGCACAGTTTGGTGTAATCGCAAAAGTTAGTGATGCTATTAGATTAGGATTTACTTATGACACACCAATTTGGTACAATATTTATGATGAGACTTACCAAACACTAGAAACCGAAAGAACTATTAATAAAGAAACTATTTACGAATACATTAACCCACAAATCATTAATGTATTTTACAAATATGAATTACGAACTCCTTGGAAAATAGCAGCAAGTGCAGCCTATATTTTCGGAAAACAAGGGTTATTAAGTTTTGATTATTCATACAAAGACTATTCTTTTACAAGATTTAGCCCCTCAAACGATCCGGCTTTTTCTTCTGAAAACAACAACATAAACAATAACTTAAAAGGCGCATCAAGCATTAAAGTTGGTGGTGAATATAAATTTAATATTTTAAGCTTACGAGCAGGTTATTTATATGAAGAAAGTCCATACAAAGACAAGACAACTATTGGTGACTTAAACGGTTTTTCTGGCGGATTTGGCTTTTATTTTGGTCACTATAGTGTAGATATGTCTTATTCAAGATTTGAACAAAAAGGACAGTTTAATATGTATGGATTAACAGCTACAGCTTCTTTAAAAAACGTTAGAAATAATTACACAATGACAATCGTCTATGAAATGAATTAGTTAAATTCTTTATAAACCAAAAACCCATCTTGACAGCAATCAAGATAGGTTTTTTAGTTTGTATAATTTGTTGTTATCTTTTCAGGGTAAAATGCCCTTTAAATTCTTTATTAGTTTCGTTTTCTGTGTATTGTACTCTAAACCAGTAATCGCTTGATGGTAGTGGGTTTCCGTTATAGGTTCCATCCCATCCTTCTCCTAGAGGGCTTAGTTGTTTTAATAGTTTTCCGTAGCGATCAAATATATAAATTTTTGCTGTAGGATCGCCAGCTGCAATACCGATGATATTCCACGTGTCGTGATATCCATCTGCATTGGGAGTCATAAATTGCGGATAATCGATCACGCCTACTTCTATAGTAACACTTCCACAGCCTTTCTCATCCTTTATGGTGATAATATGATTTCCTGCTGCTACATCTGTAAAGATTCCGGAGTCTTGATAAGGTCCACCGTCTAAACTAAATACATAGGTTCCATCACCTGTTGCCATAGCTTCTATGGTATGTGCATCTGCAAAGGCGCCACTTATTACTTGAGCACTATAGGTTTCTGGTGGGGACGATTCGCTTACCGTAGCACTAGCCTCGGAACTACATCCTGTTAGTATTTCGGTGACCACTACGGTGTAGGTTCCTAGTTCCATCACAGCTATCGATGCGCCTATTTCACCTAGTATGGTATCTCCATTTAACAACCATTGAAAAATATAAAGACTTGGATCTAAACCTGTGTCAATGATTGGTGGTGATGGCAATCCTTCTTCTGAAGGGATCGTATTTCCATTGGTATCTACACAGATTCGGTATTCGCCGTCAATGTCAATAATTGGTAATAACTCTACCTTTAATAAGACCTCTGCGATGGCATAACAACCCGTTGCTGTATTGGTTACTCTAGCATAGATAATCTGCGGATTGATTGTATTTACAAAAGGATCTGTAGCTATTAATGGATTTGTTTCTGCATCGGCATCTGCTAGGGTTCCGTAAAATACCAAAGGATACACTGTGATGTCTTGTCCGCCTAGTATCTCTGCTATTAAATCTGGATTCGTTAAATCAAATTCTGCGATTCCATCGTTTTCGTTATAGGTATCACAAACCGCATAGGTTGCTGGCGTGTTGGCGATAGCTCCTTCCATTTCTTCTATTTCAAAACTCAATGTCGATACAAAACATAAGGTGTTTATATTCTGAATCACCACATATATGGTCTGTGGATTACTTGTGTTGGTATATTGATCAGAATCTATAATCGGATTAAACATCGCATCAGCCTCTGCTTGAATCTCATAATAAGTCACTTGATAGACCAGTGGATCTTGTCCGTTTAATATTTCGTCGGTCTTTGTAGTTAGATCGAATATCGCTTCTCCATCACTTGGTACTTCACAAATAATGTATGGGCTAATAACCACGCTATCATCAGGCAATGGATCTACTTGTAGTAATAGTTCTACAATTTCAAAACAAGAATCAGGGTCTGCCGCATCAATAGTAGCTCTTACATAAATAATCTGTGGATTGCTCGTATTGGTATAGGCTCCTGGATTGGCAATGGCATTGGCACCTGCAGTTGCATCTGGCTCTGTGGTGTGATAGGTTAGTGTATAATCATTAGGGTCTTGTGTACCGTAAATTACATCGGCTCTCAAGGTCAAATCAAATACTTCTATTCCATCGCCTTCTGGATCACAGATAACTAAATCTTCGATATCTAAGGGTACTATTGGTGTTGGATTGACAATCAATTCTAATTCTATAACTCTAAAACATCCTGTTCCTGGTGCTGCATACTCTGCACGTACGTATATAGTCTGACTCGGGGTCTGAATATTGCCATACGGACTCGTTAAAGCAAAAATTCCTAGCTCCGCATCCATCGGTGATTCGTAATAACTTATYGTTACTCCTGGTTCGCCGCCTATGATCTCGATRTCTTTATCGGTAAGGGTAAAACTCGCAAAGCCATCATTGTCCACGTCACATACCTCTAATGGCGTTGGTGTTATTGGACTTGGTAATGGGTTGACTACTAAATCTAAGGTGATTCCTTGACTTACCACACACAGCGTGTTTTGCGACTCTGCACGTATAAATACCGTCTGGGTGTTGGTGGTATTAATATAAGGACTCGTTAAAGGATTTGTTCCTGCATCAGCATCGGCCTGGGTTTCATAATAGGTAATGCTAATATTGCTATCGCCTCCTGTAATCTCATCGGTCTTGCTTTCTAAATCAAAAGGTTCTTTTTCATCGTCTGGACCATCTATTTCGGTTACATCACACAACTCTAAAGGGGTAGGCGCTACCAGTACTGGTGGTAAATTAACCCAAAGCTGAACCGTTTCTTGACTCTGACAACCATTCACGATGTCTTCTACCACTATGTAAATGGTTTGTGGACTCGGTGGTATGTTAGAATATGCTGACGGATTAGCAATAGCGATAGTTAAATTAATGTCTTGGTAATAACTTATTAGTACTGTTGCTGGATCTATTCCGTTTAATAATTCAGGCTCTACACTTGTTAAATCAAATACTTCAATGCCATCATTATCATCGTCACACAGTACCAAATCTGTTGGTGTTATAATCTGTGGACTTTGATTGACTATTAAATCTAAGCTGGTGATACTATAACAACCCGTGGTCTGATCTAATAAACGTACATAAATGGTTTGTAAAAAAGGAACATCGTTTAAATAAATAGCAGGTAGTGGCAATACTCCGTTTTGTGCATCTTCTATTAAATAATGATAGGTAACTACAAGGTTTCCTGGGGGAATACCTCCGGTTACTTCTAAATCGGCATCGGTTAGGGTAAACTCTCCAAAACCATCGTTATCCTCATCACAATAAACCAATGGATTGGGCTGGGTAATTGCTGGGGGTGCTAGTACTCGCAGTTCCATCGCAAAGATTCCATAACAGGCCGTAGTATTGTCTTCTACACGTACATAGATAATCTCTGGATTGCTGGTATTGATGTGTGGGATTGTTAGTGGATTACTCGCCGAATTTGCATCTGCCGCTGTAGCGTGGTAACTCACACTTAAATTGATATTCCCTCCCGTAATGGTGGTATTCTGAGAGTTTAAATCAAATGCTGTAAAGCCATCTACAACTTCATCATCACACTGCTCAAAGAGTGTTACTTCGGTAAAGGCAGGTGCAACACCTAAAATTAATTCAAAACTTCCTATCGAAACACATAGGGTAGTATCGTTTTCTAAACGTACCCAAATGGTTTGTGGATTACCCGTATTAGGATATGCCGTTGGCGTAGCAATTGCATTGATACCTGTTTGGGCATCGAGCAAGGTTTCATAATAACCCAAGGTGAAATCATTGGGGTCTTGACTGCCGTAAATAGCTGCATCTTGCAGGGTTAAATCGAAAAGTTCTACACCATCGCCATCGCTATCACAGGCTACCAAATCGTCTAAATCAATCGGGATTGTAGGACTCGGATTTACAATAAGTTCTAAAGGAACAATTTTATAACAACCTGTGGCTGGAACTATATATTCTGCTCTTGCATAGATAAGCTGACTTGGACTCAGCATATTGGTATAAGGACTCAATAAAGCATTGATACCCATATCGGCGTCTAAGAAACTCTCGTGATAGGTGATCGTTACTCCTGGCTCACCGCCTATGATTTCTATGTCTTTATCGGTTAGAGTAAAGAGTGCAAAACCATCAGCGTCATCGTCACATACCTCTAAGGGTGTTGGTGTTACTGGACTTGGAAGTGGATTCACTACCAAGCTTAAAGTTACCCCTGTACTTACTACACAGTCGGTATTGATATCATCTCCACGTATGAAAATAGTTTGTGGGTTCAAAATGTTTGTATAAAGACTTACCAGTGGGTCGATACCTGCATCTGCATCTGCTTGTGTAAGGTGAAAGGTAATATCGATATTGGCATCACCTCCTGTAATCTCATTAATCTTACTGTCTAAATCAAAAGGTTCTTGTTCATCATTAGGTCCTGTGATTTCTGTTACATCACATAAGGCTAATTCTGTGGGTGCTATTAATATGGGTGGTAAAAATACCCATAGCTGAAAAGTTGTTTCTCGGGAACATCCTGTTGCATTGTCTTCTACCAATACATAGATGGTCTGTGGACTCGAGGTGTTCGGGTAACTGGTTGTGTTTACAATAGGAATGGTTAAATTGATATCTTCAAAATAACTTATGGTATAAAGCAAAGGGTCTAATCCGTTTAAAATCGCTGTTTCTGTTTGTGTTAAATCAAAGAGTACAACTCCATCGTTATCATCATCACAGGCTTCCAAATCTGCAGGCTGCGCAATGGCTGGGGTGTCTAATACGATTAAATCTAAGGTGGTAATGCTAAAACAACCGGTGGATTGATCTAGTAAACGTACGTAAACGGTTTGTAAAAACGGTACGTCGTTTAAATAAATAATAGGTAGTGGCAATACTCCGTTTTGTGCATCTGCTAATAAATAATGATAGGTTACCATTAAATTTCCCGTAGGAATACCTCCCGTTACATCTTGATCTGCATCGGTTAGAGTAAATTCTCCAAAACCATCATTGTCTTCATCACAATACTCTAAAGGGGCTGGTTGAAAAATACTCGGGGGAGCAACCACCTCCAAAATCATTTCAAAAGTGCCGTAACAACCCGTGGTGTTGTCTTCTACTCTAACAAATATAATCTCTGGGTTTACAGTATTAATATAAGGAATCGCTAAAGGATTACTCGAGCTGTCTGCATCGGCCTGTGTGGCATAATAACTGACACTTAAATTAATGTTGCCATTGATAATGGTGGCATTCTGAGAATTTAAATCAAATTCTGTAAAACCATCTACTACATCATCATCACATTGAGAAAATAAAGGCACCTCGGTGTAGGTTGGTACCAATCCTAATAACAAATTAAAACTGCCTACCGTAACACAATTGGCTACATTCTCTACGCGTACCCATATTACTTCTCCTGAAGAAGGATAATTTCCTGGAGTTGCTATCGGATTGATATTCGCCAATGCATCGGCCTCTAAATTATGATAACTCAGCGTTACATTGATTAAGGTATTTAATATCTGACATGCGCTTATACACTACTGGCGGAGATAGTGTAATGATGAATGGACATCAGCTAGTTGACTTAACTAATGGAACAGGCTTAAGTTATGCTGCAGGCGAATCAGATCTTGGTTCTTTTGCAGGTATTGGTTTTAATTTTGGTTTTGATACTACAGACAATGCAGGTAATTACCTTGACCTTAACTCTGCAAACTGGAATTGGCCAATGATGATTGGTGGAGGTTACCACAACATGCAATTTGAAGGGAAGTATAAATTAAATGGTGTAGACTCTACTTTTGCCTATCATAATGGTACTGCGAATTTTATGGGGCTTTTTGAACAAAACCATATTTCTGTAAAATTGCCAGGAATT
>NVUT01000012.1 GCA_002733185.1 Flavobacterium sp. | reverse complement strand
TAAAAATAAGAAAGTTTATAATTGTTATAAGTGTTTCCATATTTTTAAATAGTCTATTATTTTTTCGATTGAGAATTTATAATCTGTTTTTTCAACTATATAATTATTCATTCTTGTATTTAATGTTGCCTAACGCAAGTACATCAGCAGTTTCGCTTATCGATATTGACTGATATGCAGTGTTGTAATTTAACTAAAAAAATGAGAATACCGATAGCGATCGGGACAAGTGAATTTAACAAGACACTCTCCAAATTTTATAGCTAATCCAATGTTTAATAAAAAAAAGCTTCAGTTTCCTGAAGCTTTTTAATAGTTCTATTTTAATGGGTTTTATTTAGCTCCCCATTCTTTTAAAGACTTATTATTAAGAGCAACATAATCATCATTTTCAGCTTCTGTTGCAAGACGTAAGGATTCTTTTGCTGCTTTAATAGCTCCTTTTTTATCACCCGATTTTGAATAGATTAACGATTGTTGTCTGTAATACCAAAAGGCTGGTTTGTCACTCATTTTAATTGCCTTATCGATCCAATTTTTAGCTTTCTCAATATCTTTGTCAGAGTTTAAATAATAAACTGCTGAAGTATAATAATCACCTGCACTTGGACCATTCATTGTACTTTCTATACTTGCAGATACCGTTTCGTCTGTATTAAATTTAATTGGTACAGCTACATAAACATTTTCCCAAAGTATCCCTAAGTTTGCAGAATCATTGGAAATATCATCAAAAGTCATGGTCAAAGTTTCAATTTTCATTGGCATTGGAAATATATTTGTTTTCACAACTGTAGCTACTTTAGTTTCGTCCCATTCCTGTGGATTTCCCCAGTTATTTGAATCTGAATAAAAATATACTTCCCAAGATTGTGCATTTGGTTTTGTATAAATAGCATACGATCCAGCTTTCAACTCTTTTCCTCCAATGGTAACAGCATCACTAAAAGTTATTTTTGTATTTGCATTTGCTCCCGTTCTCCATATTTCGTTATAAGGAACTAAACCACCAAATATTGTTCTTCCTCTCATAGATGGTCTTGAATATTCTAAAACTACTTCTGTTAAACCAACTGTTTGAACAATTTTCTGTGAAGTACTTGGCTGTGGTGTTTTAATTTGAGAATTTGCATTGAAGGTAAGCGTCAATCCAAAAAATAATAATATTAATTTTTTCATAATAAACGGTTTTATATGTTTTTAGGTTTCAACAAAGCTAAACAATCGAGTTTAAAAAAATTACTTTATATCTTGTTTAATTAATTTTAATTACAAATAAATCGTGGTTTTAATGTCTTATTGTTAATTTTAACACATTAATTGTAAGTTTATTCTTATTAATTACCACTTTATCGATTTTTTATATATTTTTATCGATATTAAATTTGTATTATTAATATTTACCCCAAAACTTAATATTATGAAAAACCACAAAAACAAGTATGAGAATAATGAAATAGTCGTAACATTTATTCCGCAAAAATGCATTCATGCCGAAAAATGTGCAAAAGGATTGTCCGAAGTGTTCAGAACTTCTGTTATTCCTTGGATTAATTTAGAAGCTGCTTCTACAAAAAAAATAATTTCTCAAATTAGAAAATGTCCATCAGGAGCTTTAAATTTTTGTCATAAAAAATTAATTCTTTCGGCATAAATATTTATTTCTATATTTTAATAATTTACACAATTTTTATCATATTAGATTGTTTTAATAAACATAAAAAAACTCGAATCATGAAAAATATTGCTTCTATTTTTATCTTTACAATACTTGCATCAATCTCTGTTTTCGGACAACAAACTATAGAACAGCAGTTTGACGAATTATTAAAAAAGTCAAATAACTATCAAGAGTACAAAGTTGTAAAAAAGGAAAATATATATTCTTTAAGGAAAAACATTTCTGATTCAATTTCTAAATTTAAAGAAACCATACAAGCTTCTTCTTCAAAAATAATTAAACAACAAAGCACTATATCTACTCTTAATACTGATCTTGAACAAACTAAAAACAACCTAACTATTTCACAAGAGAAAGAAAATGGTATTTTAGTTTTAGGTGTTTTAACTAATAAAACTACTTATACGCTTATTGTTTTTATCGGTTTAGCAATTTTAATTTTTATAATCGTTATTTTATTTATAAAGTACAAAAGTAGCTTTTCAACCATTAAAATTACCAAGTCTAAATTAATAGAAACTGATGAAGAATTTGAAAATTTCAGACAACGTTCTTTAGAAAGAGAACAGCAAATACGCAGAAAACTTCAGGATGAAATTAATAAGAATAAATAATTGATTTTAACAACTTTCTAAACGAGTAATTTTTGCTCCAATAGCACGAAGACGCTCATCTATATTTTCGTAACCTCGATCTATCTGTTCTATATTATGAATGGTACTTGTACCTTTTGCAGAAAGAGCTGCTATTAATAAAGAAATCCCTGCACGAATATCTGGCGAAACCATCGTCGTAGCTTTTAATGAATATTCAAAATCATGACCAATAACAGTAGCTCTATGTGGATCGCATAAAATTATTTTTGCACCCATATCGATTAATTTATCAACGAAAAACAATCGACTTTCAAACATTTTTTGGTGTATTAATATACTTCCTTTTGCTTGGGTGGAAACCACTAATACAATACTCAACAAATCGGGTGTAAACCCTGGCCATGTAGCATCAGAAACCGTTAAAATAGAACCATCTATATAACCTTGAATTTCATAACTTTTTTGAGCAGGAATAAAAATATCATCTCCCCTTTTCTCTAATGTAATTCCTAATTTTCTGAAGGTATCTGGTATTAAACCTAAGTTTTCCCAACTTACATCTTTAATGGTAATTTCGCTTCTTGTCATAGCCGCTAAGCCTATCCAAGAACCAATTTCAATCATATCTGGCAATACTCGATGTGTACAACCGTTAAGTTCTTTTACTCCCTCTATATTCAGTAAATTAGAACCAATACCTGAAATATTTGCTCCCATACCCACCAACATTTTACATAATTGTTGCAAATAAGGTTCACAGGCTGCATTATAAATAGTTGTTTTCCCTTCAGCTAAAACAGCAGCCATCACAATGTTTGCTGTTCCAGTTACTGAAGCTTGATCTAAAAGCATATAAGATCCTTTTAAACCATTGGGAGCTTCTACACCGTAAAAGCTTTCTTCTTTATTAAATCTAAAAGTAGCTCCTAGTTTTATAAATCCTTCAAAATGTGTATCTAATCGTCGTCTTCCAATTTTATCTCCTCCTGGCTGCGGAATAAAACCTTTACCAAATCGGCTTAATAATGGACCAACAATCATAATAGAACCTCGTATAGAGCTTCCTTCTTCTTTAAATTTTTCTGATTCTAAGTAGTCTAAATCAAGTTCATCAGATTGAAAAGAAAATTTTCCTTTTCCAAGTTTATTGACTTTAACCCCTAAATTCCTAAGGATTTCTATTAATTTATTGACATCACGAATGTCTGGAATATTTTCAATTAGTACTTTTTCATCTGTAAGCAATACCGCACAAAGAATTTGAAGTGCTTCATTTTTTGCTCCTTGAGGAATAATTTCTCCTTGTAATCTGTGTCCTCCTTCTATTTGAAAAGATCCCATACTAATAAATTAAAATGTGTAACTATATAGATATAAACTTTAATTTTAAACTGATATTGTTTAATAAATAGTTAATATTTTTTCCAAGTTCGTCCTTTAGTATTCTTATGGTTTTTATATACTTTCTTTGCACCATAACTCTTATTGTTTTTAAGAATTGTCATAGTATCTAGAAGTTTTTCATTGCTTTCTTTTAGGTTTAATTTACCATCTGAAAGTTCGAATAAATGATTAAAAATCACATCGTCTTCAACGGTATCTTTATTCCAATTTAAGAAGCATTTTTTCATGTGATTAGCTATAGTAAGTACTAAGCCATCTTTCATTTCGCCTTCTTCCCAACCAATAGCAACATCGATCATTCGTTTAATATTATTTCCGTAGAAACGATATTTAGGGAAATTTTGCGGGTATTCTAAAGATTCTGGACGTTCTGTTAATTCTTCTCTTGAAGGAATTGGAAACGGAGAATCTACATCCAGTTTAAAATCTGAAATAATAAAAAGCTGATCCCAAAGCTTGTGCTGAAAATCAGGCACATCACGTAAATGAGGATTCATATTCCCCATCACCGAAATAATACTGTTTGCTACTTTATTACGCTCTTCTTTTGTTTCTTTTGAAATGGCATGAGCTACCATTTTTTGAACATGTCGTCCATATTCAGGAATAATGAGCTTAGATCGCTCTGAGTTGTATTCAATGTTTTCTACCAAAATAATAAGGATAAGATTGTTGCTTATAGTTTGCAACAATATAAATTTAACTTGAAGTATTTTTTTTAATTATTCGCAAAATACTAATTTTATAGAGAAATTACTCCTTCAATTTTAGAAACTTCCATATATTTTTCAATAACAATGTCTGGCGAATTTAATTTTACTTTTATTGACAAACTAGTGTATTTTCCTGTTTTAGAATCTCTTGTCGTTATTACAGCGTCCGTCGCGTCAAAAATCGCTTCAATTTCTGCAATTTTATCCAAACTTGCTGGAATAATAAATTTATAATAATATTCTGCTGGCCAAGTTGTATCGCTGATAAGTTGCTCTTTTAACCTTTTGTAAAATTCTTCGACTTCTTTTTCAGATTTCATTATGTATTAATTAATGGTTTACAAAGATAGTGTTTCATCATCAATTTTTATTTACGTTATTTGCATAATACTTATTTTATATGCCGAAAAAAATTGTAATTACAGGAGGACCTAGCTCTGGAAAAACGACTTTAATTTCATATCTAGAAAACAAGGGACACCAATGTATGCATGAAATTTCTCGTGACATTATTATTGAAGCTCAAAAACAAGGAATAGAACAATTATTCTTAACAGATCCCTTACTCTTTAGTCAAAAACTTTTGGAAGGCAGACTGAAACAATTTCGCGAAACTAAAAACTTAGAAAAAACCATTTTGTTTTTTGATCGCGGATTACCAGATATTACTGCCTACATGGACTTTACAGCATCCTATTATCCTGAAGTGTTCACAAAAACTTGTCAAAATAATCGCTACGATTTTGTGTTTTTATTACCTCCTTGGAGAGCTATTTACCAACAAGATAACGAGCGTTATGAAACTTTTGAGGAAGCAGAAAAAATCCATCATTTTCTATTAAAATCCTATAAAGAATATGGCTATAATGTTATTGAAGTTCCTTTTGGAAAGTTAGAAAACAGAATGCAATTTATATTAAATAACCTTGAAAATTAATATTGAAAAACCCAAGAAACATACTAGAACATTATTGGGGACACCAAAACTTCTTGCCAATGCAGGAAGAAATTATCACTACGGTTTTAAACGGAAGAGACACCCTTGCTTTATTGCCTACGGGCGGTGGTAAATCGGTTTGTTTTCAAATACCATCGTTGGTTCAAGAAGGCATATGTATCGTGGTTTCTCCCTTGGTTGCCTTAATGAACGATCAAGTAAATACGCTTAAAAAAAAAGGAATTAAAGCCTTAACAATTCCTGGTGGGATTTCATTTCAAGATGTAACTATTTTATTAGAAAATGCCATTTTCGGAAATTATAAATTTCTATACCTATCACCCGAAAGATTAAGTCAGGAATTTGTTCAGAATGCTATAAAACAGATGAATGTGAATTTGTTTGCAATAGACGAAGCGCATTGTATTTCGCAATGGGGAAACGATTTTAGACCCGCTTACAAAAACTGTAACATTCTTAGAGAACTTCATCCTTTAACCCCAATTATAGCATTAACAGCAACGGCAACTCCCGAAGTTGTTCGTGACATTTCGCTTCAGTTAAAGTTGGAAGAAGCGGCAATTATAAAAAGTTCGTTTGTACGAAAAAACCTTTCCTATCAAGTACATTTTGAGGAAGATAAATTATACCGAATTGAACAGCTTTTAAAGAAGAATAACGAAACAGCAATCATTTATGTTCGAAGCAGAAAAAACACGGTGGAAACCAGTAGTCATTTAAATAGTTTAGGAATATCGAGTAGTTTTTATCACGGCGGAATTTCTTCCGAAGAAAAAAAACAACGATTAGAAAATTGGTTACAGGGTTCTATAAAAGTGATGGTTGCAACCAATGCTTTTGGTATGGGAATAGATAATCCAGACGTTCGATTTGTGTTTCATACCCAACTTCCCGAAAGTATGGAAAGTTATTTTCAGGAAGCAGGTCGCGCCGGAAGAGATGGAAATTATGCACAGGCAATTATACTTTATAACGATTACGATAAAATTTTAATCCGAAAGCAATTTATTGATGCCCGGCCCAATACCGAACAATTAAAACATATTTACAGAAAGCTCAACAATTACTTTCAAATATCATATGGAGAAGGAGAATTTACTAGTCATAGCTTAAGTTTTGCAGAATTCTGTAAACAATATAAACTTAATACTATTGTCACCTATAACGGATTAACGGCTCTGGATAGGCTTGGTATAATTCAACTTTCAAGACAATTTGGAAGGAAGTCTATTTTAAAATTTATAATCGATTCGGATAAATTAATCAAGTATTTTTCACAAAGTCCTGTTATTTCAATCATCGGAAAAACAATCCTTCGGTTGTATGGCGGTATTTTTGAATCACCCACTTCCGTAAAAATAGATTTGATTGCTTCGAAAACGGGACAAAGCATTACTAAAATAATATCCGCATTAGAAAAAATGCAACGCGAAGGCGTACTYGAGTTAAACTTATACCATACCGATGCTTCCATAACTTTTATTGTTCCGAGAGAAGATGAGAAAACCATCAACATGGTTTCGAAGGAATTAGAAGCTTTAAATCGYAAAAAAAAGAATGAAGTAAAAGCAATTTTAAATTATGTTGCTAATAATAAGGTATGCARGAGTGTTCAATTAGTACGTTATTTTGGAGAAACAACTGCTGAAAATTGTGGAATATGTTCGGTTTGTGCTTCACAAAAAACAACACCAAGTAAAAAGGAAACGATTTTAATTTCAAAAAAAATACTTCAATTATTAGAAGAATCTGAAATGTCCTCACGAGTGCTTTCAGAAAAACTTACTTTTACCGAATCAAAAATCCTGAATGTTTTACGGCATTTGCAAGATTCAGAAAAAATTAAAATAAATACCAAAAACGAATACTATATAATATAATGACAGATTTGCGAATTGTTTTTATGGGAACTCCGGGTTTTGCTGTAGGAGTCCTTCAGAAATTAATAGAAGAAAAAAAAAATATTGTTGGTGTAATTACCGCTCCCGATAAACCTGCAGGTAGAGGTAGAAAATTAAAACCTTCCGAAGTAAAAGAATATGCACTTGCACAAAACTTAACAGTCTTACAACCTACAAATCTTAAAGACGAAGATTTTATTTCTGAATTACAATCGCTCAATGCAAATTTACAAATTGTAGTTGCCTTTAGAATGCTACCAAAAGTGGTTTGGCAAATGCCAGAATTCGGCACTTTTAATTTACACGCTTCCCTCCTGCCACAATATAGAGGTGCTGCACCAATTAATTGGGCAATTATTAATGGGGAAGAAAAAACGGGAGTCACCACTTTTTTTATTGACGAAAAGATTGATACTGGAGCTATACTACTAAAAAAGGAAGTACTTATTTCTGAAAGAGAAACCATTGGAACGCTTCACGATGTTTTAATGAATAAAGGAAGTGATTTGGTTGTAGAAACCGTACAATTAATTGAAAACGGAAACACAAGTACAAAAAATCAAACTCAAAGTAATACTTTAAAGGAAGCACCAAAACTTACTAAAGAAAATACTAAAATAAATTGGAGCGCTTCTGTTGAAAAAATTGACGCACATATTAGAGGGTTAAATCCATTTCCTGCAGCTTGGTCTTTTCTCTTTAACAATAAGGATGAACATAAAGTAAAAATATACGATTGTGATTTTGAAATTGAAAAACATTCTTTAGAAATCGGAAAAATATTGGCTACCAAAAAAGAATTAAAAATCGCTGTAACAAATGGCTACCTTATCATTAATGAAATGCAACTACCAGGAAAGCGAAAAATGGATATAAAATCGCTTTTAAATGGATATGAATTTGATGAAAACTCAAAAATGATGTAAAGCCTTACTATCATTGAAATTGTAAAAAACACTAAAAAACAGTCGGGTTTATTAACAAACTGCCTAAGTTATTAACAAAAAACACGATTTTACCTACTATTACTTGCGTGAACCGATATTCCGTTTAAATTTGTAGAACAATATAATCGAAGTTTAACCAACAATTTAATTTTTAAAACGTATGAACAAATCAGATTTAATCGACGCAATGGCAGAACATGCTGGAATTACTAAAGCAGCAGCTAAAAAAGCATTAGAATGTATGCTTATTGAAATTGAAGGATCTTTACAAAAAGGAAACCGCGTTTCTTTAGTAGGTTTTGGATCTTGGTCAGTTTCTAGAAGAGCTGCAAGAGATGGTAGAAACCCTCAAACAGGAGAAACTATCAAAATCAAAGCTAAAAATGTAGTAAAATTTAAAGCTGGATCAGATTTAAGTAAAAGTGTAAACTAATCTACATAAAATCAAATAAATTAGCTTCCATTCTTCATTGAATTGGGAGCTTTTTTTATGCCCAATATTTACCTCTTTTCACAAATAAGTTGTCTATCTAAAAATAAATACTTAGATTTAAGTATTGAAAAAAAATAAAATGACCACACTAAAACCAGCTAAAGGTGTATTATTAGTTGCAGAACCGTCTATTATTGGAGACATTTCTTTTAATAGATCTGTGGTGTTATTAGCCGAATACAACGAAAATGGGTCTGTTGGTTTTATTCTCAATAAACCTCTAGAATATAATTTACATGATTTTATACCAGAAATAGATTCTAAAATCCCCGTTTATAATGGCGGACCTGTTGAACAAGATAATTTATATTTTATCCATAAAATACCTGAGTTAATACCAAATAGTGTAGAAATTTCTAACGGAATTTATTGGGGTGGCGATTTTAAGGAAATAATAAACCTTCTGCAAGAAAATAAAATAGATGAATCTGAAATCCGATTTTTTCTTGGTTATTCAGGTTGGTCTAATAATCAATTAGAAGAAGAACTGGATTTACGTAGTTGGGTTATCACACACAATGATTATAAAAACAACATACTCGGAAAATCAAATGCAAATTTTTGGAAAGAAAAAATGATTGAATTTGGTGGCGATTATCTTATCTGGTCCAATGCTCCAGAAAATCCTTCTTATAATTAAAAGCTACAGAGACAATCTTGCTTTTACATTTAGTTTCTGAAGTAAATCTTTAGCAACTCTAGACGTATATTCTTTTTTTCTAAATCTTGAAATAGATTGAATTCCTACAATAACATTGGTAATAAATAACTCATCTGCCTTTTGAAGATCAAAAGGTGAAATGGATTCTTCAGTTAAAGTATAATCTTTCGATAATTTACAAATATCAATAATTTGTTTTCTAATAATCCCACGTAAACAACCATCACTAATAGGTGGAGTAATAATTAAATTTTCTTTTATTAAAAATATATTTCCGTTTAAAGCTTCAATAACTTGTTTTTTATCATTCAATAACAAGCAATTTTGATAATTGTTTTCTTTAGCATAAATACTCCCCAAAACATTTACAACTTTCGAGGTTGTTTTTAAGGTAGAAAGTAAATTAGCAGGAATGTAATAATCTTTAAAAAGTTCTACTTCATACGTAGTTTTGTTTGTTGTATAAAATGAAATTCCTAAAGTTTCAACAGAAATAAGGAAATCAATATCGTTTGTTTCTGGCGTGTACTTTCCACCTGTTTTACGGTTTACAAAAACTTTAACTCTATATGCTTCTGAAGTAACATTATAAGCTTCAACGGTTTTTAATATTTCTTGTTCAAAAAATTCCATCGTAAAGTTCATAGGAATTTCCATACGCAGAATTCGCATAGAAGCCATTAATCTAAAATAATGATCTTCTAAAAAGTAAACTTTTGAAGCGACTACTTTTAATGTTTCAAAAACTGCATCGCCATAATTTAAACCTCTATTATGAATAGAAATTTTTTGTTCATTATCTTGGAAAATAGTTCCGTTAAAATTGACCATAAAAAAACCGCCTTGTTTATAAAAGGCGGTGCAAATATACTGTTTTATTGATGTTCTTAAACCGAACCTAACAAATGTTTTAATTCAGAAATCATATTTTCCCAAAGCATTTTACCTTCTTCAACTTCATCCTCTTCCGCAAAATCGGTTACCATTATAGATACATCTTTGGTAATTGCATCTAATTGAATGCGCATTTCAAAATAATAGTCAGTGTCTTCATCGTCTTCCCATTGCAAACGAATAGATTCTCCTTTTTTCTTAGAAATAAGCTTTGCTACTTCCTCACTTCCTTCCCAAATAAAGGTGAAAAATTTACCTCTAGAGTTTACATTATCGGCGTACCATTCCTGCATTCCGGAAGGTGTGGAAATATATTGGTATAAAAGTGATGGTGATGCCTGAATGGGAAATTCCATTTCATACTTTATTTTGTTATCCATAATCTTGTTGTTAGTAAAAGCCCAATATATAGATTAAATACCTATCGGAGAAAGAAAAACACCAAAATATTTATCCCAATTTATAAGGTTTACATAATAAGATTATTTCTATAAATTATTGCTGGAATGTTTGTGCTACTACAAATTGTTACTATCTTTGCAGTCGCTAAAAAATGGCGAGGTAGCTCAGCCGGTTAGAGCGCAGCATTCATAATGCTGAGGTCGGGAGTTCGAGTCTCCCTCTCGCTACAATTTCAAAACTCTCCTTATTAAAGGAGAGTTTTTTTTGTTTTAGTGTATTTCTTAATTATCATAGATTATAATTATCTTTGTTTTCAGATAAATTATTATGGCTAAAAAAGGAAAAGAAAAAAACACACGTAACAAAACCTTGCACACCAAACTTATTAATAAAAAGAAAAATAGGTTGAAAAAAGAACAATTAACCAGAAAGGAAAAATTGAAAGAAATAATTACCAAAGCCAATAAAACCAACCCCAATAATGATTAATGATTCACCTAAAATTTTAATTAATTTCCAATATGCTTAAAGCCGTTTTATTTGATATGGACGGGGTTATTGTTGACACCGAACCCTTACATTGCAAAGCATATTATAAAATGTTTGACATTGTAAACATCACAGTTTCAGACAAACTTTACGAATCTTTTACCGGACAAGCCACCCTTCCTATTTGCAAACAATTATGTGAGATTTTTCAACTTTCTGAAACACCAGAAACATTAGTACAGTTAAAAAGAAAGTTTTTTAAGGAATTATTTTTTAACGACCCCAGCTTAACATTAATTGAAGGAGTTTTAGATTTAATTAAAGAATATCATCAAAATAATCTTACGTTAGTTTTAGCTTCTTCTGCTTCAATGACAACAATTAACAATGTTTTTATACGTTTTAATTTAGATAAGTACTTTGTTGCGAAATTAAGTGGAGCCGACTTAAAAGCTTCCAAACCTCATCCTGAAATTTTTATTAATGCTGCCAAAGCATCAGGGTATTTACCTAAAGAATGTATGGTTATTGAAGATTCTACCAATGGAATTATCGCTGCAAACAAAGCTGGAATTTATTGTGTGGGTTTTAAAAGTCCGAATTCTAAAAACCAAGAGTATTCCTTAGCTAATAAAGTGATTTCTAGTTTTGAAGAAATTTCATTTGAAAAAGTAAAGAACTTAATTTAACCTTTTAAATAATCTACCATTATTTTGATTCATTAAACAATAATCCAACACTAAAAAACAATCGGAGTTTATCAATATCATTTACATAAGACAAATCAAAATTTACAGGCCCTAAAATAGAGTGATAAGAAACCGTAAGTCCAGTAGCAATAATTGTACTTGTATCTAATTGATTGGTCCAATCGCCTTTTGGATTAAAAGCATCCTCTATATAATCATCAAAATCTAAAAATCCAACAGATGCAATATTAACATGAGGAATAATATATACCTTGTTTATTAACTTAAACTGAACTCCTAAATCGAGTTTTATAAATTGACTTACATTAATTTCATCTTCTTTTAATCCTGGAAAAACATAACTATTATTTCTAGCATTATCATTATTACCTCCTAAAAAATATCTAGCTGCAAATCCATAATCTTGAAAAGAGATATTTTCAGGTTCTATATCGTCTTCAAAAATAAAGTTAGTTGTCACTCCTAAAATTCCTGTTAGTTTTTTATTAAAATTAAATCGTTTTTCAAATTGCAGGTTTAATTTTGTAAATCCATTTGTACTCCCTTTTAGTTCTTCAATAGTAGCATCTGTAGTTTTTAAATAAACTTCGTGTAGAATAGACCTACTTATATTGGCTCTAAAATAAGTTCCATTCGTAGCAAAAAACACATTATCTAAGCTATTATAAGTATAATGAAAATTAATTTCAAGATTATTAAAATAGTAATTATCAAGACCGAATATGTTATCAATTATTTCGGGATCTACTTTAGGTTTTAATTTTGTGTATTCATAGTCAATACCCAATCCTATATAGCTTCTTAATGAATTTAAGCTTCTATTTACTTGATTGTCAAATTGAAAGTAATTGTATTTGATGTCCTCGATACTTGTTCCTTTAAAATATATTTTTTGATCTAATAATACTCCAAAAGCTTCAGATCTAAACCACCAATTTTTGTTTCTTGTAAATATTTTCTGATATTGTAAACGTAATTTTGATTGTTCGGCAATATCAATATCAAAAATTATTCTGGATGAGTTTCCTAAAATGTTTCTTCCTGTATAATTTAATATTAAACCAACACCTCTATTAGTATCATAATGTAAAGCTCCTTTAATTTGGTGTCGGGAATTTTCTTTTCCTGTTAATTGCAATCCTAAACCATCCTCTTTTTGAGTTGCTTTAAAAGCTATTTTAGCAAACATTCTAGTACCTAAAGCTCTATTTACACCATCAATTAATTCTTCTACCTTATATTTTTTATTAGGTTTAATATTGGTTCTAGCTTTAACTAATTCAAGATTTGCTTCACTTATCCCTTTATAAACAATAGTATCTAGAATAATTTCGTTTTTACGATAAGGTACTTCATGGTTTCTTTGCTCGAATCCTTTTAATTCTTTAGCCAATGCAACAAAAGCATCTACGTTTAAGTTAGTAGCAATTTTTCCTTCCTCTACTATTTTTACACCTTTATTAAAATCACCTGTTGAATAAGTCAAATATGGTGCGTGATCAATTAAAATATCACAAAGTTTTACGTTTTTATCATTCTTTAAATTACTTGCCATCATACTTGTTTGAAAAAGAATATCTGAAAACCCTTTTAATTCTTCCTTTGATAGCATTCCATTACCAACATTGCTCCCAATAATAAAATCTGCACCCATTTCAATAGCCAAATCAACTGGGAAGTTGTTTAATATTCCTCCATCTACTAACAAGGTGTTTTTATATTCAACGGGTTCAAAAATACTGGGAATGGACATACTTGCCCTCATTGCAACAGACAAAGAACCACTATCCAAAGCAATTTCTTTACCATTTACAATATCTGTTGTCATTGCTCTAAAAGGTATTGAGAGTTCGTCAAAATTAGAAATACCATAAACAGGAAAAGTTGCTTTTGATAAAAATTCACGTAAATTTTGATCTCTTAATAAGGATGAGTTTATTTTAGGTCTTCCATTAATGATATCTAGTTCGAGTAAATATTTTTTAAATTCACTTTTCTCTTCAACACTAACAGCACTTAAACTTATATCACCTCCTAAAAGATTATCCCAATCTGCTTCGTTAGCAATTTTTTCAATTTCATCACCAGAATAACCCATTGCATATAAACCTCCTACAATACTTCCCATACTTGTTCCTATAATTAAATCTGGGACAATGCCAAGAGAATCTAGAGTTTGCAAAACAGGAATATGCGCCAAACCTTTTGCACCACCTCCACTTAAAACTAGTGCTACTTTTGGTTTTTCTTGTTGTGAAAAAGCTACTGAAGGGATAAGGAAACTAATTGTAAATAAAAATATACTGAGAAAATATTTAAAAAAGATTGACATAATAAATCATAAAGAATGTAAAAGCAAAGTTAATACTTTATTCAAGATATGTATTCTTTAAAAAATGAATAAGAATCATAATAGTCTTTTAGCATTTCTTATTTACTAAAGGATAGTATTGATCAAATTCTAGGTATTAATATTTAAAAATTAAGTATCTTGTTCGTTTAATAAAAACAACTAAAAATGGCACTTAACAAGATATTTAGTAAATCCATATTTTTATTTCTTTACCTGTTTTTATTTTTACCTTATATAATTCTTTCTCAAGAAAGTAGCCCTCAAATATCAGATACAACTCAAGTAAAAGATATTGTTATTAAAATAACCGATATCCCAGAAGAAACAGAAAAACTTGGTCAGCGTATCAATAAGTTAAAAGAAATACTAAGACCCAACACAAATATTTCTGAAATAGATTCACTACTAGTAATTACTTCTTTAGAAGTTAAAAATAAAAAAGACACGCTTTATGCACAATTAAAAGAGATAGATAGAAGGAAATTAAAAGTTGAAAAAGTTTTTTGGTTAAATTACCGAACACGTTTAAAAGAATATCAAGACATCATTAAAAACCGAACTGATGATGTTAGCGAAATAAATGATGAAATAGTTAATGAAGTTCTTAAATGGGAAAGAACCAAAGAAAAACTTGTTAATAGCAACAATTCTAATGACTTATATAAAGGCCTAGATCAGGTATTAGAAACTTTACAAAATGTACTAAATGTTGTTCATACAAGGCTTGATGCTATTTTTATTGTTCAAAATGGAATAACAGAAGTAGTATTAACAGTTGATGAAGTGATATCTGAAATTGAACTTGCCGAATTACAACTACAAAAAGATTATTTTGTTTTTGATAGTACTCCTATATGGGTTTCAAAAAAAATTGATACTTCGGAATCTAGTTCTGGTAAAGTAGAAGAAGATATTAAAGTTAGGCAGTTAGTTTCAAATACGATAGAAGAAAATAAGGAGCAGCTAAAAGATTTTATCTTATTGAATAAAGTACCATTTGTTTTTCAGTTATTATTTATTTTTTCATTATTTCTTTTAATGATACGTGTAAATAAAAATTGGAGGGATAAAATTAATGAACTTACTAATCCAATTGAGATACAGTCTAAAATAATATTATCTAATCCTATTGCAGCTTCATTAGTAGCGGGAGTATTAATCTCATCTTTTTTTTATGAAGCATTGATTCCTGTTTTTGGAGAAATTCATGTATTAATTATTTTATTAGGTACTTTCTTTTTACTTCCTAAATTAACTAACAAACGATTTAATATATTTCTTTCCTTAATATTTATTGTTTATCTAATATATACAGCACAAGTTTATATTGTTTCAGATGTTTATATTCGAAGATGGATTACTATTATTAATGCTTCAATTCTTATCATCGCATTTTTAGATGGCATTAAAGTAGTCAAAAAATCACCAAATCAATTTAAACCCCTTTACCGATTATTCAAAATTGTTATTCCAATTTACATAGTGTTTTTAATTATTTCGATTACTGCCAATGCAATAGGAATGAGTGCCTTATCCAAATTATTATTATTTGCTGTTCTTATTTCCACTTTATTAGGGATTGTTGTAAATCTTACTGTAAAAGTAGTTGCAAGCCTAACTGTAATACTTTTCAAATTGAACAAAGCTTCTAATATTGAAGCTTTAACGACCATGGTTAATGCTACCCATAAAAGGATTCAGCCTATTTTAGTGTGGATTGGTTTTTTTGTTTGGATATTAATTACAATTAAGGTCTTTGACTTATCTAATCTCTTTAATAATTGGGTTAATGATTTGATGGCTATAAAATGGGAAATTGGTGAAACAATTATTTCTTTAGGTGGAATATTGGCTTTTATTAGCATTTTCATAGTAACCATTCTTATTGCAAAATTAATAGCAACTATCCTTCAAGATGATTGGATGGTTAATGTTTTACCTCGTGGTCTAGCTTCTGCTATTTCGCTTATATTAAGAATAATTATTGTTGCTGTAGGGTTTTACATTGCTGCAACAGCAGCGGGTATCGATTTAAGTAAACTTGGATTTATTTTAGGTGCTTTAGGTGTTGGTATAGGTTTTGGATTACAAAATGTAGTATTGAATTTTATTTCTGGGCTTATACTCGCTTTTGAAAGACCCATTAATTTAGGTGACACCATAGAAGTTGATCAAGAATTTGGTGTGGTAACAAATATTGGTGTGCGATCTAGTACCATTAAATCGTATTCTGGATATGAATCAATAATCCCTAATGGAGATTTAATTTCAAAAAAAGTAAACAACTATACACTTGCCAATAGAGACCGAAGAAGTAAACTTATTATGAAAACTGCACCCAATGCAGATCCATTAAAAGTAATTGAACTCTTTAACAAAGTAGCCTCTAACCATCCTTTAGTATTTAAAGATCCTATTCCTGCAACTTATTTTAATGGTTATGATATAGATGGAAGCTTAGATTTTAATTTATTGTATTGGACTACTTTTTCAGATAATTTAACAACCAATAGCGATATTTCATTAGAAATTTTTAAAGCTTTAAAAGAAGCTGATATCCATGCTCCTGCACCTGTAAGAAGAATTATTAAAGAGTGATAAAAGCTTTTAATCTTTAAACATAGATATTCGTAAAATAGATCTTATCGAAATAGTTACATCTTCATCGGCCCTAAAGCTTATTTCATATCCTGTACCACCGTTTAAAGAACTTGGTAAGCTAAATGAATCTGCTATTGTAATAAATATAAAAGTTGCTGTTTCTATATCAGTATTAAATGTTTCTGTATCAACAAAAACTGAGCTATTGGAGGTTGAAAATGAAGATAATGGGTTTGGGTTACTTATTACGGCCTCAATTAATCCATCATCATCATCATTAGAATATTCTATAACTAAACGCCAAAAATGTACTTGTCCTTCAATTGGGTTTTCTAAAATAGTATTATTTGTTTCATCCCAAATTCCAGATTTTGTAGTGTCTGGAGCATTTTCGGGCCATGAAGTTACAGGTGAGGGACCTAAATCAAAATCTGCTTCATTAAAAGCGATTTTAACAAATGGTCCAAAAGTAGATTCAACGAGAACAAAATTAAAATTAGGAATTGTAGTAGCAGCCCCCCCAGTATAATCAATTCTGCTAACTGTCCAACTATACTCATATTGAAGTTCCTCAAGTAAATTAAATTTTACTGCCCCAACATCTCCAAATGCAGGAAAGTTCATAAGAACAGAACCTTCATTACCAACAGCTGAATCAGCTTTTAAAGAAATCCAAACAAAATTGACAGCATCCCAATATTGCATTTTATTTATATCTGTATTAAAAAACATTGTTCCTTCTACCAAATAATCTGTTGGACCAGGTATAGGATCTAATACAGGAGTATTATCTGGATAAACAGTTAAAGGGTCATTGTCTGCTAAATTTGCATCCCTTTCTGCAGAACTTAACCTTGGCATTAAAAATCCTTTCGTGCTAGATGTAATGTCTAACATTGTTTGAATACTAGGGGTTGTAGTACCAATACCCACTTGTGCAAATAAAGGCATACTTAGTAAAGCTGCTATCAAACTATAGAATATTTTCTTTTTCATCATCATCATAAATTTATATTTATATTTAGTTGGTATTGATTCTGAAAAAATGAAACTCAAAACCCTTCCCTTTAGTATTATAAAAAGTGCTGTCTGCTTTTTGAGAATAAACTACTTAAGAAAATAATATAACTATTATAAGTAAAAAATAATTTCTTTAGCATTTCTTTGAAATTAAAGTATTAAATCTTAGCTACTAATTCTTCAAATGAAAGGGTTTCTTGTTCCCCACTAATCATATTTTTTAAAGTAAAAGATTGTGCTTCCATTTCTTTTTCACCAGCTAACACCACAAACGGTATACAGCGTTTATCAGCATAACCCATCTGTTTTTTAATTTTTGCATTGTCTGGATATAACTCACTTATAATTCCTTTTGTTCTTAATTTTGAAATAGTTTGCATCGCATACATAGCTTCTTTATCACCAAAATTAATAAACAAAACTTTGGTATTTTCAGTAACCGTTTCTGGGAATAACCCCAACTCTTCAATCACCAAATAAATCCGATCAAGCCCATAAGATATTCCAACTCCACTAATATCCTTTAAACCAAAAATACCCGTTAAATCATCGTAACGACCACCACCACCAATACTTCCCATCTTCACTCCTTCTGGCGGACTCACTTCAAATATAGCTCCTGTATAATAATTAAGCCCTCTAGCCAAAGTGACATCAATCTCTAATGTTGATGCTTCTAAAGAAAGGTTTTCTATGGAATGAACGATAAATTCTAGCTCTTCAATTCCTTTTAATCCCGTTTCAGAGGAAGCCAACATTTCTTTTAATTCTGAAAGTTTTTCGGAAGCCGTTCCCTTCAAACTAAATAAAGGTTGCAATTTTTCTAAGGCAGTTTCAGATATTCCTTTAGCTAGCATTTCAGTTTTAACTCCTTCTTCTCCAATTTTATCTAACTTGTCTAAAGCCACCGTAAAGTCGATGAGTTTATCTTCGGCTCCAATTACTTCTGCAATTCCACTTAAAATCTTGCGATTGTTTAATTTTATAGTAACTCCTTTTAAGTTGAGTTTATCAAAAACATCGTCGTATAACTGCACCAATTCCACTTCTTGCCAAAGTGAGGTTGAACCTACCACATCGGCATCACATTGATAGAACTCTCTAAATCTTCCTTTTTGCGGACGATCGGCTCTCCAAACCGGTTGCATTTGATAACGCTTAAAAGGGAAAGTAATTTCGTTTTGGTGTTGTACCACATACCTTGCAAAAGGTACGGTAAGGTCGTAACGCAAGGCTTTTTCTGAGATTTTTGAAGTAATCTTTAAACTGTTTTTATCTGAATAAAGAGTATCATCTACTTTACTAAGAAAATCACCACTATTCAAGATTTTGAAGATTAAGCGATCCCCTTCTTCTCCATACTTCCCCATTAAGGTTTCACTTTTTTCAAAAGAAGGAGTTTCGATTGGCTGGTAACCATAGGTTGTAAAACAGCCTTTAATAATAGTCATTATATAGTTTCTCTTCGCCACTTCTTGCGGAGAAAAATCTCTGGTTCCCTTTGGTATGGATGGTTTTTGTGCCATTGTTTGTTTGTGGTTTCTAGTTTGTGGTTTCTAGTTTGTGGTTTCTAGTTTGCAGTTTAAAATTACCCCATTCTATTATTCCAGCATTAAATTATTATCCCATTCAATCATTAACCCCTTCAATCATTATATCTGCAAATATCCTAATTAATAAGTTAATTGATAAAGTTATTTCAAAATAATGGTAACTTTATCCACTATTATAAGTCTAACGTATCATACAAAATAAAATTTATGTTTTCTCTTTTCCGTGTAAATGTAGGAATTGCTTTAAATTCTATTAAAACTCAGTTACTTAGAACCATTTTAACCGTGGTGATAATTGGTATCGGAATTTGGGCGTTAGTAGGAATATTAAGTGCCGTAAAAGCTATGGAAAACTCTATTTCTGGAAGCTTTGCATCAATGGGTTCCAATACGTTTAATATTCAACGTTATGACTTCCAAATACAGCGACACGGTGGAAGACGAGAAAAAGTAAACCCGATTATTAGCTACCAAAACATTAGAGAATTTATTGATATTTACGAATTTCCATCTACTCAAACTTCCCTTTCGTTTTTAGGAACACGGGCAGCAGAAATAAAATTTGAAAGCGAAAAAACAGACCCCGAAGTAAAGGTTTATGGAATCAATGAATTTTATTTAGACAATACCGGAACTAAAGTTGAAACTGGTAGAAACTTCAATATTTTTGATGTTCAAAACAACAATAAAGTTTGTATTATTGGTTCCGATTTTCTGAAAAGTTTGTTTATAAATGACAATCCTATTAATAAAACCATCAGTATTCGTGGCGTAAAATTTAAGATTATTGGAGTTTTAGAAACAAAAGGATCTACCTTCGGAAACAACCAAGATTTACGGGTATTAATTCCAATACAGGTGGCTCGAAGCATTTTTACGCAACCCAATATTAATTACACCATTAGTATTATGGTGAAGAATAAAGAGATGATGGAGGCTGCACAAGATGAAGCAATTATAACTTTTAGAAATATTCGTGGATTAAGTCCTATTGAAAAAAATGACTTCGGAATGGAACGTAGCGATGACTTAATTAATCGTGTGGCGAGCATCACTGGGTATTTAGAAGTTGCCGCTTGGATTATTAGTATTATTACTATTTTAGGTTCTTCTATTGCACTGATGAATATTATGTTGGTTTCGGTGACAGAACGAACCCGAGAAATTGGAGTTCGTAAAGCAATGGGAGCAAAAAACTCTACCATTTCTACTCAGTTTTTTATTGAAACTATTGTTATTGGACAAATGGGAAGTATCCTTGGTATTATACTCGGTGTTCTTACAGGTCTTGCCTTCTCTTCTTTTTTCGATTCGGAATTCTCACTGCCGTGGTGGCCGATGTTTTGGGCAACTATTATCACTTTTGGCGTAGCTATTTTAGCGGGTTTTTATCCTGCGATGAAAGCTTCAAAATTAGATCCTATTGAGAGTTTGCGATATGAGTAATACTAATTTCACAGAATTAAATACAGAAAGGTTAGTACTTAGAAAATTAGAAATTGAAGATGCTCCACAAATACTCTTCTTACGATCTGACGAAGATGTAAATAAATATATAAAGCGAAAACCAATGACCTCATTGAAAGCCGCTAAACAATTTATTTTAGATCGAAATAAAGGTATATCTCAAAAAGCCATTTATTATTGGGGAATTACTTTAAAAGAGAACCCTCAACTAATTGGAACTATTTGTTTCTGGAATTTATCTAAAGACAGAACCTATGCAGAAATTGGTTATGATTTAATGCCAGAATCTCAACACAAAGGCATTATGAACGAAGCTTTTAAAGAAGTTATTTTATTTGGAATTAAAACGTTAAAGCTCATCAAAATTGAAGCATATACCCAATATAAAAATGAAGGCTCTATAAAACTTTTGTTGAAAAATAAGTTTGTACTTCAAAAAAACAAACGAGAAGAAGGTTTTCCTGATAATAGGATTTATTTGCTGGAAAAAATTAGTTCAGAAACAAATTAAAAAAAGCTATCACGTTTTGATAGTACTTTATTACGGTCTTGTGTATGAAACGTAGCGTGTAAATAGACGCTAACTTTTTGGATTAACACAGAGCCGAATTTTTATATTTTGTTTTTAACTTATCAATCTTAAAAGCCAAATTTAAAAATTTGGCGCTCTTAGTAAATAAGTACTAACCTATGGATTTAGCACTTACTAGCTATGTTTTATACACGGTGTTGTAAATAGTTTATTCAATTATTTCTAAGCTTTTGAAGAGATTGTTTAAGTTTTCGTGACAAGTATCCAAGAAGGTAGTAATCTCAACTTCTTTATTGGAAAATTTAAATTTATTCGTTTCGCTAAACAAAATAGCTATTTGGTTTTTTGAATGATTTATGATTTTTCCGTTAACTGTTTCTATGTCATCAATTCGTTGCCCATTAACAGTATTTCCTGTTATTTTCAAATTACCAATTTTACTTAAGTCTTCGATTTTTATAAGCCCAGGGATGTCGATACCACTAAGTTTATCTTGTTGGACAGGATTCAGATTATTATGTTTTGCCTCATTAGTTAGTTCACATAAATCAATTAACCAGACCTTCTTTGATTTATACGGTTGAATTTCTTCTAATTTTTGGTATGTGAGAGGAAACTCCGTTGAAAGGTTTGGTAAGTTTAATTTTACTGCATTTTTGAAATGATTTTGTCTTCTGCCATAAGGGAAGTGAACTCTTTTTTTAGGATGTTTTAATTTACTTGAAATATTGACTGCTAGATAATCTAAAATACTTCTTAAGTTTTCCAGTGTATTTTTGATTTCTACCTTATTTAAGGTTCCCTTTTTAAGGCTGGAGGATATGCTTTGTATCTGTTTTTTTGAGTGGTTAATTAATTCAAAAGTATCATTTCGATTCATAAAATCATTATTTACAAAGTAAATATATCAGCAGTTTACTATTTAAATTGACGATATATATTGTTATAAAGTTAGCTAAAAAAACTTTACACCCTAAAAATCCTAATTCACAATCCCATCAAAAAAGCCATACAAAGCACCTTTTGTAATTACGGCTCCTTGTTTTATTAATGAAAAAATATCTTTGTTTTTTTCTTCTGAAAAAGCTTTACTTGAAGTAAAAAACTCTACTTGATCTCCAGTAAAGTTTTTTTGAAGCCATTGATATCCCTCAGAAGTAGTTAAATCAATTTTCTTATTGGTTGTTTTTACCACAATTAGTTTCATTTGAGTTCCTTCCACTTTAAAAAGAAAAAGTTGTTGTGGCGAAATGTTTTCAAGAAAGGTCGCATTTTTTAAAGCACCTTCCCAAATAAGGTCACTAAAAATATCCATTTCCTCTTCTGCGGCTTCTGGATGGATCTCTTTTAAAGTCTTCCATTCTTTCGCAGTAATAGATTGTGTTGCTAAAAAATTAATAAACTCTTGGTGAAGTTCTTCAAATTGTTCCTTGGTAAGCCTGCTATATTTCATCATAAAAAAACGCCCCTAAATTTAGAGGCGTATAATTAAATTAGTATCTTAAATGTAAATAAATTATTTTTTCTTCTCAGCTACCACGTCAAAAGAAAAGTTTGAAATCACACCTCTGTGGAAACGAATTTTCGCTTCATATTGTCCAGTACGTTTAATTAAACCACCAGCAATAGAAATAAATTTCTTATCGATAGATACTCCTTCTTTTTCAAGAGCTTCTGCTAAATTACCATTAGAAACAGATCCAAATAACTTGTCTCCCTCTCCTGTTTTAGAAGCAATTTTAATTTCTAAACCGTTTAATTTATTTGCTTCAGCTTGAGCGCTATCAATAATTTTCTTTTCTTTAAAAGCACGTTGTTTTAAAGTTTCTGCTAGTACTTTTCTAGTAGAAGGTGTTGCTAAAACAGCTAATCCTTGAGGAAGTAAAAAGTTTCTTCCGTATCCATTTTTTACAGTAACTAAGTCGTCTGTAAATCCTAGATTTTCTACGTCTTGTTTTAATATAAGTTCCATATCTATCTAGTTTTTATTTTAATAAATCTGCTACATATGGCATTAAAGCTATATGACGTGCTCTTTTTACAGCAACTGCAACTTTACGTTGGTATTTTAAAGAAGTACCAGTAAGTCTTCTTGGTAAAATTTTACCTTGCTCGTTAATAAATCTCATTAAAAAATCTGCATCCTTGTAATCTACATACTTGATTCCAGATTTCTGAAACATACAGTATTTTTTCTTCTGTGCAGTTTCTATATTTAAAGGAGTAAGATATCTAATCTCACCGTCTTTCTTTCCTTTTGCTTGTTGTTCTATAGATGACATAGTTATGCTGTTTTTTTGTTACGATTTCTTCTCTTTTCAGCCCAAGCAATTGCATGCTTGTCTAAACTTACAGTAAGATAACGCATAATACGTTCATCTCTTCTAAACTCAATTTCTAAATTGTTGAGTGCTTCTCCATCAACAGTGTACTCAAATAAGTGATAAAAACCACTTTTTTTGTGTTGGATTGCATAGGCTAATTTTTTTAGCCCCCAGTTTTCTTTGGATATCATCTTAGCTCCTTTAGAAACAAGAATATCTTCGTATTTCTTTACTGTTTCCTTTATCTGATCTTCAGATAAAACGGGATTTAAGATGAAAACAGTTTCATAATGATTCATAAAAATCTATTTTAAAATTAATTTATTCTCTTAGCACCTCGCCAAGAGCGTGCAAAAATACTACTTTATTTGTAATATTCAAACCATTTATTTGTCTTAAAAATTTATTTACATAAAAGGGATAAAACCCCTTTTTTCTCGATTAAAGTTAAAATACCTTGCAGTTCATCGATAAAATGAGTATAATTGCTATAAGAAAAACCAACATTGTGGACAAAGTAATTTTAAATTGTGCAATTGTAGATGATTCTACCTTGCAAAGACTATCTATAGTTAGACTAATAGATAACCATCCGTCTCTTAATCTTGTTGCCGAATATAATAATGCAATCGAAGCTAAAATTGGCTTGGCAACTACAGACATTGATTTAGTATTTTTAGATATTGAAATGCCTATCCTTTCTGGATTCGATTTACTAGATGATTTAACAATTAAACCACAAATTATTTTTGTTACTGGTAAAACTAAGTATGCTTTTAAAGCTTTTGATTACGATGCCGTAGATTATTTACGCAAACCTATTTCAAAAGATCGTTTTTTAAATGCGGTACATAAAGCAATTAGTATTTTCAAAATGAAAAATGAAGATGGTTTTGATGATGAAGACTTCATTTTTGTAAAAAGCAATCTAAAAAAACGAAAAGTTTTTCTAAATGAATTAAAGTATATTGAAGCTCTTGGTGATTATGTGAAGTTAGTTACTGAAAATGATTCATTAGTTGTACTTTCAACCATGAAAGCTTTTGAGGCTTTACTCCCTGAAGATCGTTTCCTTAGAATCCATAAATCATATATTGTAAATCTGGATAAAGTGGAGCGTTATAATAGTAAGGTAATTGAATTGGGAAATCAACAGCTTCCATTAAGTAGAAATAGAAAAACACAAT
This sequence comes from Flavobacterium sp., assembly GCA_002733185.1. Taxonomy (GTDB): domain Bacteria; phylum Bacteroidota; class Bacteroidia; order Flavobacteriales; family Flavobacteriaceae; genus Marifrigoribacter. Next base: position 51,783 of record NVUT01000012.1, on the reverse strand, counting down.
TGGTTGAAGCACTTACCGCTTCGATGAATCGTTAGTAATTATCTACATCTATTACCACTCTTACACTTGAGAATTCTTTTATTGAATTAAAACTTCTTACAATATGATTGATGTATTCCTTTGTTTTAGGAATGGATTGTCCTATAGGTATTTTTACCAAAACATTGGATATAAATAAATTTCTAATTCTCCCAACCGCTGGTGCTTCTGGTCCCAAAACATTTCTTTTTAATTTTACTTTTAAAGCTTGGCTAAACCAAATGGAGGCTTTTTCCATTTTCTGAAAACTTCGTTCTTTAAAAGTAATTTTAATCATTCTAAAATGTGGTGGGTATTTAAATTGATGCCTTTCTTCTAATTGCTGTTCGTACATTTCCTCATAACTATTAGTACTTACCTGCTGTAAAATTTGATGGTGCGGGTTATAGGTCTGAATAATTACCTTACCCTGTTTTTTAGTACGTCCTGCTCTTCCCGCTACTTGCTGCAATAATTGAAAACTACGTTCGTGAGCTCTAAAATCTGGAAAATTAAGTAGGTTATCCGCATTCATTACTCCTACCAAACTAATATTTCTGAAATCCAACCCTTTTGCCAACATTTGTGTTCCTACTAAAATATCGATTTCTTCATTTTCTAAGGCCTCGATTATTTTTGCGTGTGCGTGTTTTCGTTTGGTGGTATCCTGATCCATTCTCGCTATTCGAAAATCTGGAAATAATTCTTTTAATTCTACTTCAATTTGCTCGGTTCCGAAGCCTTTATTATCTAGTGTTTCACTTCCGCAAGCCAAACAAGAAACTTGCATAGGGATTGTATGCCCACAATAATGACAACGCAATTGGTTTTTATATTGATGAAAAGTCAAACTCACATCACAATTAGGACATTGTGGTGAAGTTCCACAAGTAGTACATTCTACCACGGGTGAAAATCCTCTTCTATTCTGAAAAATAATTACTTGTTCTTTATTTTTTAAAGAAAGATTAATTTCTTCTAATAAACGATCACTAAAATGACCTGTCATTAATTTTTTCTTGTATTTCTCTTTTATATCTACCAACTCTATTGCTGGCATTTTAACATTTCCGAAGCGTTTTTTTAAAACAACCAATCCGTAGCGATTATTTTTGGCATTGTTATAACTCTCTAAGGAAGGAGTTGCAGAACCCATTAATACTTTTGCATTATGTATTTTAGCCAAAACTACCGAGCTGTCTCTTCCATTATAACGTGGCGATGGAGCAAATTGTTTAAATGAAGGTTCGTGTTCTTCATCCACAATTACCAATCCTAAATTTGAAAAAGGTAAGAAAAGAGAAGATCTTGCTCCAATAATTAGTTGTGCTTTAGGTTTATTTTCTAAAACATTTCTCCAAACTTCTACCCGTTCATTTACTGAGAATTTGGAATGAAATACAGCTATTTTCTCACCAAAATATTCCTGTAACCTTGTAATTAACTGCGTGGTTAATGCAATTTCGGGAAGCATATAAAGTACTTGTTTTCCTTGTGAAATTACTTCATCAATTAGTTGAACATAAATTTCTGTTTTTCCGCTGGAAGTAACTCCGTGTAATAAAGTAATGTCTTTTGTTTCAAATGATTTTTTTATTTCTCTTAAAGCAATTTCTTGAGCTTCATTTAATTTTTTAATTCCAACAGAATCCCTTCCTTCAAATTCAATTCTATCTTTCTGAATAAAATATTCTTCTAGAATACCTTTATCTATCAATGTCTTAATTACGGATGAAGTTGTTTCACTTTTCTTTTGTAGTAGTAGTGATTCAATCGGTGCTTTTTCTTGAGCTGAAAGCATAAACAAGGTCATTATCACATGTTTTTGTTTAGGAGCTCTTGATAATGTGTCTAATATATTTTTTAAATTTTCTTCAGAAGAATATGACACAGATAATCTTACATACCTTTTTACTTTTGGGCTATATTTTTCATAAACTTCTTCCTGTACTCCTATGATCCCCCTTTCAACTAATTTCTGGATAACACCTACTACATTTTTACGATCTAAAATATTTCTAATGTCATTAATATGAATTGAAGATTGGTGTTGTAAGGCTTCATAAACCAAATATTCGTCATCGCTAAAATTAGATTCATTTTGAAATTCTTTAGATAAAAGAACGATAATTGTTTCACTTTCTAATAAAAATGCATTGGGTAAAGCGGCTTTAATTACCTCGCCCAAAGTACACATATAATAACTTGCAATCCATTGCCAATGCTTTAATTGGCGACTTGTAATRACWGGAGTTTCATCTAAAATCTGATCGATRGATTTTGTCTCATAACCTTGAGGTGCTTCTTGRTGAATRGCAAATACAATTCCGGTRTAAATTTTMGACTTCCCAAAAGGAACAGCAACACGCATTCCTTGTTTTAAAAAGTATGCTTCATCCTTATTTACACTATAAGTAAAGGTCTGTTTTAAAGGAATTGGAAGTATGACGTCTATAAAATACACAGTAATTATTTTTGATTCCGAAGGGATTGCAAAGTAGCGTTAAGCTCGAAACCTAAGAGTAATAAATTGGAGTTGATCCAGATATARAGCATCATAATTAGTAATGCTCCAATTGATCCATACAACTCATTATAATTCGAAAAATTGTTAATATAAACTCCAAAAAAATAGGTTGTTAATATATATGAAATWGTTGTAACAAATGATCCTATCGAGAAAAAACGGATTTTATTACCTTCTTTAATACCAAAGTAATATAATGTTGCGATAACTAAATAAWTAAGAAAAATAAAAATTGAGTATTGCAATATATTTATCTCMCCTAAATATTGCTTGCTATAAACCAAAAGAGTTATAGCGATAAGTAATAAAATTGCTAATGATATAGATACTCCTAATGCTACAAAATATTGTTTAAAAAAGGTACGGTTAATTTTTACATGGTATGAATATTCAAAACCACTAAAAATTGCATTCACGCCATTGGTCATTAAAAATATGGTTAAAAAGAATACAAATGAAAGTAGGCCTCCACGGGGGTTTTCAGAAATATCCCTTATTACAGGTAAAAAGAACTCGGTGGTATGTGGTGGTAATATTTCTTCAACAAATGCTATAAAATGATAGGGTTCTATTGGTAGATAGGGAATTAAATTTAATAGAAATAATAAAAAAGGAAACAAGGCCATAAAAAAACTAAAGGCTATAGATCCTGCTCTTGATGAGAAAGTGCCTTCAATTATTCCAAAAACATAGGTATAAATTAAGTCCCATAATGACAGTCCTTCAAAGCCAGGAAGTTTTATTTTTTTCGGAATAATTACCAAAAACCTAATAATAGGTATTTTTAATATCGTTTCTACAACCTGCTCTTTTACTAAGATTTCTTTTTCTGAAGACTCAATCATACAGCTTTCAGACTTAAATCCATATTATTAACAGAATGTGTAATTGCTCCACTAGAAATAAAATCTACGCCACAATCTGCATATTTCCTTGCAGTTTCTAAGGTTATTCCTCCACTTGATTCTGTTAAACATGTATCGCCAATTAATGCTACTGCCTTTCGAGTATCTTCGTAATTGAAATTGTCGATTAGAATTCTGTAAATTCCATCTGATTTTAATATTTCTTCGATTTCTTGAAGGCTTCTTGCTTCAACTATAATTTTTAAAATAAAGTGATTGTCTTTTAAATATTGTTTGGTTTGATGGATTGCTTTGGTAATTCCTCCACAAAAATCGATATGATTGTCTTTTAACATAATCATATCATACAAAGCGAAACGATGGTTTTCTCCACCTCCAATTTTTACTGCCCATTTTTCTAAAGCACGAATTCCGGGTGTTGTTTTACGAGTATCTAATATTTTTGTTTTGGTTCCTTCCAATAAATTTACAAACTTTTTTGTTTTGGTTGCAATGGCACTCATACGCTGCATTGCGTTTAAAACCAATCGTTCGGATTTTAAAATAGACTGCGAATTCCCTGAAACATAAAAGCAAATATCTCCGTATTTCACTTCGCTCCCATCTTCAATCAATGTTTCAATTTTCAAACCTGGATCTACATAATCAAAAATTCGTTTGGCAAAATCGATTCCTGCAATTATACCATCTTCTTTTACCAATAACTTTGCTTTTCCTTGAGCATCATACGGTATACAAGCCAAAGAGCTATGATCGCCATTACCAACGTCTTCTCTAATAGCATTCACTATTATTAAGTCTATTTCTTTATTAAAACTTTCTTTTGAAATCATGACAGCTGGTTTTAAACAAAAATACTAAAAGAAGTTGAAAAAGAGATTAGTTCCTTTAGCTTTCTAATGACTGGATTTATTTTAATTTGTATTTTTGAGTTATTAATAATAAGATTCCTTTTAGTAGGGATTAAAAAGATACCCGCTGAAGTTTAAATTGAGCGGAGTCGAAATGCAGACATTTATGAAAATAAAACTTCTAGCCATCGGTAAAACGGATTCAAAAAACCTTCAACAATTAATTGAAGAATATACTAAGCGTCTTGGTTTTTATGTTCCTTTTAGCTTGGAAATTATCCCAGATATAAAAAACTCTAAAAACTTATCCGAAGCCCAGCAGAAAAAAACAGAAGGTGGCGAAATATTAAAAAGAATTGAAAAGTCAGACACCTTAATTTTATTAGATGAAAACGGAAAAACATTTAGCTCTGTTCATTTTTCAGAATATCTTCAGAAAAAAATGAATAGTGGTCTTAAAACTTTAGTGTTTGTAATTGGTGGTCCTTACGGTTTTAGTGAAGAAATTTACAAAAGAGCCAACGGAAAAGTATCACTTTCTACCATGACTTTCTCACACCAAATGGTGCGTTTATTTTTTATTGAACAGTTATATCGAGGGTTTACTATTTTACGAAATGAACCTTATCATCATCGGTAATTTAATCCTTCAATAATCTTACTAAAGAATAGTTAGTCTTATCTTCATTATAAATTTTCATTATATAAACACCTCTATATAATTCTGAAATATCCAGATTATTTTCAGCTATCTCTTTTTTAATCAATATTCCATTTATAGAATAAACCTCAATATATTTGAAGGAATCATTTTCAAAATAAATTATATTTTTAGATGGATTTGGGTAAAATACAATTTTATTTAAATTATCTGATACATCATTTGTAGCTAAACTACTACTACAATCTACATTAAATGGAGAAAAGGTTACAATACCCAAATCTACATTGTCATAACCATCATATATGGTTTCTGAGATTTCATCTTCAATTTCAGAACACCAACAATTATTGGCAATTGTTATTGGGTAACTATAGTAATGTTTAAAATTATACTCTGTATTGTCGCAAATTTTATTGTCGTATATATTAGCTCCCGATATTGGAATCGGATAATCATCAGCAATACCTATAGTATTAAATTCTATTGTTGAATTTTTGACAATTAAATTAGGTTTCATTTTAATTCCAACAGCATTATCATGAATATGGCAATTATCTATTACTCCTTCCAAATTAAATGGATAAACACTAAAGTTATAAAACTCGCAATCTGAAATAAAAATATTTGGATTGGGTTCCCATCCATGAATTCCTTTTTCTCCATCAGAAAAGACACTATTAGTTAGTGTTACATTTTGAGCATAAATAAATGCTGAAATATTTTCACTTACAGATAGATAATCCAATACAACTTGATGTGAAGAACTTCCATCTTTTCCGTAGAAAACAAAGTTATTATATTTAAACTCTGAATTATTTAAATTTAAAACTTCTCCATTAGAAGTATCCATAATTCTAATGAATTGATCTGCATATTCACCATAAATATACGATCCAATTAATTTTCCTCCTTGAGCATTTTCTATCTTAATTCCATCCCAAATACCAACAGTTGGACTAGAATCATTAGAGGTGAATGTTATCATATTATTATCTAACCCATTGCAAATAAAGAGCCCTCTAATTATTAATTTTTTTTCAGAATCAAACTTTACAATCACACCTGGATCAATAGTTAAAGTATATCCTGGAAATAAAGCGACATCATCCGTCACAATATAAGGGCTACCATTAATATCCCATGTAGTATTACTAAAAAGACCTCCACTTACATTTGTTTGTCCATAAATAAAATTGAAAGCGAACAAAAACAATAAATAAAATATACTTTTTTTCATACTTATAAAATTTAATTTCTATTCCGGTTTTTGAGCAATCATAGAACGAACATCTTTATCAAATAAATAAAATCCACTTTTCTCGTCACCAATTAAATTGATTTTATCTAAGATATTTCTTGCGGTTGCTTCTTCTTCAATCTGTTCAGCTACATACCATTGTAAAAAATTATGTRTAGCAAAATCTTTTTCATCGAATGTAATTGACACCAAGTCATTGATAGAATTTGAAACAAATATTTCGTGTTCTAATACTTCTTCAAACATCGCTTTAGGCGAAGTGAAATCTGAAGGTGGTTTGCTTAATTCTGAAACAACAGCTGTTCCTCCACGCTCTATTAAATAACGTAACAACCTAAGCATATGTGCTCGCTCTTCATCTGCTTGTGCGAACATAAATTCCGCTACACCTTCAAAGCCTTTAGATTCTGCCCAACAAGCCATTGAAAGGTATATTTGAGATGATTCTGCTTCGATTCTAATCTGCTTATTTAACGCTTTTTCAATTGAATTTGATAACATAATAGTTCATTTTATTACTACAAAAGTACGCTAAAATTCTATTAGAATGATTTTAAAGAATACCGAAATATAAAATTTCAACCTTTTTTATTGAACCACAATCTTAACATTAAATGAAGTTTCAGAATCAATAATATTCAGAATATAGATTCCTGAATTTAAGTTTTGATTAATTGAAATTTCTTGGGTTGGGTTCTGTAATTTTTCAGAAATAACTAGTTGACCTGAAATATTATAAACCGAAACCTCAACATTATTATATGTATGAGTATCATTCAGCTTTAAGCGAATTTGTTCAGATACAGGATTTTTAACTAATAAATATTTGTCAGTAAATTCGTTTTCAGAAATCCCCAATGGTTCTTCTCTTATTTCTGACAATGCAAACGCCACATTTTGAGGAGTTAGAGTTACATGGAATTCATTTTCAGTAGGAATATAAGTATTTACAAAAGGAGAATCGTTTAAATCTGGAATTGCATACCAATCGTTTTCAGTGTCTATTGCCAAGGAACTAAAAGTTGGGATAAACGAATAATCTTCTTGTTCTAAATCATTAAAAAAAGCACCCATACTTGACATTCCGCCAGGAGTACTATCTAATCCTCCTGTATAACTAAACGATTGAGCATCTGCGCTAAAAGAGGCAACTGGAATTCCTATAAAAAAAGCTGCAAAATCGGTTACATTGTTAGTTTCGTCTGCTGGTGGTGCAAAATGTAAAATAATATCTGCAGTTACATTATTTCCTAAATCCAAGGTAGTATTTAATATTTGCATTCCGGGAATTCCTGTACCAATACCACTATCACTACCATTTACAATACTCACATTTCTAACATCTTGAGGAAATCCTAAATTATCTAATTCTGTTTGAAATTCATCTCTAAAGCCAGGGGCTCCGTCTGGTAATAAAAGATTTGGATCTTGTTCAAAATCAGATCCTGCAGCCAAATGTGCTGAGTAATGGTCGATCACCATTTCCTTCGCTGCTGGACTATTTAATAGAGTTTCTACTGTTAACTGAGCATCTTCATTGTCTTGACCATAAGCAAAATAACTTAACAAATATTGAAGTCCCATTGGAATATTTGCTCCTAAGTGTGGAGAGTCAAACGAAATATATAATCTTGTATCGTGATTCATACCGTTTTGCTCCRTGTATGTTAATCCGTATCGAGCAATTAATCCTCCCATACTTGGACCTATAATTACCAATCCTTCATCACCCACTTTTTGGTTATTTATTAAATCGATTAATTCTACTAAAACCATTGAATTACGCTGAATATAATCTCCTCCACCATCAATATTTTTTCCATCGGTAGTATATTGAGGTGCATTTAAGGCAATTAAATCGAATCCTTCATCTCTTAAAATATCTGCTAGATTTCCACCATCAAAATCCAATAAACCATACAAAGCAGCAATGTCTCTTGAATCTCCTGGATCAAATCCATCTATTAAAATCACTGGTTTATCTAAAACACCATCTACATTATCTAAAAATATTTGATATTCGCCTTCACCAAAATAAGCTTGAGCTTCATCATAACCTTGATATTCTATAGTTGAAGTAATTTGAGTTTGCGAATAGGCTTGAATTGAAATTAACGCAATAAATAGTAAGTAGGTTTTTTTCATAATAGTTTTTCTTTAGTAATATGCAAGATAGTTTTTTTATTAATAATCGATGGATGAAATGATTCCGCTTAAAAATTCATTGACATTAAAATTCTCTTCACCATGAGTTCCTGTGCGAACTACCACCAAATCTTTTGAAGGGATGATATACACTCGTTGCCCTTGAAAGCCATTTAATGAATACATATCTCTCGGAACATCAGGATATTTACCTCCTGCATTCATCCAAAAATGTCCACCGTAAACTCCATCGGAGCCATTAGTCGGTTTTCTAGTGAAATCGATCCAAGATGGATTTATAATTTGTTCTCCATTCCAATTTCCATTGTGTAAATACAACAAACCAAACTTTGCCCAATCTCTGGTAGTCGCCCAAGCATAAGAGCTTCCTATGTAATTATTTTTAAAATCGGTTTCAATAATCATAGAGTGCATTCCAATTTTATCTATTAATTCTGAATACCAATAATCTAAGTATTCTTGTTCGGTTTTAAATTGATTTCGAATAAAACCACTTAAAAGATTACTTGTCCCGCTGGAGTAATTCCAACTTTCATTCGGTGTTCCTATCAACGGTTTAACCAATTGAGATTTGGTCATATCTTCTTCTAGAAAAAGCATTTTGGTAACATCACATATCTTGGTGTAATTTTCTTCCCATTCTAAGCCACTATTCATATTTAGCAAATTAGTGAGGGTGATATTTTTACGTTCGTCATTTTCCCACTCTTTAAATAAATTTGATTGATCTAAACTTATTTTCCCTTCTTTTTCAAGAACTCCCAATACAGCACTGGTGATGCTTTTCCCCATTGACCAGCCCAAAATCATTGAGTTTTTATCGAAACCATCTATATATTGTTCACTAATAACCTGATCTTTATAAATTACTATTGCGGTACGAGTTTTCTTTTGATTTTCGCTATCATCTACAAATGCGTTATTGACAACATTTTTTAATTCTGAATAATTTACATTCTGAAATACAGTGTCTTTTTGAGGCAAATCGCCATAAGGATACGATAAATTGGTTGGCGTTTTATCTCTATTTGGCTTTGCATACGATACATCTTCCCGTTTTTTATCACTCGGCACCAAAACCACTCCTACACCTTCACGATTAACCGCCCAGCGCTTTTTTAAACCAAAAGCATCCGATTTTGCAGCATTTTCACCTTCTAAAAGCATGGTATTTGCCATTCCCATAGTAGGCTCTTTGTTGTCTTCTGCTTCCGTATATAATTTTTCTCTTCCTGCAATAAAATAATGTGATGCTACACTTTTTGCTGCAAATCCGCTAACAATATCCAATTTAGGATAGGTAGTATATGTAAAATAACCTCCAATTAAAAGTGCTATAATAAAAGTGTATTTCAATAATTTTTTCATGTCTTATTTATATTTTTTCTCCGTTCATTAATTTTTGAAAGAATTCTAAATACTTTGCTATATGAATCCCATCAGCTAACGCATGATGCACATAAACAGCAATATTCATCATTCTTTTATCTTCTTTCTGAAACATTTTACCAAAAGTAATTTTTGGTGCACTGTCTTCAAATTTGTAATTTCTAGCGTGTGTTAATCCTGAAAAAGTATTCCAGGGAATAGATGAATAATGCACCACATTTTTACGAGAAGCATTTTCGTTTAATCGCAATCCAACTGAATTTCTAACACTTTCAATCTCAGCTTTTAAAGAAGTATTAAAAATCTCAAAATCTTTATGAAATAGCACAAAAGTAAAACCGAAGGTTTCATCCTCGCGTCCAATAGTTGTAGAAGCATGAATTTCTTTGTAAACCTTGATATTTTCTCCATCTATTCTGTAACGAAGTTCTTCTACTAAATTAACTGCCAATATAGATTTATGAAGATAATACGCAAAGAACGATTGCTTATTTTCTTTTGAAACTTGATACGCTTTGGTGCAATCAATTTCGGTAACTAAACCAAAAAAAGGCTCATCACATTGAGAGAAAAACTCGAAGTGTTCCCTTCGTTTCCAAGTGAATTTATCAAGAATTTTCATGAATTACTTTACCAATTCTTTTTTATACTTCCCTTTACTTTTTCTAATCCTAACGGCTACTACTTTATACTCTGGGCACTTGGCTTCGCTATCATGGACATCACCCGTAATATTATTAATCATAATATCTGGAAAATGAAAAGTCGTACTAATTACCCCTTGATTTACCTCATCGGTTATTTTTGCTTTTACATCTACTTTTCCTCTTGGAGATTCTATACAAATAAAATCACCTTCCTCGATTAAATGATCTTTTGCATCTTGAGGATTTATCATTAAATAATCATCCTGTAAAATCTGTTCATTTGCCGTTCTACGTGTCATAGCACCGCAATTATAATGTTCCAATTCACGATTGGTTGTTAAAATAAAAGGATAGTCTTTTGCATGTGATTTCAATTCTTGTGTTTCTTCCCAAGCGTGGAATTCGAAATATCCTTTACCTCTAGAAAAATCTTTTTCATGAAGAATCTGTGTATCGGTTCCGTCTTTTGCTACGGGCCATTGCATTCCGTTTTTCCCTAATTTATCCCAAGTAATTCCTGCGAAGAATGGCACAATTTGATTGATTTCTTCCAACATTCCATCGGGTGTATAATCGGGTTGTGCATATCCCATTTTATTCATGATGTCCACAATAATTTGTCCATCAGCTTTTGCTCYAGGTCTGGGCTCAACTACTTGTCGAACTGCTTGGACTCTACGTTCCCCGTTGGTAAATGTTCCGCTTTTTTCTAAAAAGGAAGCTCCTGGTAAAATCACATCTGCGTATTTTGCAGTTTCAGTCATAAAAAGTTCTTGAACCACCAATAAATCGGTTGCTTCTAATGCTTTGATTACTTTTTGAGTATTCGGATCTGTTTGGACAATATCTTCACCAATCACCCACAATGCTCTTAACTTTCCGTCGAGAGCAGCATCAAACATTTCGGGGATTTTATAACCAATTTCTTGAGGTACATCTACTCCGTAAAATTCATTGTACTTTTTATTTACCTCATCGTTTGTTATATCTAAATATCCAGCTCCTTGGTGTGGCTGAACACCCATATCTGCAGAACCTTGAACATTGTTTTGTCCACGTAACGGATTTACACCTACGCCTCTACGTCCAATATTTCCAGTAATCAATGCTAAATCAGCAATCTGAACTACTGTAAACGTTCCTTGTGAATGTTCCGTAACTCCCAATCCGTGGAAGGACATTGCGTTTGGAGCCGAAGCATACGCCATAGCCGCTTCCCGAACCAATTTACGATCTACTCCTGAAACTTTTTCTAATTTATCTATGTCTATATTTAAGATTTCGTTTTTGAATTCTTCAAATCCTTCGGTTCTATTTTTAATGAATTCTGAATCTACTAATCCTTCTGAAATAATATAATAAAACATCATATTGAGTACCGCAACATTGGTTCCTGGGCGTAATGCTAAATGAAAATCTGCGTATTTCGCCATTTCAGTACGACGAGGATCAATTACAATGGAAACGTTATCTTGTTTCATTGCAAATTGTTTCAACTTCGCTCCTGTTACTGGATGCGCATCTGTCGGATTCGCACCAATCACTAAAATACAATTAGTATCTTTTATATCGTCGATGGAGTTGGTAGCAGCTCCTGTTCCGAAGGTGGTCTGCATTCCCAAAGCAGTTGGCGAATGACAAACACGCGCACAACCGTCAATATTATTGGTTCCGATGACTGCTCTAATAAATTTTTGCATCAGGTAATTCTCTTCATTAGTACATCTTGCTGAAGAAATTCCTGCGATAGAATCGGGTCCAAATTCGGATTTATAAGAATTTAATTTTGTTGAAATATACTCATAGGCTTCATCCCAAGAAACTTTTTCAAATTCACCATTTCTTTTAATCATTGGAGAATCCAAACGATCAGGATGGTTATAAAACTTAAAGGCATAACGTCCTTTCAAACAAGTATGTCCTTGGTTTACTTCGGCATCAAAAGGTGCTGTAATACTTAATATTTCTCCGTTTGAAGTTGCAACATCTAGATTACAACCCACACCGCAATAAGTACAAATAGTTCGAGTTGTATCGGTTGCTTTGATTGCTTTGGACTGAAATACATCTGAAATTGCCGAAGTTGGACAAGCTTGCGAACAAGCACCACAACTTACACAATCTGAATCCATAAACGATTCGTCCAAACCTTTTATAATATGAGTATCGAAACCACGACCCGACATACTTAGCACAAACTCACCTTGAACCTCATCACAAGCACGAACACAACGATAACAGTTGATGCATTTTGATAAATCTGAAGTCATATAAGGATGACTTAAATCCTTTAATCGATATAAATGATCGTCACCTTTTGGGTACCGAACTTCTCTAATTCCTACTTGAGCGGCAACAGTTTGTAATTCACAATTTCCGTTGACTTCACAAGTTAAACAATCTAACGGATGATCGGTTAATACTAACTCTATAATGTTTTTTCGTAATTTTTTAATTGCTTTCGTAGAAGGATAGATATATTGTCCTTCAGCAACAGGAGTATGACAAGAAGCCATTGTTTTGGTATGTCCGTTTTCTTCTAAAGCCACCTCAACGCTACAAACTCTACAGGATCCAAAAGGATCTAAATTTGGTGCATCACATAAAGTGGGAACGAGATTTTCTTCCTTATATCGTTTGATAAATGAAAGTACCGTTTCTCCTTCTTTAATTTCGTATGGCTGATTGTCTATATATGCTAATTTCATATCTTATTTTTTTCTCGCGAAGCCGCAAAGTCACAAAGCTGGTTATCTTTACTTATTAATTTATCCCGCAGATTTCGCTGATGTTCGCAGATTTTACTCTTCTTTTTCTCTTCTCTAATCTCTATTTTCTCTTCTCCAAAATATTAATTAAAATACCCTTCCAATTCTTCTTCAAAATACTGCATCGCATTACGTACTGGTAATGGAATTCCTCCTCCGTGTGCACAAAGTGAACCTTGTTCTAAAGTCGTTAATAAATCGTTGAATAAAGTTCTATTTATTTTATAATCTGAATTGATTGCTTTTACCGAAAGTTCGTGTCCTCGTTTGGTTCCTAATCGGCAAGGGAAACATTTTCCACAACTTTCATAGGAAGCAAAATCAAATAAATGTTCTATAAATTTCATTATCGGAAACGTTTTTGGAATACAAACTACCGATGCGTGACCTAATAAAAAACCTTCATTTGCAAAAGACTCAAAGTCGATTTCTAAATCATTGATTTTTGAAACTGGTACCAATCCTCCTAAAGGTCCTCCAATTTGTAATGCTTTTACTTCGGTTTTAAATCCGCCACCCAATTCGTTTACTACTTTTGAAAGCGGTGTTCCCATTTCTACTTCATAAATCCCTGGATTGTTAAAAAAGCTATCCAAACATACTAATTTGGTTCCCGATGAGCGCTCTGTTCCTATATCTTTCCAAGCCTGTCCTCCTTTTTCAATGATAAAATGAAGTGCAGCTAAAGTCTCTACATTATTGACAATAGTTGGTTTATTAAACAATCCTTGTTGAGCTGGAAACGGTGGACGAACACGCACTTCTGGACGTTGTCCTTCGATGGAATTAATCAAAGCAGTTTCCTCTCCACAGATATACGAACCTTGAGCACGAATAATTTTAAAGTCGAAATTAAATCCGCTTCCATCAATATTTTCACCGATTAAGTTTTCTTTACGAAGCTCATCAATTGCTTTTTGTACTATTCCTGCAGCTTCTGGATATTCTGCTCTAATGTATAAGATTCCGTAATTAGCGTGGGTTACATAACCTGCAATCAACATCCCGAATAGTACCGAATGTGGCTGTTGTTCTAATAAATACCGATCTGAATAGGCTCCCGGATCTCCTTCATCAGCATTACAAATAATAAATTTGGTATCGCTTTCTGTTGCTCTACAAAATCCTAATTTTAATCCCATTGGGAATCCTGCTCCTCCTCTACCACGAACATTGGATAATTTAATATCGTTTAATACAGCTTCAGAATCTCTTTTTAAAGACTTTTTAAATGGCTGATAATATTCTAAAATTGAAGTGAAATCCTGAGTTAAAATCTTCTTTCCTGAAGCTTTAACAATATGACTGTCTTTATTTAAGGAAGTTTCAGATGAAAAGATTTCTTTTAAATTATCAGCTTCTTTCCCAGAATAGTTTTTTCCGTTATAATTAAAGGCGTTGTTTTCGTGACACCTTCCGAGGCAAGTCATATGACCAATTTCATCTGCCGATACTTCTTCCTTTAAGTTTTCAATTAATTGATCTTGAGTTCCCGCACAAACGCAAGCCGTTCCGTTACAAACATAAACTTTTTTGCCTTTATTTTCGGGTTTCATAAAATCGTAGAAGGAAGCCGTTCCATAGGCATTTGCTTTTCCTATTAAAAACTCATCGGTAAGTTTTGCTAATGCTTCTTTATTAGGAGTTCCTTCCTCTTGAGAAAGTTTGCCCATTTTATCAAAAAGGTTGTTGTCTAATCCTTTTTTTCCTAATAATTCACTTAAATTATTTGACATAATATCTTAGCTCGCTTTTGTTCCGAGGTCGTTTGTTTGTTTATTTAATTTTGTACGTTGAGGATTGGAATAACAAGTAGCTCTTTCGTCACGACAGAAAGCAAACAATGTAATTCCTAATTCTTTTGCATAATCTACCGCCAAAGATGAGGGTGCAGAAACCGCTGCTAAAAACGGAATTCCGGCTTTAAAACATTTGATGACAATTTCGTAAGAAACTCGTCCACTCACCGTTAAAATCGATGCTTCTTTTAATTTTTCTGAAAGGATTAATTTTCCAATTACTTTATCTACTGCATTGTGCCTTCCTATATCTTCCATTGCAGATAATAACTCGCCTACTAAAGTAAAAGCTGCTGCTGCGTGGGTTCCTCCAGATTGGTGAAAACTGTGTTGTTGATCGTTCATTTTATCGAACAAGCCATTGAGTAAATTAACATCAATTTTCTTTTTATCGTCGATTGTTTTTCCTAGAAAGGAAAGTTCTCCAAGTTCTGTTCTACCACAAATCCCACAAGAGGAAACCGATAATAGGCTTCTACTATTTGAATATCCTTCTCCCAATTCTTCCTTCGGAATGGTTAAATCTACTACCGTTACGATTCCGTCTACATTTTCTTTTTTCAGAATTAAATCTGGATTGAAATTGGCATTTTTCACAATCCCTTCAGAATGCAACATACCACGTACCAAATTAATATCATCACCTGGAGTTCGCATCGAAACTGTAAAGGGTTTTTTATTGATATTAATTTGCAAAGCTTCTTCAACAGTTAAAGCATCTATTGCTTTTGACATTGAACTGCTTTCAAATTTTTGAGCTTGGTATTTTCTTGTTGCCATTTAAATTGGAATACGAATTACGAAAATAATGTATTTTATCGGTACTAGCAATCCTTAGTTTAGGAAGCTTCAATTTTAACTTTTGTACCACTGAAATCTGCGTTTCCCGTAAGCTTATCAATTTGAGTTGCATCAGTCAAATCGTTTAAGCTCACTCCTGCGTGATTTTCAGCAACTCTAATTTTAGTCCCTTCTCTATGATGTCCMCAACCGTGTGGAATACTCAACACTCCTTGTTTTATTTCTGAAGTGATTTCAATAGGAATTTTTATTGTTCCTCCGGAGGAGCTTACGCTAACAATTTCACCGTTTTTTAACTGAAGTTTTTCTGCATCTTCAGTATTTACAAGCATCGTACATCTTTCTCTACCTTTCACCAATCGTTTGCTATTGTGCATCCAAGAATTATTGGAGCGTAAATGACGTCTTCCAATTAAATAAAAAGGAAATTCTGAAGTTTCATTTTTCTGCCAAAGATTCATTTTACTATTTAACCTTTTTAAATCTTCGACTAAGGCTGAAGGAGCTAAATCTATTAATTTATCTGTAGTAAATAATCGTTCTGGCAACTGAGATTTCATTGCTCCAAAGTCAAGTCCGTGTGGGTGTTTTTTTAATTCTGAAACAGATAGTTTTGGTTGATTATAAGCACTAAACTGAAGCATATAATCCAAGGTCTGCTCTAAATTTGCAGGATTTTCAACTCCGCTTAATCGTATGGTTAATTCTTTTAAAATTTCCCAATCGTGTTTTTGTTCTTTTGTTTTTTCAAAAAGTGCTTCGGAATATTTTGCTGTATTTCGGATAGCAAATTGATGAAAAACCAAATCGTATAACGGCGTTTCTAATCCTGTGGTAGTCGGCAGAATGATATTTGCAAATTTGGTAGTTTCATTTAGATAAATATCGATTGCCACCATATATTCCAATGACTCGAAAGCTTTTTCGAGTTTTGTACCGTTAGGAGTTGACAAAACAGGATTTCCAGCAATTATAACCATTGCTTTTATTTGCCCCTCGCCATCAGTTAATATTTCATCTGCTAAAGTTGCTACTGGAAATTCACCAGAAAATTCAGGATATTTATGTACTCTACTTTGGTATTTATTAAAACTTCCTTTTTTTCCTTTCACTCTAGACATTCCCACGACATCTATTGCAGGTTTGGTGAACATTGCTCCTCCTTCAGAATCTAAATTTCCTGTTACTCCATTTAAAACATTGATTAACCAATTGCAAATTCCTCCAAATTCTTGAGTTGACACTCCAAATCTTCCGTAACAAACAGCCGTTTTAGAGTTTGCAAATTGTCTTGCTAAGTTTTTTATTTCTTCTGCCTTAATTCCTATATATTCTGAAACGATTTCTGGAGAATAGAATTTTACAAGCTCCTGTATGGTTTCCCAACCCTTTGAAATTTCTTTTATTTTTCCTTCGGAAGTTAAGTCTTCTTCAAAAATAACATTCAGCATTCCTAATAATAGCAAGGCATCTGTTCCTGGTTTAATAAAATGATGTGTGTTTGCAATTTTGGAAGTTTCCGTAAATCTTGGATCTACCACGACTACTTTACCTCCTCTTTTTTTAATGGCTTTTAATCGGTTTGAAAAATCGGGAGCAGTCATGATACTTCCATTTGAAACTGCTGGGTTTCCGCCGATAATTAACATAAAATCGGTTCGGTCAATATCTGGAATTGGGAATAATAGATAATGTCCAAACATCATTAAAGACGCAAAATGATGTGGCAATTGGTCAACCGAAGTTGCTGTATAAGCTTGATTTGAACCAATACTTTGTAAAAAAGAACCTGCAAATAAAGTAAGCCCTGTATTATGAACCGTCGGATTGCCTCGATAGGAAGCTATGGAATTGACTCCGTGTTTTTTCTGTATTCTTCTTAAATTTGAAGTAACCTCCTCAAAAGCCTGTTCCCAAGAAATGGAAATCCAACCTTTTTCAGTTCTTTTAATAGGTGTTTTTAAACGGTCGGGATCTTCATATAAATCTTGTAAAGCGGTTGCTTTCGGGCAAATATGTCCCTTACTTAAAGGATCCTTTTTATCCCCTTTTATTGAAATTATATTTTTGTCTTGGTATTTAATTTCAATACCACACATTGCTTCACAAAGATTACAAGTCCGAAAATGTGTTTTTACGGCTTCCATTATACAGCAGTTTGACAAGCGATTAATCCACCATATTCTAAAGCCAATCCTCTATCGGAAGCTATTTTTTGATATTCAGGATTCATAACCATTCCGAAAAAATGATCAACGGAAGGATATTCCACCAAAAATGCCAAATGAGGAGCATTTTCAGAATCGCCAATTAAAACAGTATGCACTTCTCCTTTCCAGATTAACTTAGCTCCAGATTCTACAACAAAAGGTTGTGCATTTTTAAAATACCGAGCATATACTTCTTGTCCTGTTTCATTAGTACTTGTAGTACTTTTAAACCTTAAAACATTCAGCATCACTAAAGGAGTATTTTTTGGATAGGATTGTAGGTGAGCAAATTGTTGATCGGTTGGACTTATCTGATTTGTTAGCATATTTCTGTTTTTCATTAATTACAATCCCATAAATCGTTTGATCCAACTTAATTTCCCTTCGGAATGCGGATAATATTTCAGGGGTAATTCTATCAAGTTCGATTTTTCTAAAATGCTTTTATAATGTGTAAATGCTTTAAAACCTGCTTCTCCGTGATAGCTTCCCATTCCGCTATTTCCTACTCCCCCAAATGGTAATTTACTGTTGGCAATGTGCATCACTCCATCGTTAATTGCTCCACCGCCAAATGAAATTTCTTTTAATATTTTATTTTTTTGAATCGTATTATTTGTAAAAACATAACAAGCCAATGGCTTTGGATGTTCGTTTACTTGCTGAATTGCATCTTCTAAATTTTCATAAGAAATCACTGGAAGTATTGGTCCAAATATTTCTTCTTGCATTACTTTATCTTCAAAAGTAATGTTCTGTAAAATGGTGGGTTCTATGGTTCTTTCTGAAGTAGATACGATTCCTCCATAACAGACTTTTTCTTTTGAAATTAAATCTGATAAACGGTTTAGGTTTTTATCATTTATAATTTGTGTGTAGTTCTCGTTTGCTATTGAAAAATTTTCTTWTTCAATAGCAGATTTTAACATTTCTAAAAACTTTCCTTCAATAGATTTTTGTACTAATACATAATCTGGAGCAATACAAGTTTGCCCTGCATTTAAAAATTTAGCCCAAACCAAACGCTTTACAGTCATTTTTAAATTGCAATCTTCAGTGATAAATGCAGGGCTTTTTCCTCCCAATTCTAAAGTAACAGGCGTTAAATGTTCGGCTGCTGCTTGATACACTATTTTACCTACTTGTGGACTTCCTGTAAAAAATATTTTATCGAATTTCTGATTTAAGAGTTCGGTGGTTTCTGGGATACCTCCTTCTATAACTTTTAAATAATTAGSATTAAAATTTTCATTAATCAGTTTTATCATTACAGTACTTGTATTGGCAGCCAATTCACTAGGCTTTATGATTACTGTATTACCAGCAGCCATTGCAGCAATTACTGGCGCTAATGTTAATTGGTAAGGATAATTCCAAGCTCCAATCACCAAACAAACTCCCAATGGTTCAGGAATTATATAGCTCTTCGCAGGAAAATTGAGCATATTGGTTCCTACTCGTTTTACTCTTGCCCATTTACGTAAGTTCCGTTTTACATCTTTTATATCGTGGTACAATAAAGCGAGTTCACTTACAAAGGTATCGAATTCAGATTTTTTGAAGTCTTTGTATATGGCTTCGTAGAATAACTTTTCGTTTGATTTTAAAAGAGAATCTAACTTTGTTAATTGCTTCAGCCGAAATTTTATATCTTTAGTTTCGTGTGTATTGAAGTATTTTCGTTGTATTGAAACAATTTTATTCATAGTGATTAATAATTCCTTAAAAATACTACTTCATAAACAAACAATCAATAAAATCGGTGAACATATGAAAAAGTAAACCTACGGCTACAATTCTAAACTTTTTAAAATATAGTAAAATAACATAAACTCCCATTGCATAATAGGTATGTAAAATATGAAAACTGATACTACAACGGTTGGGAGAATAAATTGGATCTGCTAATAAATGATCTACATCTACTAACATCGTGACAATCATAATTAACCAAGCCTTTTTCCAATTTTTTCTAAAAAACACCCAAGCGATAAGCCCTGGAAATAAGAAGTGTAAACTGTAATGGAGAATGGGTTGGAGCATTAAACTTACTCCCTCCCCCGATTCAATACCCGATATTCCTCATAACATTSSMKWMWSRCWTCWMMTATCTGAAGGTCGTTGGCTGTTTTAATAAAGCTTTTAGAATAACTACAGTTGTTAAGTATCTCCTCAATATCAACTTTTTCTAATTGAAGTACAGCCATTAAGGTTTCTCTGTCATATTTGCTTTGCAATAGGTTTCTAATTTCATCATCATCCTTCATTTTACGCAACTTTTTCATTTGATGCGGTCGCTTTCCGAACATATTATAGAGAAAATCTGCGGGATTAAAAATAGAATTTAATACTTTACTAACTGAGCCTGGTTGTGATTTTCCGCCTTCATAACCACCTCCAATACCTGCAATTCGATAACGATGATCGTCATATATAGGTATTAACTTCGCATCAACTTCAATATAACCTGTAAGCTGAATAGGTTTTACCACTACTTCTTCCAAAGCAATACTCAGCTCGGTCATTTTAATCTTAATTTCACCAAATTTTAACCAGTCATTGGTTACCCGAACTCGAATGGACTTAAATCCTAAATATGAAAAATATAAAGTGTCATTTACTGCAGCTTTAATTTTAAAATTTCCCTCTGTATCGGTCAACGTGCCAATTACTGAATTCAAATTCACTACGTGAACATTCTCTAACACTAGATTGTTTGAAGCATTTTGAACTTTTCCTTTAATAATCGTTACGTCTTGTGACCAGCCCGTAGCTACAGCAAAACATAAAATAAGCAATACAATTTTTTTCTTCATAATTGCTGGTAAATATAACGCATTAGACTAAATAATTAAATCAATTTTTAATTATAACAAAAATTTAATAATTAACGTCTAGTTCGTCTTCTTCCTCCAGTTCCAGAATTACTTGGTCGATCGTCTTTTCTGCGACTTCTACCTTTAAATCCTGAGTTTCCTTCATCACGGTTTCCCTCTCGTCTTCCTTCACTTCTTCCTTCTCTTCGACCACCATCTCTATCATCACCTCGCCTTCCATCTCTTCGACCTCCATCTCTATCATCGCTGCGTCTTCCATCTCTTCTCCCCTCAGATCTACCTTCACCACGTTTTTTGAATCCGCCACGGCTTCCACCACGGTCACGATCTCTTCCGCGATCTCTTCCTCCTCCACGTCTTCCTCCTCTTCCGGTGTCTTTTGAAATTTCTACGGAAACTCTTCTTCCTTCCAATTCAAAATCCTTGAAGAAATTCATCACTAATTCTTGATGTTTCGTGTCTGTGTTGAAGAATGAAAAACTTTCTTTCACATCAACTTTATATAAATCATCTTGTCCTAACTGAAGCATATCTTTTAGGAAATCCTTTAAGCTCATCCAATCAAAATCGTCTTTTTCACCAATATTTATGAAATAACGAACCGAATCTTTTGAACCTTCAGACATATCACCTTGAGCCACATTAAGGTCTTTTGCTTTTTTATAGTAGTTATAAAAACGTGTGAATTCTACAGAAAACACCTTTTTAATCAATTCTTCTTTTGAAAAATCTGCTAAAACTTCGTTGATATTTGGAAGATAGGCCTCAATATCGTTATTAATTTCTGTTTCTTTAATTTTATTAGCTAGATGAAATAATTGTACTTCACAAATTTCCATTCCAGAAGGAACATCCTTTTTTTCAAATTTCTTTTGAATAATTTTTTCAATCTGATGAATCTTTCTGTTTTCACTTTTTGAAACAATTACGATTGAAACTCCCGTTTTTCCTGCTCTTCCAGTACGTCCGCTACGGTGTGTGTAGGTTTCAATTTCGTCTGGAAGTTGGTAATTAATAACGTGTGTAATATTTTCTACATCAATTCCACGAGCTGCAACATCAGTCGCTACTAGCATTTGGATTTGTCTGTTTCTAAAAGATTTCATTACCAAATCACGTTGGTTCTGACTTAAATCTCCGTGCAATGCTGCTGCACTATAACCGTCTTCGATTAATAATTCTGCAACTTTTTGCGTATCTCTTTTGGTACGACAAAATATTACTGAAAATATCGACGGATTTGCATCTGCCAATCTTTTTAAAGCTTGGTAACGATCCCGTGCGTTTACTAAATAATATTCGTGAGAAACATTTTCGGCTCCCATATTTTTACCACCCACTGTAATTTCTACAGGATCGTGCATAAATTTTTTGGCAATAGCAGAAACTTCTCTCGGCATTGTTGCACTAAATAACCAAGTGCTTTTTTCGTCTGGGGAATAAGAAAGGATTTCCGTGATATCTTCATAGAATCCCATATTTAACATTTCATCGGCTTCATCCAGTACACAATATTCAATTTTTGAAATATCGATCATTCTTCTGCCAATCATATCTTTCATACGACCCGGAGTTGCCACAATAATCTGTGCTCCCCTTTTTATATCTCTTGCTTGATCTGAAATACTTGCACCACCATAAATTGCCACTACATTCAAGCCTTTTTTATACTTTCCGTAGTTTTTAATTTCGTTGGTAATCTGTAAACAAAGTTCACGTGTCGGTGAAAGGATAAGCCCTTGTGTTGTTCGGCTTTCTACATTAATTTTCTGAAGCATCGGAAAACCAAATGCGGCTGTTTTACCGGTACCAGTTTGTGCTAAAGAAACCATATCGGTATCTTTATCTAAAAGGATTGGGATTGCTTTTTCTTGAATTTCAGATGGAGTTGTAAACCCCATGTCTTCGATGGCCTTTAGAAGATTTTCTTCCAGACCTAATGCTGCAAATTTGCTCATTATAGTATTTTAATTTATTTATTTGTGTATTGTTTTGAAGTATTCGACAAATAAATTCCATACTACTCCTTACAACACTTTCCTCACCCTGAGGATTTTCAAGCGGCAAATATAGTGTTTTTATTTGGAAGTAAATTAGTCGGTTACTTCGATACATTTTCGCTAAGGCGAAAACACTCAGCAACCTTTGATTGTAACTATAAAAGTACACTAAGTACGTGATGCAGGAGCGTGTATCGAAGTGTATTGACTCGGTTAATCGATACTCCCTACAATTCGGGACTCGCATACTCGAAACACTCAGCAACCTTTGATTTCAACAATGAAAGTACTTTAAGTCGATCGGGCACTGAGCGGAGTCGAAGTGCCAAAAAAATCATATATCAAACATATTACTTCAAAAAAACTCAATCAACAGCCTAACTGCTTTTCCTCGATGTCCGATTTCAGATTTTTGTTCTAAGGTCATTTCGGCGAATGTTTTATCGAATCCTTTGGGTTGGAAGATGGGGTCGTAACCAAATCCATCTGCTCCCCTTTTCTCTTTGGTGATTTCTCCTTCACAGATTCCTGTAAAAAGTTGGTGTCCTTCTTTTAAAGTTAAAGCGATCACGGTTTTGAATCTTGCGTTTCGATTGGATTTATTTTCAAGGTTGACCAATAATTTATTCATATTGGATTCTGCATTATTTTCTGGGCCTGCATAACGTGCACTATATACTCCTGGTTCATTGTTTAATGCTGCTACTTCCAAACCCGTGTCATCTGCAAAACATTCGTAACCGTAATTTTCTTTTACAAAATTGGCTTTTATGAGTGCGTTTCCTTCAATTGTATTAGCCGATTCTGGAATTTCATCATTACAACCAATATCGGTTAAACTTAATAATTCGATATATGGAGGCATTAGGGCTTTTACTTCCYTTAGCTTATTTTTGTTGTGTGTTGCGAATACTATTTTCAAATTTCTAAATATTATTTGGACACTGAGCGGAGTCGAAGTGTCGTTGTTTTAATTTTATGTAAATATTATTCCACAGAGTTCCACAAAGAAGACACAAAGTCTCACGGAGAAATTTAGTTAACATTTAAATTTGCGAATGTAAAGCAACTCTATTCCCTTCACTATCTTCAAACAATCCCATAAAACCGTTTTCCGGTGATATTTGTGTTTTTTCTTGCAATATTTTTCCGCCAGCTGAGACGATTCTTCCAAGTTCTGTTTGTAAGTCCTCACAAGAAAAATAAACTAAAGTTCCTTCGTGACTTGGAACATAACTTTCATATTTCATTAGACTACCCATTGCTCCTGAAGCCTCTTCATTCATAGGAAAAAAACCCATTAGTACTCCTCCCATATCATGAACTCCAACTTCAATCTTAAAAACTGTTTCGTAAAATTTTTTGGCTCGATCCATATCTATTACAGGAATTTCAAACCAAGCAACCATATTTTGTTTCATTTTATAATTATTTAAAGTTAATAATTTGTGTGTTTTTATCCTTCAATTTCTTTGAACCTTTCCATTACATCATCAATACTTTTAATTGTTTTCTTTGTCCAATCTATTAATAACTCGTGTTTTTCTTCTTCAGATAATTGCCAATTTACTTCAGATTGTTTCAACTTAGTGACCACATGTTGTAAAATGATAGCTGCTGAAACCGATATGTTCAAACTTTCAGTAAAACCATACATGGGTATTTTTATAAATCCGTCGGCTTCCTTCATAACAGTATCACTCAACCCATCTCTTTCTCTTCCGAAGAAAAAAGCCGATTTTTTTGTGACGTCAAAATCGTGTAGTAATTGTGAATCGTTATGTGGTGTGGCTGCAATAATTTGATAGTTTTCTTTCCGAAGCGAATCAATACAACTCATGGTCGAATCGTACCTATTAATATTTACCCATTTTTGGGCACCTAACGCAATTTCTTTATCGATTCGTTTGCCATATTTTTCTTCAATTACATGCAATTCTTGAATTCCAAAAACATCGCAAGAACGCATTACTGCACTGGTATTATGTAACTGAAATACATCTTCTGAAACCACCGTAAAATGTCTGGTTCGTTTTGATACCACTTCATCAAAAAGTTCTTTTCTTCTTTCTGTAATGAAAGATTGTAAGTATTCTAATAACTGTTTATCCAAAAGAAATGATTATTTTTATCCTGCTTTGTTAAGCTACGAAGGATTTTGATTACGAAGATATAAAAAACGTCCCTTATTGTTTTATAAATTATTACAAACCTTAAAAAGATACCCGCCTTCGCGGGCATTATGAGAATAACCATATTAACAGGAGCCGGAATGAGTGCCGAAAGTGGCATTAAAACTTTTAGAGATAGCAATGGTCTTTGGGAAGGACACGATGTGATGGAAGTAGCTTCACCGCAAGGTTGGAATGCGAATCGGGAATTGGTATTAGATTTTTATAACCAACGCAGGAAGCAGTTATTAGAAGTAACACCTAACGTTGCACATATTGCTTTAGCTGAATTTGAGAAAGATTTCGATGTACAAATCATCACACAAAATGTAGATGATTTACATGAACGTGCTGGAAGTAGCAAGGTTTTGCATTTACATGGTGAGTTATTTAAAGTTAGAAGTACGGAAATTCCTTCTACAATTATAGATTGGAAAAAGGATTTAAATTCGGGTGACTTTTACAAAGACGGTTATCAACTACGCCCACATATAGTATGGTTTGGAGAAGAGGTGCCTGAAATGGATACTGCCATTAAACTGGTTAGAAAAACGAATGTTCTAATTATTATTGGAACTTCTATGCAAGTATATCCAGCTGCGAGTTTGTTGCAATTTGCACCTTTGGAAACTAACATCTATTTTGTGGATCCGAAACCATCTGTAAACTCTTCGGAAAGAATTACGGTTTTTGCTGAAAAAGCTTCTAGTGGGGTTTTAAAAGTGATTGAAAAAATAAAAGCAAATGAATACTAAACTTATATATCTTTCAGGAATTTTTGGTGTTTTACTATTTGTAAGTACAACAATTATTGCGACTTTTCTAAATGAAGATTATAACTCATTTTCACAATTAATTAGTGAATTGACTGCAACTGGAGTTCCTAATGGAAAGTTGTTACGTTGGATTGGAATTATACCTAGTGGAATATTAATTAGTGTTTTTAGCTTTGCATCAATTTCAAAATTTCCAAAATCGAATTTGTTAAAAGCTGGCTTTTTTGGATTTGGAATTTTCTACGGAATTTCTACAATTATCGTAGGTGTTTTTCCTTGTGATGAAGGATGCAGTACCGATTTAACCAATATAAGTATTTCACAAGTCATACATTCTTTATCTGGATTATTAACGTATATTTTTGTCCCATTAAGTTTATTGTTAATTGGATTAGGGTTTCTGAAATTAAAAGATTTTAAACGGTTTGGGATTCTAACTTTAGGATGTGCTTTACTTAGCCTGTTTTTTGTATTTCTTTTTTTTAACACCTTGGATTCTAACATTTCAGGAATTACACAACGTATTACCGAAGGATTATTTTTGTTTTGGATTGTAAAGTGTTCAATTAAAGTTAAAAATAGTTCCATTTGAAAATAATAAGTTTTCAAAATCAACTTTCCAATCTTACCCCCCATAAGAAAGCAAGGTTAGAAATTTCAGAATTGGTTATTTCAAACCCTGAATTATTTCCTGAGTTATTAAAATATTGCTTTCAAACAGAAAAAGAAATTTCATACAAAGCTGTGTGGATATTAGAATTAGTTTCTGAAAAAAAACTTTCATTGTTGATTCCTTACTACGAGCTGTTTTTTAAAAACATTCCAAAAGTCACCAAAGACCAAGCTCTTAGACCATTGTCAAAAATATGTTTATTTCTAACTGAAAGTCATTACAAAAAAAGAAACATTGTATTAGAATCAAAATATAAAGAAACTATTATCGAATATTGTTTCGATTGGTTAATCAGCAATCAAAAAGTGGCTACAGAAGCCTATGCAATGCGATCTTTGTATTATTTAGGAACTGAATTTGAATGGATTCATCCAGAATTAAAAATTATTATCGAGCAAAACACACCTTTAAAAACTTCTGCTTATGGAGCTCGTGGTAGAATGACCATCGAGAAAATTCGTAAATTTCAAAACAAGAAAAAGCAACCATTTTCCGAAGCTTCATGAGATCACTTCGCTTAAAAAAAAACTCGTGAAGACTGTTCAATAGAACACTGTAATTTTCAAACAACTTTCAACATATTAAAAACAAGAAAAGAAGTATCTTTGCTCCTTTCAAAACTCAATCTATGTCAACTCATTCTTTACAAGCCATTTCACCTATCGACGGTCGTTATGCTTCAAAAACAAGTTCGTTAATTCCTTATTTTTCTGAAGAAGCCTTAATCAAATACCGTGTTCAAGTAGAAATTGAATATTTCATCGCTTTGGTAGAATTAGAATTACCTCAGCTTAGTAATTTTGACACTTCTCTTTTTCCAGAATTAAGAACTATTTACACGCAGTTTTCTACCATTGATGCGGTTAAAATTAAAGATATTGAAAAGGTAACCAACCACGATGTTAAAGCAGTAGAATATTTTATCAAAGAAAAATTTGACGACTTAAACCTTCATGAATTTAAGGAGTTTATTCATTTTGGATTGACTTCACAAGACATTAATAATACAGCCGTTCCATTGTCATTAAAAGAAGCGATGAACGAAGTGTATGTTCCGCAATTATTAGAATTAAAAGATAGATTACAAACGTTAGCTACCGATTGGGAAGACATTCCAATGTTAGCAAGAACCCACGGACAGCCAGCTTCACCAACGCGTTTAGGGAAAGAAATTGAAGTGTTTGTAGTTCGAATTGAAGAACAATTCGATTTACTAAACGATATTAAAAGTGCTGCAAAATTTGGAGGAGCCACTGGAAACTTTAACGCACATAAAATTGCGTATCCAAACGTGGATTGGAAAGAATTTGCACAAAAATTTGTTCACGATAAACTAGGATTGTACCACTCCTTCCCTACCACGCAGATTGAGCATTACGATCATATGGCTGCTTTGTTTGATAATTTAAAGCGAATCAATAATATCATCATCGACTTAGATCGTGATATTTGGACTTATGTTTCGATGGAATATTTTAAACAAAAAATTAAAAAAGGTGAAGTAGGTTCTAGTGCGATGCCACATAAAGTAAATCCAATAGATTTTGAAAACAGTGAAGGAAATTTAGGAATTGCCAATGCTATTTTTGAGCATCTTGCTGCTAAACTTCCTATTAGTAGATTGCAACGTGATTTGACAGATAGCACGGTATTACGAAATATTGGAGTACCAATTGGACATACCATTATTGCTTTTCAATCTACTTTAAAAGGCTTGAATAAATTACTATTAAACGAACCTAAATTTGCGGAAGATTTAGAAAATAATTGGGCGGTAGTTGCTGAAGCTATTCAGACTATTTTAAGAAGAGAAGCATACCCAAATGCTTATGAAGCATTAAAAGGATTGACCAGGACCAACGAAAAAATCAACGCACAATCGATTGCTGCTTTTATAGAAACTTTAGAGGTTTCGGAAAGTGTGAAGGCTGAAATGCGAGTGATTACTCCTTCTAATTATACGGGAATATAGTTCTAATGTCTCCCCGGGCGCAGTCAAGGGGTCTTTATTAAGTTCTCGACTACGCTCGAACAGACAAAAAACAAAAAACCTTCTAAATGATTAGTCTAGAAGGTTTTCACAAATAAATCTATTCTTCTTTTTACATATCAAAAATATTCCCAATAGATTTTAAGGAAGATATATCCATATCTCCTTTTTCGATAGAGCTCATTAATTTGATCATTTGTGCAGGATTCATATTATCTCCTAAAAGTCTGAAAAGTGCAAATCCTTTTTCATCGTCACTTGCAAAAACAATGATTTCATCAATAGAATCTTCTTCACCTAAATACTTCAACACAGCTCCTTTATTATTAGAGCCAAATTTCATTAAAGTTTTATACTGTTCTTGATTTATGATGTCTTTCAGTTCTTTCTTTTTCACTTCATAATTTGCTGCATTTTCACCTTTTATTGGAAAAGCAACTACATTAATTTTCTTTACAGTAGCTAAGATTTCTTTTTCTTCTTTCGAAAAATCAGCATCATTTGCTTGCAATAAACTCGCTGCAATATCTACTTTCAAAAAAGCATTATCGTCTTGTCTGTCAACTAAATACCGTTGCAGTGATTGTTCGTTGCTACAGCTGAATAAAGTAAGTGCTGCCAATCCAATTCCTATTACATATTTTATAAGTACCATATCTTAGTGTTTTTCTACGTTCTTTAATTCTTCACTTCCTGGCATATTAAGATCGCTGGTAAGTTTTGAGATTTGCTTTAAATCTATGTTTCCGGTAATACTCATTATAATAGTTCTTTCTTCTCCATCAATATTTCCGGTAAGGTGCATTAATAGTTCGCTTACGTAATTTTCATTCTTTCCTTCTTTCGAATAAAACTTAATGTTTTTACCATCGTCTTTTACGCGCATTAATTCTGAAAGTCCTTTTGATTCTTCTAAATATTTAGCTACGGCAGCATCCATTCTTTTGGCAACTTCTACATTTTCTGTAGTGTAAATCTTGATATTGTCAAGGTTGTTTACTAGAGATAAATACTCTTTAGTTTCTGGATCGTCCGAGTTTAAATCTATCGTACTTAATAATTTAAACATGTTTTTAGTAACGACTACTGAAGTTACATCGTTTTCATCTTCGAAAACATCGAAGGCATTTTGAGCATTTCCCATAAAAGGAACTGCAATTAAGGCTAATAATATTACTAATTTTTTCATACTGTTTGTTTTTAATTTTGATTAATGAATTATTTTAAAATTTTGTTTTTGGCTTCTGTAAATTCTCCTAAGACTGCCAACTCTCCGGTACCTTTGTTAAAACTTTTTGAAAGCAATAACAATGTTTCTTTTGTTTTATTAAATTCTGCTAATGCTTGTTCTTCTTCGAAAGTTAGTTGGTTGTTATTTCCTGAAAACTGCAATCCAACAACTCCTAAAACAATTACCACCGAAGCTGCTAAAGATAACCACCATCTTTTGTTGGAAGTATTGGTAACTTCAGGAAGAATTACTTCTCTTTCTGAAACTTCAGCTTGCGAATTTTTTAAACCTATAAATAAATTTTTATACACTTCTAAATGTGGTGCTACTTGATTTTCTGAAAAATATTCACGAAGTATTTTCTCTTCAGCTAAGGTAGTTTTACCTTCAAAATATCTGTCTAATACCGATTCTATTTTAGCTAACTCCATAATTATATTGTTTTATTAATTGTTTCCTAACTACTTTTCGAGCTCTAGATAATGCTACTCTTATAGCTGTTTCGTTAATTTCCAACATTTGAGATATTTCAGCAAATTCAAACTGTTCTATATCTCGTAATTGCATGATAATTTTTTGTTTTTCGGGAAGGGTTTTCATAACTTTTGTAACCAATTCTACTCCTTCACTTGCTTCCAAATCACGTTCAATGTTTTCTGAATTCTTATAATTATTATGAACAATTTTTAAATTAGATGCTTGTCTGGATTTTAATCTGTCTAAGCAATAATTTTTGGTCATAGTAATGGCAAAAGCTTCCGGACTTTTATAATTTTGAATTTTATCTCGTCCTTTCCATAATTTCAAAAACACTTCTTGTACAGCATCTTCAGCTTCATCTCTCGATACCAATAACCGTTTTGCAAGCCTGTACAGTCGATCCTTGCAAGGAAGTATGGTTTCTAAAAATTCTTTCTGATTCACGTTAACGATTTATATTTGCTGTTACAATAAGATGACGAGTTACCAATAATTTTGTTACATTTTATTTTCATATGTCTTTAATATTTGTTAAATTAGACATATGCTGTTCACAATTAATTGACTTTTTATGTGATAAAAATTTTAACATGTTCGTTTCAGTTTGCAATAATGTGACTATTTTAGTGGTTTAATTCAATATCGAATATACCCAATCCTATGAAAAAGAAAATCTTCCTACTCCTTATTATTATTTCATCTGTATTTGTTTCCTGTTTTGAAGACTTGGATGACAATATTCAAATCTCTTCAGAACTAGATATTCAAAACTTTATTTACCGAGGTTTAAATTTCTTTTACCTTTATAAAGCGGATAATACAGAATTAAATGCAAATTTACAAGGGCAAGAATTAGCTGATTTTATTGATTCTTACGATTCTCCCGAAGCATTGTTTGAGTATTTAAAATCTCCACAAGACCGTTTTAGTTTGTTAGTGAACGATTATATTGAATTGGAAAATGCTTTAAGCGGAATTACATTAAACCACGGAATGGAATTCGGTTTGGTTTTTTACCCAGACGGAAGCGATAATGTTTTTGGCTATACAAGATATGTTTTACCAAATTCCGATGCTGCTGCAAAAGGAGTTGAAAGAGGAATGATTTTTAATACCATCGATGGTCAACAAATAAATGAATCTAACTTTAGAAATTTATTAAGTCCCGATACTTATACTATAGGTTTAGCAACTCTAGAAGATGATAACATTACACCAACAGGAGAAATTATCGAGTTAGTGAAACAACAATACACCGAAAACCCAATATTTATTGCTGAAACCTTAACCATTGAAGGTCAAAAAATCGGATACATTATGTACAATGCTTTTACCAGAGATTTTGACCCTCAATTAAATGCCGCATTTGGGCAGTTTAAAGCAGATGGAGTTTCAGAATTAATTTTAGACCTTAGATACAACGGTGGTGGCTCTGTAGAAACTGCTATTGATTTATCAAGTATGATTACAGGACAATTTAATGGGCAACTATTTGTTAGCGAACAATGGAATGAAGATCGTCAAGCTGAATATGCAAGTGATAAGTTATTTAACAATCAAATTTCTACAGGAGAAGCAATTAACAGTCTTAATTTAAATAGAGTATATGTTCTTACTTCAGGACGTTCTGCATCTGCAAGCGAATTGGTTATTAACGGATTGAATCCATATATCAACGTAATGCAAGTTGGAGGAACTACTACTGGAAAATTCCAAGCTTCCTTTTTATTATACGACGCTCCTGCACCTAATTTTAGTAGAAGTCAGGCAAATCCAGGACATACCTATGCAATGTTACCTTTGGTATTTAAAACTGCAAACTCCGTAGGTTTTACCGATTTTGTAGATGGCTTAGATCCAGATATTGAATACTTAGAAGATTATTCCAACTTAGGAATTTTAGGCGATGTAAACGAACCATTATTAGCCACAGCTTTAAATGATATTTTTGGATTACCACAACCTTTTACAAGTAATCAGTTTGAAGAAGCTTCCGAAAGTAAGGCTATGTCACCTGCCTACCAGTTGATGATTGCTGAGGAATAGTAGAAATAAAAATGGGTTTTTATTTTGGACAGGTGTTTTTTAACTTTATTGGAGCTTGTATTCGATGGATTTATGGAACAATATGGAGAAGCCTTTTTAACAAACCTAAATTTTCTTTTAAAGAGTATTTATACGGCCCAAAAAACAGTGCCGATCATTTCGATTTTCTCGGACATCAATTTAATAATCGATTTATTGGTGCATTAGTGTTTGGGGTAATTATTTTACTATTAGTATAAGGTAGATTAATCGTATAAGCACCTAAAGAATAACCTCCCCATACAAATCAAAATCCTCAGCGCCTGTAATTTTCACCCTTGCAAAATCTCCGGTTCGTATATAATTTTCTTCAGCATTGATTAAAACTTCATTATCAACATCTGGACTATCAAATTGAGTTCTTCCAACAAAATAACTACCTTCTTTACGGTCGATAACGACTTTGAATTCCTTCCCTATTTTTTCTTGATTGAGTTCCCAAGAAATTTGAGATTGGATTTCCATAATTTCGTTGGCACGTTGCATTTTAACTTCTTCTGGAACATCATCTTCTAACAAATAAGCGGTAGTATTTTCTTCGTGAGAATAAGTAAAGCATCCCAAACGTTCAAAACGCATATCAGAAACCCATTGTTTTAACTCTTGGAAGTTATCTTCCGTTTCTCCAGGATAACCAACAATAAGAGTGGTTCTAATGACCATTCCCGGCACTTGTTCTCTAAAATCTTTAATTAGGTTGTTGATTTTTTCCTTACCAAAACCACGTTTCATCGATTTTAATACAGAATCTGAAATATGCTGCAATGGAATATCTATATAATTACATATTTTAGGTTCTTCTCGCATCACCTCTAATACATCTAAAGGAAACCCAGTTGGAAATGCATAATGCAGACGAATCCATTCGATTCCTTCAACTTTTATTAGTTTCTTTAAAAGCTCAGCAAGGTTTCTTTTTTTATAAATATCGAGTCCATAATAAGTTAAATCTTGTGCGATAAGGATCAATTCTTTTACACCTTTAGCAGCCAGTTTTTCTGCTTCAATTACCAAATCTTCCATTGGTGTACTTTTATGTTTCCCTCTCATTATAGGAATTGCACAAAACGAACAAGGACGATCACAGCCTTCCGCAATTTTTAAATAAGCGTAATTTTTAGGTGTAGTTGTTAAACGTTCCCCTATTAATTCGTGTTTGTAATCTGCCCCTAAAGCTTTTAGTAAACTTGGTAATTCGGTAGTTCCAAAATACTGATCTACACTGGGTATTTCTTTTTGTAAATCAGGCTTGTATCTTTCGGAAAGGCAACCCGTAACAAATACTTTATCGACCGTTCCTTCTTCCTTTTTCTTAACATACTCAAGAATAGTATTGATGCTTTCTTCCTTGGCATTTGCAATAAATCCACAAGTATTAATAACAACAATATTTCCTTCTTCTTCGTGAACTACCTCTTTGTTATTAGCCTTTAATTGACCCATTAACACTTCGCTATCGTATACGTTTTTTGAGCAACCAAGGGTTACCACGTTGATCTTATTTTTTTTGAGAGTTTTTGTTCGCATAACTTCTCCCTGCGAAGGCAGGGATCTTTTTAGTATCATTATTAATCTTTGTCAATGTTTTAATCTTTGACAAAGTTGAAAGTAAAGTTTATAAGATACCCACTTTGGTGAGTATGCTAATTAAAAAAAGAATCTACAAATTCAATTTTATTAAAAACTTGAAGGTCATCAATTCCTTCTCCTACTCCAATATATTTTACGGGTATTTTAAACTGGTCACTTATTCCTATTACCACACCACCTTTTGCAGTTCCATCTAATTTAGTAACGGCAAGTGAAGTAACTTCAGTAGCTGCTGTAAATTGTTTGGCTTGCTCAAAAGCATTTTGTCCTGTAGACCCATCTAATACCAATAACACTTCATTTGGGGTATTAGGAATCACCTTTTGCATTACTCTCTTAATCTTAGTTAACTCGTTCATTAAGTTTACTTTATTATGAAGTCTTCCTGCTGTATCTATAATTACTACATCTGCATTTTGGTTGACGGCACTTTCCAAGGTGTCGAAAGCTACGGAAGCAGGGTCACTTCCCATACTTTGCTTTATAATAGGAACATTAGAACGATCTGCCCAAACTTGTAATTGATCTATGGCTGCGGCACGAAAAGTATCTGCTGCTCCTAAAACAACTTTCTTTCCAGCCTTTGTAAAATGATGGGCTAATTTTCCAATAGTAGTGGTTTTACCTACTCCATTTACACCAACTACCATAATTACATAGGGAGTATCTTGTTTCGGAATTTCAAAATCTGTTGCATTTCCAGTATTAGTTTCACTTAATAGGTTGGCAATTTCTTCTCTTAAAATTTCATTAAGCTCTGTTGTACCAAGGTATTTGTCTTTGGCTACTCTTGCCTCTATACGATCTATAATTTTTAAAGTGGTATCTACACCAACATCACTTGAAACCAGTACTTCTTCGAGATTATCTAATACATCATCATCTACTTTGCTTTTTCCAGCAACTGCTTTACTAAGCTTGTCAAAGAAGGAAGATTTTGTTTTTTCCAGCCCTTTATCTAAGGTTTCTTTTTTTTCTTTTGAAAATATTTTTTTAAAAAAACTCATTGGATAGTTTAATTTTATGTAAATATACGATTTCAAAATATTTCAGAAACCGAAATCTTTAAAAATAGAAAAAGCCACTCTTATAAAAAAGTGGCTTATACTCTATATGTTGTAACGAATTACTTTTTACTTAACCAACCGCTTACTTGGTCTGGAGCCATAATAGACTCAACAAAAGTATAAGCTCCTGTTTTTTCAGACTTCACCATTTTAATGGCTTTAGTTAAACGCTTAGATCCAGTTTGTAACGATGCTATTGATTTCTTTGCCATGTCTTACTTATTTTATCTCTTTATGAACCGTCATCTTTTTAAGAATTGGGTTGAATTTCTTAATCTCCATACGATCTGGAGTGTTTTTTTTGTTCTTTGTAGTAATGTAACGTGAAGTTCCTGGTTGACCAGAATTTTTATGCTCTGTACATTCTAAAATCACTTGTACTCTATTTCCTCTTTTAGCCATTGTTATAGACTTTTAATATTATTGATGCAATTATTTGTTAAGAAAGCCATTTGCACGAGCTTCTTTTACAACTGCAGTAATTCCTTTTTTGTTAATTGTTTTTAATGCTGAAGCAGCAACTTTAATGGTAATCCATTTATCTTCTTCAGGTAAATAAAAACGTTTTTTGAGAAGATTTACATTAAATCTTCTTCTCGTTTTATTCATTGCGTGAGAAACATTATTCCCAAACATTGCTCTTTTTCCAGTAAGTTCACAAACTCTTGACATTCTTTAAAATCTTTTAGTTATTTTAAACAGGGTGCAAATTTAAGTAAACTTATTGGTATGAGCAACAAAAGAAAGTTAGTTTTTTAAAATTTCTTTTCGAACCATTTCTAATGCTTTTAAAGTTGCTTTTGCAATTACTTTTTCTCGGGGCTGTCCAAAGTTGTATTTTTCTGAAATCACTCCTGAAGGTGAGGCTATTGCTATAAATACCGTTCCTATTTCATCATCGGTTTCTCCTTTATTTGGCCCTGCATTACCCGTTGTTGAAATTGCATAATCCGATTTAAATATTTTTGTAGATTGTATTGCCATCGCTTCGGCAACTTCTTTACTAACGACCGTGTATTTTTTTATTAAGGATTCTTCTACTCCTAAAACCGATGTTTTCACCTTAGTTGCATACGATACAATACTTCCTCTAAAAAATGAAGAAACTCCAGACTGTGCCGTTATTTGTTCTGCTATTGCTCCTCCTGTACAACTTTCAGCAATACTTAGGGTTTTCTTTTTTGAAACAAATTCTTTCATTAATTGTTGCACAATAGTTGTTTCATCTTCAAATCCAATTACTATTTCTTTTAGTAATTCTTTTACTATTTCCATTTGAAAATCTACAGCAGATTTTACCTTTTCCTTATGAGTTCCTTTCGATGAAAGACGTAAACGAACCCTTCCGAAGGATGGTAAATAAGCTAGTTTAATGGCTTCTGGCAATGCATCTTCCCATTTATGAATGATTTTTATTATCTCGCTTTCTCCCATTCCGAATGTTAAAAGCGTTTTGTGATATATAAATGGGAATTCAAAATTTTCTATCAAACGAGGAATTACTTTCGTTGAAATTAAATTTTTCATTTCGTAAGGAATACCTGGCAATGAAACAAAAACCGTGTGGTCCTTCTCCATCCACATTCCTGGTGCTGTGCCAAACTTGTTATGCAAAATAGTTGCTTTTGAAGGTACTAATGCTTGATATAAACTTTCTGGTAGTAAAGGGTGTTTGGCGTGTATTTTATACAATTCCTTTACGTGCTGAAGAACTTTATCGTCTTCGACCAAGGTGTCGTTTAAATACTCGCAAAAAGTTTGTTTGGTAATATCGTCTTTTGTAGGTCCTAATCCTCCGGTAACAATTACAAGATCAACTCTTTTATTTGCATTATCCAATGCTTGAAGAATATGAGTTTTATCGTCTTGAATTGAAGTGATTTGATAAACCTGAACTCCTATTTTATTGAGTTCTTTCGAAATAAAAGCAGAATTTGTATCAACAATCTGTCCGATTAAAATTTCATCGCCAATTGTAATGATTTCAGCTAACATTTAGATATTAAAATCATGTTTTAAATCGTCTATTGCAAGACCAACTTTAGATATCACTTTTGAAAGATTGTCTTCAATTGAAGTTTTATTTTTTAATGTTTTGGTCCAGGACTCAATACTAGTAATCTCTTTTTGAAGATTTAAACCAAACATTTCTAAATTAGGTTTCATTTTGTGTGCAAATTGATAAGCCAATTCTCTATTGTTATTTTCAATAGCTTCTTTCATCGCAGTCAAATCTGGTGGAATTTCTTCTAAAAAAGTTTTAGCAACAATTAACATAAATTCTTGATCACCATCGGCGATTTCACTTAAGCTTTCTGGGGAATAATTTTTACTCATTTATTTAACTTTTATAGAGAATAATTCTTTTTCTTCGACAAAACCTTTTAAAATATCGTTGGAATTAACTTTTCCAACTCCTGAAGGCGTGCCTGTAAATATAACATCTCCTATCTTTAAAGTAAAATATTTTGAGATATATTCGATTAACGTATCAATTTTCCACAACATTAAAGACGTATTTCCGACTTGTTGTACTTCTCCGTTCTTTTCTAATCTAAAATTTATATCATTTACATCTTTAAAATCACTCTTCGGAAGAAAATTTCCAATTACAGCTGCCCCATCAAATGCTTTTGCTTTTTCCCAAGGAAGTCCTTTTTCTTTTAATTGTAATTGCAGGTCACGCGCTGTAAAATCGATTCCCAATCCTATTTCATCATAATATTTATACGCAAATTTCCGATCGATATGTTTTCCTATTCTATTAATCTTTACTAATATTTCTACTTCATGATGAACATCATTAGAAAATTCAGGAATAAAAAAAGGTTGTTTTTTTAGAAGTATCGAAGTATCAGGCTTTAAAAATAACACAGGGTCTTTTGGAACCGCATTATTTAGCTCTTCGATATGTTCTACATAATTTCTACCAACACAAATTATTTTCATAAGCCTTTAATATTTGTTAATTTGGTCATATGCTGTTCACTATTTACAATTTTCATTAACGGTAAGGAATTTAACTTGCTCGTTTCATTTCGTATTAAATTTATTTTTCAACATATCTAAACTATCATTGGTAATTGGTCCAGCAGGTTTGTTATTGATTCTGTCTTTTAAATCTCGTAAAACCTTTTTGGTGTACATTGGAAAATCTGCATTTTGAATCCAACTAAAATACCCTGGTTCCGATTTAAACAGCTCTTCGATTACTTTACCTTTATGTTTTCCGAAAGTTATTATTTCTTTTCCTTCCTTATTATAACCAATAAATCCAGCAAAATCTGCAAAATTTTGATACGAACTAATTTTTGAAAGGAATGGGATATCGTTTTCTAACTCATCATATCTTTCAACTTGCGCAACAAATATTTCGTAGGTTGCCAAAGTATCAGCTTCGGCACTGTGTGCATTTATCAATTCTTTACTACAATAAAATTCATAAGCAGCACCAAGTGTTCTTTTCTCCATTTTATGAAAAATAGTTTGTACATCTACCGCTAAATTTTTCTTTAAATCAAAATCTATTTTTGCTCTTAATAATTCTTCCGCTAACAAAGGGATATCGAATCTATTGGAGTTAAATCCTCCCAAATCACTGTCTTTAATCAAGTCATACACTTTTGACGCTAACTCATTAAATGTAGGTTCATTGACTACCATTTCGTCTGAAATACCGTGAATGGCAGTAGTCTCTGCTGGTATTTTCATTTCAGGATTTACACGCCAAGTAAAGCTTTCTTTATTTCCGTTAGGAAAGACTTTTAAGATAGAAATTTCTACAATTCTATCTTTAGAAACATTGATTCCTGTGGTTTCTAAATCGAAAAAACAAATGGGTTTATTAAGGTTTAATTGCATAGTGAGATTTTAAAATACAAAGGTATTAAATAGTTGTGTAAAAAGACATACGACGTTTTCTGTTTATTAGAAAAGATATTTAATGCTCGTTACTTTGGCGGTTTGATTACATGAAGAAACAACACTTCAGCTACGCTCAGTGACCTAATAAATAATAGTAATTAAAATAAAGAATATTTTATATCTCTCTATTGCTATCCCAAGCTTCTAAATAATCGGCAACAGCTTTTACAAACTGCCCACCTAAAGCTCCATTAACAACACGATGGTCGTAAGAATGTGATAAAAACATTTTATAACGAATACCAATAAAATCACCTTCAGGGGTTTCGATAACCGCAGGAACTTTTCTAATAGCTCCTAGAGCTAAAATTCCTACTTGTGGCTGATTAATAATTGGAGTTCCCATAATACTTCCGAAGGTTCCAACATTAGTCACTGTATAAGTTCCTCCTTGAATATCGTCTGGTTTCAATTTTCCTGAACGGGCTCTTTTTGCTAAATCATTTACCGCTTTACTCATCCCCACCAAGTTTAACTGGTCGGCATTTTTAATTACAGGAACAATTAAATTCCCGTCGGCTAGGGCAGCAGCCATTCCTAAATTGATGCTTTTTCGTTTGATGATTTTATCGCCATCTACTAAAATATTCAACATCGGATAATCTTTTAGCGCTTTTGCAACCGCTTCCATAAAGATTGGAGTGAAAGTTAAGTTCTCCCCTTCGCGTTTCATAAAATCAGCTTTTACTTTTTTACGCCAATTCCAAATATTAGTAACATCTACTTCAATAAAAGATTGAACGTGTGCAGCAGTTTGAATGCTTTCTACCATATGATGAGCAATGAGTTTACCCATTCGCGTCATTTCTATAATTTCATCTCCTTCGTTTATTGGAACTGAAGTTGATTTTGTTTCGGCACTTCGGCTCCGCTCAGTGACCGCACTTTTATTTTGTTCTACAACAACATTTGAAGTTGATTTTTGTTGAACAAGTTGTGAAGAGCGATTTTCAACATATAAAAGAATATCGTTTTTGGTAACTCTTCCATCTTTTCCTGTTCCTGATATACTGTCTAGTTCTTGTTGTGAAATCCCTTCAGATTTAGCAATGTTTTTTACTAGTGGTGAATAAAAACGAGTGTCTGAACTCTGAACAACTGTTTCAGAAACCTCTTTCACTGGAGCTTCTACTTGAGCAATCACTTCTTTAGATAGGGTTACTTTTTCTACTGTTTCAGAAGGAGTTACTTCTGTGGTAGCAGTTCCTTCAATTTCAATTACAGCAATGGTTTGACCAACTTGAATTACATCGTCCACTTCAAAAAGCTTTTCCACCAAAACACCAGTAACTTCACTAGGAACCTCGCTATCCACTTTATCGGTTGCGATTTCTAATACTGCTTCATCCTCTTCAATAGTATCTCCTACTTCTTTTAACCAAGCTGTTAGCGTTGCTTCTGCAACACTTTCTCCCATCTTCGGTAACTTTAATTCAAACTTTGCCATAATAATTTATCTTGCTAGAAGGATTTATTTTAACGATGCAAAATTAGTTAAAATTTATATGTTTTTTAGATGGATTTTCTTAAAAAACCAATACAGACCCTTTTTGGTCGCTTTGATCGCTTCCTAAAATAAAATTGCAGCCAGGAGGAGAAATGCGAAATGTGTTGCCTTTTCCTCTTAATTTTCTCATTACCATAAATATTTGGGAATATGACATGTAATCTACATCAAAAATAAAGTTGGTATTTATCAAAACCTCATCGCTAAAAATAGTCTTTGAAGTAGTTTTTATTTCAGTATTAATATTTTCTGAAATATTTTTTAAGAGTATTATATTTTCAGTTAATACATAAGTAATATTATTTTCACTTGAAATATTACTTCTCTTTTTTGAAGGTTTATTGAAGTTTTTGGCAACAAAAACTCCAAATTTCACAAATGAATCGAATAGAAGATTGGTGTTAAAATGTTTTTTATAAAATATATGCATCGCTCCATAAAAACGATCTAAATATTCAGCCTCTTTTTGTGTGCTTTCTCCTTTATAATGAAGTATTACACTACTTCCTAAATAGTAGTTTTTATAACCTGCTTTGGTTATTTTATACGAAAAATCTATATCCTCTCCGTACATAAAATAGTCTTCATCAAAACCCTTAACTTCTTTATAAACACTTTTTTTTAATAACATAAAAGCGCCAACTAAAACAGCTACTTCACCGTTTTTATTTTCTGAAATATGATTGGCATAATAATTTTTTCCGGCACCTAATAATTTTAGAAGAGACGCTTTTGGTGTTGGTAAATTTCGTTTGCTTTCGGGAAGAAAAGAACCTGTTCCATCCATTAAATAGATTCCTAAAGCTCCTAAGTTTTTTATGGATTCAGCATATTTTAAGGAAACAATAAAAGTATCTTCTGCTACTGCTGTATCGGGATTTAATATACAAACATATTCTCCTTTTGCAATGGCGACGGCTTGATTGTTTGCTTTACTAAAACCAACATTTTCTTTGTTTTCGATTAATGTAATTTCAGAAAATTTAGTTTTCATCATCGCACAACTCTCGTCTGGAGAATTGTTATCTATTACTATAATTTCTGCATCAATTCCCTTAATACTTCGTTGTACACTAGTTATACATTGCTCTAAAAAATATTGAACATTATAATTGAGTATGATGACAGATAATTTCATATATCTATAATATTTATTAAATCGAACATATCCTGTTCGTTATTCGTCCTCGTATCAAGTATTGGAAAGGCTACATTATTGTTTGATAAAATTTTTAACATGCTCGTTTCAATATTATGAACTTTTTAATGATGCTTCAAATGGAATTCTATTTAAAATACTTCTACCTAAAGTTACCTCATCCGCATACTCTAATTCGTCTCCTACTGAAATTCCTCTTGCAATAGTAGTCGTAGTAATATTATAATCTTCAATTTGACGGAAAATAAAAAAGTTAGTCGTATCTCCTTCCATTGTGGAACTTAAAGCAAAAATAAGCTCTTTTACTTTTCCTAATTTTACTTTTTCGACTAATGAAATAATATTTAATTCCCCAGGACCAATGCCATCCATTGGAGAAATTTTTCCTCCTAAAACGTGGTATTGCCCTCTGAATTGACTCGTATTCTCTATTGCCATTACATCACGAACATCCTCAACTACACAGATAATTTCTTCATTTCGGTTTGGGTTACTACAAATCTCACATAGTTCATTATCGGAAATATTATGACAGCTTTTACAAAAAATAATTTCATCTCGCATTAATTGTAAACTTTCAGACAGTTTTTGCGTATGCGATTTTGGCTGCTTTAATAAATGCAAAACCAAACGTAAGGCGGTTCGCTTCCCTATACCAGGAAATTGTGCCATTTCGTTGACTGCATTTTCAAGAAGTTTTGATGAGAAATCCATTGATTATTTGTTGGTAGCAATATAAAAAAAATGCTTCAGATAAAAAGATATTACCTGAAGCATTCTACTATTGTTTTAAACAGTTATTCTTTGATTAACTTTTTTGTAATAGATCCTGCGTCTGAATTGATTCGGATAAAATAAATACCTTTATTTAATTTTGAAACGTTAATAGTATGTTCTTCAGAAATTGAAATGTTTGGTTGATAAATTACTAGTTTTCCTAAAACATCGTATACACTAAAATCTGCTTCAGAGCCTTTATTGAAGTTGAAAATCACATTCCCTTCAGTAGGATTTGGATACATAATAACATTGTCTTGAGACAAATAAGAATTAATTCCTAAAACATGAGGAACAATTGGAGATGCCCAAATTCCTCTTCCGTAGGACGCTGCATAAATTTTCTCGTCAACACTATTTATTTCTAATTCGTTGATTATTACATTTGGTAAGTTATTATTAAAAGGTTGCCACTCGGTAAAAGTATTGTCTATATAAAAGAGTCCATAGTTCATTCCTAAATACAATCCGTCTTCTCCATTATTATCCCAAACTAAAGCCAAAGAGCTAAAATTAGGCAGGTTGAATTTGTAATCTATCCAAGTGTTTCCTCCATCTTCAGAAACAAAAACTTTACTTGCACTTGATGTTGCTAATGCAACTTTATCAGGGTTTGTTGGATGAATAGCAATTGAATTAATAATTCCGCCCGGACTTGGTAACTGTACCCAATCTGTTGTACCGCCATCTTCA
This sequence comes from Flavobacterium sp., assembly GCA_002733185.1. GTDB lineage: Bacteria > Bacteroidota > Bacteroidia > Flavobacteriales > Flavobacteriaceae > Marifrigoribacter. The sequence goes on along the minus strand of NVUT01000012.1, from coordinate 8,859 downwards.
GTTTTATAGATCAATCCACTTCTAGCTGCATACATTACTTGATTATTTAAAGCTGATATTTTTAATTGATTCAGGTTTGCAATAAAATCTTGAGAGATAGTTGTCCAAGTTGCACCACTTGTAACTGATTTATATACATGATCATAACCTACATAAATGGTATTCGATTCAGTTGGGTCTTGTTCAAAAGGTGTTACCCAATTTCCTTGCCCTGAACCTGGTAAATTAATATAAGCTAATGAATTCGCCGAATTTACGGTTCTATATAATTGTCCATATTGCAAAGTCCCATACATTGTACTTGTTAAGTCTTTATCAATAAATGTTTCCATCCCATCTGCTCCAAGCCAATCAATCCAATCGTTAGCTGAAGTATAAAAACAAGTACCATTATCTTGCGACCCTCCAGTTATCACTACATCAGCGGTTTGAGAAACTCCTAATTTATAAAGTTGCTTAATTCCTAAACCTTTTGTAATATCTGTATAGTAATTTGCTGTTAAGTTTGTGGTATCATCTGCTCTAAAAATTCCTCCATCAGTACCAACAAACATAATTGATCCGTAAAAAATTAAAATATCGACATCTGCATGACAATATCCTTTATTTGCTTCAGCAGCTTGGCCAGGTATCCAATCTGATGTATTTTGAAAAGTAACTCCTCCATCCATAGATCGCCAAGTTAAAACTCCTGCTATATGAACTTCATTTACATCATCAGGGCTTACAGCCACATCCATATCTCGTGGTGCTTGTCCTCCCGAATTAAAACCTTCTGTATCGTAACCAAAATAATTTCTACCTGTATGATCTAATTCTGTAAAATTTTCACCTTCATCATTTGATTTATAAAAAGCACCAAAACTACCACCACTAGCTTCTACTAAGTAAACAACGGTATCATCATCTGGAGAAACACCTATCATTTTAGGTTGTGATGGAAAACTACCAATAGTTGTAAAAGTCGCTCCTCCATCTATTGATTTATGAAAACCATACCCAGAAACATATACCACATTTGGATCTCCTGGTTTAAATTCAATATCGTAACATTTACCATCATTTATTGGTGATGTCCAAGATGCACCTCCATCTGTAGTCATATACATTCCTGCATTCTGACTTGAAGCATAAATAATATTACTATCCGTAGGGTGAATTAAAATCTTATTTACTAAAGAATTACTTAAATCTGCTAATTGAGACCAAGTTGCTCCAGCATCAATAGATTTATATATTAATCCACTAGAAGAACCAAAATAATAGGTATTTGAATCTTGAGGATCCATTGTTACTGAATACACACTTAAGTTTGAAAAATAATCACCAAGTGGTGTCCAAGTTATTCCAGCGTCTGTAGTTCTCCAAACGCCTCCTGTATTTGCTCCTACAATAATATGATTTGCATCTAAAGGATCTATCGCAATGCCAGTAATTCTACCCACACCTGGGCTCCAAGCAGTTGTTGCATTCCAATCCTTAGGCCCTAAATCTACCCAATTATCAGTTAAAGATTGTCTGGTTCCTGAAGTTTCATTTAAGTAAGCATTAAAACTTTCTAATTCAGTTAAGTTATCTGTAATTGTTGGAAGTATTCCGTTTTCATTCATTAATCTGGTAGCGTTGTATTCCCATCTTTTAAACTGAACATACCCTGATCCACGACCTTTATCTTTATTTTCAAAATAAGCTTCTGCATTGTCAATAATTTCTTGAACGGTGAAAGTTTCTTCTTCAATCATCTCAAGGTACTCTTGTGATTGAATTGTCAGTGAAAACAATAGAATTCCTGCTAACAATAATATTCTTCTCTTCATAATTTTGGGGTTTTATCAGTTTTATCAAACTGAATTTCAATAGCTTTCAAAGATATTGTTTTTTTTGTTTTCAAATCTCACAATATTTGTATTTTTACAATCAAACAAAATTAAAGTTTTCAATGAAACCTCACTATATACTTTTATTAATTGCTGGTTATTTTGGGGTATTATTTTTAATTTCCATTCTTACAGGGAAAGAAGATTCTAACGAAGCATTTTTTAAAGCCAACAAACAATCTCCTTGGTATTTGGTTGCCTTCGGAATGATTGGCGCCACTTTATCTGGAGTCACTTTTATTTCGGTTCCAGGGACAGTAGAAACTGCGCAGTTTAGTTATATGCAAATGGTTTTTGGGTATATTTTTGGAATGATAATTATTGCTTATGTGCTACTTCCAATTTATTACAAATACAATGTAACTTCCATATATGAATATTTAAATGATCGTTTAGGGAGTAAATCACATAAGATTGGAGCTGCTTTCTTTTTACTTTCAAGAACCATTGGTGCTGCATTTAGAATATTTTTGGTTGCATTAGCAATGCAATATTTAATTTTTGATGAATGGAACATTCCATTTATTATTACAGTGATATTTTCTATTTTATTAATTTGGATTTACACGCATCGTGGAGGAATTAAAACAATCGTATGGACCGATACACTTCAAACTTTCTTTATGCTTTCAGCAGTAATTTTAGCCATCTATTTTATAAATGATAAAATTGGCTGGAGCTTTTCTGAATTTTTTGCTTCGGAAGAATTAAAACAATACAATCAAATTTTATTTACGGGTGATGGAAATAGCAAATCTTATTTTTTGAAATCATTTTTTGGCGGAATCTTTATCACCGTTGCAATGACGGGTGTTGATCAAGATATGATGCAAAAAAACCTTACATGCAGAAACCTAAAAGAAGCACAAAAAAATATGCTCTCTATGGTAAGTTTATTGGTGGTTGTAAATTTTGTGTTTCTTCTTTTAGGTGCATTACTTTATATCTACATTAACAAATTTGGTTTGGAAGTACCTGTAATTGATGGTGTAAGAAGAACCGATTTATTATTTCCATTAGTGGCTGTAAAAAGCGGATTGGGAATTCCATTAGCTATGGTGTTTATTTTAGGAATTATCGCTGCTGCTTATTCAAGTGCAGATTCTGCCTTAACCTCACTAACTACTTCCTATTGTGTAGATTTTTTAGATATTGAAAAGAGAGATAAATCTATCCAGAAATCACTTCGTAAAAAGGTGCATATCGCAGTTTCTGTGATTTTAGTTTTAGTGGTAGTTTTATTTAATAATGTATTAGAGCGTGATGTAATTACAGGATTGTTCACCATTGCTTCTTATACTTACGGTCCTCTTTTAGGATTGTTTTTCTTTGGAATTTTTACTAAATTTAGAGTAAAAGAAAAATATGTTTTAATAGTTTGTATTGTTTCGGTAGCCTTGAGTTATTTCTTAAATATTTATTCTGAAGATTTGTTTAACGGCTATCAGTTTAGTTTTGAATTATTAGGATTAAACGGATTGTTTACCTTTTTAGGCTTGTATTTAATTCGGAAGAAAGTGTGAGAAATTAAAGTTGAAACTGAAATTTAAGTTGATAAAAAGCACTCTGAGTGTTTGCCTAGAAAAGTATCGAAGTATAGGGTCACTTCGATACGATTGTTTAAAAAAACAATCACTCTGTGACCTTTTGATAAACAATTGGCAGTTTTTGATTTTTGAAACTGAGTTCTAAACAAAGCACCCTGAGTTTCCGACGCAGAAGGGAATGTCTAATACTGTCCTGTACTTAAAAGCACCAGAGTACAAGCTGCTTCATAACTTATTTTATTCTTATCTAGTATTCTATAAAACTCAGGATTTTCAGTACCAGGGTTAAAAATTACTCGATTAGGTTTTAAAGAAAGAATGTACTGGTAATAATCTACTTGGCGTTTAGCGTTTAAATATAAAATCACAATATCAATTTTCTGAAACAATTCTTTTTCCTTTTTAATAGAAACTCCTGCAACAATTCCTTCTCTTAAACCTACAGCAACAACAGGATGCCCTTTATCTACTAAACGGTTTATTGCCATATAGGAATATCTTGAAGTGTTTAAACTCGCACCAATAACTAAACTCTTTTTCATTTTGTGAATTTTATAATACTATGTTAAAAATATAAATGTATGTAACATTTCTTAATTTGTTACGTCTATACAATAGAAATATTTCTTTCTTTACTGTGTGATTTTTACGTTGATGGTTAGTGTTAATAATCGCAGTAAAGTTTCAAGCCCAAAGTTTATTCTTTGGGCTTGTTTGTTAAATTTTGTTAAAGGTTATCTAAATAACGTAACATAAAATTCTCAAGCTCGTCTTACTTTTAAATCAAAACAATTTTCTTTTTTCTAATCAATTAAAGATATAAGTAATCAACATCAATCAATCAAAAAATGAACAAAATTACAATTGCATTATTTTTAATGCTTAGCATTTCTGCATTTTCATTTACAAACCCAGAAGCAGACAAAGATGGGTCTATCACAGGAACCGTCATCGACAAAAACCTTCAAGAACCGCTACCTTATGTTTCGGTAGTCGTTAAAAATCTTTCCGGAGAAATTATTTCGGGAGGAATAACAGATGACAATGGTAACTTTACAATTGAAGAAATTCCCGAAGGAAAAAGCATTGTTTTTATTCAATATATTGGATATAAAACATATTCATCAGAAATTGAAATTGCTAAAGGAAATCGAAATTTAAATCTCGGAAAGATTGAATTAGAAGAAGATGTAGAAGCTTTAGACGAAGTTGTAATTCGTGCTGAAATCTCAACTATTCAACAAAAAATTGACCGAAAAGTAATCACCGTTGGAAAAGATTTAGTTACAGCAGGACCTACTGCTTCAGAACTAATGAACAATCTTCCATCTATAAATGTAGATCCACAAACGGGCGATATTTCAATGCGTGGAAATAGCAATGTACAAGTGATGATCGATGGTAAATTAACTAACGTGCCTATTGCTCAATTACTGAAACAAATTCCTTCAACAGCAATTAAACAGGTAGAATTAATCACCAATCCATCCGCAAAATACAATCCTGAAGGAATGAGTGGAATTATTAATATTGTACTTCATAAAAATGTAAAATTAGGAATGAATGGTTCGGTAAGTGTTGGTCTTACTTATGAGGAGCAAGCAAAATTCAACGGATCTTTAGATTTAAATTACCGAAATGGAAAATTTAATATCTACGGGAATTATGGAAACAATGTTTCAAAAAATGAGAATAACGGTTTTATATTTAGACCTAATGATAACTCTGAGCAGTTTTTCGATTTTTTAGATGATAGTAAATCTAATTTATTTAAAGTTGGTTTGGACTTTTATTTAAATGACAAAAACACTATTTCATTCTTTACCACTCAAAATTTATTTGAAGGAAAAACTTCTGGAATTACCGATATTTTCTATTATAATAATCCAGAATTCAATCAAAAACAAACTTTTTTAAGTGATGGTGATAATACTTCTTCGACTTATAACTTCGACTATAAATTAGAGTTTGAAAAAGAAGGACATAATATAGAATTAGAAGCAGGTTATAATGATTATAATAGTTCAACAGATTCAGATTTTAATTTTAACGGAGCATCACCAATTCCAAATTACGAAGATTTTATTGATGTTGAAAGCAATCGTGTTACTGTAAATTTAGATTATGTAAATCCGTTGACCGAAACTTCAAAATTAGAAGTTGGAGCAGAAGCAAGGCTTTATGGAACTACCCAAGATTATAGTTCTACTGGATTCAGTTTTAACGAAAACGGAGATTTAATTCCAACTACCGATACTAAATTTGATTATACAAGAGACATCTATTCCGCTTATGTAACTTACGGTAATAAATATGACAAATGGTCTTATCAAGTAGGTATTAGAGCCGAAACTGTAGAAGTAAAAGCAGATACTAATACGGTGCGTTCTTTTGAAAACGATTATGTGGAGTTTTATCCTTCAGCTTTTGTTAACTATACTCCTACCGAAAAAAATCAATATCAAATTAGTTACAGCCGTCGTGTTGACCGACCAGGAATTGGGCAAGTAAATCCGATTAGAGAATGGAGCACGCCTTTAATTTCTTCAATAGGAAATACTCAATTACAACCCCAGTTCACCAACTCTATTGAAGCAAATTATACCAGAACTTTTGAAAAAGGAAGTATTACAGGTGGTGTTTTTTACCGTTCTATCAACGATGAAATTAACAGAGCCGTTTTTTTAGACCGAACCGATTTTAACAAAGTGATTCTAACGTATGATAACTTTGACAATACCTCAGCCTATGGAGTAGAGGTTTCAGGAAGTTACAAACCAACAAAATGGTGGAGTTTTAATGCGAGTTTTGATTTGTACTCGCAAACGCAAACAGGAATAACTGAGTTTTTAGATAACCCGGAAGGAGTTCCTCCAACCGAAGATGATATTATTATTCGAAAAATTGAAGTTGACAATGTAGCTTGGAATTTTAGAATGTTCAACAATTTCAAGGTAACAAAAGATTTAACGCTTTCCGCTTTTGCTTTTTACAGAGGTGAAAACAAAGGATTGCAATTTCAAACCGATCCTATGTATTTTGTGAATTTAGGTGCGAGGTATAGTCTTTGGGAAGGTCGCGGAACTTTTAGCATCAACTACAACGATATTTTCGACACAATGAAATTTGCTTTTGTAGGGGAATCTCCTTATCCAAGTACTGGAGAATTTAACTGGGAAAGCAATACTGTTTATGTAGGATTGTCCTATCGATTTGGTGGCGGAAAATACCGAGCTAAGTCTAGAAAACATAGAGATAATGATGAAAAATCTGGAAGTGGAGGAATGTTTTAAACAGTTCTATAAACTTAAAATTATAAAAAGTCATTTTAACAAGTGGCTTTTTTTTATTTTCTAAATTTCTTAATCAATTCAACTACAAAATAAGCTATAAATCCAACAACCAATCCCATAATTAATTCGGAAACTATTGAAGGTATCGAATGAAAGAAATCGTGAACCTGAGTAATATTATGCACAAACATTCCGCCACCCACCAATAGCATCGCAATAGTACCGACAATTGCCAATAATTGAATTAGTTTTGGTAAAACCCAAATATGTGTCATTCCAATTCCGTACCATATTTTTTTAGCAAATCCTTTTTTATTTTCAGAAATTTCCACCATTTTAAAACCCCCATCGTCCATCCGAACCATTAAAGCAACAATACCATAAACTCCAACAGTTGCAATAATTGCGACAATAGTAACAACAATAATTTGTGTAAATAATTCATATTCTGTAACCGTTCCTAAAGCGATCATGATGATTTCTAATGAAAGAATGAAATCGGTAATAATAGCTGATTTTATTTTAGCTTTTTCAGCAATAAGTAGCTCTTCTTCTGTTTTAATATTTTTAAAATCTACCAGTTTATGTTTTTTATGAAAGAACGTATGGATAATTTTTTCAACTCCTTCAAAACTTAAATAAACACCACCCAATAATAAAATAGGCACAATTGCTTGCGGTAAAAAAGCACTTAGTAAAAAAGCAAACGGAAGGATAATCAACTTATTTAAAAAAGATCCTTTGGTAATTGCCCAAATTACGGGTAACTCTCTGGAAGCTCTAAAACTAGAAGCTTTCTCTGCTCCCACAGCCAAATCATCGCCTAGAACACCTGCTGTTTTTTTGGTGGCAACTTTGGTCATCACCGTAACATCTCCCATTAAAGAAGCANTATCATCTAAAAGTGCAAAAAAGCCTGACATAAATAAACTTTTATTATTAGAACAAAGTTAAGCTATTGTTTAGTAAATTTTATAAAACTGAAATTATTGAAGTTTAAATAAACAGAGGGGTTTAAAAAAAACACCCCATTTTCACAGGATGCCCTTCCATAAAACAATTTTTCGTATTCAATTAAACTGTCTAATTGTTAAAATATACTCCTCCTGGAATGATACCCATTTCAATACTTTCAATTTCTGATTCTGTAATAAGGTCAAATATTATTAAAATTCCGTTACTCGTAAAATCTCCCGCATCGGTTGCATATAACCTACCATCCTTTGCTGTCATAGAATAAAAGGACCCTGAATAGAATCCAGTTGAAGGCAACTCGGTACTCGAAACATCTTTACTAAAAACTTCGCCATTTAATCCGTAGATTAATGAAGAACCATCGATGGTTAAATTGTTTGGATGTTCGGTAGGTTCAAAATCAAAAGCCTGAGAAATTCCATTGGTATCGGTATCGATTCTAACCAATCTTCCGTTGGTTTCATTCCCTGTATAATCTGGATTACCACCACAAAGCACCCATAAGCCTCCATCATAAGAAACCATAGAATTAGGAACATCCCCAATTTGAATCGTAGTTACAAAAGAATTTGTAGCGGTGTTAATTACAGAAAGAATTGAATTTTGTCCAAATCCTCCTTGATGTGCAACATACAAATCACCACGAATTACCATTAATTTTTCAGGACCAAATGCTACTGGAATAGTTGAAGTAACTTCATTAGTTATTAAATCAATTACAGCAATAAAATCATCGGTATCATCAAAAGGATCTCCCCAGTTACTCACATATCCTGTATTTCCTTCAGCAGCAAAAAACCTTGGATTATCTAGTACGTCTGAAATAGTTGCAATACTTTCAAAAGTATAACGATTAACTACTTCAATTTTATTAGAATTATTTACAACAATAAAAGCCTTGCCATCTGCAAAACCCATTGATTGAACAATGTTTCCGAGGTCTGCATTATTCACATCGTTAAAAATAGTATGATCAGTATTTAAAAAATCTTCCGAAACAAATGTAACGGTTCCAGTTCCGGTTCCAAAAGGACCTTCATTGGTTACAAAAAAACCAAATTCATAGTCACCCATTGGCTCTATCTGCCGGCTGCGTTACCGCTTTATGGTGCTGGGCTTGCAGTGATGGGCTTTATAGGATGGCGCAAGCGCCGCAAAGCCGCCGCA
>NVUT01000045.1 GCA_002733185.1 Flavobacterium sp. | reverse complement strand
AAAAAATGAATACTACTATATTTAAAGCAATAACATGATACATATAAATTCCGTAAGATATTTTTCCTAAATAATTAAGTAGCTTATTTTTAATCTCAAAATTATGATTTGCAAAACTAATTGTATAAATAAATAAGCTAAATAACAGGCAGGTTATTAAATTTGAAATAAACAAACTTTCAAAATCAAATATATTCGTTGTAAAATACAAGATCGTACATAGAACAATAATAATTGAGATGTACTTATTATTTTTCAATAAAACCAATTTATTCTTTTCTTCTAAAATAGCGATTAAACCTCCAGAAAGCATATAGAAATAAACAAATTGATACTTTTTAAGTAAATAAAACATGTCTAAATGAAATATTAAAAAGTAGCAACAGCTAATAATTAGTAAAGATTTGAACAGGTAATTTTTCCGAATAAAGAATAGCAAGGGGGCAATAATAATGTAAAATTGTTCTTCAATCCCAATAGACCAAAGCACTTCGAGTATCCCCCCAGGGCTGTATTGTATAAAAATATTTGGAATAAAAAACACGGTCATTAATATGCCAGTTTGTAAATCGTAATTAATAGGAAATGGAATGTTTAAAAAAGGTAATAAGACATTATAAAAAAAGAATCCAAAAATTACGATGAGGTAATACAAAGGAAAAATGCGAAGTATCCTTCTAAAATAAAAATTCTTAATGGAAAAGGAACCCTTCATTTTTGAAAGATAAATTAACCTAATAATTAAAAAGCCACTTAAAACAAAAAACATATAAACTGCCTCAACACCTTTATGAAAAATTGGCGACGCATCAAAATAAGGAAGTCCTTGGTTTTTACTTAATTGTGGAACATGAAAAATAATAACCAAACAAGCTAAAAGAAAACGTAATGGATTTAGGTTAGGTAATATCTTCATAAATTATAAAAGAAAAATCGATAATAAGGCATTTACAAATATAACTTATATTATAGTTTATTATACTTCTGAAGCAAATAAAGCATCGATAACTCCATTTCTAATTTGATAGTCAAATGAATCGATACAAGGATCCAAATCTCCTAAAATATGTTTTAATTCGGAATAGGTTTTTTCTAGTGATTTATAATAAGTTAACCATTTTAAATCGGAAGCATTTATTTTGTTTTGATTGCACCAATCTAAATAATCCAAACTATCGTCATATACGTCTAAAGAAAACAACATTAAATAGAATGCAACAAGTGGTTTGTCTTTACTGCAATCTCCGTATTCATCATCGATATAGATTTTCCAAGATTGCTTTTCGATTGTAATCTCTGCGAGCACAAAACCTTCAAAATTAGCACGTTTCAAAGGTTTTATTTGAATGCTATTTTTTTTGTAAATCGATTTTAATTTTTCGATTTCTTGATACTTTTTCATAAATGTAAATTTACAAAAAAATAGTTTTTATGGAAATATAATTTCATAAAAGTCTATGTAAATTGTGGTATATTCAACCCATAAAATCTTCAAAAATGAACAAACAATTAATATTAGTAAAACGCCCAGAAGGATTACCAAAAGAAGATACTTGGAAACTTGAAATAAACCCTATTATTGAACCAAAAGAAGGCGAGGTTCTTATAAAAACTCATTACATTTCTTTAGACCCCGCTATGCGTGGTTGGATGATGGATCGTAAATCGTATATGCCTCCAGTTGAAATTGGAGAAGTAATGCGAGCGGGAAGTATCGGTAAAGTAATTAAAGAAAATAATCATCCAGACTTTAAAGTTGGTGATTGTATTGTAAATTGGGGTGGAGTCCAACAATACCTGATAACTAATGGTGAAAATTGTTATAAAGTAGATGATACATTAGTGCCCATGCCTAAATATTTAGGAGYTTTAGGAATGCCAGGAATGACCGCTTATTTTGGAATTCAACAAGTAGGAAAAATTAAAGAGGGTGACATTGTTTTGGTTTCTGGAGCTGCCGGAGCTGTTGGAAGTATTGTGGGACAAATTGCGAAAATTAAAGGATGTACAGTTATTGGAATTGCTGGTGGAACAGATAAATGTGACTWTATTTTAAATGAACTAGGTTTTGATGCTGCTATTGACTATAAATCGGAAGATTTAATGGATGCTTTAAATGAAAAATGTCCCAAAGGAATCGATGTATATTTTGATAATGTTGGAGGTGAAATTTTAGATGCAGCACTTAGTAAATTGCGATTAAATGCAAGAGTGGTTATTTGTGGAGCTATCTCGCAATATAATAACACAGAAGATATTATTGGTCCAAAAAACTATTTATCTTTATTGGTAAATAGAGCCACAATGCAAGGAATGGTAGTGCTAGATTACGCAAAAGATTACAGTACTGCTGCTCAAGAAATGGGAATGTGGATGATGCAAGGAAAACTACAAAGCCGAGAAGATGTTTACGAAGGTATCGAAAATTTTTACGATACTTTTTTACGATTATTTTCAGGAGATAAACTAGGAAAGCTAGTTTTAAAAGTAATTGAAGAATAAATAATAACAAGTTTTAAAATTTAAAAAGCCACGGATTTCAATAAATTCGTGGCTTTCATTTTTAAGAGATACTAAAAGTTCTAAAGCGTCTTTTGGTGTTCCAAATAAAAATTTTAGTTTTTCTTTGGGTTTCTGTCAATCGATTACTGTTTAAAGTTCTCATTGTTTTTTATATAAAGGTTAATTATTAAATGAATTTCCTTAAATATTCTCAAAATTAGAATGTAAATATTTGTCATTCTATCATTTATATCATTAATCCAATTGTTAATAGCAATTGTTTTTGGGTAAATAAAACACAAATACGATGAGAAATTTCAAAAGCTTGGGGCTTTTAATTTGGTCTAATTATTGCGTATTTTTATAAAAATATTTTATTATGAAAAAGACATTAGTTATTGTTGTAGTTTTATTGGGTTTCAGTCAAATAACATTTTCGCAGTCCAAAAAAGAATTGAAAGAAGAAAAAGCAATTCAAGAATATCAAGTAACAAAAGAGTTGATCAATTCGAAACAATATGTTTTTGATGCAGATTGGATTTCAACAACCCGAGGAATTCGTATTAATATTGCTGGTGGTTCCAACAGAATTGCAGTTGTACAAGACTCTGCAAAAGCATCAATGCAATTTTTTGGTGAGGTTACTTCCATTCGGTTTGATGATGGTGAAGGAGTAGAATTTAACAATAAAATGGAAGACTACGAGGTAAAATTTAATGATGAGAAAAGAAGAATAACGGTTTCATTTAAAGCCAAATTTAAATCTGAAACGTATAATATTTATATGTCAATTACAAAGTCGGGTACTACTTATGTAGATGTGAATAGTAATAATAAAAGAAGTGTAACTTATGATGGTAGAATTACCGCCATTACAATAGAATGATATAGTAATTAAAAGAGCACCGATTTTTTAAGATGGAGTAGTGATATTTATCATACTATTATTACTTCAACTTTTGTAATTTTAAGAGAAATTTAAATCTAGAAGCAATGAAAGAAGATTTTAAAACTAGCAAGCAACACAACGAATTTGGAAGAAAAATATTAACCATTATTGCACAGATTCATCCTTATGTTAAGCATCGATTATATACTGCTGAAATTAGTAGAATCATTCCTCATAACATGTATACAAGTACGGGGATTATAGATGATGCCATTGTTGAGTTGTATGAAAAATACGAAGGAAAAATTAATGATAATCAAGAGATTAAACTCAAGCTGTTTTCATTGGTAAGTCAACAATTAAGTGTTTTGTTTAAAATTGAAGCACGTTATAAAGATTCATTAAATACCAGTCATATTTTAGAAGAAGAACTTAAATTATTAGAAGAAAATTACGAATTAGATTTTAATAATGAAATGATAATGGAAGAAGAATTAGATGATATTTCGTACCAACAAGACAGGTTTTTCAAACAAGAAATTTTATTTAACGATGCTGAAAAAAACATTATTAATTCACTTCAAATTAACGATACTAGATTAGATATAAGTGAAGACAAACGAAAAGCTTTCAATAATATTTATAACTGGTTGCCTTTAAAAACTTCTAATATTCTAGATTTATTTGTTTTCGGAAAATTAACTTACGATGAAATTGCTATAGTAAAAGGAGTTAATTCCTACGAAATTAAAAAAATAATACAATCGGTGAGCGCTACCTTTAGAAAAAACTTAAATTAAAATGATTGCTTTTTTTTGCTAACATATATTTAACATTTTGAATAAATGTTTTTTGTAATTTACAAACAAAAAATTATTAAAAGAAAAACTATTCAAATGAAAAATTACATTCAAAAAACGGGCATTTTTACGGTATGTTTAGGTGTTTTATTAATTAACTCAATACTCACAGCCCAAAACCTAGAAAACTTTCATCAAGAAATTCCTGACGACCCCTACATTGCTGCACCAAGAAGCAGTATGCAAAAGCAACCAGCTTATAGAGTGTTTAACAGCAGCTATTTTACAACTCAAGTAAATGTTGATAACAATGGATTCGATATAATTGGTGATGCTGGAAATGAGACTTCAATAGCAGTAGATCCAACAAATCCAAATCGTATGGTAATTGGTTGGAGGCAATTTGATACGGTTGCTAGTAATTTTCGGCAAGCAGGTTACGGGTTTTCTATTGATGGAGGACTAACTTGGATATTCCCTGGAGTACTAAATCCCGGAGTATTTAGATCGGACCCTGTGTTAGATTTCGATGCTGATGGAAATTTTTATTATAATAGTCTTCAAGGAACTTTTGTTTGTGATGTCTATAAAATTGATGATGGTGGAGTTGATTGGAATCCTTTTGTTCCTGCTAACGGTGGAGATAAACAATGGATGCGTGTAGATAGAACTAATGGTATTGGGTCTGGAAACGTTTATTCTAACTGGAACCTTTCTTTTACAACCTGTGCCTGGGACTTTACAAGATCTACAGATGGAGCAGCAAGTTTTGAATCTTGTATTGAAGTAGATAGTGCTCCACGTTGGGGAACCATTGCAGTAGATGCTGATGGTACACTTTATATTTGTGGTCAGAGTGGTGGTAATTTAGTGGTTATAAAATCTACAACCGCTAAAGACCCAAACATTCCAGTAAGCTTTGACTCTGTAAATACGGTAGATTTAGAGGGGTTATTGGCAACAGGTGGTGTAAACCCTCAGGGCTTATTAGGACAAATGTGGATAGATGTGGATATTTCTGGAGGAGTAGGGCACGGTAATGTTTATGTTTTAGCTTCTGTTGATCGTAATTCAAATTCAGATTTAGGAGATGTAATGTTTGCTAAAAGTACAGACGGTGGTGAAAGTTTTGAAGCTCCCATAAAAATTAATACAGATTCAGGAACCGATAATATTCAATGGTTTGGAACCATGGCAGTTGCTCCAAATGGACGAATAGATGTAGTTTGGCTAGATACTCGTGACGCCCCTGTTGGTACAAATGATTCGGTGCTTTATTATTCTTTTTCAGAAGACCAAGGAGAAACTTGGACAGAAAATTTAGCAATCTCTTTACCTTTTGATCCTCATATTGGTTATCCTCAACAAAATAAAATGGGTGATTACTACGACATGGTTTCCGATAATAACGGAGCTCATTTGGCTTGGTCAAATACAATAAATGGAGGTCAAGATGTTTATTATACATATATTGATCCTAATGGTGTATTAGGTTTGAATGATTTATCTTCCGAATTAAACAACTCTATTGTTTATCCTAATCCTTTCAAAAATGAAACAACTATTAAATTTTCATTAAAAAATGAAGAATACGTAACAGTGAATATTTATGATTTATTAGGTAGAAAACAAGCAACCTTATTACAGGGAATGTTTTCAGAAAATCAATCACTTACTTGGAAGGGTACAAACACAAATAATCAACAGTTAGCTAAAGGGCTTTATTTTGTTGAAATAAAAACAGAAAGCAGTAAGAAAGTTATAAAAGTTATTAAGTATTAAAACAGCAATAATTAGCAGATTACTTTTTTTACAAGAAATAAATAAAATTACTATCTTCGATTTTTCTAACAAAAAAACCAATTATGAAGATCAATAAAACAGCGATAGCATATTTTGTCTTTTCATTACTTATTTCATCTATGGGAATTGCTCAAGATGAGAGTGAAACAAAAACAGAAGCTAGTAATTCAACTATTAAAATAGGAATTAAAGCAGGATACAGTCTTGGAAAATTAGAAAGCACAACCGATAATATATATACAGAAGACTACGAGTCTGTAAGTGGTTTTGATATCGGGTTTACTTTCGAATTTAAAATTACAGATTTAATTTCTATGCAACCCGAAATTAATTATACGCAAAGAGGAGGAGTGCGTAATGGATTACAACCTGTAGGAGAAAATGAATTAAGCCAACAACTTAATATGTTTTTACCTTTTATTGGAGAGCCGGCTATTACTAACGAAAATCCATTATATGCTACTTTTGAAAGTGAATCAGATTTACAATATTTAGAAGTTCCAGCCTTAGTTAAATTTGGTTGGGGAGACGACTTTAGGTTTTCTGTTGCTGTAGGTCCTTATGTTGGGATACTTTTAAAAGCTATTCAAAAAACTAGCGGTAATAGCCAATTTTATTTGGATGCAGATGCTACAACTCCAGTATTTATTCCTGGACCTGATGGTCTGCCACCATATACTGTTTTACCTGAGCAATCTTTAGAGGCAGAAACTAATATTAAAGATGATTTAAAAACAGTAAATTTTGGAGGAATATYTGCTTTAGGAGCAAGTAAAAAATTAGGAACTAAAAGTGAAGTTTTTGTAGATGCAAGGGCTTCTTATAGTTTTAATTCTATACAGATAAATGATGATTTTGGAAAAAGTAATATCGGAGGAGTTATTTTCTCTTTAGGATATGCTTATGCAATTCAGTAAAAGAATAGAAAACATATAAAAAAGAGGCTTAATAGCCTCTTTTTTTATTCAATAATTCTTTTTATAACACGTAATTTATGGGTATGTTTTTTAGTATCTAAATTAAAAATACCAGAATGATCTAATTGGTCAATACGTACTTTTCCGCTTGCGTGAATTATCAAATTATTTTCCATAATAATTCCTACGTGAGTAATGTTTCCTTCCTCATTATCAAAAAATGCTAAATCTCCAGGTTCACTTTCTTCAATAAAACTTAATACTTCTCCTTGACTTGCCTGTAAACTAGCATCACGCAATAGTTTATAACCATTGATCTTATACGCCATTTGTGTAAAACCGCTGCAATCAATTCCGAAGGGAGTTTTCCCTCCCCACAAATAAGGGCTGTTTAAGTAAGTCAATGCAGTTTCTATAAGCTTGCCTTTTGCTTGTATTTCTGAAATAATTTCACCTTCAAAAGTGTGTTTCAGAAAATCGGAAACTGTAACATTACTGCCTAAACTAATTGGTAATAATTCATTTTTAGAAGTGGTAATAATGTCTACTAAATTAGTAGCATATTTTTTAGGTAAATTTTGTAAAGTGTGAAAATCTGTTTCAGAAATAGGAAGCATTTGTTTATTGTCTATCCAACCTTCATAATCGTCAAATTCTAATCGGATGAAGCTCCATTTTTTGGTAGTTTCAATAATTTCAAATAAATCACCGTATAAAACCTGAGAAATCATCTCGCTAGTATCTGAAGGTTTAGACCGCAAAGGAACAATACTCAAATTACAAAGACCGTAATTCATTTATAATTTAATATTAGTTTCTTTCAATTACCATTGCAGAAGCACCACCACCACCATTACAAATGGCAGCTGCGCCAATTTTCGCATCGTTTTGTTTTAACACATTTACTAAGGTAATTAAAATACGAACGCCACTACAACCTAGTGGATGCCCTAAAGAAACAGCGCCTCCGTTAACATTTACGTTTGCATCGGTAAGTCCTAAAATTTTCATATTTGCCAAACCAACTACCGAAAAAGCTTCATTGAATTCAAAATAGTCCACGTCACTTAAATCAATATTTGCTTTTGCCAATGCTTTTGGTAATGCTTTTGCAGGAGCAGTGGTAAACCAAACAGGGTCTTGCGCTGCATCTGCATAACTTTTAATGGATGCTAAAGGAGTTAAACCTAATTCGGTAGCTTTTTCTTCGCTCATTAAAATCATTGCACCAGCTCCATCGTTTATGGTAGATGAATTTGCTGCTGTTGCTGTTCCATCTTTAGAAAAAGCAGGTCGTAAGGTTGGAATTCTATCCATTTTTACATTTTTATATTCTTCATCTTCCGAAACAATTACAGGTTCACCTCTACGTTGAGGTACTTCAACAGGAACTACTTCTTCAGAAAATTTTCCTTCTTTCCAAGCAGCAGCAGAACGGTTATAAGATTGTACTGCAAAAGCGTCTTGGTCTTCTCTAGAAAATTCGTATTCCGATGCACATAAATCTGCACAAACGCCCATCGCATTGTTATCGTAGGCATCTACCAAACCGTCTTTTTGCATACCGTCGATCATTGTCTGTGTACCGAATTTATGAGCTTTCCGTAAATAGGTATAATGCGGAATGTTACTCATACTTTCCATACCTCCAGCAACCACAATATCTGCATCGCCCAAAGCAATTGCTTGCGCTGCAAACATAACGGCTTTCATACCAGAAGCACATACTTTATTTACTGTTGTACAAGGAACCGAATCTGAAATTCCTGCACCTAAAGCTGCTTGTCTTGCTGGTGCTTGACCAACTCCAGCCTGTACCACATTACCCATATATACTTCTTGAACTAATGCTGGATCTAAATTAATTTTATTTAAAGCGCCTTTAATGGCAGCCGATCCTAATTTTGTAGCAGTTAATGAAGATAGACTTCCCATAAAACTCCCAATAGGAGTTCGTACTGCAGCGACAATTACAACTTTTTTATTCATGTGTGTTTCAATTTTATTTTGATAAAAATAAGCACAAATTTACGCATTTAATATTAAAAAAGTTTCCCGATTATTATGTAATTGAAAATAAACAAACGATATTTATACCTTTACTTTTCGCAACTAAACTGTATGAATAGCATTTTTTCATTTTTTTCTAAGAACCAATCCTTTATTTATAAAATATTTCTGTTTGTATTGGCAACAGTATTAATAATATACTTGTTACCAAAAGGAGGGCAGTTTAAATATAATTTTCAGAAAGGGAAGCCTTGGCAGTACGAAAACTTGTATGCACCTTTTAGTTTTGCCATTAAAAAAAGCCAAGAAGAGATCGATTTAGAAATAGATAATATACGTTCGGAAGCAGTCCCTTATTTTGAAATTGATGAAGAAACACCTTCAGAAATAACATCACTTTTTATAGAATTATTTGATGAGGTTAATGAAAATTCTTCAGAAAAAGTAACACCAAAAGTAAAGCGTATTGGAACCACCATATTAAACAAAATTTATAGCGTAGGAGTTGTAAAAGATCGATATCCCTACGATTCGGGTAAATTAATTTATTTAAAAAACGGCAGTGAAATAGAAGAATCTACCTATAAACAATTGGTATATCTGGAACAAATAGATACCATAATTGCAAGTGAAATTGAAAAACATTCGGTTCAAGAGTCTGAATCAATACTAAGCGAATTAATTTCGAAAGTAGTAATTCCCAATGTTGTTATTAATAATGAACTAACCGAAACAACCATAAATTCAGAAATTGATGCGATAAATCCCAATAGAGGTATTATTGAAAAAGGAAGTAGAATTATAGCAAAAGGAGAAGTAGTTGAAGGCGAAAAATTTCAAAAATTAAATTCTTTTAAATTGGTGTTTCAATCGCAAGTTTGGAGTCAATCAAATTACTTTTGGTTGTTGTTGGGATATTCACTTTTAGTGTCTTTAGTATTTTTAATGCTGTTTTTGTTTATGAAAAACTACCGACCAGACATTTATAGTAACAATACCAAAGTTACCTTTATATTTTTCAATATTATTTTTATGGTATTTATTACCACTTTGGTAGTTAAATACGATGCCAAATTGGTTTATATAACTCCCTTGTGTATTCTACCATTGGTATTAAAAACCTTTTTTGATGCGCGTTTAGGCTTGTTTGTTCATGTACTAACAATTTTACTTTTAGGCTTTATTGTACCCAATAGTTTTGAGTTTTTATTTCTTCAAATTATAGCGGGTATGGTAACAATTTTAACAGTGAACGAACTTTATAAAAGAGCTAATTTATTTATTTCGGTTGGTCAAATTACTTTTGTATATATCTTGGGTTATTTTGCTTTTTTTATTATTCAGGAAGGAAATATAGAATTAATAGAAATCGAGAATTTTGGTTATTTTATTTTATGTGGCTTGTTAACCTTATTTTCATTTCCTCTAATTTATATCTATGAAAAGATATTTGGTTTGGTGTCTGATGTTACTTTATTAGAACTGAGTGATACCAATTCAAAATTATTAAAAGAACTTTCTAATAAGGCACCAGGAACGTTTCATCATTCTTTAAATGTAGCTAATTTAGCGGAAGCTGCTGCCAATGAAATTGGAGCAAATGCTATGTTAACAAGGGTAGGAGCATTGTATCACGATATTGGTAAAATGGTGAATCCAACTTATTTCACTGAAAACCAAGTGTCGTCCATTAATTCACATGATGAATTAGATCCTAAAGAAAGTGCTCAAATAATTATTGGTCATGTAATTAAAGGAATAGAAATTGCGAAGAAGAACAAATTGCCAGATAGAATTATCGATTTTATAAGAACTCACCACGGAACGAGTTTGGTGTATTATTTCTATTCAAAAGAAAATGATAATATAGGTGAAGCAAATAAAGCAGATTTTAGTTATCCGGGCCCAACACCGTTTTCAAAAGAAACTGCAATTTTAATGATGGCTGACAGTGTAGAGGCTGCTAGTAAAAGTTTGAAGGAACCTACCTCTTCAAAATTAGATGCATTTGTTGAGAAAATAATTGATAGCCAGATGGATCAAGGACAATTTATAAATGCGAATATTACCTTTAAAGAAATTCAAAAAATTAAAAAAGTCTTAAAAAAGAAACTAAATAATATGTATCATCTGCGTATTGAGTATCCAGAATAGGAAGGGTTTTTTGTAGGTATTAAGTTTTTTTAATGCTATAAAAATTTCAGAAGAAATTGAAAAAATAAAAAAGCGCAAGAGAAATAAAACAATAATTAACATTAATTTTAAAACAAAATGAAACTATTTAAAAATCTATTACTAGTTAGTGTACTAATTTTAGGGTTTACAGCAACCCAAGCTCAATCAAAATTAGGACATATCAATATACAAGAGTTGGTCTCGGCTATGCCACAAACTAAACAGATGGAAGAAGATGTTAAAAAAGCAGCAATGGCTTATGATGCTGATTATGCAATGCAAACAGATGCACTACAGGCAAAATTGCAAAAATATGACCAAGAAGCTGCTACACAAACAGATTCTGAAAATCAAAAACGTGCTCTTGAAGTTGAAGAAATGAAGAGAAAATTAGAATTATTTGCACAAGGAGCTCAACAAGAGTTACAGAAAAAACAATTTGATCTGTACAGGCCCATCGAAGAAAAAGCTCAAAATGCTATTAAAGACGTTGCAGCTGAAAGAGGAATCATTTATGTATTTGATTCATCTCCAGGAAAAGGACTTATTGTATTTGATAAAGGAGAAAATATCTTTGAAGCCGTAAAAGCTAAATTAGGTATTTAATATTACTTTTAGTCTTATCAATTTAATCCCATACTCAAACATGAAGAATGAAAATTTTAAGAATACTCATTCAGTTGTTGAATTAAGACTAACACCAAATTTTATTGTTGATATTCAATGCTTTATGATTTTCTCAAATTTTTCTGACCTCAGATTGTCGTTAGTATCATAAATTAATCGGTTACTCTATCATTTTTATACATATACTTGTGGTTTTGTGTATATATATTTCAGGACGGGTCAGTCGCTTTAACAACGGTTTGGCTATCTGTAGTACGGGATTTTATAGTTCCGAATTTTTATTTTAATGCTAATTTATTTATCTCTATAACACTCATATGCAGCACTTTAATCGCATAAAGTATATGCGTCCTAATTTAGCGTTTTTTTATTATTTTAACTATTTCACCACTATCTATTCTAAAAAAATACATACCATCAGGTAGTGAATTTATATCAATATTTTTGTCACTTGTAATTATTCCTTTTGTTACTAGAACTCCTAGTGTATTATACATAAAATATTGTGTATTCTCTGTACACTTTTTACAATTTATTTTAAAGGATTGATTAACTGGATTAGGATATATTAAAATTGAATGTGAATTAAAATCAATATCTTCAATTGATAATATCGTTGACCCAAAATAAATATCCAAAAAATTAATTCTATTATTAATCCAATCTATTGAGTAGGTTAAATTTGATAAATCTATTGAATTTATTCCCCATTTTAAAACTTCACGCTCATAATTGCCGTTAGTTAAAAGATAATTATATGTGTTTGTAAAATTAGATATCAGATTATTGTACTCTAATGAGTTATTTCGCAATTCAAACCATCTATTTGACGCTTGTTGATTAAATAGATTGTTTTCTGAACTTAATAGTCTATCATATAATCCGTTTTTCAGTATATCATCATAAATGTTCTCTTGATTGCCATTCCAAATTATACCATAAGTTCCGTCTAAATCCCAAGGAACATAAAAATAAGGTTCGAAAGTTTTGTATTTTGCTAAATATATATTTTTACCGGTATTGTCTGTTGCACGAAGTAAATTTAAAAAAATGAAATAATCAATGGCGTTTTCCAAATTAAAATTTGTGCTAATATTATTGACAAAATCTATATCAGAAGAATTCATTACAAAATCCACAAAATCATATAAATTACTCCAATCGGTTATGTCATTTGCCTTTGGGTATTTCAGTTCATAGCCGCACCATATTCGGCTATTATTATCATAGGGAGGTAAATCGGTAAATGTTACATTTCCACACCAATTAATTCCTTTATATAATTCGCCCCTAATTGAGCCGTTATACTTCTTCAGTTTTAATTGTTTTTTATCTACTTGCTCACCAAGAGCATAAACTCCCATATATTCATTATCTACTGATACTTCTACATATTTGATATTAATTCCTGATTTGGCATTTGGTTCTTGAGCAGAATAATATGGTGTATGTATTGATGTCCAAAGATTATGATTAAATACATTTCTTATTCTCAAAGGTTCATTGTACATTGATAAAAGTACCCAATCATCATCATTTCTCATATTTAACAATGGAATACTATTATTGTCATTCCCATCAGGATCTTCCCATAATTCAATATCATAACTTTTTTTTGGAAATGATTGAGAATAACCACCTCTAAATTCGATACCACAGTATGATGTTATAACTAGAGAATTTGCAATATCAGATAAAATAAAATCTGCTAAAACTTTTGGTTCATCTACAATCTGTTGTGACGGATAAATATTTATTAATGGAAGTTGTGAAAAATACAAGGCGTATTGTTGCAAATTTAAACTTACTTGATATGCTATTCCATATTCTAATTGGTTTGGAATATTAGAGAAAATATAGGTATTTCCATTAATAGTAATACTTAATGAATTAATATTTGTTAAATCATATCCTGAAATATTTTCATTGCATATGATTAGATTCAAATTTTCATCAATAATAGATTTTCCATTATCTATTATAATTTCAACATTTTGACCAAAAGAGGAAAAAGCCATTAAAAGGATACCTATAGTAGTGATTATCTTGTTCATTTTTTCTTAATTAACGCTAACGTAAGTATATCTACAGTTTACTGTTTAAATTGACTGATCCCGATAACTATCGGGACATTGTTGTAATTTATACAAAAAAAATAAGAATCTCGATAATTATTGGGATAAGTAATCTTAATATCTATTAATAAGTTTTAGATAAGTATAAAAACTTGTATCTTGTTTATTATTAATATAATGAGGAGTTGTTTAATTTA
>NVUT01000044.1 GCA_002733185.1 Flavobacterium sp. | reverse complement strand
CCATTAATATTACTACTCCTGCCATAACGTTGGATTTAAATTTAGCTAAGCAACTTTCGGGATCGCTAAAATCACAAGTTTTAATCTGGCATAGTAAGTGAAACAAAACAAAATAAATGAAAAAGTAATATTGTAAATGAGTGTTTATTAAGAATTTTAAATCTTAATAAAATTATTATCAGTTAATTAAATGTAGTCTTCCTTCTTATGTCTTAAAGCGGAGCGGTCTTTTGTCTTTCATGGACATTAATGAAACTAAATATTAATCCCAATAGGAAGTAACTTTTTATATTTTCTACGATTTTTACGAAGAAAACCAGCAATTTCAGGACTAGTAGGAACCAAGTGGATTCTACGCTCTTCTACTTCAGTAAATACAGCTTTGATAAAAATTTCTCTAAAACCTTGTTCTTCCATGTCTTCAGGCATTTCGTACTTGGTTAGGAAAATTTTTCGATCTTGTAATGCGTACTCTATGCGAGCCATATTGTCGCCTACTTCCAATTCAAATTGTCTTAAAAATACATTGTCGGTAATTTCTACATCTTCAATCATAGGGAGTTGATTTAAATTAATTTGCGATTATCAGCTAAGAATTTGCATTCTATTTTTTAATGGTAGTTTTGGTACTGTATTCAAAATTAAAATACTGTTAGGATTATTTTCCTTTAAAGCGTAAATTTACGAATAATTATTGAGCTAACCCCTTATTCTTTTGATAAAGCTATATGAATCAAGCTAAAACTCACATTTATTTTGTGCCTGGACTTGCTGCTGGGAAAGAAATATTCGAGCATATTTCATTACCGAAAAATAGGTATGAAGTTCACATTATCGAATGGTTAATTCCTAAAAAAAACGAATCTATTCAAGATTACGCAAAGCGAATGGCAACGGAAATAAAAGAACCAAATCCAATTTTAATTGGAGTTTCGTTTGGTGGAGTAATGGTTCAGGAAATGAATCCTTTTTTAAAAGTGAAGAAATTAATTATCATTTCGAGTGTGAAATCCAAAAGAGAAATGCCTCGAAAAATGAAGGTGTTTAAAGTGATTCCTGCGTATCGTTTAATTCCAAAAAGTTTTTTAGAAAACACCAAAAGCTTGGTAAAATATGGATTGGGAATTAATTCGAAAAATAAATTAGAGTTGTATCAAAATTATCTTTCCGTAAAAAATACCGACTATTTAAAATGGGCAATCAAGCAAATGGTAAGTTGGAATCAATCGGAAGAAATTGAAAATATAGTTCATATTCACGGGGATAAAGACACGGTGTTTCCTATTAATAAAATTAAAAAATGTATTGTAGTCCCTGATGGAACCCACATTATGTTAATTACAAAATATAAATGGTTAAACACTAATTTACCTAAAATTATAGAAGGGACTTATTAATAAAATATGTCAGGNAAAAAAGAAATTCGGAACCTTTGCTGGAGTATTTWCACCTTCAATTCTAACAATTTTGGGAGTTATCATGTACCTTAGAATGGGCTGGGTAGTTGGTAATGCTGGGCTAGTGGGTTCTATCTTGATAATMGTTCTTGCTCATGTKATTTCGGTTTCTACAGGGTTGAGTGTTTCTTCTATTTCAACAGATAAAAAAGTAGGCCCTGGAGGAATTTATTATATTCTTTCTAGAAGCATGGGGATTCCTATTGGTGGTGCTATCGGGATTGCCTTGTATGTTGGAACGGCACTTTCTATCGCTCTTTATTTAATTGGTTTTGCTGAAAGTTTTAATAGTTATTTAGGCTTTGAAACCGATATARATGGCTTGCGAATTTCAGGRTCAATTGCTTTGTTAGTACTAACCGCAATTGCATTAATTAGTACTTCGTTTGCATTAAAAACACARTTTTTTATTTTAATTGCCATTGTTGTTTCGTTGTTTTCTATATTTATAGGAACATCAGAAACTATTCCTGAAGTTGTAGATATAGTCGCTCAACCAAGAATCATTCCTATGGAAGTGTTATTTGCTGTTTTCTTCCCGGCAGTTACTGGTTTTACAGCAGGGATTGCTATGAGTGGCGACTTGGACAATCCTAAAAAAGCAATTCCCAATGGGACGATTGCTGCTATTGCTGTTGGGTTTATAGTTTATATAGTCTTAGCAGTTTTTTTATATTATAAAATTGACGCTGAAGTTTTAAAATCAGATTATAATATTTTAATGAAAATCGCTCTTTTTGCTCCAGCCGTTGTTGCTGGAATTTGGGGAGCAACACTTTCTTCTGCTTTGGGTGGAATTCTAGGTGGTCCAAGAATATTACAAGCCATGTCGATAGATAAGATTACGCCTAAATTTTTTGGAAAAGGAAAAGGGGAAAACAACGAACCTGTAAATGCTTTATTAATGGTTTTTGTGATTGCTCAATTAGGAGTTTTAATTGGAGAATTAGACGTTATTGCTCGTATTGTTTCTATGTTTTATTTATCGGCTTATGGTTTTATCAACCTTTCTTTTTTTCTTGAAAGCTGGGCAAATCCTGATTTTCAACCCACTTTTAAAATAAAACGATGGATTGGACTTTTGGGTTTTATGGCTTGCTTTGGAGTAATGTTTAAACTAGATGCGTTAGCAATGTTTGCTTCAATTGCAATTATTTTAGGAATTTATATTTGGCTACAACACAAACAGATAGTTTTAATGACGGGTGATGTTTGGTTAAGTGTTTGGAAAAAAATTGTTGCTAATGGTTTGCAGAAAATAGAATCAAAACCAACCGAAACTAGCAACCAATGGAACCCAAATATTATTCTTTTTAGCGGTGAAAGTGAACATCGTGAATATTTGGTTGAATTAGGAAAAACATTAGCTGGAAGAGCAGGAATTGTTACTAATTTTAAATTAATTTTAGACAGAGATAGTTCCACACCTTTACCAAAATCGAATCAGATTGTAAAAGAAGAATATTTTGAAAAAATTGGTGTTTTTGCACGTCAGATAAAAGTGAATAATATTTATAAAGGAATTGAAGATATTGCTTCCATTTTTGGCTTTTCGGGAGTAGATCCAAATACCATTATGATGGGATGGCCAAAGGGTTTGGAGAATTCTGAAGAATACTCCATAATGACACAGAAGCTTTTGTATTTAGATTATAATTTACTGTATTTAGATTTTGACAGAAAAAAGAAATTCGGGAATTACCAAACTATCGATTTATGGTGGCGAGAAACCGATAGTAAGAATGCCGAAATGATGTTAAATATTGCTCGTTTTATTATTCAATCTCCCAAATGGTCAAAGACAACTATTCGTGTTTTATTTGTAAATAATAGTAATATTGATAGTACGATTATCGAAAATAATATTCTCAATTTAGTAGAAGATATTCGTGTTAAAGTTGAAACTAAAATAATTTATAATGCAGTAGAACAAATTCCTTTTTATGAATTAATTAGAAAACATTCTGCAAATACCGACCTAATAGTATTAGGGATTCCTAATTTTAATATTAAAAAACAAGCACAATTTGTTACAAAAACCAATCAATTATTTGAAGCAATTGGTTCCACATTAATGGTAAAAGCTTCCGAAAATTTCAATGAAATAACACTTGACATTGAAAGGGAAACTTCAATTGATTCTGAAAAACTGTAATATTATTTTCGTTAAAAAGTTTTTGATAAATTGTAAATGATTAACGTAAAAGATAGAAATTCCTATTCATTTTTTAATATCTTTATTCAATAATATAATTGAATTTATCCCAAGGAAATCCCCGCCTTTTAGGTTCGTATTAATCTATAATATTTCTGAAGCTATGAAACTTACAACAAAAATTTTATTTGGAATCCTCCTCTTTGGAGCAGGTGCTTTATTTATAAATGCAGTTCAAGAAGCACCGACAGATGCTATCGTTGAGCGTAAAATGATAAATGATTATAATATTTATGCTTTACCTATTCCAGAGAAAATGGACTTTGCTGGTGAACCAGTTCCTTTGGATAACCCTGATATTAGAGAGCGAATGGATCGTGAATTATTGGTAAATACTTACTGGCAATCCAACGGGTTATTATTGTTTAAACGTGCTCATAAATACTTTCCAATCATCGAACCTTTATTAAAAAAATATGGACTTCCTGATGATTTTAAATATTTAGTGGTTGCTGAAAGTGGATTGATGAACAATCGTTCTCCAGCTGGAGCGGCTGGGTTTTGGCATTTCATGAAAGGAACAGGAAAAGAATATGGTCTAGAAATAAATAGTTATGTTGATGAGCGCTATAATTTAGAAATTGCTACAAGGGTTGCTGCGGAGTACTTAATAAGCGCAAAGAAAAAATTTGGAAGTTGGACATTGGCCGCAGCTGCATATAATGCAGGCAGAGGAGGAATTGCTAAACAACAAACGAGACAACAAGCTTCAAATAGTTATTATGATTTACTGTTAAATAGTGAAACAAGTCGATATGTTTTTAGAATTTTAGCTTTTAAAGAAATAATGTCCAATCCTCAGAAATACGGATTTAACTTTAGAGAATCCGATTTATATGAAACGATACCAACTTACAAAGTGAAGGTAGATACAGCAGTTACAGATTTTGCTACTTTTGCTATAAAACATGGTATTAATTATAAAATTTTAAAAATTCACAACCCTTGGTTGCGAGATAATTATTTAAAAAACTCTTCAGGAAAAGAATATTATATTGAAATACCAGAAGAAGGATATTATAAAACTATCAAATGAAGATGAGTGCAACAATTATTGTGTCCTTATTAATTATTGGAGTTTTGGCAGGAATACTTAGTGGGTTAATTGGAGTAGGAGGAGGTGTAATAATGATTCTCTTATTGGTGGTTGTTTTAGGATATTCACAACATGCAGCACAAGGGACAAGTCTTGCTGTACTTGCTGTTCCAGTTACTTTTTTAGCAGCCTATAATTACTATTCCGAGGGGTATGTCAATTGGAAATTTGCTTTAATTATAGCAATTGGTTTTGTGGTAGGTGGTTATTTTGGTTCTAAGTTAGCAATTTCCATTAACCAAGATATGCTTAAAAAAATATTTGGAGTGATACTTTTAATAGCTGCTTTTAAAATGTTTTTTGGAAAGTAATTTTATTATTTATTTTTAGAACTTAATTCCTTTTTATCAGTATTCATGTTCTTTAATAATGAAATTCCGTTTAAAAATGAACTGTAATTCAGCTCAAATGAAATTTCAAACTCTTCATTATAATGGTGCAAAACTCCTCGTCTAACATCTACAATTTTCTTATTTTCATCAATAAAAAATGAAGTTGGAAATCCCAAGCTGTGTTTCATAGTTTCAACAATATGATCGTTGGTGTTTTCCTTTTCATCAACATATACAATTGTAATGTGCTTATTATAATCCTTAGTTGCTTTTTTTACTTTATTTTTTTCATCCCAAAATAGAATTACAAAATCGATTTCCTTATGGTATTTTTTTGCAATTTCATTTAATGCTGGAATTTCCCCAGAACCAGGAGTACACCACGAAGCATAAGTCATTAAAAATACTGGCTTGTCAAAGTCGTACAATTCTATTTTTCTTCCTGATAATTTTCTAACTTTAAAATTATCTAAATAACTGCCGTTAACGATATTGTTTATTAATGAATCAAATAAAAATTCAGCCTGTTCAAAATTATGGTCTGTAAAAGCTTCTTGAGATTTTGCTCTATAGGTTTTTATGTTATCGCCAATAACTTTAGAAAATAGATTTCTAGGCTCTAAGTCTTGTGTTAGCGCTGAAAAAGAAATTAATAAGAATAGATAAAGTAGTTTTCTACCCATAGGCAATAGTTAAATAACTGACTATAAAGGTAAAAGAGTTTTTTGTGAAAAAAAAATATATTCGATGAACTACAATAAATTACGAATTAATGTAATGTGAAAAACTAAATCCGTTGCGTATAATAGGAAATTATATTATTAAAAACGACGACCACTACCACGACTTGCAGCCTTGCCAAACTGTTGTCTTGGTTGTCCAGCTTTTTTCATTTGGTCTTTCATCATTTTAATCTGATCGGCTAACATACTATGTTTATCTAAATTTTTTGCTTCCGTTAAAAGGGTTTGTGCTTCTCTTTTACGGTTTTTAGACATGGCGATTCCAGCCAAATTCAATTTAGCCATTGCCATATCGGTATCCATTGATAATCCTAAGCTTACCGCTTTTTTAAAATATTTTTCAGCTTCATTCATATTGGTTTGAGAAACCATTAATCCATTTAGATAATTATAATAACCTTCTTGTTTTTTTACCAAGGAAGCTTCAGGGTTTTTAATTTTGTCCAACCATTTTTTTGCTCCTGGAAAATTCTCTTTTCGTAATTGCAGAAAGGCTAAAAGAATGATTTCATTTTTAAAATATAGAAATACAAACATAGATGAAAGTAGAATGTACATAATTCCATTTCCTATATTTCCTTCAACAAATTGCCAAACGGCTACAGCTATTATTAATGCTGTTAAAACTAATTTTATATTTTTATTGAACATTAAATGTTTTTTGCAAAGAAAGGTAAATTTAGTTATTTAATCAATAAATAATTCTGCTGGATTAATTTTAAATTGAAGCATCTGTGCAGTTTTTCTACCTCCATCACCACCTTTTCTTTGCATTGTTATTTTTCCTATTTTAAAGTTTCCTCGTTTTGTTATTTCAATTTCACCATTCCCAAAAAAATTTAAGCAATAATTCATTGGCTTTAAAACCCATCTAGCCGAGTTATCTGCTTTTTGAGCTACTAACATCCATTCTGCAGAAAATTTACCTCTTCCTTTTAATAGGTCACTAATAATTAGTGTTTTATTATTAATTAACCAATTTAAAATTGATTTTTGGTTTTCAGAACTAAATTCATTTGCAAAAGTACGTCTTTTGTCTTTTGGATTTGATATTAACGGCAACA
Organism: Flavobacterium sp.; assembly: GCA_002733185.1. Lineage (GTDB taxonomy): Bacteria > Bacteroidota > Bacteroidia > Flavobacteriales > Flavobacteriaceae > Marifrigoribacter. The sequence goes on along the minus strand of NVUT01000044.1, from coordinate 7,133 downwards.
CTTCGCCAGTATATTGTTTTAATAGATTTGAAATATTATTTGGGATTTGCCACATTTCAGTATATTTATCAATCCATCTTTTATCAATTTGATTAAATCCTTTAGAATTACTTACTAACTTTACTTGAATATTTTCTGCATCAATTGCTTCTTTTAATTTAATAGTAATTTGCACTTGAATATCTGCCTTGTAACCAGATAAGATTATAGCTTTCACATATTCAATTTCATTAAGGCTATATTCCATTAAACCCAACCAGTGTTGTGCTTCGTTATCATTCTTCCAATTATTAAACTTCTGAACTATGTCTTTTTCGTTTTTGAATCCATTCTTTGCTGTTTGAGAGCCTAATTCCTGTTTGTTTGTCATTATTTAATATTGTTTTTGAGATTTCATTTACAATAAATTGCAAAGTGTTAATTGACACGCTATTTCCAAATTGTTTTTGGGCTTCTGTAATACTTTTGGGTAAAATAAAGTTTTCTGGGAATCCTTGAATTCTTGCACATTCTCTTGGAGATAACTTTCTTACTACGCTTCCTGTTTTATATAGGCCAGTTTTAGATCCAATTCCACCACCATAAGCAGATAGGGTTATAGCGTGGCCTTTTGTATGGTAAATTCTTTCTCCTTGACCGCCTTTATTGACTTTTCCGATTTGAATAGGCTTATTTGGTAGCTCGATTTCACCAAAAATATTTTTTGAAGGGGTAAAATCTTTATAATAATGAATATCATCTCTTTTTATAATCCTTCCATCTGGAGGATTGTTTTCTAGTATATCTTCAAGAGATGAGATAAGTTTAATGTTAGGAAAATTAAAACTAATATTATTGTAATGGTTATTATTAAATGCTACAATATAGATTCGTTGCCTATTTTGAGGTAACCCAAAATCACTAGTATTTAAAATTTTGTAGTAAACTTTATAATTTAAATCTTCGAGTGTCTTAATTACTGTCTGTAAAGTTTTTCCAGCATTATGTTTTAAAAAATTTTTAACATTTTCTAAGAATATCACTTTGGGTTTATGATAATTAACAATTCGGGCAATATCAAAAAACAAGGTGCCTCTGGTGTCTTCAAATCCTTTTTGCTTTCCAGAAATAGAAAATGCTTGGCAAGGAAATCCACCACATAAAATATCATGCTTAGGAATGTCTTCTTCTTTTATTTTTGTAATATCTCCAAATGGTTTTAAACTGTGGTTTTTTAGATATGTTTCAGAAGCTTTACTATCTATTTCAGAAGCATAAACACAATTTGCTCCAAATGAGCTTAATGCATAATGAAATCCTCCTATACCAGCAAATAGGTCGATAAAAGAAAGATCTTTTAAATTTTTAGTGTTAATTTCTAACATATTTCTAAAACTTCAAAATTTGTAAAATCATGAGATGTAGTTGTAAGTTCTTCTTTTTTTAAAAATAATTTACCACAATAGTAGATTTTATTAAAACCAGGTTGATACAAAAAGAAAATAATATTTTTTTCAGTATAACATATTTTTGGGACTTCTCCCATACAAAAAACAACTAGCTGATAATTTTTGTTATCCATGCGGATGATTTTTTTATTGCCTAGTCTAATAAATTCTATTGTTTCAGATAGTTTTAGTTTTTTTATTGCAATATTGATAATTTTGGGTAATATTTTAGTGTCTTTTACATCTTTAAAATCAGGGATGTCTAGTGCCTCGTGAATGTTTTTTTTATTGAAAGACTCTGCTAATTCTTGCTCAATATTTTTAATTTCATAGCTGTAGATTTCACATTTTTTAAATTTATTTATATAAGGTAGTACTTTATTAATGTATAGTTTTTGTGAATTCATTAATTAAATTTAAACAAAATTATTTTTAGTATTAGACAAATGTTACATTTTACATAGACACCAAAGGTATAAAAAACTATTCGAAATAATTTATTATTTTGGTTTGTGTAAGTAAAAAATGATTGTATCTTTGCACTCGGTTTTGAGGCATATAGTTTCAATACTAAATAAGAGATTACTATTCAGATTATAAAAAGATAAGACATGCCAAAAAGAACATTTCAGCCTTCAAAAAGAAAAAGAAGAAACAAACACGGATTCAGAGAGCGTATGGCATCTGTAAGTGGTAGAAAAGTGCTAGCGGCACGTAGAGCGAAAGGCAGAAAGAAAATTTCTGTTTCATCTGAAACTCGTCACAAAAAATAATGTTGATAAATTTATATAAAAAGGTGTTGTTCTTAGAGCAACACCTTTTTTTTATACCCTTTTGTATCGTAATTTAACCCACTGAAAAAAGATTTTTTATTATGCCTAAAAACAGTAACCTTTCTTCAATCCTTCTTATTGGCTCAGGACCTATTGTAATTGGTCAAGCCTGTGAATTTGATTATGCAGGTTCACAATCGTTACGTTCTTTACGTGAAGACGGAATTGAAACCGTTTTAATCAATTCGAACCCAGCAACTATTATGACAGACCCTTCGATGGCTGATCATGTTTATTTGCTTCCATTAACTACAAAATCAATTATTAAAATATTAAAAGACCATCCGAATATCGATGCTGTTTTACCAACAATGGGAGGGCAAACCGCTTTAAACCTTTGTATTGAAGCAGATGATAAAGGGATTTGGAAAGATTTTAATATTGAAATGATCGGAGTAGATATTGCTGCCATTAATGTTACTGAAGATAGAGAGCAGTTTAGAGAATTGATGCTTAAAATAGAAATTCCTATGGCTCCTCAAGCTACTGCAAATTCTTTCTTAAAAGGTAAAGAAATTGCTCAAGAATTTGGTTTTCCTTTGATAATTAGAGCCTCTTATACTTTGGGTGGTGCGGGTGCTTCTTTTGTCCATAAAGAAGAAGATTTTGATGAGTTGCTTACTCGAGGTTTGGAAATTTCTCCTATTCATGAAGTAATGATTGATAAAGCTTTAATTGGCTGGAAAGAGTTTGAATTAGAGCTACTTAGAGATGCAAATGATAATGTTGTCATTATTTGTTCTATAGAAAATATGGATCCTATTGGAATTCATACAGGGGATTCAATTACGGTTGCTCCTGCAATGACCTTAAGTGACACGTGCTATCAACGAATGCGTGATATGGCTATACATATGATGCGTAGTATTGGCGATTTTGCAGGTGGTTGTAATGTACAATTTGCTGTTAGTCCTGATGAAAAAGAAGATATTATTGCCATTGAAATCAATCCTCGTGTTTCGCGTTCTTCAGCCTTGGCTTCAAAAGCAACGGGTTATCCGATTGCTAAAATTGCTACAAAATTGGCGATAGGTTATAATCTCGATGAATTAAATAATCAGATTACAAAATCTACTTCAGCTTTATTTGAACCGACTTTAGATTATGTTATTGTAAAAATACCACGTTGGAATTTTGATAAATTTGAAGGATCAGACAGAACTTTAGGATTGCAAATGAAGTCTGTTGGAGAAGTAATGGGAATTGGACGTTCGTTCCAAGAAGCATTACACAAAGCAACACAATCACTTGAAATTAAACGTAATGGAATTGGTGCTGATGGAAAAGGGTATAAAGATTATGACCAGGTAATCGAAAAATTAACCTTTGCTAGTTGGGATCGAGTGTTTGTAATTTACGATGCGATTCAGATGGGGATTCCACTAAGTCGTATTCATGAGATTACAAAAATAGATATGTGGTTCTTGAAACAATATGAGGAGTTACATTACCTTCAGAAAGAAATTACAAAATATACTATTGATACGTTACCACGTGATTTATTATTAGAAGCAAAACAAAAAGGCTATGGCGATCGTCAGATAGCACATATGTTGGGCTGTGTGGAAAGTATGGTGTATAAAAAAAGGGAGGAATTAAAAGTAAAACGAATTTTTAAATTGGTAGATACTTGTGCTGCGGAATTTAAAGCAGAAACACCCTATTATTATTCCACTTTTGAAAATGAAATGGAAACTGCCGATGGAAATCGTATTTCTGTAAACGACAGCATTGTTACCGATAAAAAGAAAGTCATAGTTTTAGGTTCAGGACCAAATAGAATTGGTCAAGGGATAGAATTTGATTATTGTTGTGTTCATGGAATATTAGCTGCGGCTGAGCTAGGTTATGAAACCATCATGATTAACTGTAATCCTGAAACCGTTTCCACCGATTTTGATGTTGCAGATAAGTTATATTTTGAGCCTGTTTTCTGGGAACATATTTACGATATTATTCAGCATGAAAAACCAGAAGGAGTTATTGTTCAATTAGGTGGACAAACTGCTTTGAAATTAGCTGAAAAATTAGAACGTTACGGAATCAAAATCTTAGGAACCAGTTTTGAAGCATTAGATTTAGCAGAAGACAGAGGTAGTTTTTCTACCATTCTGAAAAATATTAATATTCCTTATCCAGAATTTGGAGTAGCTGAAACTGCTGAGGAAGCTCTAAAATTAGCAGATGTTCTAGATTTCCCATTATTAATTAGACCTTCTTATGTTTTAGGTGGTCAGGGAATGAAAATTGTGATTAATAAAAAGGAATTGGAAGAACATGTTGTTGATATTCTTCGGAAAATGCCAAATAACAAATTACTATTAGATCATTATTTAGACGGTGCAATTGAAGCAGAAGCAGATGCCATTTGCGATGGAGAAAATGTGTATATAATTGGAATAATGGAACATATTGAGCCTTGTGGTGTGCATTCTGGAGATTCGAATGCAACATTACCTCCTTTTAATTTAGGGGAGTTTGTAATGCAACAGATTAAAGATCATACTAAGAATATTGCTTTGGCGTTAAATACTGTTGGATTGATAAATATTCAGTTTGCTATTAAGAATGATACGGTATATATTATTGAAGCAAATCCTAGAGCTTCACGTACCGTACCGTTTATATCAAAAGCTTATGGCGAACCGTATGTAAATTATGCAACCAAAGTAATGTTGGGACATAATAAGGTAACCGATTTTGATTTTAATCCTCAGTTAGAAGGCTACGCAATCAAGCAGCCAGTTTTCAGTTTTGATAAATTCCCGAATGTAAATAAGCAATTAGGACCAGAAATGAAAAGTACTGGAGAAAGTATCTTATTTATCGATAGTCTAAAAGACGATGAATTTTATAACTTATACTCACGTAGAAAAATGTATTTGAGTAAATAGATCTTATAAATTTTAACAGTGACAGTGTAACTTTGAAATATACCCACACTATTTCAATCCATTTTATAGTTGTTTAAAGTTGTTTTTTAGTCTCTTCAGAAGAAAATAGTTTTTATAGATAATTGATATTTCAATATTTACTGAAATAAACAATCTAATATGAAAATATTCATTAGCATCTTTTTTACATCTTCTTTATTATTTTTTGGAAGTTCTCAAAAAGATAAAAGTCTACCAGAAGAAATAGCTCATTATTATGGAATTCAACAATTTGAAAAAGCCAAGAGTATTGAATTTACTTTCCATGTAACTAAAAAAGGAAAGCACATTAAAAGAAAATGGAAATGGTCTCCAAAATCTAATCAGGTTGTTTTTTTAAATGATGCAAAATCTTCAACATTTATACATAATAATGCTATAGGAGAAGTTCAAGAATCTTTAGACAAGAAATTTGTTAACGATTGTTATTGGTTATTATTTCCTTATTATTTGGTTTGGGATAAAGATAATTATGACTTTAGGATTCTTGAAAATGTAAAATCTCCTATAAATAATGTGTGCTCCACAAAGTTAATCATCAATTATATTAGTAAAGAGGGGTCTTCTCCAAATGATACTTATGAATTTTATTTAAATAAAAGGCACGAAATATTAGAATGGGTTTATAGAAAAGGAGGTAGCAAAATTCCAACTAAAACCACAACATGGGAACAAACAAAATCGTTTAATGATATTAAAATATCAACATTTCATAAAGGAAAAGAAGGAACTTTTAAAGTTTGGTTTAATAATATTGATATTGAATATTAATCAATTTTGTCCCAACCATTTTTTAAATTCAGTAATCTTAGCTTTACTTATGGTAATATCTATTGGAGCAATAGGTTTGGTAAATACTTTTAACTGAGTAGCACCATATTTCTCAATTTTATCTATTGCTTTAGCAGAAACAATCACTTGTCTAGAAGCTCTGTAAAATTGCGAATTATCCAACATAACATATAAATCATCTAAAGAAATATTTATAGTAGATGTTTTATGATCTTGTTCAACGATGTAAGTAATTTTATTTTGAGTATAAACAAATGCAATGTTTTCAAAATAAACTGGAGTTAATTTATTTCCGCGATCTGCCAATATTCGTTTGGTTTCCGATGGGTTTGATTTTAAAGCGGTACTAGTTATTTTGTTTTTAATTTCTTTCAGATCATTAAAATATTGATTTCCTGTATTTCTATTGATTTCAGAAATTCTCTTTAGATTTTTTGAGTTGATGTATTGAAGAAAAAAGTAAATTAATAAAGAGCTACTCAACCAAACAACTATAAAAATAAGTGCAAGTTTTTCTTTTAGATTATCAAAAGTAGATTGAAAATTAAGGATGTTAGAATGTGAAGCAACTACCCAATCCATATTTTTAACAGGGCTTAAATAAACGATTTCAGTATAACTTTTTAAGGTTCTTAATCCACCGGCTTCTTTTCTTTCTAATATTGCTTTTTTAAAATTTAGTTCAGTTTCTAGATTTGAAATAGATTTTATTGTAGAATTATTTTCAGTAAGAGTGACACCAATTTTTCTAATATCGGGATGACAAATTTCTTTTCCTTTTCCATCAAACATACAAACGAAACTATTTTCGGTGGACATATTTTCAAGACTTTTCTGAAGTTCTTCTCTAACTTGTTTCTCTGGAATGCCTGAATTTAATCGCTCATATAATAAGTTTGAAATAAGACTCGCTTGAACCTTTGAATTTTCAACTTGCTGAGTTAAAATTTCATTAACCGCTGTTGTATAGACATAATTAAAACTGAAATAATAAATAATACTAAGAAGAAGTAGAATAATTGGGAGAATAATTCTTTTCATTTTTTTTCTTTTTTCTTTTTGTTTCAGTTTAAATATAAAATGTAAAAATACAATTAAAATTTATTTGTAATGAGTATAAATAAGAAGGAAATTATCATCATTTCAAA
>NVUT01000011.1 GCA_002733185.1 Flavobacterium sp. | reverse complement strand
AAACTTTGGTTGCTTTTTTGTCATAATAATTAAGTTTTATATTCTTAAAAATCATAACATTGTTTTAGGCAACTGTAAATGACTAATAAACATTGTAAGTGTTTTATTAATAACTACTCATTTAAATAAAAGTGAATCAGGAAAATCGTAATAGCATCAAAAATCCCAGATATATGATTCTTCTTCATCGAACATTTTCATTTGTGAACAATTGTCAATATTTATAATACTACTTGAGAGTAATTTTAATAAGATAGATTTACAAGAGTAAGAGTGTCTAAAAATTAAAAAACACCCTAGAGGTGTTTTTAATCCATCATATAGAAATGTGTAATCCCAAGCGATACAGCATCAAAAGCTCCAGCCATATATTTCTCTGATTCACTTGTTTTTCTGGGCTTCATTAGTTTGTATTCCATCGCTTTAATATTTTCTGCAATCACGCAAGCTATTTCATATTTGGTATGTGCATTAAAATTACTAAACACAAAACGAATATCAGCTCGGGAATATTTGTGGGTTTTCAAGTTCTTCTTTAATGCATACCGAGCTATAGCATCAATCATTTTTTCGATACGCTTTGATTTACGAGAACCAATTCCGTTATAATCTTCAATGATGATTATTTTCGGCTCATAATAATCAATAATTTCTTTGATTCGACCTAGTGCGTGGCTATTTGAAATAGGTTTGACTTGTACCACTTGAGAATTCAAGACACTTAGCGCATTATCCATCACCGCATAGCCAAATCCTAATGAATTGGGATAGAGAGAAAGTATCATTTGTTTTCGCTTTGATTTTTGCGCTTTAGAGGTCATAGGTTTTGATGTTGGTTAAGTCATTGACAACTGCTTGCAAGTATGCTATACTATGTTTACTCTTCGGTGTTTGCTTAGCCGTTGGCTGAGCAGGAAGTAATTTACTTCTCAAAATAAGGTTCTCAGTTATTTCCTGATGTAAAGGGTTTAAGAGTTCCGAAATGGGAATGCCGAAGAGGATATGATACGATAGCAACACCTCTGGAGTGGGAGATCGTTTTTCATTCTCGTAACGAGCGAGATTGCCCGAATCAATGTTAAGCAAAAAGGCTACATCCTGTTGCCTGACATCTGCATCGGTGCGACTCTGCTTTAATAAATGTATGTTATTTTTCATAGTGAATGGTAGCGGTGAGGGTTATTCTCTCACCGCTCCTTTCATTTTAAATAACAATGCTCTAATAAAAAAGACCCAATCTTGACCTGTAAAATTGTCCATATGGACAATTTTTTTCGCGGTCATACCCTGTTTTGTGAAGAAGATGTGTATATCTTGGTTTGACCCGTATTTTGTTTCATTCCCTTTTATTCTTAATTTTTGGTTGGGATTTCAAAATCAATTGATACGATAAACTTTTAGTAGATGAAATGAATCGTTATATTTTGTATTGGATAGTTAAATGATTTTATTGACCTGCCGATGTTTATAAAAAAAATGTAGATAAATCAATAATGATGGTGTATGAAAAAATAGGTACTCAAAAAAAATCTCAATGGTGAATCTGCCTTTATTTTAGATAAAGGCTTTAAGCACTTGAACTATTTTAAGATAATTTAAATTCTCGATTGTAATATTTCTTGCATACGCTGCCAGTCTGATTTTCTTTTGTTATTTGAAAGCTCCTTTTGTCTTTTTAGTTTTGTTCTATTAGTTTTGTTATATACCCTATTTTGCATAGGTTGATGCTTCTTTTTGCCTACCTTGATGTCATTATCTGCATAGGTTTGTAAGTTAGGTGCGTAATAGATGCCTACCTTACCTTTACGCTCACTAGGATAATGTAATAGTGTTCCTTTGTAATCACTTACGGTGATGAGTTGTTTGATAATAAGGGATTGAATGGTACTTGAGATAATTCTTCTAGAGAGTCCTGTTTTGGTTTCAAATTGTCCGTGAGTGATTCTGTCTCTTTTTTTTCGTTTTCCATTTTTGCTTATCCAACCGTATGTTTGACGTAGAATATAGAGGAGTATTTTTAATTCTGAAAAGCTTAGATTGTTTAGGTGTTTATCAAAAACCACATTAGGGATTTGTGTTGTTTGCTTATAATTCATAGGCGTCTTAAAACTTATTTATTTTTGATAATGTTGTTGCATAGTTCATAAGGAACTGATAGAATTTCTCTAGTTGCTGGTCGTTTAATGCCTTTGGTATCACTGAGGATGTATTATTGTTTAAATAGACAATTTTACCATACAGTGTTCGACCAGTGTCCCGACTATGTGGACACGATAAGAAAACATCTCGATTTGCGAGTTCTCCAAAGGGAGAAACCATTGAAAAACTTACCTTTCTACGGTCAATAGTAAGGTTCGAGGTGATGATTTCAAGCATTTCTCGTTTTTCCTCTTGAATCCCAGATAAGTATGTATTTATAGGCGATTTACAAAGTTCGAGGAATTTATTAATTTTTTCAAAAACTTCATTTTTTGACTCAGGAATATCGTCAGAGAGTGCTTTTAATTCCTGTAATTTAATTAAGGTGTCTAAACGCTGTTTTTCATATTGATTTTTACTAATTCCATCCTCAAGATATATATCTAATAATTTTTGTTCTTTCTTTTCTAATTTATGTATCTGCAGGGAATAATTATTTTTAATTTGCAGATTTACACTATCCGTTTCTGCTTTCTTTTGATCGTGTATTTTATTTAAAATCATTGATTCTTTATTTGATAAGGAAAGTGTTTTTAGGATATTTTTTACATAGCCCTGAATTAAATCTTCTCGAATACTTTTTGTGGGACAGCCTTTTGTCTGACACCTATAATATACATGCCCCTTTTGTTTTTCACCTGACATAATGTAGCGACAGTTTTCACAGCGGACTAGTTTTCTAAACAAATAATGATGTTTGAGTCCTTTGCTAGACTTTCTTCCTTCAAGAATCATTTTTACTTGCTTAAATATGCGGGGGTCAATTATTGTTTTATGATTTCCTTTATAGGTTTTTCCCTTAACCTTCATTAATCCAATATAGAAAGGGTTTTTTAAGATGGTGGTAATCCCATTTTTACAGACTCGGTTACCGTTTTTATTTCTGAGCCCTCTTTTTTCCATTTCAACAGATAACGTTCTCACATTATAGTTTTCTGAGACATATAAATCGAAAAGTTGTTTTATTAATTCGCTCTGGATTGGGTTCACTTTTTTTAAGTTTCCTTTTCCTGTATTATCATAACCCACAGGAGCTCCCCAAGGGTATATTCCCTGTTTTAACCTTCCGTATAATCCTTTTTTTGCTTCTTCTGATAAGTTACTTGAGTATCTTGTAGCAACTGCTGCTTCAATATCACCCATAAAACGTCCATTGGCATTATCTAATTCAGTTCCATTTACGGAATGAATTACACGACCAGAATCAATTAAATCATTAATCATCGCCCAATCGCCTCTGTTTCTCATCATTCTATCGATTTTATGTGCGATAAAACCATCTGCTTTTTCTTGATAAATATCTTGAATCATTTTTGAGAATTTTGGACGAATTCCTTTTGATGCTGATTTCTTTTCTTTTACCCAAGCAATAATTTTTAGGTTTTTTCTTTTTGCATATCTTTTGATATCATCTTCTTGCACTTCAAGAGAAACTCCTTCTCCTTGTCTTTTTGTTGATACACGAATGTATCCATATACTTTTTTCATACTACTTTTTTTAAATTGAGGCTAATAATGTTTTTACATACTTTAAGTGTAATTGAAGTAGGTACTTAGAGTCAAGGATTACTGTTTTTTGTCTGTTCCGATAATCGATCACTTATCCTCTGGGCAAGCTGAATAAAACGTAAATAATTTGCTTCCGCTTGTTTTAATTCTTCTTTGTTTTTTCCCTTGCAGATGCTTTTAATAAAATGAGTAATGTGTTGTTGTTTAATTTCTGTATTCATAACAGTAGGATTTTACCTTTTCAAAAAAACTAAAAAAGACGGGGTGATGTAGGGCTGTTCATCATTGGGTCTTTTGCTTGTGTAGATATCATTCATACTTACGAAGGCTATGAACCGATATTATAAAAACAAGAAGGTAAGTTATTTTGCAAAAACGAACTTTCGAGAAGAAGGAAAACTCTTTGGTATCTATCAACAGGATCGATTGCTACATACTTATATTCTTGGAAAAACAGGCGTTGGAAAAACTAATTTACTCACTACTTTAATTCTTCAAGATATTATACACGGACGAGGAGTCTGTGTTTTTGATGTACACGGTGACCTTATTACTACAATTCTAAAATATATTCCGCTTCATAGAACAAAAGACCTACTCTATCTTGATATTCCCAATCCGAATATGGAGTATCGATACAACCCACTTAAAAAAGTAACCTATGAAAAAAGATCCCTCGTTGCCTCAGGAATATTAGATACATTCAAAAAATTATGGAAAGGAGCCTGGGGAGTAAAGCTAGAACATATTCTAAGGTATATTCTTTTAACACTCCTGGATCAAGAGTCTGCAAATTTTACCGACATCCCTCGCATTATTCATAGCCAATCTTATAGGACTAGTTGTATGAAAAACATTGTTAATGAAGATGTACGCAATTTTTGGGAAAACGAATTTGAAAAATATACCAAAAATGACCTTGTTCCTATTTTAAATAAGATTGGTGCTTTTCTAGTACATCCAGCCATTAAACGTTTTCTGATTCAAAACAGAAAAGAAATTTCAATTAGATACGCCATAGATAATCGTAAGATAATTCTGGTGAATCTTAATAAAGGAAATCTCGGTCTTGATACTTCACATATTATCGGTTCCCTTTTATTAAACTCTATTATGAATGCTTCCTTTTCTCGTATTGATACTCCAGAGCATCAACGAAAACCCATTGCTCTTTTTCTTGATGAGTTTCAAAACTACACTACCGAGTCAATTGCTTCAATGCTCTCGGAGCTGAGAAAGTTTAAAGTATCGCTGGTCTTGGCTCATCAATACCTGCATCAATTAGATGTCACTATTCGCAATGCAGTTTTGGGTAATGTCGGAACACTTATTTCCTTTCGAGTGGGTCACGATGATGCTCGATATTTACAACAGGTATTTACCCCTGAATTCCTTGCCTCTGACTTTACTAATATGGAGAACTTTGATATTTATCTCAAACTTATGATTAACGGTAAACCAAGTAAAGGTTTCTCGGCTACTTGCTTGCATTATAAATCTGTGTTGTATTTGGAATACCCGCCATAATCCCGTCTTTTTTGATTTTCAAGCTTCGTTCATACTAGAGGGTGAAAGAACCTTTAAAAGAATAGAAAATGAAAAAAAACCAATTAGCTACTACCATTTACAGTAGCACAGAAATACAGCTTCATTATAAAAGACCTTTGTTTATTAAAATGAAACATATCAATAGTGCGGAAAAAGCTCAGGAAGTAATAAAAGAATTTGCAGATTCCCAAAGAATTGATTTAAAAGAATTCTTTTGGGTACTGATGCTTTCCAATGCCAATAGACTCCTTGGAATTTCTGAAATCGCTTCGGGTTCCTCTCGGGGTGTTGTCATAAATATCAAGGAAATACTGCAACTAGCCCTAATGACTTCCTCATCAGCAATTATTTTAGCTCATAATCACCCTTCGGGAAATTTAACTATTTCTGAGTGTGATAAGAGACTTACTGAAAAATTACAACAAGTTGCTGAAATTTTGGAAATCACCCTGCTTGACCACATTATTATTAGCTCGGAGTCTTTTACCTCTTTTTCAAAAGAGGGATTGCTCTGAGGATTACTCGCCTTATTTACTTAAACCACCTATGTCTAAAACCCCCATCACTTATTACGGAGGAAAAATCAATATGCTTAAACACATTCTTCCACTTATTCCAAAGCATAGAATCTATACAGAATCTTTCTTTGGAGGGGGTGCGGTGTTTTTCGCCAAAGAACCGAGCGAATCTGAAATTATCAATGATACCAATGGGATGGTGATTAATTTCTATGAGGTAGTCAAAACAAACTTTGAGGACTTAAAAGCAAGAATTGAATCCACCTTATTTGCACGAGATGCTTATACCATTGCGTGGGTGGTGTATCGAATGCCACAGTTTTTTGATAAGATTATTCAAGCTTGGGCATTTTACATCGCCACTAATATGGGTTTTTCCTGTCAGATAGGCTCGTGGGGCTATGATAAGTATGGAAAACGAGTCAAGGCTTTTCAGAATAAGAAATTAATTTTTGATAAGGAAATTTACACAAGACTAGAAAATACGCAGATTGAAAATAATGATGCTTTAAAAGTAATTAAAAGTAGAGATGCCCAAGATGCTTTTCATTATGTAGACCCACCTTATATAGATTCCAATCAAGGACACTATGGTGGGTATTACATAGACGATTATTTAAAACTTCTTGAAGTACTCTCTAAGGTAAAAGGAAAATTTCTACTGAGTTCGTATCAATCTGAAATTCTCTCAAAATATACTAAAGATAATGGATGGCATACTTTGGTTTTTGAAAAACCAATATCTGCTCAAAAGTCTGTAGAAGGAGTACCTCGAAAACGTAAAATTGAAGTATTGACAGCGAACTACTCGCTGGAGACAAGTATCAAATAAACATAAAAAATCAATTTAATAATAACCCTGTTTGCTTTTGCAAACTTTAAAAAAGATCCCGCTTTCTCGGGGAATTAGTTATGAAAAAAGTAATTAACAAAACCGTTAACCTTGAACTAGTTGGTATAAACGGAAATGCCTTTATGATTATGGGTGTATTCCAAAGACAAGCTCGAAAAGAAGGTTGGACACAAAGGGAAATCGATGCGGTGCTCAAGGAAGCTAAAAGCAGCGATTATGACCATTTACTGACAACAATAATGAATCATTGCCAGTTAATTGATGAAGATGATAATCACTCAAAATTGGATAGTTATGACCATTAAAAAACTTAAAATGATAGTGTTTTTTCTAAAACAGTATCAAACTATTTTAGAGAAAAATCAAACACAAGAACTTAATTTAATGTTTACTGATTTTTTTTCAAGAGAAGAACTTCTGGACATATTGGAGCATTCTTATTTCGATCGAGATTTGGAAGAGCATAAAGTAGAAACTTTAGAAAATTCTGATTTATTAGAACTCATTGGGGAAGATTATTTTTTACTCACCTATCTAATAGACAAAACTGAAAAAAGCATTACTGCAACTCCCACGTTTTCTGAAGAAGAAAAGAAAGAATTCTTTGAATTAAAGAACTTAGAAACACATTATTTATACTCAAAACCTTCTCAAGAATGGGACAGTTATGATATAAGTAATTACTATTCGCTGCTTTTCAAACACGGAAAGACAGCAAGAGTATTTGCCATTTTTACATCCGATGTAGAATCAGAAGACAAATATGCTGTAACGACCAAACCGTCTTTCTTTTTTGACAGCAAAGAAGAAGCTGAAACAGAATTAAAGAAAATTTACAAAGAACAATCTTTTAAAAAGGGAGACCTTAAGATACTGTCGCTTTGGAAAATTCAGTAAGCCGAGAACCTGCCTGCGGTAGGCAGGTCGCAATTATAAATAACAATTTAATACACTCAAATTATGAAAAACAATGAAAATTTAATGAAGCATTTTGCTTCCGTATTAAGAGCAAGAGCCCTTGGAACTCAAAAAGCACCAAGTATTAGTGATAAAGTAGCTATCTACTTTTCAAGAAAAGAACTTATTGAGATTATCAAATCTCGTTTTGGAGGAACTATTCCTAAAGAGTACAATCTAATTGAAATGGAGAACCAAGAACTTATTAGTTTAATAGGAGATGAACTTTTTATGATTTCTTATATGACTGGAAAATGGAGTAAAGAGATTTCTTTTGGTGGAGATTCGCCACAGATAAATAAAAATGAATCACCTACTCAAAAGAAAGAGTTGCTTTCTAAAATGGATACTGCTATTGAAAAATCAGTAAACAAAGAAGCAAAAACTTCCAATAAAAGAACTCCTAAATCTAACTAATTATGAATAGTACCAATGACAACTATTTAGATCTGTTTGATAGTAAAGAGAAAGCTATCTATCACGCCCAGTGGCTTAATTTTAAATATAGAATTGCAAATATTCCTTTTGGTGTTATCAAATTTAAAAATCAGTTTGCTGTACTTGAACATATAACAGCCTGTGAAATGAATGTTGAACTTTTAGATGTTCTTCCTGAAGATTTATCTGAGATAACCTATGATGATGTAAGACATATTCGAATGGATAGAGATCCCTTGCCTCATTGGGGAAAAATAACAGGAATGTTTTCTGTAATGGATGGCGAAATACTTCGCTATATTCTTGAGAGTAAAATTCCTCTTGAAAAAATGATTCGTTTTGAACTGGCTGGACGTGGATTTGATAAAAACCACAGATGGTGCGGTTTTGAGAAAGCTCAGGAAATTTGGCTCACTGATAAGTAATTTTACTTATTGGTTTGGCCGAATCTTGTAAGCTCGATTTGGCTGAAATAATTACATATAAAACTCGTGAATTTATTTACGAGTTTTTTTTAATTATCTATCCTCTATTAATCTGTATCTTCTTTTGAAGTTTCCTTTGTTCTTTTTCCAAAAATTTTACTAATAGGAATAGTTGGCATTACCTTGGCAATAAAATCTCCAATTAATGTTATTCTGTCTTTTTTGATTCGGTTCAAAATTATTGTTATTACAATAATAAAAACGAAAATGATAATTAAGGTGATGTGTAAACTGTTCATCTTTATAAAATTTAATTACTATTATACTTGTTGTTTTAAAAAAGTGGTGTCTCTTTTTTTAAAAAAAACATCGCTGCTACTTTGTTTTGCAAAGTATATCAAGGCTATATTTTAAAATAGGACAAGACATTTGCTTCTTTATTCTACAAGGTATGGCAGGGATTTTAATTAAACTGTGACAGTTATTTTTCAGCCCCTTTTTACAAAGTAATATCATTTACTTTTAACAATTGGGTTTTACAGGTAATGTTAGTTTTTGAGCATCAGAAGGTGCTGTTGCATAAAATTATAAGTAAGCTTTTGTATATTTGAATAATGGATATAATAAAAGATAGATTAGGGTTTTAGATTTTATTAAATATAATGAACAATATTTTTTATGAAGATTATAAATTTACTAAAGACATTGTTTACTAATAAAAAAGAAAATGAGTTAATCCCTGCTGAGATTAAGCTTACTAAAATATTAGATATATCAACTGGCAATCTTACTTCAGATTTTAAGGAAACAGATTATAAATCCGTAAGGGAGTTTACCGAAAGCGAAATCATTGATTTTATCTATAAACAGAATTTTCACAATCTTCTTTATAGAGAATTGGGCTTTGACCAAACAAAAGATATTTCTGTGTTGAGAGAGCAAAAAAAACCTTTTATTGTCGATTCCAATACAAAACCAGGAGACTTAGATCTAGTCCTTTTTGACAAGGAAAACCCTGAATTTGCTATTGCAGTTGAAGTGAAAACTGTAAAATTTAAAACTCTTGAAAATCTATCGGTTTTTACTAACAAAGAGAAAGGTCTTAAAGAAGGGATAATTCAAGTAAATGGATATTTAAAACTTGGGTTCCATAAAACATACCTTCTTGTCATATTATTAGATGAGTCTTGGCAACAAAAAAAGGAGAACAGTATTTTTAATGAATCAGGGCTTGAAAATGCGGAAAAACTAATTAATCCTAACATCTTAAAAAATTTGGATCAAAATGTCGGTCTTATATATATGGGTGTGCGACAAATTACAAATCAATCCATACATATAAATACGACTGTTGATATAAAAAATATTCAAAATGTTATACCAAGGAATCAGCTCCCTAGGATTACTAAAATACTTAAAGAAAAATAGAATTAACAAAAATCATCATAAGACAATTTGAAAGATACAATTCAAACAATGCTATTAGATTATTTCAGAGAAATGCTCAAACACAAACATTTTCGTTGTTTTATAGTAGATTTAAAATAGATGTTACTCTATAGAAAATATTGAAACTCTACCCAATCACACTACTAAGTCTAAACATAGGCATATACATCGCCACCAAAATAACCCCAACAATAAGTCCGACAATAAGGGTTAACAAAAAATTCAACACATTAGAGATAATTTTTCCTTGATGAGCAATCTCTATGGAATATTGATCGTATAATTTTTGAAAGATATATTCGGTTTGGTTGGTTTCTTCGGCGACTTTTAAAAGAGCAATCATTTTTTTATCATAAAAAGGATGTTTAGAAAAACATTCGTTTAGTTTTTCTCCTTGTATGATGTCTTTTTCAACTACTTCTAAGGTGCTTTGCAAGGGATAAAAATGAATCATATCTCTTACTAGTTGTATGGCACTCACTACAGGTATTTTGGCATAAGTTAATAATGCCATTGCTTGGGTAAATTGTATGAGGTAGATTTTTTTTATATAACCTCCTAAAATGGGAATTTTCAATTGTAGATTCCCCATAAACTGATTAAAAAAAGGTTTTTTAGAAAGCTGTTTAAAAAGGATGATGAGCCCAACCAATATAATAAGCCCAACGAAACTATAATCGCCAACTAAATCGGAAAGCCCAACTATTTGTTGTGTTAACCATGGCAACTCTACTTTGTTTTGTTTAAAAATATCTACAAACATCGGCACTACAAACCGCAACATAAAAAGCACCACCAAACAGGCGGTAATTAAAACGATAAAAGGATAAGAAAGTGAAGAAATTAATTGTCTTTTTAGTTCGTTTTTTCTGGTAAAATATTCTTTTAAATCACTGGTGATTTTATGAAGTTGCCCTGTTTGCTCTCCAATTTTTATGGCTTGGTATTCGTAGGGCGAAAAACTCTTGTTTTTTTTCAAAGCATCTGAGAGCGAGCTACCCAAAACAATTTCTTTAGAAAGTTCATCGAGTAAAATTTTATCTTTCTGCTTTTTTTGCATTTCAGAAATTAAATCTAAGGATCTTTTTAGATTGACTCCTGAGTTTAAAAGCATACTGAGTTCTGCATAAAACTGCTCTTTGTTTTTATTAGAATATCCCTTTCCAAAAAGAGTGATTTCCTTGTTTAAAAAACTAGTACTGGGCTTTTTATTAGTTTTAAGTTCAGTGGTTGCTATGTTGTCAAATTTAATTCCCATCGTTCTCTAAAAAGCTAGTAGCATCGTTTTGTTTAAAAATAAAAAGAGGAACCTTGGTTACCTCCAAAGTCAGTTTTATAGCATCAATTTTTCCTTTTTCAGTTGCAATTCCAAAATTGAAAAATTCTATTTTATAATTGTTTATTAATAAAGTGTCGGTATTTCTAATAATTGCATTTTCAGAAAAATGATAGGTAATAGAATCCAAAGGTGTTTTTAATTGAAGTTGCGATAAACCGTTGCTGTAAGTAATGGAATGAAACCGATTAAAATCGAGGCTTAATTGCTCTTGAAATAGATGTGCTTTAGTAGAAACACTATAGTTTTGCTGTATATGATGAACGTTTCTAGTAAACAAACTAATAATAGTAAATGCCAAGCCCGCAACGATGGCGCTAATAGCTAACACGATGAGCATTTCTGTTAATGTAAATGCAGGTGTTTTTTTAATCTTCATAACCGATTTTAGTTTCTTTTACTTTGTTGTTTAGTTTGCTTTCTGAAAATAATAGGGTTGCACCTTGTTGTTTTTCGATTTTAATCTCCCAAAGATCGGTTTCTTCATAAAAAGGAATGATTATTTGATGGTTTCTATTTAAATAATGAAGTTCCTTGATACGGCTTTTAAGAGCTGAATCATTTTCTTTTATGGTTGTTTTAAAAACATTATTTAAACTCATACTTGCAATTAAAAATACTACAAGGATAATTACCGAGGCAACCAATGTTTCTACTAAGGTTGCGGACTGTATTTTTTTTAGTACAACCATTTTGTAACTCCCTTGTTATAATTTAAAAATGGCAATCCGCAATAAGCTGAGTTTAAATCATATCCCAATATTTTTCCGTTGTAGATATGATTTACATAAACAGAACCAAAACCTTTTGTTACAAAACGTTTGGTAAAAACCGAGCCTAAAACAGTTCCGTCTAATTGTGTACTTCCCTGACAATATAGTTGCCCTTGAATTGTTGCTTTTGATCCAATGACTA
Organism: Flavobacterium sp.; assembly: GCA_002733185.1. Taxonomy (GTDB): domain Bacteria; phylum Bacteroidota; class Bacteroidia; order Flavobacteriales; family Flavobacteriaceae; genus Marifrigoribacter. The sequence goes on along the minus strand of NVUT01000011.1, from coordinate 66,330 downwards.
TATTCACCTTTGTTCTGTTGGTTGAAGAAGGATTTCTATCTTCTAAAAAAACTAAATACCCACTTATATGACTATCTCCTACTATTGAAATTGATGCCTTGGTTGCGTTTGTTGATTGCGAGGTTGCCTTATTAGTTTTTTCTTTAATAATGAGAGCTGAAGGATAGCTTAATTTCACACCCTCTTCTATCACAATAGATTCACTCGCAATGCAACTAAGATTACCTAAAAATCCTTTTTCAATAATAATCTTTGGTGCAACTAAGGTTGCATCGATTATGGTTGCGTGTTTTGAAATGCGTATTTCAGAATCGCTTTTTATTAAAATGTTTCCTATATAGGTTTCATTTAAAACCAATTCCTCTGGTTGAAAAATGACCTGAGTGGGATTAAAAAAAGAATTTTTATTTTCTTCTCCAATTGGGATTACAATATCCTCTTGACTTGGAATAAAATCCGAAAATTGTGCAATATGATGCTCCCAACTAGGAAGTAGTTGTGGCAAGGAATTTTGACCGTAATGTATTTGACCATTAATCAGCTTTGTTCCAGTAAAATAATGTCCCGAAATGCTTCCTGCTTTAACTCCTTTGTCTGATATATAAGCTGTTCCTTCAATTTTAGTATCCCCAACCAAAACCAAGGGAATTTTATTTTCTGAAAGAACTAAACTGATGGGTGTTTTTGGCAATTGACTCCCAACAAGGGCTAGTTTTTTAAATTTTGTAGCCTTAAAACTACTTTCTGATTCTAGTAGTTCAAATCCTCCCCAAAATCTTCTTCTAACAATAGTATTTGCGATGTTTTCTTCTTCGGGAGGCAAAGTAATAGAGTCTGTAAAAATAGTCTTAGCATTATTGCCATATCCTATGCCAAGATTGACATTGTCAATAGTTTTTAATACTAAATTAGATTGCAAATTAAATAAACGATGGGTATGACTCAGGGTTAAAAACGATCCCAACAACACCGCAATAATGACCGAAACCAAAATAGCAAATTGCATCGCCGAAGCTTTTATTTTTTTTAGAATACTCACATTATAGGAACTATTTTAGTTTGTCCTTTGTATTTTAATTTAATGGCTTCCTTAGTGCTTTTTAAAACTTTCATTTGTAGTATGGTGTCTCCCTTTTTAACCAAATATTGTTGCCCGTTTACTTGCAATATATACACTCTTGATTTTGCTGTCTTTCCCGAGACAATTCCTTGACAAGCAATGGTTGGCCATATTATTTCTTGCTTTCTTCTTTTTGAAGTTCCTTTTTGCTTTTTCGGACTGCGATATAAGGTTCCTAAAAAGGGGTCACTTTCAATAGTTAACAGTGCAAAAGTTTCTTTTTGTTGCACTTTGGGAGCAATAAAATTAGATACTGTTTTGGTTGCCATCGGAGGTTCATCATTGCTAAAAGCATCAACAATCTTATAGATTAAGATTCCCCAAATAAAAATCACAATGGGCAGTAGTATTTTTATGTTCTTTTTGTTTTTCATTAGCAAAATTTATTAATTAATTGAAAAACTAAACACATCACTATCACCACTTTGGTTTCCTGCCTCGTCAAAAGCATTCATTTTCCAATAATAGGTTTGGTTGCTATTTAAAGTGGTGGTAAAAGTTCCTCCTGAGACTTCTTCTTGCAGGATTAAATTTGTTAAAGCAGCGTCGTCATAAATAAAAATACGATCGCTTTCTGTTGTGCCTTCTATGGCTTCTCTAGACCAAGTAAAATTTACGGAGGTAGAAGCAAGAGCTTCTCCATCTGTAGGGGTTAATAATACAGGAATATTAGGCACAACACTATCAATGGTAATATTCTGTAAAAAATATTGAGTGCTTTGGGTATCGTTTTCTGCACGAATTTGCCAGCTATAATTTCCTTCAGGAAAAGTTGTAATCAAACTAGTACTGGCAGTTGTTTGTTCGCTTACTACCGAATTATCAGCAGGGTCTATAATTTGTAAACGGTAGATGGTTGCCTCTTCCACTGCTTGCCATTGCAGGTTTACATCGCTTTGATTGCTAATAAAATTATTTGGAGGCGAAATAATCACTACCTCTCTATCTGGAAATTCGGCTCCTGTATTGACCGTAAAGTTATTGGTGGTGAAATTGGTTTCTGAAGAAGAATTTTTTGCTTTTACTCGCCATTGGTAGCTTCCGTTAGATAGTGTTTGCTCTAAGGAAGTACCCACCACTAACTCGTCAACCACTACTTGTTGGGCATTTTCAAAATTGGGAGTTGCAACTTGTAATACATGATTTTCAGCAAAAGCAACTTCTTCCCAAGAAAAAATAATTGGATTGGTTTCAATAACCGATCCTTCACTTGGAGCGATTAACACAACTAGGGACTCCGAAATATCTTGGGTAAATACCTCGGGTTGTACTGTAAAACTTGCGGTTGTATAGATGGTTTCTGAGTTTTCGTTTAATGCTCGTACTCTCCACTGGTATTCTCCCGATTCTAAAGTGATAGTAAAGGCGGTTGCTGGCAAAATAGAATCTGTTGCCAGTTGAACCGCCTCTGCAAAATTGGGTGTGGCTACTTGCAACTGATAGTTTAGTGCGTCCTCTACGGCATTCCAATTAAAATTAACATTGGCATTTTCTATTACAGAATTGTTAAGAGGTGCTAAAATTACTATTGCTCTATCAGAAATATCTTCCTCAAAAAGAATGGCTTCACAGGAAATCAATATTAAAAGTGAAATTGCAAAAAAATAGCGTTTGTTCATATTCTTAAAACTTAAATTCATTTTTCTTTTTTACTTTTTTTACCGAGGTGTAGGTATCCTCTCCGCAACTTGAACCGTTGGGAACTAAATTGAATATTTCAATATCCCTTCTTTTGTTTTGCCCCCAACAAAACTCCAATGCTTTAAAGCTAATAATGTTGCCATCGGTAAATTCTATTACTTGAAAAGGCTTGTTGTTTTTTCTAAGTTCTAAGGAAAGTGTTTTTTGTTTGTTTTGTAAAAGATAAATTTCATCTGCTTTTTGAATGTCAGTAAGTAATTCTTTAGAAAACTGCATCGTTACCTTGGTGACAATTTTATAATGAGTGGTTTTTAATAAATACTTTAACAACTCTTTATCTCGATTTAATTGACCCACAAGAGCAACCTTATCTAGTATTTCAAAGGAAATAAGTGTACTGTCTTTTTTTGGAGCTTGCAGACTATCCTTATTAGGAATTATTTGCCGTTTTGATATCTGTATCTCTTCAAAATGCAAACGAATGGGGTCGCTTAATGAAACCACCGTTTTAGTTTGTTGTTCTTTCTTTAGTAAAAAGTTGGTAAAGACTCCAATAGTGCCAAGCTCTGGCAGTTTTTTAGTAGGACTACTTTTATATTTAACCGAGCTACAAGCGGTAACAAGAACAATAAATAATAAATAAACAGGCTTCAAAAAAATATAGGGCTTTAAAGATTAACAATAAGCAATATTAACCCAACATTTTAAATCAAAACGTTGTACCCTACTACGTTTTGATAAAAAAGTTGCATCTATTTTCGCAAACTTATTATTTAGAATAAGTTATGCATCAAAAAATTTATAAAAGAAATTACCATCCATTGATTCCATTGTTTTATATAAAAGGAATGCTTTCAAATCAGCAACTTAATGAAATTCCTAAGCGAACATTACAACATTGGAGTAAAAATAAAAACCAACATTATGATTTTAATGATTGGGTACAGCCTTTTACAAATCATTTAGAAGATATTCAAAAAACCTATGAGCGTACTTATCTTAAAAAAATGATGCAATTTATGATTAAGGTCAGTGATGGCTATCAAAATGTTTTAAAACAAGTAAACGGAAATAAGAAAATAGTAAAACAGCATTCATACCACATAGTAAAATCAATTAACGAGATTGTTTCTTTATCAAAAATAAAGGTAAAACGTGCTTGTAAATTTTATGGAGTATCACCAGATTGGTATTACCGAGAAAAACGAAAGATTAATTGTTCACTGAATCTTTTTAATAAATGTTTTAAACAACATCCAAATCAACTAACATTTGAAGAAACCAATGTTATTGAAAGGCTTGTAAAAGACCCAATACATTTTGGTAAAACAAAAGTTACATTATATTATCACGCCTTACGCAATGATTTGGTGTCTTGCGGAAAATCAACATTTAGTAAATATGCCAAAGCACTAGGTTATAAAAAACCGAAAAAGCCTAAAATTCCGCCAAGAAAAGGAGTACGGGCTAGTCGTATTTTTGAATGGTTACACGTTGATATCACTTTAGTGCCAACACTTGATGGAGGTATGCAAAAAGTGGCATTTGTAAAGGATAATTATTCTAAAGCCATTTTACATTACGCTTCTGTCTCTGAAAAAGCGGATAGTCGTTTTATTACACAACTCTTTAAGGAAGCCTTTGACAAACATAGTTTATATAAACAAACTAAACCTATCAAAATCCTAACCGATGGTGGCTCTGAAAATAAAGGAGCATTTACAACTTGGGTCAATCATTTTAATGCGCCACCCATTGTTACTAAAATTACGGCAAGAACAACCGACTTCCCTTTATCGAATTCTATGTCTGAAAGTACGCATAGCATTTATAAAACAGAATTTTTAAAAGGACAGATTTCAAGAACAGTAAAAAATCATTTAGATGATTTAAGGCGATTTGTTTACTATTACAACTATAAGCGATATCCTACCGATTTATATGGATTACATCCGATGGAAGTTATAAACGGTAAAATACCTGATAAGCATTACTTTAAAAATCAGATCGCTGAAGCTAAGCTTAACAGAGTTACTACCAACAGAGTATTTAATAAATGTGTTTTTGTTAGATAAGCTGTGTCTTATTATTATTGAAAAATCACCTTATTCTGTTGTTTTACTATTTTGATACTTGATTTTGAAAAGTAAATCAATTTCCTGATTTCTTTTTTAAACTACAACTCCGTTTTAACTAAAAAAAGCTCCTATTTATTTAAAATAGAAGGCTTAATTTGATAGTATCTATAAACGCAAACATTTGCGTAGTTTTGTTGTAGATTTAAATAGATGTTGCTCCGGTCTGGTACCTGCGACTACTGTTGCTCCCTAAATAAAGAGGATTAACCCCAACGATAAAGCAACATACAAAACAATTAAAAAACCTCCAATCTTTCTACTCGTTAATGATTCTTTTCCATAACGCTCCATAATACTGCTAACTCTTTTTTTGTTTAGAAATAAAATGGAATTAAAGATAAATAAACAAACCAAGATTATTATTAAGTTATTTTTATAGAAACCCCCAAAGTTCTCTTGGGTAATAGGAAGAATTGAAATATAAACTATTCCAATATTCCATCCAATAAAAACAGACACTCCAAAAATAGGTCCCCATTCATTATTGTCTTTTTTATTAAAAAACTGATTTAATCTATAAAAAAAATAAAAGTATGGATTCATTTTATTGTTATTTTAATGGAATAAATAGAGGTGTGCTTACCGGTCCAATAGGGAGTATTATTCCTCCAGTTGTATTATAAAGTTGTTGTTGATTATCTAAATGTTTATAAAAACCGTCAAATCCTCCAGCCATATCTATCAGCCCCATTCCAATGCCAACTGGTGCTGTAGGACCACTTAATGTAAGACCTGTAGATATTAAAGAAACCCCAAGTTGACCATAATCACCCCAACTTTGATCCGACAAAGCAAAATTTACCCCACTTAAAGCAATTCCAACAAATACAGTCCCTGTTCCTATCCCTCTTGCCCTACTAGCTGTTTTTGCCATACCAATTCTAGTTGAATTTGTTATTTCTTTAGCATTCAAAGTTTTTGTACCGTATTTTGCAATAAAATTTTCTGCATTAGATGTAGAATTCTTTCTCACACCCTCGGCCACTGCACCGATAAACCAATTGGCTTCATTTGCTCCTAATGTATTCTTATCAATATCAGTACTAGATGAAGAGTTTACTGAATTATTATAATTATTCCCACTTCCAGCAGTGGCATAAGATGCCTCGGCAGGAATATTACTAGGTTTATTACAAGGAGGGTATGGACATCCGCCACCATCTCCACCATTTGAAATTTTCCCACTATTATTATCAACACTATACGAGTCATTAGGGTTTGTTGATATACTTTTACTATCCAACACATTCCCATCACTATCAACCGATTGAATACTCAATCCTGATCCAGACCCAATTTCTGAAAACCCAGTATTACCACCAGCAGCAGCAGAAACAGCATTCGGTACAGGTGTCATCCCATCTGGGTCTATAAAATAAATAGGATTATCAAAAGCATAATTATATGGAGAATGTCTTCTCATCAACTCTGCAAGTGGATCAAGATTCATCCAACGTCCAATAGCAGGGTCATAGTTTCTTGCTCCAAAATCATAGGTTTCTAAGCCTAACTCTTGAGATTGTTCTGCTCCTCCAAATTTCCAGTTCTGCGCTAAACTATTTCCTCCTTGAATATCGTTATTATACCCTTTTTGTTTCAGTCCGAAGGGATAATAATTCGACTCCTCGATAATTTCATCTTGGGATATAGCCCCATCTAAATTACCATCTGAGTAGGACAATCGCACATTACCTAAGTGGTCTTTAAATTGGAAGACATATTTGTAATCTGAATAGGTAGTTGTACCAGTACCAGTATCAAAACCTTTTACAGATTTTTCGGTTCTGGTTCCTGCAACTACAGTAGGTTCTATATAACCTTCGGGATGGTTAAAAAATTGGAGTTGCATATCGCCTTCTTCATTGGTTTGGTAGGTATAGTTTCCTGCATATTGGGTGGTCTGCTCTGGATTAGACATATCAACCACTTTTTTCTCTAACTTTATTCCAACTGCATCATACACATATATAATCCCTTTTCGTGAATTTGTATTCGTTGCCTCAGGATCTAGATAATCAAAAGTTATTTTTCTTGGTAAACTTAAATAATTGTATTCTATATCGGTAATCCCTTTTAAATCATCAGTAATTAAATTTCCATTAACATCATAGGTATAGTTTGCGTCGCTATTATTATCTATTACAGGAAAACCCTCTGGGTTTGCCAAGCTTGCTCCACGACTGTCGGCTACGTTCCTTAATTGATTGCCTGTGTAACTGTAAACTAAATCATCCCAAAGCGAAGAACCTGTTGTAGCATCAAAACCGTTTCTTGACAAATTACTAATGTTTCCATTTTTATCGTAAGAGACATTATTTAAATCGTGAATATTAGTAACTGCCATAGTAGGTAAACTTGCTCCTTGGTAACTTATTGCCTTAGTAATTCTGTTTAAATTATCGTAAATATAAGAATATCCTCGAATATCACCATTATTATTTGTATTTATTGTTTTCCAAAAGGTCTGTGAGATATTACCGTTATAAAGTGGTACTACATCGGGATTACTAGATGCCTCAACCGTATTATAATTTATTTGAAAACTAAACAACTCTGGACTAACTGATACAAACCCACTAAGGCTATTAATATTGGTAAGCCAGCCTCTTATGTTGTATTTGTAACTTACATTTTGTAGTTTTTTGTTAATGGCATCGCCGAAAAGCTCAAGGTTATCTATACTGCCTATAGGCCCAGAAAAACTAACTTTACCTATGAGTGGATAATCTGACGCATTAGGTACATCATGAAATGAATTATTATTTATATAAAAATAGACCTTATCATCTATACGCTCTACCTTAAAGGTATCTCCTGTTTGATAAGTTCCATAAATAGTACTTGTTTCATTTCCGTTAATTATTAGCTTAATTTCATTTTGTGTTCCGTTTACTTTTAAATAAATACCATAATCCAAATACTTATTTGAAGGATTATTACCATTTGTTGTCTTCACAAGACCTACAACTATATGTTTATCGTTTTGGAGTGCTTTCCATCTAATACCTCCATTGTGCTGTAAGGGAATTCTTCCTTTTGTTTTTAATAAGGCTGGCCAATACCAATCTGTAGTAGTGCTTGTAATAGTGCCATCAAAGGTAACATCTACATTAGTTAAGTCTGTATAACCGTCTTGTGTAGTTTCTCCTCCTACATTTTTATAGGTTAATTGCCCCAACTCGTCATAAGTATTTTCTGATATAAGTTGAAAGGGTTCATTCGCTATTTTTTGTTTGTGTGTGAGTAGCCTTCCTACGTGGTCGTAATAAAAATAGTCACGGGTATTAATAGTGGTATTAGTCCCTTTTTTATGACTTGTTAGGCTTTCTAGTACTTTTCCTGTAAAATCTAGTTTTGTTCTTATTTTATCACGAGTATCTAAATACTGATTATAGCTGTCTATATAAATGGGTCTTCCTTTATTATCATACCCCGAATAGGTGGTAATCCATTGGTTGGTTTCTAATATCCTTACTCTTGAAACAGTAGGCAGTCCTTTTGTTTGGGCTGTTAAAGTCTGTAAAAACACCGTTGAAGGAATACTTGTTATATCTGTATGGTCAATATAATCATCATAATAATTTATAGTATATATATCGAGGTTATTTACATTTGGAATAACGTCATTAGTATAATATAAGGTTGCATCATTAATTATTTGAGGTGTTGAGGTTACCTGTTCAAAAATATCAGAAGTATTATTCATTATATTTTGAAGTGCATCTCTATCACCACTATATATATTTCTACCTGTATAAGCAACTCTTCCTAAGGCATCATATTTTGTAAACAACCAATGGTTTGTTTCTCTTAAATTTGCATCCTGTGTAAAAACAGGCTGATCTAGTTTATTATAAACTATATACTCCCAACCTTTCCCTGGAATTTTCTTTTCAATTAAACGGTTTCGGTTATCATATTTGTATTGGTAGCCTAATTTATCTAAAATAACGGTTTGATAGTTTTGTACTAAACTACCATTTACAATAATTCCGTCTGATGCTAAAGGTGATAATACAAAAATTAAATTACCATAATCATCGTATATATAATAGGTGTCAACCTTATAATACTGAGCTGTCGTTCTTAAAGGGTCATATACTTTTTGACGTTTTAAGACTACTTGCCCACTTTTATTAGTAAAGGTTTGTGTTAAATTATTATCACCATCTATAGTTTGCCAGTTTTCGTCTTTTATAGTAGTTTTTGAAAGTTCTTTTTCTTGAAAGTACCCATCATAAACCAATTGTGGATCTGCTGTTAAATTGGCATAACTTACCGAAAATTGCATGACCTCATTGATGCTATTAAAACCATATTCACTTTTTATGGTATGACTTACTGCATTTATAATATTATATTTCCAATCTTCACCTGGCGCTCCTACTTCTAAAACTCTACTTCTAGGAGATTTTTCGAATACACTTTCGGAGTAGGGATTGGTGGTATATTCATACTTTAAAGTATTGTAAAAATTTAAGGTTTGGGTTTTTGCTGTAGCTAAGGGAATATAGCTAGCCAATGCACTTCCTGTTGCGTAAGGGAGGTACTGTTTAGCTTCTCGCCCTAGGTCATCGTATTCTATGTATTGCACAATGTCCTCTCTATTTCCACCTGCTTGTAAGCCAATACTTTGTTTGGGTCTTCCCATACCATCTATATAAGTGATGCTTTCTAGTTTTTCATCTTCTAAAGGGGCGCCATTGTTTATTTGGGTAATAGTAAACTCTTGTTGGTAGCTAGTGGTTTTAACATAATTTTCGGTTCCAGTTTGTGCAAATACTACTACTGGAAATAATGCGATGATGTATATTAATTTTTTCATGATAATTCCAGATTAGTTGATTCTTAATTTATATTCATTTTTACTAAGTACATTTCCTTCTTGGTCAGTTGCATAGTCCAAACGATTGTGCTGATCGTAGTAATAATAGGTGGTATAGCCTCTAACATCGGTAACCGATTTTACTCCAATACCTGGGTCGTACGTATAAACTGTTATTTGTGAATCTGCGAAATAAGTATCGTTTCGTAAATTATTAAGTGCAGTTCTTAAACTGTTTTCTTCGCCTTGACTGTCTTCACTATCAGATGCTGTTCGAATAGCTGCTATAGTGTCTTCTAAAGGAGTCGGCATTCCTATATAAGTACTGTTAATTATTTCAGCTAAGAGATGTTCTCCTTTGTAACCCCAAATGTAAATTTGGTGTGCTCCGTTGGGATAGGCAACTTCTTTTAAATTTCCGTATTCATCATAAGAATGATAAATCATTCTATCTTCTAAAGGGGCGATACCTTTGGACACTTGTACTTTGGAAGGGTAAATTTTATCTGTTGAAAACTCATCAAAAAACCGTCTTTGTTGTGAGGTTTTACTATAAGCTGCCAAATTGGGAGTTTGATAATATTTGGTAACCTCTATTGGCGTAGTTAATTGGTTTCTGCCTATTAAATCTTGCAATACATTATCTGAAGCTGTTGGATAATTAACAAGCAAGCTTTTATCTTGGGGATATATAATTTCTGTTTTAGAGTTTCTACCCTTGCTGTCTTTTGTTATAATCTCGGTAGCTAGGTTATGAAAAGTACTGGTGTAACTATAGAAAGTAGATTGTTCTAAAGTTTGATTGTTTTCATGAGTTTTTGTGGTAGTACTTACTAATTTTTTCCAAAGTTGTCTGTAGCCGTAACTTGGGGTGTTATAATAGTGTGAATAATCTGGCACGCTAGATGTGTTTGTTGGACAACTCGTTTGAGGTGTATTAAACATAAAATAATAATTCCATTGTCCGTTTGTTTCTCCATAACGTTTACATCCAGGTGAACCTCCTGTAGTGCCACTAGGATTATTTTTATGCATTATTAACCCTACTTTTTCTGGAAATGGCAATTGGGAAATTGGTAAAAAATCAGTCTTATAATCACTAGATGTCTCTTGCAATAAATTAAGATTATTATCATAAATTCTCTGTGATTTAATTTCGCCAAAATCTAAATTTAAATTATAATATGGCGCAACTTCTTCAGCAACACCCTGCCCACCATCATACAATCCATTGTTAAACTCAGTAACTGTACACCCTTCAAATTGACTTCCTGTAGTATTTTTATTAAATCGAAGCTCTGTAACTTTTGAATAGGTGATATTATTTGGGGCAATTATAGACACGTTATTATTTAATATATATTTCTTGTTGTTTGTACATCCAGAACCATCAGTATCTATTTCAAAAAAATTCTCAAAGTTTAAATCTTGTTGAGCAATACCAGATGAATAGTTAACCATATTGAATGGTGCAGTAGGTATTGTTAGTACATTATCATCTACTAGTTTTTTTAAATCATCATATAGATAATAGGTTTCTAGTATATCATTTTCGTTTGTTACTGGATCTAGGGTTTCGTTTATTACTTTTCTTATTCTTAATCCTCCAACTTTTTTTAATGTACTAGAAATTTTAACTTTATGCTCTTCGTACTCATAGGTAGATTTTCCTCCTGTAGGGAAAATGATAGATTTTAATGTCCCGATTTTTGAGAAAAAGATATTTGGTTTTCTGTTTGTTGTTGGTGCATTTGATGCATTAGGGGGACTTGTAAATAGCGAATTATAATTTGCAATATCACTATAGTCAAGATTTAGGCTTGGTGCAAGGTTTTGGTTTCCGCTTTCCCCATTATAATATCCCCAAAAATCTCTTTCATTGGATAGTCTATCGGGTATGTTTCCTGCATAATAATCGAATTCATATTCTTTTGCTTTTGTATTATCATCTCTGTAAATTTTTATCCCATCTAGTTTTAATCTCTTATCTAAAAAGGAAGGGTTACTTGAACCATCTGTAAAATAGTTTGTATTATCAAAATCTACAATTAAAATAGGGTTATTTGAGGATGTAGGTGATATTCTATCAAAAACCTCTAGCTTGATGATTTTTTTTACATTCTCTAAATCATCGCGAGTATTGTTAGCAGTTGTAATTTTAAGTACCTCTTTGTCATTATAATTAATATTTGTTAATCGAATTTGATTTTTTAAATATTTATTATAACCTAAATTATTGATTGATTGAAAATAAAAGCTCCCATTGCAACCGTATTGTAATAACTCAAACCTTTCTAATTCAGTGACAATCTGTTTATCTACCCACTGGTCAGCAGTATAATTAAAAGTAAAGGTGTCAATATTATTTGGGGTTTCAATTTTTGTTAAATACCATGCCGTTGTATATGTTTGTATATATTCATTGGCTAAATCATCTGTAGGAGAAGTTCTGTGAGTCGTATTTTCTGCCATTCCAAAAGTATAAAGGTTTCCATTGGTATCTTTTATTGTAAAATTAATAATACTTTCGTTTGCATCTTTTTCAAGCTCAACCTTTAAATTTGCATCTTCTAAGCAGTAGGCATTTAGCGGTGTTGAACTATAATCGATTAATATAGTCCCTGATAAACCATTAACATTAAACGAAAAAGTGTCGGGTTGTAAATCTACTCCATTCTTTTGATACCAATCATATGTCTGTCTTGCACTATTAGCACCTGATGATGTGTCGTGAGTACCGTGAATATTACCTTTATCAGTTAGGTATGCTAGCCAAATTTGAGTAGTGTTTGTTTTATATATTGGGTGAGAAAGAACTCCACCAGAAGAAAGATAATCATCTGGAAGCCCATTAACATTTCTTGTAACCACACCTCCATAATTTAGGTTCCAGCCCAATCCAATATTAGTTGCTATTTGATCTACTTTTATTCCTGATGCGTCATAGCTTAATGAAATAGGTACGCTAATTTCTTTTCCTTGAAGTGTATAAATTGGCATTCCTATAGTAGGTACACCAGAATACATATTCACACTTCCCGAAAATTTTTCAAAGGCTGCCACTTCTGGTGATTGAGGTATTTTTGCTACCGAATTTATCGGGTTAAATAAATTTCCGTCTTGGGCAAAACCAATACTACTAATTAGTAAAAACGTTAAAAGATAAATGTATTTTCTCATAATAAATTATTTAAAATCTTGTTGATGTGCTTTTAAAAAAGCAATATTAGCCCAACATTTTTTATCAAAACATAGTACCCTACAACGTTTTGGAAAAAAAAATGTAATTATGTTTGAAATTTAAAATAAGCACCAACTATTTTTTAAATTAAAACCCCTAAATTAAAGTGAGAAAACTCCAGCGTTTACAAGCCTTTACCCTAAATGAAATGCTAATGGTAATGGCGATTATTGGTATCCTATTATTATTGGCTTTGCCTACATTTATGCCACTTATTTCCAAAACAAAGGCGCAAGAGGCAAAAATTCAACTAAAATACATCTCTAATTTACAAACTCAGTACCGTTACATCAACTCTAAATATTCACATGATTTTAATGAAATAGATTTTGAAGCTCCCAAAACGGTGAATGAAGGAGGAACGGCTAATTATCGTTATGAAATAGTAGAAGCAAATGGGGGCAATTTTAAAGTAAGAGCTGAAGCTATTGTAGATTTTGACGGGGATGGGGTTTTTAATGTATGGATGATTGATGAAAATGGAAATCCTAAGGAGACTATCAAGGATTAACGATTTAAGATTGACGATTGTTGATTGGGGATTGGGGATTGATGAAGATTAATTTTTATGGCAAATTAGCATAAAGCTTAAAGCCTATTGCTTTTAGAATTTAATAAATATGATAATTAAACTATTATTAATACTAACATTAAGCATCATTTTCTTTCAGGATATAAAGGAGAGAATGGTATGGGTATTTTTATTACCAAGCTTTGCTATACTTGGAGGTCTATTGTATTTCTGGCAAAGTAATAGTGATGTTTTTTTAGTGACCATCTTAATTAATTTGGCAATCGTTGGAGTTTTAATGTTAGTCAATTTTTTAGTTGCCAAATTTATCTTTAAAAAAATCCTGTTTAAAGAAGCTCTTGGGATTGGAGATCTTTTGTTTTTTATAGCCTTTGCCTTGTCTTTCCCAACCTTAGCCTTTTTAAATTTCTTTATTTTTTCATTGATTTTTTCATTTTTGGTTCATCAATTAGTATTGCTAATTTCAAAAAGGAAAGGAAATAGATCCCAAAAACATAGTAGGGTACCACTTGCAGGATTGATGGCTTTTTTTTTAATAGGTGTTTACTCGGCTCATTGGACAGGGTTATTTAATAATTTGTATTTAATGTAATATGAAAGAATTTGAAATCCCTATAGTACTCAAACAACTAATTAGCTCCAATCAGGCTTTTCATTATCGTATTATACCTGTTAAAGAAAGTGGTGATACCATTGTTTTAAAAACCGATAACACCAACCTAAGTGCATTGGAATCGGAACTTGATATTTTGCTAAATTTTAAAACAAAATTGATCTCTGATAGTGAAGAAAATATTCAATGTTACCTTACTTATAACTACAGAACTACCACCGATGAGACCAAAGAGCTATCACAAACCAATTTCCTACAACAACTCCTGCAAACTGCCAAAGGTTTTAATAGTAGTGACATTCATTTAGAACCCTATGAGGATAATTGCCGAGTTCGGTTTCGATTGGATGGAAAACTAAAAGAGCAATATCATATTCCACTTTTAGAATACCCACAACTTATCAATCAAATAAAAATTCAAGCAGGATTGGATATTTCTCAGAAACGCCTCTCACAAGACGGTCGAATTACGGTAAAATCTGCTTTAGACGATTTTGATATTCGAGTTTCCACAATGCCTACACTTTACGGCGAAAAAATAGTGCTTCGTATCTTAAAACGAGATGCAGAAGCAGTAGATTTAAAACAATTAGGCTTTAATGAAAAAGAGTTAAAACTCTATTTAGAAGGAGTTCGCAGACCCAACGGAATTGTACTTATTTCTGGACCAACAGGATCGGGTAAAACCACTACGTTGTATGGCACTCTAAAAATGCTTAATAAAGAAGAAACCAATATACTAACCATAGAAGATCCTATTGAATATACCCTTAATGGGATTAATCAAGTGCAACTCAAAGAAGATATCGGGTTTGATTTTCCCACAGCACTAAGAACATTTCTTCGACAAGATCCCGATATTATCATGGTGGGTGAAATACGGGATGAAAAAACAGCCAATATGGCTATAAAAGCTGCTCTTACAGGGCATTTAGTGCTTTCTACTATCCATACCAACTCCGCTTGGGCAACTATTTCAAGATTAATAGATATGGATGTACCTCCTTATTTAATAGCAACCACCTTAAATTTAAGTGTAGCGCAACGTTTGGTCAGAAAACTATGCAATGCTTGTAAAAAACAGGAAGAGGCTAACTCAGAATTATTTCCTGAATCTTTTAATCAAGCAAAGGAAATAAAAACACATTTTATCCCTGTGGGTTGCAATACCTGTTACTTTACGGGTTACGATGGAAGAAAAGCACTTTATGAAATTATTCCCATTAACAAAGAGTTAGAAACCGCCATTAAACATAATGATTTACAAATTGATCAGTACCTAGAAAAACAAAAACTTAACACTTTAAAAGACAATGCCCTTGCTATGATTCTCTCTGGAGAAACTTCAATTGACGAGGTGTATTCCTTACTTGCCAATTAATAGGCTTTATGAAAAAAACAATTATTACCATACTACTACTTTTATTATTTCTTGGAAAAGGTTTTTCTCAAGACACTAGTAGAGTCTTAAGTCTAAAAAATGAGTTGGAGCTTTTAAAAGTGAGTACTCCAGGACTTGAAGAAATTATCAATATTAATATTACTCAAACCACCCTGCCTAATTTTTTATTGGCAATATCTAAGGTACATAGTTTAAATATAAATGTGTCTCCAGAGTTGAACTCAATTTCAATAGTTAATAATTTTTCAAATGTTTCTGTGGAAGATATCCTTATGTTTTTAGTAAAAGAATACAACTTAGATATTGAGTTTACAGGGAATATCTTATCGATTAAAAAATATACCCCACCCGTTTTAGAAGATAAAGAAAAAAAAATCAATGTTATTTATTTACCACCAAGTAATCTTCTTAGTTTAGATTTAAAAAAAGACAAGCTTGACAGGGTTTTTAGAAAAATCATGGATGTTTCTGGGAAAAATTTATTGTACGCTCCAGATTTAGAATCTCATTTACTTTCTATCTACATCAAAGACACTCCTTTTGATATTGCTTTGGAAAAATTAGCAGAGTCCAATAACTTAGAACTCACAAAATCCAATGATGGTTTTTATGTATTTTCTTCTGCTTTTGAAGACCTTGCAATTGACGAAACAAATAAGAAAAGACCTGTACGTAAAAAAAGAGCTTCTTTTTATTATCGTGTTCTTGATACCTTGAACAGACGAGTAACAGTCGATTTTAAAAACACTCCTATTTCAGATATCATCTATACCATTGGTGAAGATTTAGATTTGGATATTTTCACAGCATCTCCACTAGACGATGCTGGTACTGCTACCGTGACGGCAGAAAATATTTCCTTTGACCTACTACTTGATAAAATATTTGAAAGTACTGGAAATAACCAAGGAAGTGCTTCAACTAATTCTAAAGAAAGCATTGCAAAATTCACTTATAAGAAGGAAGGGAATATTTATTATTTCGGTACCGAAAACCAACTTTCTTTAAAACAAGTAGAAGTAATTCCCATGATGTATAGATCGATAAAATTACTATCCGATCCTTCAGGAGCAGGACAACGAAAAGCTGGTAGAACAACAAGTTTTAATACCAACCCTGTTAATTATATTAATGGTGCAAACCAAAATCAGAACAACAGAAATAATACCAACAGAAATTCAACTTCAACTACTAATAGTTCTTCCAATTCAAATAATTCTATTTCTATTGAAGATATTATTCCTGATGATATTAAGGACGGATTGGATATTAAGATAGACTTTGAACTCAACAGTTTTATTGTTAGTGGTTCTGGAGCAAAAGTAGAACGATTTAAAAAATTTGTAACTTTTATTGATAAACCTGTTCCTGTTATATTAATTGAAGTAATGATTTTGGAAGTGAACCGTTCTGCTATCATTGAAACAGGAATTAAATTTGGTTTGGGGGAAGAACCCACACAAACAATTGGAGAGGTATTCCCTTCTACTAATATTCGTCTTGGTTCTGAAACCATCAATAAAGTTATAGGTAGTTTTTCAGGTTTTGGAGCTTTAAATCTTGGCTCAGTACTTCCAGAGTTTTATTTAGATATAAAAGCAATGGAGTCCAATGGAACTATTAAGGTTTTATCTACTCCAAAACTAAGTACTTTAAACGGTCATAAAGCAACCCTATCTAGTGGGCAGACTACTTATTATGCAGTAACAACTCAAAACTTTTTTGGTACTCAAACTCCCGTAAATTCTGAAATCACTAACTATGTCCCCATTGATGCTGAACTTGCCATAGAGATACTTCCTTTTGTCTCTGGTAATGGCGAAATTACTTTGGATATTCAAGTAATACAATCTGCCTTTAATGGAGAACGAATAGCAGAGGATGCCCCTCCAGGTATTAATAGTCGAGAGTTTTCTTCCATTATAAGAATGCGAGATCAAGATGTTGCCATTTTAGGCGGAATTGAAGAGGTAAGAAAAGACGATTCAGGTACTGGACTGCCTTTACTTTCAAGAGTACCTGTATTAAAATGGATTTTTGGCTCAAGAAGAAGAGAGGATTCCAAGAAAAACCTGAATATCCTTATTAAACCAACCATCATTTATTAATGATTTCAAACATCAAAACATATTGGAATTATGGTCAAATCTATTGTGGTATAGAAGTCACAACCTGTGAAGGAAAGCAAAAACGGTTTGCTGTTACCGCTAAGAAAAAGAAAGAAGAGTTTATTGATTTCATTTATAATGAATTTTCAGAAACTTCTAATCTATCAGATAAAATTGTAAATAACCAACATTGTTTTGTTAGTATCACTACCAATAAAGTGCTTATTAAAGAAATCGGATTCGTTCAAGATAAACAAAAGGCTGTTTCGATGGCATTCCCTGGGCTCTCCCTTACAGAGTTTTATTATGAAGTAATTTTTACTAAAACCAATTGTTTTGTTGCGGTTTGTAGAAAAGAGGAGGTACATTTAATTTTAAAAGAACTAGAAAAACATAAAATTGATGTTATTGGTTTTCAACTTGGTTTTTCGGCAATTATAAATCTTATTCCCTTGTTAAAACAAGAAAGGATATATTCTGCAAGTTATGATTTAAGTTGTATTGAAAATCAGCTAAATTCTTTTTCTCAAAATAAGGAGCAACTAAGTAGTCATTATCAAATTGATGATAGTGCTGTTGCTTCTAATTATTTGATTGCCCTTTCAGGGATATTCAATTACGTTACAAATAGAGGTTCAAATTCTAACTTTGAGGAAGAAAATAATACATCTAAAACACTTCAAAAACAAAAAACCTTTTTTAGAAAAGGAGTATTTTTTGCTGTTGGCATATTACTATTGTTATTGCTAATTAACTTTTTTGTTTTTAATTCCAACTTCAATCGTTTGCAAGTAAAACAAGAAGAAGTTCAACTTTTAAAAAATCAGCAAGAAAATTATCTTACTAAATCAGCGTCATTAGAAAAAAAAGAACAAGTTGTAAATAATATATTAACTAGCGGAAGTTCAAAAACATCTTTTTATATCAATAGAGTCGTTGCTTATAAACCCAATTCCATCCTATTTAATAGTATTGTTTATCAACCACTCAAAAAAGCAATTCGTCCAGACAAATCTATAGATTTTAATAAAAACAAGATCATTATTAACGGAAAAAGTAACGATCAAGCAGCATTTTCTTCTTGGATAGAAGCCTTGGAAATATTGGATTGGACTAGTGAGGTTTCTGTAACAAATTATGCGGCTTCTAAAACCAATCTAGCCAATTTTGAAATTAGTATAACCCTTAGCAAGAATGAAACAAAGCAATAAAAACAAACTTCTTTTCCTTGGTTTTTTCTTGGCAATACTTATTGCTTACCAATTGGCATTTTCAAAAACTTTTGAGATTAGAAGTGAGTTAGCTACTTTGGAAAAACAAAGTATTTCATTTGAAAATATGGCACGCCTTTCAGCAACTATAAACGAGCGAGAAAAATTTGTGGACTCTATTTTAAAAAAGAATAATATAAAAAACACCTCCATTCAAAATAATTTATTGGAATTACTAAACAAACAATCTCTTGAAAAAGGATTTACTATAAGTAATTTTGTAGAACCTCATATAATCAGCAAAGAAAATATAACCACTACCTCTTTTCAATTTACCCTTAAAGGGGATTTTAAAAACTTACTTGAGGTAATTTATCAATTAGAACAATATTACAATTTTGGTAAGATTGTTCATGTGAATTTTGAAAAGAAACGAGATTATCGAAAACGAAAAGACGAGCTATTTTGTTTTGTTTTATTGGAGAGTTTAATCTCTAAATAATAGCTTCAATTTATAATAAAACAGTTTTTATAATAATTAACTGCTTCGGTTACATTTTCAAAATCGATATTAAAAAAAGAGGTGAGTTTTTCGTTGATTCTAATATTATAACGAAATACATTTTCTTTCTTTTTGTTTAGTAGCTCTGCAATTTTAGTGGAGGAGTAACCTAATAATATCAAATCGAATACATCAGCTTGTTTTTCAGTAAAAATATTTTCAACAAGAACCCTACTTTTAATTTGATTGGTGAATTGATGGTCTTTTTTTCTACCGTGCAATACTTCCAAGAATATGGGTTCGTTATGACAAGGTTTTAAGGGAGTAAAAGTAAAGTGAAAACCAACTAAGTCAATATCTACTATTGGGAGTATGCAGATGTTGGTGTAATAAAACGATCCTCGTTTTAATTCAACAGGAACAAAACCTTGAATGCGATAATTATTATTGGAGGTATTATTCTTTTTATCTAAAATAAATAACAGAAAGGTGGTGAAATATTTTAAAATATAATCTTGGAAACAGGGTTTAATTAATTCTATAAATTTTTTAAAATCACAAGAAGGTACATTTGTATATCCAAAGTCAGAACTTATTAGATTAAAATCACCTTTATTAAAGTAGTAGCTCCAAACTAATACATCAAAAATATCACTAGTACATAAAAGTTTTTTAAAATTTTGGTTGGTAGGTTTATTATTTTTTTGAGTATTTTGACTAGTCAAAATACTCAATAGCTTATTATAGCTTTCCATTTGGGGATAAAGAAAATTTACATTAATACTATCTTGTAAAAAGAAAAATATTGTTTTAGGGTAATAACAAATTCAACCGCAACAAGATTTGTTGTGCTGTAATAAAGAGGGGGAGTTATAAAAAACTAATTAAAAAGATTATTTAGTGTTAATTAGCGATTGCGAATATAGTATTTTCTTAGAAACTATTAAAAATACAAGTAATAGATGGTTGAAAATAGGCTAAATTTTTTTTCAAGCATTGAATGAATGATTTAGAAAACTCAATATTTTGATAAATAAATATTGAAATTTATTTGAGTATTTAATGTATATTTATCTCAGAAAATAGTTAAACAAAAAAATAGACATGGCAAAATTTGAAATTAAAAAAGACAAAAGAGGAGAGTTTAGATTCAATCTAAAAGCAGGTAACGGACAAACCATACTGGTTAGTGAAGGTTATAAAGCCAAGACAAGCTGCCTTAATGGAATAGAATCTGTTAGGAAAAACTCACAAGATGACAGTAAGTTTGAACGATTAGTAGCAAAAAACGGAAAACCATATTTTAATTTAAAGGCTACTAATGGGCAAGTTATCGGAACAAGTGAAATGTATAACTCTAATAGTGGAATGGAAAATGGAATCGCTTCTGTTAATAAAAATGCACCAATTGCAGAAGTGATTGAGTTAGATTAAAGATGCTTTTATGTACTCCCTTATTGATTTAATGTTTTAAATATCAATGGAATACGGTTCGATAATGAACTAATAGGGGGAGCAGAATACGTCCAATCTATTTATTTAGGTTGGATTTTTTGTTTTTACTCTAATTTAATTGGAGTATCATAAATCAAATAACAGTAATATAGACGGTGAAATTTGCATTTAATCAGATTTAATTGTAAAATTGACCTCTAAAAAATACTGACTTCAAACCTATAATCTTGTTATTATGACTTTAAATTCAAAAATAAGCTTACTTACAATTGCACTATTATTAATTACTACATTTTCTATTGCTCAAAAAAAAGGAGAACAATTCATTATTTCGGGAGATGTAGCAATCGATAAATATCATGACCGTGATGAGCTTGAAAATATGCAAAAAGGTGAACTTCTTATTTTATATAATAGACGTATTGAGGTAATTATTAAAATTCTTCCAAATATTGCATTTGCTACCAAACCTGGTGTAACCATGAGTTCTTTAGGTATTCCAGACACCAAAAAAAACCGAAGTGCCCTAGAAGATAATATTGAAGCAACTACTATCTATTTTGATAATACTATAGAGTTTCAAAAAATTGTACTTCCTTATTCAGATAAAAATAACTTGATAGCTGCTATATTGTTTTACGAGGAAACTTTGAAGGCATTACACACCTATGATGATTTTAAATAAAGAAACAAGGTTTTATAACATACAATAATTTTCTACTTTATAGTACAGGGCAAAACACTTAATAAATATTATTAATATTTCTGCCATCCCCAAAGTGTAGGGATACAAATTTTATTCAAAAATAATAGCAATTACATTATTACTAATTAAAAACTCTTTGGTTTTTTATTGAATGGTTATTAGTAGTGTAAAATTAAAATTTCACGTTTTCTAAAAAACCTTTATATAGTTTAGATTTAAGCTTTATTAAGAAGAGACACCTTGCTTTTCTATTTTTTTATTAATGCTTGTTTATTATATAAACACAATAGTTTAAGTTACTGTTTATATGACAGTTAAAATCAAGTCTTTTATCTTTTGTCTTTCAGCGGAGCGGTCTTTAATCTTTTATCGGACACTAATTTTTTTATTAATGCTTGTTATAGAAACAATAGGTTAAAAACATGCTGATAGCCATCGTGAACATCCCTGATTAGATTTGACCGGTTTTTATCCTTTTATCGATACTAATGTTTTAATTATTAAGTTTTAAGGCACTGAATATCAATATTAACTCCTGCAGAATACCTTCATAATGTTAAAATAAAATACATTTAATCGAAAATATATGCCTTTAAAGGATATTAAAGCAAATAAAATGTTATAATTGTAGTCCTTAACATAAATAATTTTTTATGAATAAAAACTACTCTAAATTTATATTTTTTCTCCTTTTTCCATTTTTATGTTTATACTCACAACAAGAAAAAGGAATATATGGCAATGAAAATTGGTTAAATATCTGGACCGATTTTAATTCGAATGCGAAAATATATCCCGAACCTACACAAATTCTTTCAGGTAATATAACAAAAGATACTAAGTTGTATAAGAAAGAAACATATCTCTTATTAGGGAATGTATTTGTAACAGATAGCACMACACTTTTCATCGAACCGGGTACTTTAATACTTGCCGACTTTAAATCTAAAGCTTCGCTTGTTATAAGTAAGGGTTCTATGATAATTGCTGAAGGAACTCTAACGGATCCAATAATCTTTTCATCWAATAGAGATATTAAGAAAAAAGGAGACTGGGGAGGAATATTTATTTTAGGTAATGCACCTACAAATAAACTTGAAGAAAYATCAGAACTAGATTATGGTCTGAACCCATCTTCTTCAGAAAAGATACTATATGGCGGAATGGATATGTCTAGTAATTCTGGTATCTTAAAATATGTAAGAATTGAATATGCTGGAAAGAGAACCAAGAATCATGGTTATTTTAATGGACTTACMTTAGCTGCAGTTGGTAGCGAAACTATTCTAGAAAATATAATGGTTAGTTATTGTGAAGGAAATTCCTTCTATATTGTTGGTGGAAATACAAAACTCTACCAATTGGTTTCTTTTCGATCTAAAAGAAATGATTTCAAATTCAATTATGGTGCACAATCTTTGCTGGAAAATTCATTAGCAATAAAATCTCCATATCATACTACTTCGGGAGGAGCTAGTAGTATTTATTTAGCATCCTATAATCACAAAGAAGAAGTAGATCTAACAAAAAGAGGTACCGTTATTTATGCAGAAAATTTGACACTCATGGTCTTGAGTAATAATTTAGAAGCAGCTATAAAAGTTGGACTGGTACACGAAGCAATGTTCGTAAAAGAAGACGCTTCATTTTATATGAATAAAACCATCTTTTCGGGATTTAACCCAGCAGTTATACTGGACAATAAAATACCTATAAATAATGAGAACCTCAGTAATATGGGATTTTCTAACATGTATTTTAATAATTGTCAGGGAAATATTTTTACTGAAAACATACTCAATAACGAAGATCTAGAAAATTGGTATGGCAATCGCGCATTTGGAAATGTTTACTCGCAAGGTATAGACTCTGAGACCTTTATCGATGTTAAAAATTTGGATGATCCAGATTTTAGATTGAGAATCAATAAAATTATAGCAATTAGTCTTCCTGAGGATTAAACCTTACTACATAAAAAAATATGCTAACATATATCTAGATAATTTCTGGATATATGGCTTTAGCTAATAACAGATAATAAATATTAAAAATCATCTGGTGAAAAAAAATACTTTTCAAAAATCTTTATTTATCGTAATCAGTTTTTTAATGATCTTGTTCATAGGAAAATTGGAAGCTCAGATTGTTATAGGAACTCCTAATCTCCAGTTCACACAGGCCTGCGCAAATGAGTCTTTTAATACCTTTACGGTAAACTTTGTATTTAATCCAGAATCTGGTGTAGATTCATCCAATCAATTTATTGTTGAAATGTCCGATTCTGAGGGTGATTTTTCCAACTCGAATATTGTATTTACTTCAAACCCTGGAACCATTAATAAGTCACCAGCATCAGTTGATATTTCGCTACCCGTAGACACTGCTGGCGAAGGTTATAGAATTAAAATAAGAAGCACCAACCCAGTCGCATCAAGTACATCTTCAGATAGTTTTTCGGCTTATTATAAAATACAGGATAGTCCCTTTACAATTAATAACCTTAATTCAACTGCAAATTTTTGTCCAGGAGGAAGTTATCTTTTAACTATTGATAATCCAGGTACTGGCAATAATGATTCGCCATTAAATTACCCTTCTTTAACTTTTAATTGGTTTAAGGAAATTAACTCTACAACATCTATTTTTATAACACAAAGCCCTACGCTATCAGTAAGCCAAGAAGGAAAATATTTTGTTGAAACCAATTACGGTACCTGTACCTCCAATTCCTTTTCGAATCGAGTAACGGTATCTGAAGCCTCCTCTGGTGAAGAAGTTTCTGCAACTATAGAATCTAGTTCAGGAAATCCATTTTGTGCAGCAGATGGACCAACCACATTAAGTACCGTTCAAGGAAATGGATATCAATGGTACAAAGAAGGAGCCCCAATATCTGGAGCCACAAATCAAACTTTTGAGACCTCAATATCTGGTGCCTATTCGGTAATAGTAAATTTTGGAAGCTGTGAAGCTACAGGAAATATTGAATTAGAAACAGGAGCTTTCACAAGCAGTTTAGATATTCCATTTAACAATATGTTAGAAGCTGGAGATTCACTTAGTGTAACAGTTACAACTTCTGCGATCAATCCCGAATTTCAATGGTTTTTAGAAGGTGAAGTTATACCTAATGCGACAGAAAGTGTATTTACTGTAACAGATTTCGGAAACTATAGTGTAATAATAACTCAAACTAATAACTGTAATACGACCAATGAGCTTGTTTTTTTGGTAGAAGAATTTATTAATCTATTTCCTGAAGTAGAAAATATCCCAAACCTAATTAGTCCAAATGGCGATGGTATTAATGACACTTGGGTAATTCCAACGCCTTACGTGAGTGGTAGTAATACTGAGGTGCTAATATATTCAAGTCAAGGAAAAATAGTAATGAGAACGAAAGATTATTTAAATAATTGGCCAGAAGAATATCTTAATGTAAGCAGTGTAAATGAAGTGTATTATTACATCATTATACCTCAAGACCAGGAACCAAAAAAAGGTTCTATAACTATCATAAAATAAAGTGAAATCAATAGCCGTCCATATTTTCGTGTTTTTCTGTTTTATACAGACAGCTTATTCTCAGGCTGATGATGGTGTAGTGGCATTAGATATTCCTATTAGAAACTCATTGACGTTCAACAGATATTTTATAAACCCCACGTTTAGTTTTGTAAGGGAACAAAACAAGTATATAACGGCAACAAACAAAAGAGAATTGGTTGGAATTGAAGACGCTCCAAATACTTATTTATTTAATTATTCTGGTCGTATCAAAGAAAATATGGGCGCAGGAATCGGGGTTTTTCAACAAAACTACGGCATACTTACTACCTTTGGTGGTATCGTAAATTTTGCATACAACGTCAGAATACAAGAAGACAGTAATTTTACATTTGGAGTAAATGTTGGAGCGTATAAAAGTGGTTTAAACAGTAATAAAGTGATCACCAATTTTGACGATCCAGCGCTAGATAATATTCCTTCAAATTTTCTATTGACCGTAAATCCTGGTTTGAATTATGGAACTGGATTTATGGATTTTGGTCTTTCGTACAATAATTTAATTACTTATAATTTCAACAGTTCTTCATTAGTAGAAGAAAACCCAATACAAGGCTTACAAGGTCATATAATGTATACGGGGTATATTGGCGGTTATGGTTTTTTTGGAGATAGCAAGTTTTCAGCACTGGCAAGATCTGAATTTCAAAAAGAGACCACAATCATTTCAGGAGTAATAATGTTAACAGTACCTAAAGGAATCTGGACTCAAGTAAGCTATAATACAAAGTATGGAGCATCTGGGGGATTTGGTGTCAACATAACCCCACAAATTTCAATTGAATATAATTATGAAAAATCATTTGGAGGCCTTTCAGATTTTGGTGCTTCACATGAAATTACGCTCGCTTACAGGTTTAAAAACGATAACTATTATGACTATAGTAGAGATGATGAATTAGCGGGTTTAATCAATATTGAAAAGAAAGAGAAAAAGAAAGAAACCGCCAAAGCACCTGAGAAAACTATAACCTTAGAAAAAGAGGAGCTAGCTGTTGTAGAGCAAACACAATTAGCTTCAGAAGAAAAAGCAAGGTTAGCTGCAGAGGAACAAGTAAGGCTTGAAGCTGAAGAACAAACACGTTTGGCTTTGGAAGAACAAGCAAGACTTGAAGCTGAAGAAAAATCAAGACTAGTTGCTGAAGAACAAACACGTTTAGCTTCAGAAGAGAAAGCTAGATTGGCCGCTGAGGAACAAACAAGACTTAAAGCTGAAGAACAATCAAGATTAGTTGCTGAAGAACAGACACGTTTAGCTTCAGAAGAGCAAGCAAGATTGGCTACTGAGGAACAAGCTAGACTTATAGCAGAAGAGCAAGCAATAATTGTTGCAGAAGAGAAGGCTCGTTTAGCTTTAGAAGAGAAAGCAAGATTAGAATCTGAAGAACAAGCAAAACTCCTCGTAGAAGAGGAAGCTAGACTCGCAGCAGAGGAGCAAGTAAAATTGGATGCTGAGAAAGAGACTCAAGAAAATTTGATTAAAAACCCTTCAGATGATATAGGAAAGTCTATTAGTGAATTGGCTCTGCAAACAGAGGAGTCTAGTAAAATTCAAGCTCAACTAATAGTAGATTTAGAGACTGCAGTTGCCATTAAGGAAAGCGATTTAAAAGATTTAAAGGAAGAAAACGATCTAAGTGAGCAAAACATCTATGTGGAGCCTAAACCTTTCAAGAGTATTAGTAAAGAAAATGAAGCAATTGAGCTAATAAGGATAAATTTAGATGAAATAATACTAAGACAAAAGAAAAAGATAACCCAATTAGAATCTTTGTTACAGGAGCGAGAAATTTCATTTAAAGATCCATTGGATGAAATAAACTTGTACTATAAAAATCAGATCGATATACTAATATCGGAACAAGAAAAAGCAATCAGAAATCGTGAATCGTTGGTATCTTCTTTAGAGCAAATTTCAATTGCTACAGATTTTGAACGCAAACGCCGAATCAAACGAGCTGCCTACGACAATGATCAAGATAGATATACGCAAGACAGAAATAGGCTAAATAATTTGAAGCAAAATGTTTCCTTAAGTGATACTGAATTGGTTATGGAAGATTTGGATTTTGGACGAGAACGGAACAGTAATATTCAAATTATTAAAAATGTACAGCATGCTGAAAGCGGATATTATCTAGTCTTAGCTATACATAGTGATGTAATTAAACGAGATAAATTTTTAGTTCAAGTAATTTCATCTGGAAATAAAGAAGTGGATTTCTTCTTTGATGTAAACACAAGTGAGTATTATATCTACTCTAAAAAATTCAACAACATTAATGAAACTGAACGAGCGTTAACATCAAAAGTAGACAAACCTTATAATGAAAAAATAAATATAATTAAAATCGAAAATTAATCATAAAACACTATGTAACATAACGCGTCCCCGCCCTAAAATACATTTTTTGAGTTATTAGCACCAAAACAAAGCGCCATGAACAAACCTACTATTAAAAGATGCCCCTCGCTTATTATAGTCCTATTATTTTTCGGAATACAGACTTTTGCCCAAAATTTTATTCCATTTACGCCTAGATTCGATCAAGATCTTAAAGGTGATATTGTTCTAATAGGAAACAATATTTTAGGGCCGGATAATAACCCTTATAATAATAATTCAACATATAATCACAATGTGGATATGCAGTATATCGATATTGATGGGGATCCTTCAACGTTTAGTTCATCAAGTGCAGATTTAGAGATACCAAATCCAAATTGTTATGTAATTCGGCATGCGAGTTTGTATTGGGGAGCAGTAACTAAAGGGGCTCAACCTTTCACCAATGTAAAATTTAAAGGGCCTACTGGTGGATATAATGACATAACTGGAACTGTAATTTTTGATGCAAACGGAACTTCTGTAGATGGTGGCAATAGTTTTCCCTATGCTTGCTATGCAGATGTTACTTCAATAGTAACTGGATTAACAACAAATTTAGGAACCTACACACTCGCAAATGTTTCAAGTGCACTGGGAGAAACAGCTACTTTTGACCCATATAATGGTACTGGATACTCTGCAGGATGGTCTCTTTTTGTGGTATATGAAGACCCAACTCTTCCAGGGAAGTCCATCACCAGTTTTGATGGTTTTAGTGCGATAAGTTTTGCACAAAACCCTAACCTAGACATTCCTGTATCTGGATTTAGAACAGTTCCTGCACCTGCACCTGTAAGAGCAAATTTCGCATTTGCTACCTTAGAAGGTGATAAACCCATAACTGGAGATCGTTTAAAATTAAATGGAACTACACTTTCAACGGCAGACAGACCTGCTTCTAACTTTTTCAACAGTACAGTAACCCAATTAAGTGCATTACCTGTTAATAATAGAAATCCTAACAGTACCAATACACTTGGTTTTGACACGGGAGTTATTAGTGTGCCAAATCCAGGAAATTCAGTAATCGCTAATAATGCAACTTCGGCTACTGTTAGGCTCGAAACTAGTGGGGATACGTATTTTCAATACTTGATTGCTTTTGCAGTTGAAATAATTGAACCAAATATTGTACTTACCAAAATTGTTGAAGATGAGTTTGGAAATAATATTGGGGGCCAAACTGTTGCTCTTGGTCAGGATTTAAATTATGTAATAGGTTTTCAAAATACTGGAAACGATGATGCAACCAATTTCACTATTAGAGATATATTACCTATCAATATAATTTTTAACTATCCTGCAGATTTAGTGCTGCCTCCAGGAGTAACTGTGACAAGCTATGATTCTACCACACGAGAATTAATTTTTGCAATTGAAAACTATTTGGTAGAGGAGAATGACCCAGTTTATGAAATTCGAATTGAAGTTCAAGTGGTAGATACTTGTCAACAATTAGCAGCAGCTTGTTCAGATATTATAAATAATCAGGCATTTGCTACGTATCAAGGAACCCTTAATCCTAACTTTATTATTTCAGATGATCCTAGTATCAATACAAATACGGGATGTCTTATTACACCTCAAGCTACTAATTTTTTAGCAGACCTTGACGATTGTGTGTTTTCACAAAATGAAATTCTATGTGGCGCAAGTATGGATTTGACAGCTGCAGATGGATACGATTCTTACTCTTGGTCCACAAGCCCGACCGGAACTCCAGTTATTGGAACAGGGCAAACAATAACTGTTACTCAAACGGGATTGTATTATTCATTTAATACTGCTCTTGCTCCATGTAGGTCCATAGTACAAGAATATGATGTTACACTTTATGGAAGTAACATAACAAATCCTGTAATACCCTTTGCAGATGAAGTTGTAATCTGCCCTAATGACGGTAAGTTGTTGCCTAATATATATTTATGTGGTGAGAATGACTTTACAGAAATAACAACAAACGTAGCAAGTGCAATAACTATTATTTGGGAAAAATTAGACGAATCTAGCTGTCCTCCAGTTGGAAATACTGACTGTGCAAATGAAGACAATACCTGTACCTGGGACCAAGTAGGTATTGGTGCAGATTATACTGCTGATACTTCAGGTCAATTTAGATTAACCATTAATTATGAAGGAGGTTGTTTCAACCAATTTTATTTTAATGTTTATCAAAACCTACTTGAACCTACAGTGTCAGCAACCGATATTATTTGTACAACGCCTGGAAGTATTACCGTTGGTAATGTACCTAGTGGATATGAGTATAGCCTTGATGGTGTTAATTACCAAAGCAGTAATTTCTTTCAAATTAATACCCCTGGATTATATACAGTTTATATACAACAAGTTGGTGTTCCTGAAAATGCTTGTGTATTTACGATTCCAGATGTTTTGGTTAGAGAAAGAGATTTTACAGTTTCATCGATTATTAACCAACCTCTTTGTAATGGGGATTTGGGGAGTATTTATTTAGCAGCTAATGACGCAGAACCACAGTATTTCTTTTCGCTTTACTCTGGTGGAGTTTTAGTGAATAGTGTTGGGCCTATTGTTGAAAATAATTACGCTTTTGAGAATTTAAACCCAGGAGTATATACCGTGATAGTTGAAACTGAAGATGGATGTACTTATTCCGAAACGATTACAATTATTGACCCTCCACTGTTAACTGTAACAGCGGCAATAACAATACCCTTAACTTGTATTGATGGTGAAATCACTGTCTATCCTGTTGGAGGCACACCTCCTTATTTTTATTTTGTAAACAGTACTACTGTTTTTCAAACGATTCCAGAAATTATAGTTACAGCCCCTGGAGTTTTTAATATACTAGTTGTTGATTCTAATAACTGTAGTGCAGAAACAATCATTACAGTTGAGGCAGCACCAGAACCAGAGTTCGTTATAGAGACCACCGATATTCTATGCGCTGGTGATAATACTGGAACTATAAATATTAATGTAACCAACCCTAATGGTAATAGTCTAAGGTATAGTATTAACGGTGGGTTTACATTTTTTAATTCATCATTATTTACAGGACTTTCTGCTGGCAATTATGATGTTGTTGTAGAATATACATTTGGTCCATCTGTATGTTTTACAAGTCCACAAGTTGCTATTATTAATACAGTTACAGCAATCTCTGGTATTGCCGAATTAACTGCACCATATACCTGTACTTCCAATGGTACTATTACAGTAACAAATGTTGTGGGAGGAACTCCTCCATATATGTACAGTATTGATGGCGTAACGTTTCAATCAGATCCAACTTTTACCAATTTAACAGCAGGGACTTATATCATTACTATTTTAGACGCTAATGGTTGTACTTTTATTACCAATGAAATTACCATACCGCCATTAGATCCACCTACAGATTTAATGTTTAGCAATTCTCCTCTAACCTGTCCAACCAATCTTGTTTCGGTAACTATAACTGGTACAACAGGAGGTGTTCCTCCGTTGGAATATCAAATTACTGCTCCTGCTGCTGCAGCTACTCCTTATCAAACATCCACTGTTTTTACAAATTTAGCACCAGATATCTATACGTTTCAGGTGAAGGACGCTAATGATTGTACTTACAGTGAAACCTATGTTATTGAACCATTAGAAACCATTGATATTTTTGCCGAAACCATAAATAATGTTAGTTGTTTTGGTACGACTGATGGGACTGTTCAATTTACCGTTTCAGGAACAACATCTTTTGAATATAGCATCAATGGCAATACTCCCATTATAGGGACATCACCAATAGTTTTAACGGGACTCGGCGCTGGTAGTTACACCATTGTAGTGACAGATTTAATAACAAATTGTGAAGCTACAGGTACAGCCATAATAGATGAGCCAGCAAACCCATTAACGGTTTCTGTAGTAACATCTCCTATTACTTGTATTGCAGAGGGTAGTGTTATCATTAATGCTTCAGGTGGTTGGGGTGGATATATTTATACACTTACTCTTCCAGATTTAACTGTTTTACCTCCGCAAGGAAATAACACATTTATAAATTTAAGTCAGCCTGGAAGCTATTTAATTTCAGTAGAAGACGCTAACGGTTGTATAGTAACAGACACCTTTAATTTAACAATTCCGAACCCACCTGTCGCAAGCATTAGTATCGCATCAGACATTTGTTACGATACGGGTGATAATGCAACGATAATTGTTGAGGTTACTTCAGGTGAAGCACCATTCGAGTTCAGTATGAACGGAGGACCGTTTCAACAGAGTAATATATTTTTAAATTTATCCCCAGGTAGTTATACCATTACGGTTAGAGATGCTTTTGGATGTGAAACGACATTGCCCGCTGTAATCATTGCACCAGAATTGCTAGTTAGTGCTGTATTAACGGAAGGTTTAGATTGTACCGCTACTCCTGATGCTATTATAACAGGAAATATTACAGGTGGAACAGCACCTTATACTAACGCAGTTTCTATCGATGGATCTGCCTTCAATCCTTTAGGAACAACAGGAACTCCGTTTACATATACAACAGGAACAGCAGGTACCTATCAGTTTGAAATAACAGATGCGAATGGATGTACAGCTATGTCACCAATTATTACCGTTAATCCAATTACACTACCGGCGATAGCTTTAATTACACAAACACAACCTATTTTGTGTAATGGAGATGAAAATGGAGCCATTGATATTACGATTGACCCTACTACGGGAACACCGCCATTTCAAATTAATGTGAATAATGATACTACAGGTACAGACTACGGAACCCAAACCTCTGGATTGCCTGCTGGCGTGTATACCATTACCATTACAGATGCTAATTCTTGTATTGGAACAGATACGATTACGATACTTCAACCAGACCCTATAGTGGTGGATTATGATACGGTTGATATTACTTGTGGACCCGGAGGTGTTTCGCAGGGTTCTATTATAATTAATAGTGTTGTGGGAGGAACAGCTCCTTACAATTATTTTGTGTCTAGTTCAAACGGATATTCTAATTCTGAGTTGAATGCTACGGGATCAACTTCGGTTAGTTTTGACATCGTTGATTTCGGACTATATGAAATTTTTATAGTAGATTCAAATGGATGTTCTGTTCTTTTTCAGGATGTACTTATTGCTTCTCCACCAGACGATTTAGACATTGTTATTAACAGCACCGTAGATTGTACCTTAGGGGGTGAAGCGGTTGTGACGGTAAGTTCATTATTAGGAAGTACAGGACCTTTTCACTTCGCAATTTATCAGGGGCCAGGAACCGTGTACCCAAATCCTGTAGGAGCTTGGTTGCCTGAGAATCCACCGGCTAGTCAATCCACTATTTTTACTGGTTTAATTCCGGGTGTTACCTATACTTTTATTGTTTATGATGAATCTACTATGTGTAGTTATTATGAACCTGCTTCATTACCAATACCAACAAATTCAACTTTAACTGCAACTGCCGTTAGTTCTGATAATGTTACTTGTACTGGTAATGATGATGGTGATGTTTCTTTTACTGTAAACAGTATTTATGCAGTTTCAGTAAATGTAAATTATGAAATATTTGATTCGTTATCATTAATAACTACTGGAATTTCAGGAACAGGTTCAGTACCGCCTGGAGGTTCATTAGTTGTATCAGACCTAGGACCTTTACCCTTCGGCACTTATTTTGTGTTGATTGAAGAAACTACTGGACCGAATGCTGGTTGTGGTGTTGTGACCGCTCCTTTTTCTATTACCGAGTCTGCCTTTTTACTAAGTTTATCAACATCGGTTGACCAAAATGCAAATTGTAATCTAAATTCTGGTGTAATTAGTGCTATAGCACAAAATGGAACTGCACCCTACTTATATCAAATAACTACAACTCCAGGAGCTCCATTACCTACGGATCCTGCTTGGAATACGATAAGTGTTTTTAATGTTAATGCGGGTAACTATTTCGTACACGTGATGGATGCCTATGAATGTATTATTACTAGCCCTGAACAAGTGGTGGGTATGGATCCTTCACCAGTAATTTCGGCGGCAACAACTAATCAATGTTTTACTGTTGAAGGGCAATTTGAAATAGACGTTACTATGGTAACAGCGGGAACACCACCTTATAGCTTTAGTATAAATGGAGGTAGTTTTCAGACTCAATCTATTCCTTTTACAATTTCAAATTTAACTTCAGGAACGCATACAATTGAAGTGAATGATGCGAACGGTTGTGGAAATTTAGTAACGGTTGTTATTGAGCCACCATTAGGATTAACTCCTACAGTTACAGCTTTACCAAGTTGTGACGATGATGATGGAGAAATTACAGTAACAGCAAATGGTGGTACTGGTAATTATGCATACACTATTGCTCCAAATCCACCATCAATAGTACTAACAGGAAATGTGTTTTCTGGTGTGCCATCTGGAACTTATATTATAACGGTTACCGATACAGTTACAACCTGTACTGAAGATATTTCAGTAACATTAGATAGCGCAATTCCAGTTACTTTTACTACTGAAGTAACAGATGTAAGTTGTCAAGGAGGAAATGATGGTCAAATTATAGTTGAATTACTTCCGGGTAATGACAACCCAATTTATACGTATGAAATTACAGCTCCTATTGTAGTATTACCTCAAACCAGCAACATTTTTATAGGATTGTCAGCTGCAACCTATACGGTATTGGTTACTTCAGGAAGAGATTGTGTTGCAACAGCGAATGTAACCATTAACGAGCCGCCATTATTAGAAGTGACTGCGACTGCGACTCTTTTTGCTTGTAATCCAGATAATACAGTAGCTACTTCCATCATAACTATTACTGAAGTTGGAGGAACTCCTGACTATACATATAGTATAAATGGAACTGACTATTTTAATACAAATGTATTTGAGGTTCTTGATACTGGAGCAATTCAAATTATTACAGTGTATGTTAAAGATGCAAATAATTGTACGGCTACAAATACAGTAACCATAGATCCCTTACCAACAATTACGGCTGCTTCCGTTGCAATTGTAACTCCTATTGACWGTAACCAAACAGGAACAGTATCYATAAATGTTAYTGGCGGTTCTGGTAATTTTGAATACCAACTTTTGCCAGACGGTATTCCGCAAGCTTCCAATGTTTTTGATATTCCAGGACCTGGTACTTATTATTATCAAGTAACTGACTTGGATACCGATTGTTATTTTTTAACAGCTCCTTTTATAGTGCTWCCTTTTGATGAAATTGATGCCCTATTAACCAYAACAGAAGTTAACGATTGTTTCGGAGATATGRATGGTGAAATAGCATTRACTATTTCGGGRTATATWGGAGCATATACTTACCAATTATTTGATGGGRCTGGCGTACCAATTGGAGGACCTGTTAACGCWAATACTTCAACAAATCCTCAGATAATTACTGGATTAGCCTCTGGCAATTATTCCGTAGAAATTGTAGAAACAGAAACACCTTTTTGTACTACCACTTCTAATATTGTAACTATTGGATCACCGCCAACACCATTAGTCTTAGCTGTTACTGAAACATCAAACGTAACTTGTAACAATAACGTTGGTGTAATAACGGCAATAGCTACTGGAGGAACAAGCCCTTATGAATATGAACTAACAGGTGCGGCAACGGTTCCTTATTCATCCAATAATATGTTTACAAATTTAAGTGCAGGAACTTATACGGTAAATGCTAGAGATACCARTGGATGTATAGAATCGGGAACTATTACGCTGGTAGAGCCAGATCCTATTGATGCGAATTTTGTTYCGAATACAACCWTGTTATCTTGTTTTAACGATCAAAATGCGATACTTACRGTTGAAAAYATAACGGGTGGACAAATGGGTAATTATAACTTTACGCTAATAACGATATCGCCAACCCCTTCGAYCTCTGGACCTCAGACTTCCAATATATTTGAAAATTTAGGTGCTGGTGTATATTCAGTTACGATTTCAGATGGGTTGGGTTGTCTATTTACTTCATTACCAGTTACCATTAATCAACCCGATCCAATTATTTCAAGTTTAGTTGCTAATACAACACCAACTTGTTTAATTGATGCAGAACTTACATTGAGTGCTGTTGGTGGWACAGGAKYTTAYGARTAYAGTGATACYGTARATTTCACTACARTTTTAGGCACATTTACAACCTCAGTTACMTTTCCTGTTTCATCTGGTGTTTATAATTATTTTGTAAGAGATGCCAATGGCTGTATTTCTAATGCATCAAATGAAATTACTATTGATCCTCTTCCAACTCTAGAGATAGTATTAACTTCTTCAAATCCAGAAATAAACTGTGCGGGTGATAATACTGGAGTTATTGAAGCAATTGCTATCGGCGGTCTTGGCAACTATATATATACCTTACAAGATACCTCAGGAAACACGATTCCTGCAGACCAAAACAGCCCGGGAATATTTACGGGATTAATAGCAGGTACTTATGTTGTTTTTGTTGAAAGTGGCGATTGTTTAGTTACTTCAGATGCAATAACTATAACAGAACCTGACACTTCATTAGAAGCGACATTTGAGGTTACAGATGTTCTTTGTAACGGTGAAAATGACGGGAGGTTAGAAATTTTTGCAAGTGGTGGGTCAGGAATTATTAAGTTCGCTATTTCACCAAATTTGAATCAGTTTTTTGAAACCAATATTTTCGAAAACCTTTCTCCTGGAATTTATGATGTTATAGTACAAGACCAGTTGGGTTGTTTTCTAACGTTTAATTTTGAAATTTTAGAGCCACTTGCTGTGTTAATCAGCATTGTTGCAGATTCTATTATTCCAGAGGTTTGTGATGGAGATCAAAATGGTTTTTTCAGTATAGATATTGAAGGCGGAACCCTTCCATATAGTGTAAGTTTAGATGACTATAATGGACCGTACACTACGGGAGAGATTGACCAAACCATCTTTGAATTTGATAATTTAAATGGTGGTGATCATGTAGTTTACATTCGCGATGTTTTWGGTTGTGAATCTGAATGGAACATTACTTTTCCTGAAGCTGTTTTTATAGAACCGCTTGTTGAAGTAGAAATTTTATGTATTGATAATGTTGCAACTAATATAGTTACCGTTACTGTAGATGAAAACCTTGTGGACATTACACAATTAGAGTATTCATTAAATGATGGACCCTACCAAAGCAGTAATGTGTTTACAGATATACCACCAAGTATCGATAATTATATTACAGTAAAGCATACAAATGGTTGTAGTGCCCTTACAGAATTTTTTGATATTGAAACTTTTACTCCCGTAGGTCTAACATTAGAAGATGGAGAATTAAATGAAATTGTAGCTATTGCAGTTGGTGGTACTGAAGAATATGTTTATACAATGAATGGTGTTGATTATGGAAGTGAAAATATTTTTACCATCACAGAATCAGGAACTTTTGAAGTTACCGTAACCGACAGCAATGGTTGTATGGCAATTGCRATWATAACAAAAGAATTCATTGATATATGTATCCTCAATTATTTTACACCTAACGGCGATGGTGTGAATGATGGATGGACTATAGGGTGTGCSCCAAATTACCCAAATTTAAGGTTYTCWATTTWTGATCGYTATGGACGTAAAGTTGCAAACTTACGTGCAGGTGAAAAATGGTATGGAACCTATAATGGTAACGACCTTCCTGCCGGAGATTATTGGTATGTCGTTGAAACCGATACAAAGGAYAATATTCGTGACTTTGTTGGACATTTTACACTATACAGGTAGATAGNAYAGTAAAATCATGAACTTAACCGTTACCCTAAATTTATTCTAATGAAAAAAATACTAAAATACCTACTCATATTAATCGTAACCCAAAGCTACGGTCAAGAACTTAACTTGCCCGTATTTACCCAATATTTAGCAGATAATGATTTTGTAGTTTCTCCTACTTTTGCCGGAATTGGWAATAATTTTAGRGTAAGACTCAATGGGTTAWCRCAATGGGTWGGYATTAAAAAYGCRCCACAAAATCAAGCTTTATATGCAGACATTAGAATTGCAAGTCGATCTGGTGCTGGAATATCTGCTTACAATGATAGAAACGGAAACACTCAACAAAAAGGAATAAAGTTTTCTTTTGCTCATCATCTAATATTAGATTATACATCCGAACAATATTTATCCTTAGGTATAACATACAACATTAATATGTTTAGGATTGCTATTGAAGATTTTAATACCACTTATGAAAACCCTATARTTGAYCCWTTTGTTACTGATGATCGCTCTACAGTAAATCATAATTTTGATATAGGAGCTCTTTATAGAATTAAAGATTTTTGGTTGAGTGCAAATGCAAATAATATYCTATCAAAGRATATAGATTTATTTTCGGCAATAGAACCAACCTCACTTCTTAACCTTCAATTTTATTCTGGTTATACTATTAAAAGCTTAAGTAATTCTGARTTTGAACCYTCTGTCTTTGTACAAGTATTTACTAGTGATGGAAGATCAAGTACCGATTTAAACTTTAAGTATAAAAANTAYAATAGAGATAACGATTTTTATTGGATCGGAGCCTCCTATCGTTTTTTRAACGACCAAGTTATGCAACCCTTAAATATTGGYCCTATGGCGGGTTTTAAAAAATCTTTCTTTTACGTCGCATATGCATATCAAGTGACACTCAACGATTTAACGGGATATAATTCTGGCACCCATGCAATTACCATTGGTTTTGATTTATTACAATCAATAAGTGATTGCCCTTGTACTAAAGGAAAAAATAATGGTATGGGTAACAGACTCTATCAATAAAAATTGTTTTTTTCAGCCTTCTTTTATTAGATGAAAAGGGATAGTAAACTAGAACCGATGAATAAAAATGGTACAAAAATGATTTTAGTTCGATGTTTAATTTTTTATATTACAAAGTAGCAGCCTGCATCCATTTAAATTTATATTCTTCTTCTGGAACTACAATTCGTTCTGCAATTCTACTCATTCTAGCAGGAAGTTTCACTAAATAATCCCTGGCTTTTTCAGCTTGATCGTTAAGTCCAGTGATGTTTTCTAAATCCCAAGCAAGGTTTAGTTTTTCCATAATATGCACATAATCAAAACTGGTATAAACTCCTGCTCGTTGTGCAGCATTCGAAAATTCATCAAAAATAGAACCCTTTGCTCCAAACGATTCCCGAATATGCATGGCAGGCATCGTGATTTTATGCTTCATCATATGTAGGTAACTCAACATCATTTCACTTGGATCGATTTCAAAGATTCGTTTTACAAATTCTGCATACGCTTTATGATGTCGCATCTCATCTCCTGCGATTATTTTACACATTTTAGAGAGTTGTTTCATTCCTGCTTTTTTAGCAGATTTCGCTACATTATTATGTGAAACATAGGTCGCCAATTCTTGAAAACTGGTATATATAAAGTTTTTATACGGATCTTTTGCAGTACCAATATCAAAACCATCGGCGATTAAATGTTGTGTACTAATCTCTACTTCACGCATATTTACTCTTCCTGATAAGTATAGGTATTTGTTTAAAACATCTCCGTGACGGTTTTCTTCGGCAGTCCATTTCCGAATCCATTTTGCCCAACCATTATCACTTCCATCTTCACTGTGTTGGCTTACTCCGTCTAAATCCATTAACCAAGATTCGTAGGTTGGTAAGGCTTCTTCAGTAATCATATCACCAACAAGTGAAACCCAAAAATCATCGTTTAACTCTTTGGAAAGCTCTCTAATTTCTTCAATTTCAGTTAAAAAATTAGCACCTTGAGGATCTGGTAAAAAATCGGAAGGCTGCCAAATTTTTTCAGGTTCGATGAGATAATTTTCTTGAAAATAATCAACATCTTTTTCCAAAGTTTTCATTACTTCTTTTCGAATGTTTGAAATTGCCATAGCTTTTGTTTTTTACGAATTTATTGAAGTGTGGTTAACTCTTCGTTGCAAATTTTACATTTCATTCAATTAGAAGTCATTAATTACCATAGGTTCATGTTATCGTGTAGTTTTGTAGTCTTAAACTTTCAAGCGATGTCAGATTTTTGGTTTTACACAATTATTGCAATTATTATTTTACATTTGGTGGTAGGTTTTGGGTATTTAATGTATAAAATATCTCCTACAAAAGAAGATAAAAAGAAGTTGAAGCAAGAAGAAAATCAAGATAATAATCCTGAAAAGTAACAGAAGCCAACTTATTTCGTCTAAATTTAAGGAAGCAACCATTTAACTAAAGTTTGCGTCTCTATAAATAACCAATAAATTTTATATGAAAGGTTTAAAGTTTACACTAACCATTTTGAGTTTTTTTATTCTTTCTGAAATAACCGCACAATCATTTTCAGCAAAAGTAATCGATGAAAAAACAGGAGAGCCAGTTCCGTTTGCTACTATAGAAACGGGAGAAAATCAAGGAATTATATCTAATGAAGAAGGAGAATTTAGTTTTCTGTTAGAACAAATTAAAAATCCTCAAGATTCTATCTATGTTTCCTATATGGGTTACGAAACCAAAGGTGTTTTACTAGAGTCTCAAGATAGTTTAGAAATAGTATTGGTTCAAAAAATATTTGAATTAAAGCAAGTCTTTTTATCTACAGAAGTGTTAACCGCTAAAGAAATAATAGAAAAAGTTAAAGAAAATTTAGACGAGAATTACAAAGTATCGCTCTCTCAAAAAAAGATTTTCTTTCGTCAGTCTGATATTACTAGAATTAAAAAAATGGATTTCGGATTTAAAAAATCTAGTATCGAAGAACTCAATAAAAAATTTATAGATAGTATTTCTAGGATGATTCCTAAAAAGTCGTCCTATTATAAGGAAGTGGTGGGTGATTTTTATGGCGATTACTCTAAACAGAAATTAAATATTACCAAAGCAGCCGAATTATACGACAAGAAAAATGATCTATCTGCAGAAGGTCTCGGAAAAGAATTAGAACGTATTTTTAATGAAAATGTAAAGAAAGATTCTTATATTAAAATCAAATCGGGAATTTTCAGCACCAAAATGCAAGTGGATTCTATCATAAAAGAAAACGAAGAAGCAAAAGAAGAATATGAAAAACGATCTGGAACTGGGAACCAATATTTTCAAGAGCAAATAAAAAGCAGAATTTCAGATTTATACGAACAATTGTTTTTCCAAGAAGATACCAAAATTGATGTGCTAGACAAATCGAGTCGGTATAATTTCGTACTAGAAAATTATACGGTAATCGATGGTATGACGGTGTATATTATCCCTTTTTCACCTAAAGGAAGTAAGGATTTTAAAGGAACACTTTATGTAAATACGCAAGACTTTGCTATAGTTCGTATGGACTTTCAAAATGTAAATCCAATTCGTAAGTTTAGCCTTTTAGGAATCACACTTCGGAATAATATTTACAGAGGAAAAATGCTCTTCAGTAAAGATAAAAACGGAGCCTATAGTCCAAAATATTTAGAATTAGAAGATGGAATGTATGTAGGTTTAGACCGACCTCTAAAAGTGATTGAAAAAAACAAACACGTAAAAGGAAGAAGAAAACAAAACGAACTTTCTTTGGCTTTAGATATTCGAATGAATCAAGTTGTTAAATACGAATTGGTAGTCTTTGAATCTGAAACCATATCAGAAACCGAGTATAGTAATGCAACAGAAAACACCGAAGTAATCGCCACGTATTTATCGCAATACGATCCCACTTTTTGGCAGGGATTTGCCATTATGGAACCCAACGATGCTATTGAGAATTTTAAAGTGGTGGAATAATAATTTTTATTCCTTTCTCTGAACAATTAAATAAAAATCATTATCGAGAGGAAGATACCCTTGGTCATACAAATAATAATAAACCGCTCCTGCTTTTGTAGTATAGGTGCTGGTAAAATAATCAAAACTAAACCCCATTCGGACTAGTCTTTCTTTGGTAGTTTTTGTTTTTCCGCTGGTATTAATAGATTCTAGAATTCGATGATTTTTTCGAAGGCGGTTATTTACATTCCGAATTAGATTTTTACTATCCTTATTAAGGGCGTTGTTGTGAGCGTTTCGGCAAGCATCACTACAAAACTTTTTATCGGCTCTCCCAATAATTTTATCACCACATTCTGGACATTCTTTATTCATAATGTAAATCTAAGAATTATTTTTCTGAATTGCTTTCCTTTTCCTTAAAATGAATGCGATAAATGGCTTCTACTTTAAAAAATACACTTCCTAAAATATCGGGATTTAACTGTGTTCTATCGTCACCAAAGCTAAAAGCGGAAAGTCTAAAATCCAATTTATCACCTTGTTCATATACTTCATAAATATTACTAGAATACCCGATTTTTGCCCTAAGTAAAATGCTATTTTCTAATATTCCGTATTGAAAATAACTGGTAAATTCTAAAGGGCTTTGTTCTATATAAACAGGTACACTCGTTTCTTGACTTATGTTAAAACTACGACCAATTCCGAAGTAATCAATCCCTACAGCAGCTTTTCCAAAACGGTAATTGATATCTGCCGAAATGGGTAAGGAAGCATCAATTTCTAGCCGCTTACTCGGACTCAAATAATAAAATCCAAAAAAAGGTGTGGCAAACAATCCGAAAGCTTCCGTTGAAGCATAAAGTCCAAAACGATATTTAAAATGTTCACTTTTTTTAAGCTTAGCAACGGCAAAACCTCCAAAGTAAAAATCGTCACCCGATAAGTTTTTATAATCGGAAGCAATCTTCGGAAGCAATATAATAGTACTGCTCCATTTTTCATTATAGGTTGTTGCTACACCAACTTTTAAAAGCGTGCTATACAAATCTGTAGTTTGGTTAAATTCTGGTGATAAAAGTAAATGATGTGTACTAAAATTAACACCAGTGATTAAAGTATATTTTTCGTTTAAAACAATTGGAAAAGTAACACCTGCTTCAAAAGATTTTATATCGGTGCTTTCGTTAGTACCTTCAAAATTGGCATTGGAAGTATAGCTGTAACCAGTTTTTAAAATATCTACATATTCTTGTGCTTCAGAAAAAAAGGAAATAAATAAGAAAAGAATTACAATTTTTTTCAAAATATATTATTGATGGTTTTAAGGTCACTAAACTACTAAAAAACAACTTATATTTGTCGCTTAATATAAAAACACTATGAAACGAGCCTGTTAAAAAGTTTATCGTCCAACAAAATGACTAATGGCGAACAGCAGGTGACTAATTTAATAAAATATTAAAGACACATGAAATTTTTAAAAAACATTTTTGCGTTATTCTTAATTGTTTCACTAGCCAGTTGTAGTAGCGATGACGATTCAATTGATCCGCTTTTAGATACTGATGGTGATGGAGTTGTAGATATTGATGATTTATGTCCAAATACTCCTGGTACAGAAATAGATCAAGGATGTTATTTATTTACGAATAT
Organism: Flavobacterium sp.; assembly: GCA_002733185.1. Taxonomy (GTDB): domain Bacteria; phylum Bacteroidota; class Bacteroidia; order Flavobacteriales; family Flavobacteriaceae; genus Marifrigoribacter. The sequence goes on along the minus strand of NVUT01000011.1, from coordinate 23,503 downwards.
TAATGTTTCTACAAGTCCTTATAATGTTACATTGTTAAATTCTACAACAATCCAAACTACCAATGTAAATGGATTAGATATCATTACAGAAACAACAACAATTGGAGATACATTTCAACTTATTTTTACGTTTTCTGAAAACGGAACTGTTGTTTTAGATGGAGAATATAGAAACTCTTTTGTAATTACAGTAGCTGAACAAATTATAGATGAAGGGTCAGAAATTATTGTAATTGACAACGAAACGACTAACTATTCAACAAATGACTCAACAATGACAATGGTGTTAGCTGGTGATGTTTATAATGTTACTTTTTTTAATGAAAATGAAATAAAATTAACATTAGAAACTAGTTATACAGAGAATGGCGATGAATTTGTTTACACAGAAGAAATTAATATGATTAGATAATAATCAAAAAATAGTTAACTATATAGGCTCTGTAGTTAATTCTACAGAGCTTTTTTATTAGCTTAATTTTAAGGCTTTAAGCATTGTCTAATCTCAACAATTTCTTAAATTCGCAGCTACCTTTTTAAACTGAATATTTTTCAGAAAAATTTAAAAAAATCCCCGTCATTCGGGATATAAATATGAACACAGAATTTAAAACATATAAAGGCTTAGACCTTCCCAAATTAGGGGAGGAAATACTCGATTTTTGGGAAAAAGAAAACATTTTTGAAAAGAGTATTTCTTCGCGTGAAGGAAAAACTCCTTATGTGTTTTTTGAAGGACCTCCTTCCGCCAACGGATTGCCAGGAGTACATCACGTTTTAGCACGTGCGATTAAAGATATTTTTCCACGTTATAAAACCATGAAAGGCTTTCAGGTACAACGAAAAGCAGGTTGGGATACCCACGGATTACCAATTGAATTAGGGGTAGAAAAAGAACTAGGAATTACCAAAGAAGACATCGGAAAAACCATCTCGGTAGAGGATTATAACGCCGCTTGTCGTAAGGCTGTAATGCGTTATACCGATATTTGGAATACTCTTACCAAACGTATTGGATATTGGGTGGATATGGAAGATCCGTATGTTACTTACGATCCAAAATATATGGAAACCGTTTGGTGGTTGCTGAAAGAAATTTACAATAAAGGCTTACTTTATAAAGGATATTCCATTCAGCCCTATTCTCCAAAAGCGGGAACAGGATTAAGCTCACACGAATTGAACCAACCTGGAACCTACCAAGACGTAACCGATACGACAGTCGTTGCCCAGTTTAAAGCAATTAAAGAAACCTTGCCAACTTTTCTGAAGAAAATTGAGGGCGATATCTACTTTTTAGCTTGGACGACAACTCCTTGGACTTTACCATCTAACACAGCATTGACCGTTGGAAAAAAGATAGATTACGTTTTAGTAAAGACGTTTAATCAATATACATTTGAAGAAATTCAGGTGATTTTGGCAAAGAATTTAGTCGGAAAACAATTTACAGGAAAGTTTGAAGAAGCCGAAAATGAAGTTGACTTAACTAACTATGAAGCGGGAGCAAAAAAGATTCCTTTCTTTATTCTGAAGGAATTTAAAGGTGCCGATGTTGTAGAAAGCCGTTACGAACAATTACTTCCTTATACATTGCCAAACGACAACCCAGAAAATGCTTTTAGAGTAATTTCTGGAGATTTTGTGACTACCGAAGACGGAACAGGAATCGTACACACCGCACCCACTTTTGGAGCTGATGATGCAATGGTTGCCAAACAAGCAGTACCAGAAATACCGCCAATGTTGGTGATGGATGAAAACGGAAAATTAGTTCCATTGGTGAATTTGCAAGGAAAATTCCGTTCAGAAATGAAGGAATACGCTGGTAAATATGTAAAAAACGAATATTATGCGGATGGCGAAGCACCCGACAAATCGGTGGATGTAGAAATTGCCATCAAATTAAAAATAGAAAACAAAGCTTTTAAAGTGGAGAAATACACGCACAGTTATCCCAACTGTTGGCGTACCGATAAACCTATTTTATACTATCCATTAGATTCTTGGTTTATTAAAGTAACCGACTTTAAAGATCGAATGTTCGAGCTTAATTTAGGAATCAATTGGAAACCTAAATCAACCGGAGAAGGACGTTTTGGAAACTGGCTTGCCAATGCAAACGATTGGAATTTATCTAGATCCAGATATTGGGGAATTCCACTTCCTATTTGGCGTACCGAAGATGGCACCGAAGAAATTGCCATCGGTTCTATTGAAGAATTGAAGTCCGAAATGCAAAAAGCTGTTAAAGCTGGAGTATTAGAAAAGGATATTTTTGAAGATTTTGTTTCAGGGGATTTTACCGAAGAAAACTACGCAAAAGTAGATCTTCATAAAAATATAGTGGATGAAATTGTATTGGTTTCGGCTTCAGGAAAACCGATGAATAGAGAAGCAGATCTTATCGATGTTTGGTTCGATAGTGGTTCGATGCCCTATGCACAATGGCATTACCCGTTTGAAAATAAAGAGAAGGTTGATAAAACTTGGCGAAAAGCCGATTTTATTGCCGAAGGAGTCGATCAAACTCGTGGTTGGTTTTATACGCTTCACGCAATTGCAACAATGATTTTTGACGATGTTGCTTATAAAAATGTGGTTTCTAACGGGTTGGTTTTAGATAAAAACGGACAAAAAATGTCCAAACGATTAGGCAATGCAGCAGATCCTTTTGAAATTTTAGACAAATTTGGTCCCGATGCCACACGTTGGTATATGATTAGCAATTCAAATCCTTGGGATAATTTAAAGTTTGATTCTGCAGGAATTTCAGAAGTAAGAAATAAGTTTTTCGGAACACTTTATAATACCTATAGTTTCTTCAGTTTATATGCGAATTTGGATAATTTTAATTATTCCGAAACAGATATCGCTCTAGAAAAACGACCAGAAATTGACCGTTGGGTGCTTTCAGAATTAAATACTTTAATCGAAAAAGTAGATAAATTTTACGAAGAATACGAACCTACAAAGGCAACGAGAGCGATTTCAGAATTTGTACAAGAAAACCTAAGTAACTGGTTTGTGCGTTTAAGTAGAAGACGTTTTTGGAAAGGAAGTTATGGCGAAGATAAAATTTCGGCATACCAAACGTTGCATACTTGTTTGCTTACTATTACTCAATTAAGTGCGCCCGTAGCTCCGTTTTTTATGGACAGAWTGTACCGGGATTTATTAAACGGAACTGTTAAAACTGGAGAAGAATCGGTACATTTAAGTAACTTTCCAACATCAGATTCGTCTTACATAGACAAGTCCTTGGAACATAAAATGCAAAAGGCGCAGACAATATCTTCCTTAGTATTATCGTTACGTCAGAAAGAGAAAATAAAAGTTCGTCAGCCGCTTCAAAAAATTATGATTCCGGTGTTGAATGATGCGCAGCGAGAAGAAATTTTAGCTGTTTCAGATTTAATAAAATCAGAGGTAAACGTAAAAGAAATCGAGCTGATTGACGAAGGTTCTGGAATCTTGGTAAAACAGATTAAACCAGACTTTAAAAAGTTGGGACCTCGCTTCGGAAAAGAGATGAAAGCCGTTGCACAAGTGATCACTAATTTTGGTCAGGAAGAAATTTCTATCCTTGAAAAAGAAGGTGAAATTAATGTATTGGTTAACGAAAAAAATACTACATNGTGCAAAGACGATGTGGTGATAAGCTCTCAAGATATTGAGGGTTGGTTAGTTGCCAATAGTGATGGAGTTACCGTTGCATTAGATGTTACGATAAGTCCAGATTTAAAAAATGAAGGGATTGCTAGAGAGTTGGTAAATCGCATTCAAAACATCCGAAAAGACTCTGGTTTTGAAGTGATGGATCGAGTAGAAATCACCATTCAAGAAGATGAAAAATTAAACGTGGCAGTAAGCCAAAATTTAGAATATATTAAACGTGAAACCTTAACCGAAGTTTTGCAATTTGAACAAAAACTAAATGAAGGAACCGAGATAGTTTTTGATGATATTACAAGCAGGTTAATCATAAAAAAAGTGTAAAATGGAAAACGAAATTAAAGTACGATATAACGACAGCGAGTTAGAAGAATTCAAACAATTAATTCTTGATAAAATTGAGAATGCAACAAAACAATTGCATTTAATTGAAAGCGCTTTTAGAAACGATAGTGATAATGGTACGGATGATACTGCACCTACGTTCAAAGCATTTGACGAAGGAAGTCAAGTAATGAGCAAAGAAACTTCATCACAATTGGCAATTCGTCAACAAAAATTTATTAGAGATTTGAATAACGCCTTGATCCGTATTGAAAATAAAACCTACGGAATTTGTCGTGTAACCAAAAAACTAATCAATAAAGAACGATTAAAATTAGTACCACATGCAACACTTAGCATTGAAGCTAAGAATATGCAGTAACAGTTTAATCCCGATAGGTATCGGGACCAAAAAGTAAAGTTCCTAATACCAAAATTATAATTGGGATTAGGAATTTTGTTTTTAAAATCATTCAATTTGAAAAAAAGCATTTTCATATTATTTTTCTTATTCCTCGGAAATGTCTTTTCTCAAAAGGTAATTGAACGAGAATTTAATGCCTCAGATATTACTACTATTGAAATCAATTCTGAGGTTATTTATCATATTAAGATCACTTCAGAAAAGACAGAGCAAATTAAAATTAAAACTCAAGTAGAAGGTGAGAATTATGAAAATGTAGTTTTGGGTATTATTGAAGAAAATAATACACTACATATAAAAACTTCATTCACTCCTTTTTTTGAAGCTAAAAATGACAAACTAGCTGCACACAAAGTAATTTCGATTGAAATGGAATTAATAGTTCCAGAAAGGATGGCTATTAAAATTATAGCTGAAATTGCTTCCGTAGAAACCTTTGGAAAGTATAAAGATGTTTCCGTTTTATTAGAAAACGGAAATTGTTCACTTGCTAATTTTAAAGGGAATGCAATGCTAAAAACCAAACAGGGTTTCATTACAGTTTACGCTTCAAAAGAAACTCTTGGGATTGCTGTTTCAAAAAAGGGAGCAGTTGTTAATAAGCTTTCAAAAAGCAATGTAAAATCTTTAAAATACCGAATTGAAGCAGAAAGTTTTAAAGGAAATATTTCACTCTTTCAAATTCATTAATAAGTAGTATTTTTGCGAGCGTTATCAGAACCTATGACTTTAAAAAAATCCATTTTTATTATTATTTTGATCTTGTTGATAGATCAGATTTCAAAAATATACATCAAAACTCATTTTACATTAGGTGAAAGTATCACTGTTTTCGAATGGTTTAAAATCGCCTTTGTAGAAAATGAAGGAATGGCTTGGGGAGCAAAAATACCAGGGCAACATGGAAAATTATTTCTAACACTTTTTAGATTGGTAGCCATTGTTGGTATTGGATATTGGTTGTGGGATTCGGTACGAAAAAACTATTCTAAAATATTGATTGTTTCCATTGCATTGATCTTCGCAGGAGCTTTAGGAAATATCATAGATTCTGTTTTTTACGGACTTATTTTCGATGATTCACATCGTCAAGTTGCTACGATGTTTCCACCAGAAGGAGGTTATGGAACACTCTTTCACGGTAAAGTAGTAGATATGTTGCATTTCCCAATGTGGGAAGGGTTTTTACCAAAATGGATTCCGTTTTGGGGAGGCGATTATTTCACTTTTTTCGATCCCGTTTTTAATATTGCCGATATGTCTATAAGTACTGGTTTTGGTTTGTTGATTGTGTTTAATAAACGTGCTTTTCCGAAGGAGGAGAAAGAAGTTGAAACTGAAATTGAATCATAAGTAAGTTTTAAAATTAATTAAACTACATTCCTTAGAATAGTAAAAATCAGCATTAAGATTAATATTCCGACCAACCATTTTGTGGCTAAAATAATATCTGGCAATTTAATTCCAAAAGGTTTTAAAGTTACTTTCAAAAAAATAAATAATAATAAAGGAGCAAAAAAATAGATAAACAAATTAAGTTTTGCTGCTTCTATTAAATTTCCGTGTAATAATTCGTGAAAAGCACGTTGACCTCCGCAACCCGGACAGTCGTAATCTGTTATTGTTTTGGTAATACAAACAAGAAACGGAGAACCTTTACCAGATGGATCATTCGTATAGAAATAATAAACACCGAAGCCAAATCCAATAAAAGCTAATATTGAAAGAAGCTTCTTCATTTATTAATTACTATAGATTATATAATTATTGAGTGATATATTATAATTGGTTTAATATTTCTTCGTAAGCTGCCATTCCTCCAAAAGCCAGTAAGTAAACAAGGTTTAACAATAAAAGACCAATAGCAATATAAGAAAGTATTTTAGCATTTTTTGCAGAAGATTCTGCACCAGCTATATCACCACTTTCATATTTATTTTTTACTTGGCTTGCCATTACTATGGCAACAATTCCAAGGATTAATCCAATACAACAAGGTGAACAAAGGCCTAATATAGTAGCAACAATTGCTAAAGTCATATTGTTATTTGGCATAATCCCATTAGTAGGGTTTTCGAAAGTAGAAGTAGTTTCCATAAGTTTTGGTTTTTAGTTTAGGATATAAATATACTACGTTTTTTTAAATCTGAAACTATTTTTTGGTGTAACACAAAAATGCAACGGAACATCAGTTTCTTCTATAGGAATCTCATCTTCAGGTTCAAATAAGGAGAGTCCTATAAAGATTGTTTCTGGTTTACATTTTACTAAAAACCGATCATAAAATCCTTTCCCGTAGCCCAAACGATTTCCTTTTTTATCGTAAGCTAAAAGAGGAACAAACACTACATTAATTTGTGGTGGAGAGATTTCAATTCCAGAAACTGGTTCGGGCACCTTATAGTTGGAAGGTTTTAAAAGGGTGTTGTCTTGTAAAAGTATGTGCGACAATTCGCCAGTTTCAATATGAACTTTAGGTACGATAATACTCTTGTCTTTTCCCTGTAAGATGTGAAGTAGGTATTCGGTGTTGACTTCCTTTTTATTCGGAATAGGAAGGAAAATATGGTAATTATCGAAATCCCATATAGGAAGTTTTAAAGCATTGTTTGCGATCTCAATGCTTAAATCTTCTAATTCTTCTTCAGAAATTTGTTCACGAAGTTCTTTATACTTTTTTCTAAATTCCTTTTTATTCATCGGTATTTTCTCTTTCATCTTCCAAAGTTGTTCCGTCTTTTGTAGATATATGAAAGATGGCATCGCCTTGATGAACAATGGGCGACTGATTTACATTAATAATATATCCTTTATTGGGAGCCAAAACTTTATAACGCATCGTTCCATAAGGATCGGTGATGGTGGCGAGTAATTCTCCTTTTTCAACTAGCGTATTAATTTTAATTTTAAGGTGAAATAATCCGCTTCGTTGGGCTCTTACCCATTTTGATTTTTCAATTATTACGGTATTATTTAAAGGAATGGTCACTTTAAATTTAGAATCTAACATTCCTAAATAATTTAAAAACCGAACGGTCCCTCGTACTCCATAATTTACAATTTGTTTGTTACTTTCTAATGATTTTCCTCCTTCRARKWAWWMAATAGGAATCCCCATTTTATCACAAGTAGCTCGGTATGTTTTTTTAAGATTGTTAGAATAAACCGTAAAAGGCACATTAAATATTTTTGCTAGATGAAGTAAATTCTTGTCGTTTGGTTTTACTCTAATTTGCGGCGCATTGAATCTGCTAGCACCTCCCGTATGAAAGTCCAAACAATAATCTGCGTGAGGTAAAATCTCGGAAGTAAAATGATACGCAACTCTACTTGCCAAGGAGCCTCTTCGGGTTCCAGGGAAGGATCTGTTTAAATCACGACCATCAGGAAAAGCACGATGTGTATTTAAAAACCCAAAAACATTTAATATAGGAATACAGATGATGGTTCCTCTTTTTGGTTTGTTTATTTTTCTAGCTATTAATTGCCGAACAATCTCAACACCATTAATTTCATCTCCGTGAATCGCTGCGGTAATTAGTATGGTTGGACCTGGAATTTTTGCACGTTCTATAATAATAGGCATTTCTATTTTGGTAGAAGTAAACAATTTTGCTAAGTTAAAATCGATGACTCTGCTTTCTCCTAATTCAATTTTTTCTCCTAATATTTCAAGGGTTTCCACAAACTTTCCCATTATTTTTTATTTCTTTCGATATAGCTAATTATTTCTTTTGAAATATCGGTTCCTGTGGTGGTTTCGATTCCTTCTAATCCTGGTGATGAATTGATTTCTAATACCAACGGACCATTTTTAGATTGTAGTAAATCCACTCCACAAACTCCTAATTGCATTGCTTTGGCTGCTTTTAAGGCAATGTTTTCTTCTTCTGAAGTAAGTTTAATTGTGGATGAAGATCCACCACGATGTAGGTTGGATCTAAAATCGTTGCCTTTACTTTGTCGTTTCATTGTAGCAACTACCTTGCCATCTACAATGATTACTCTTATATCTGTTCCTTTAGATTCAGAAATATATTCTTGTAATAAAAATTTTACGCCTGCGGTTTTTAAGGTTTCAATAGTAGATAAAGCACTAACGTATGTTTCAGCTAAAATCACTCCATTTCCGTGGGTACCTTCTAAAATTTTAATAATTACAGRTTGGTTTTCAAACATAGAAAGCAAGGGTTCTGCTTCTGGTGAATATCCTAAAACTGTCTTTGGAATGGGAACACCCGCTTTTGAAAGTAACTGAGAACAGGTCCATTTATCTCTAGTTTGTAAAATAGCATTTGCCGAAACCGTGGAGAAAACTCCCATAGATTCAAAATGCCGAACTAATGTGGAACCATAAAAAGTATYTGAAGCGCCAATTCTTGGAATAATCGCATCTAAATCGTTCACAATATCGTTATGAAACCGAACAATGGAYTTCCCGTTTTCTATGTCCATAGTACAGAAATAAGGATCTATAACTTCCATTAAATGGTTGTTTTTTTCTCCTGCTTTAAAAATACTTTGTGTAGAATAAAGACTTACTCCTCTAGAAATTATAGCGATGTTCATTATTTGTGTTTCGTTGGTGCTAAATTAGTAATAAAGACTCAATTTATTGAGTTAATAATGCCCTCGTAATTGAATTACATAAATAATATTGGTGTCAACCTTATAGACAATTCTGTGTTCCCTAGTTATGCTTCTACTCCAATATCCGGTGAAATCATATTTTAAGGCTTCAGGTTTTCCGATTCCTTCAAAAGGTGTTTCGGTTATGTTTTTTAAAAGTATTTTTATTTTTTTAATGACTTTTTTATTATTTGTTTTTTTCCAATATTGATAATCTTCCATCGCCGTATCTGAAAATTCAATACTAAAGCTCATCTATATTTATTTTGGTTGTTTTCCCTTCATTAACTTGATTCATACCAAGGTATAAACGATCTCTATTTTTAGGAGAAGAAAGCAATTCTAAGGTTTCTTTTAATGAATTATATTCGTGTAATGAAACCAAAACTACATCCTCTTGGTTGGGTCTGTGAACAATTATTTCATTATTATCATCTACCACTTTATTCAGGGTTTCTTTTATATTTTTACGTAATTCGGTAATATTTATAGCTTCCATACTTTGTAATAAGAAATGCAATGTACGTAATTATGTACAGAAAAACTAATTTTAAAAACTGCTCCCTCTTTCGTGATTAACAAAACATCAATTATCTTTGAGCTATGACAATTCCTTCGGTAGCATTACAAACATCCACCTTGCCTAATAAGCCGGGAGTCTATCAATATTACGATAAAGACGATAAATTGTTATACGTAGGAAAGGCAAAAAACTTAAAAAAGCGAGTCTCTTCTTACTTTACCAAACAGCACGATTTAGGCAAAACAAGAATGTTAGTCAAAAAAATTGTTACGATCAAACATATTGTCGTGGCTACTGAAACAGATGCGCTGTTATTAGAAAATAACCTGATAAAAAAGTATCAACCTCGGTATAATATCATGTTGAAAGACGATAAAACGTATCCGTGGATTTGCATTAAAAAAGAACGATTCCCGAGGGTTTTTTCTACCCGAAGAATGATAAAAGATGGCTCCGAATATTTTGGTCCTTATACCTCGATGAAAACCGTACACACTTTGTTGGACTTGATAAATGGACTTTATCCACTTCGGAATTGCAACTACGACCTTTCACTTAAAAACATTAAAGCTGAAAAATATAAAGTCTGTTTAGAATACCATCTTGGAAATTGCTTAGGTGCTTGTGAAGATCACCAGTCTGAAGAAGATTACAACCAAAGTGTCATCGCTATTCGGAATATTTTAAAAGGAAACTTTAAAGAATCCTTGTCTGCTTTTAAACTTCAAATGAAGGATTTTGCTAATAATTTACATTTTGAAGATGCTCAAAAAATAAAAGAAAAAATTGATGTGTTGATGAATTATCAATCCAAATCGACTATTGTAAATCCGAAGATAAATAATGTAGATGTGTTTTCGATTGTTTCAGATGAAGGCTATGGGTATGTCAATTATCTTCAGATTTCTTATGGTTCGATTATTCGCTCTCATACGTTGGAAATTAAAAAGAAGTTAGAAGAAACCGACGAGCAAATGTTACAATTAGCGATTATAGAGTTACGGCAACGATTTCAGTCACAATGCAAAGAAATTTATGTTCCTTTTAAAATAAATGTGGGAGAGAATTTAAAGATTTATATTCCGAAGGTAGGCGATAAAAAACACATTCTAGATTTATCTGTTCGAAATGCAAAATATTACCGAATGGAACGCTTTAAACAAGTAAGGATTACCGATCCAAACCGACATGAGAACAGGATCATGGCACAGATGAAAAAAGATTTACGGTTGTCGGAAGAACCACGACATATAGAGTGTTTCGATAATAGTAATATTCAAGGAACCAATCCGGTGGCAGCTTGCGTGGTTTTTAAAAACGGAAAACCAAGTAAAAAAGACTACCGAAAATTTAATATTAAAACAGTAGTGGGACCCGATGATTTTGCATCGATGGAAGAAGTAGTATATAGAAGGTATAAAAGAATGCTCGACGAAAAGCAACATTTACCGCAACTCATCATCATAGATGGAGGGAAGGGGCAATTGTCTTCTTCCTTAAAAAGTTTAGATAAATTAAATTTACGAGGAAAAATTGCCATTATCGGAATTGCAAAACGGTTGGAAGAACTGTTTTATCCGGATGATCCCATTCCGTTATATTTAGATAAGAAGTCGGAAACCTTAAAGATTATTCAACAATTACGAAATGAAGCGCACCGATTTGGTATTACATTTCACCGAAATAAAAGGAGCAAAGAAGCGTTAAATACTACGTTGGAAACCATTGTGGGAATTGGAGAAAAAACGATTATCGATCTATTGAAACATTTTAAAAGTACGCAACGAATAAAAAAAGCTAGTTTTGATGAAGTAGCAAAAGTTGTAGGTTCTAGTAGAGCAAAAAAAATTGTAGAACATTTTAAATAATTTAGTAACAAAAAGAGCATAAATAATACTAATTTTAAACTAACAAAAACCAAATTAATTCAGTTGAAAAAACTACTTATTATAGCACTATTATTATATTCAGGAATTGTTTTTTCCCAAGACAAAAACCCGAAAGATATTAAGGTCGGGTTGGTATTAAGTGGAGGTGGTGCAAAAGGATTTGCTCATATTGGAGCACTTAAAGTCATTGAAGAAGCAGGGGTTCGAATCGATTATATAGGCGGTACAAGTACGGGTGCTATTGTTGGTGCCTTGTATGCATCAGGGTATTCTGCTGTACAAATTGACTCCATTTTTAAAGCAACCGATTTTGTAAGATTGATTCAAGATGAACTTCCTAGAAGTGCTAAAACTTTTTTTGAAAAAGAGGAGGCCGAAAAATACGCGATTACCCTTCCTTTTGATGATTTTAAAGTTGCCTTACCTTCTTCGATTTCAAAAGGGCAAAATGTTTATAATTTATTTTCAAAATTAACTTCCCATGTGAACGATATTGATGATTTTAATGATTTGCCAATTCCCTTCTTTTGTGTAGCTACCAATATTGAAACGGGTAAAGAAACCATAATAAATAAAGGATATTTGCCTAGAGCGGTAACTGCGAGTGGTGCTTTACCAACCCTGTTTACTCCCGTTAAATTGGGTGACTCATTATACGTTGATGGTGGTGTTACTAATAATTATCCGGTGGAAGCTGTTAGGGCTATGGGAGCCGATATTATTATAGGAATAGATGTTCAAGACTCTTTAAAAACAAGAGAAAATTTAAAGACGGCTATTGCTATAATGAACCAAGTGGGTAATTATAAAACCATAGAAGATATGGTGGAAAAACGCAATCAAACAGATATTTATATCCATCCAGATATTACTAATTACTCGGTAGTTTCATTTGATGATAAATTGGAGATAATTGAAAACGGAACCAAGGAAGCTAAACTATATTTTGATGAATTGAAAGCGCTAGCTTCCCGTCAAAAATCAAGAAAGAAAAAAACGTTTGATTTTGCTAAAAACAATTCTTTATTTATTACTAGTATTGAAATAAATGGTAATGAACAATATACTCGTTCTTATATTTTAGGGAAATTAAAGCTCAGGACTCCTACTAATACTTCGTTTGAAAAATTTAATGAAGGGGTTAACAATTTATCTTCAACAAATAATTTTAATGAAATAAATTATCGTTTTTATAATGATGGTAATGGAGGAACAAAAGTAGTTTTTAATATTATGGAAAGTGAAAGCAAAACCTCATTAAGATTTGGAGCACATTTCGATAATTTATATAAAACAGCCATTTTAGTCAATATTACAGGGAAAAGATTAATTACCAATAATGACATCACTTCTTTTGATTTTATAATAGGAGATAATTTACGTTATAATTTTAATTATTTTATAGATAAAGGCTATTATTGGAGTTTAGGTTTGCATTCAAATTACAATACATTTGATGAAAATGTAGCCTTAAATTTTGTTACTCAGGACAATTTAAATTCAGAGGATACAGATTTAAATAGCCTTAATTTTGAATATAACGAACTTACCAATCAATTTTATTTACAAACATTTTTCAAGCGTATTTTTTTATTAGGAATTGGTGCAGAACACAAATGGAAATATTACAAAACAGAAACCATTGGTATTGATGAAGATGAAATTCCGCAAACCATTTTTGAAGACACCAATTATTTTAGTGCCTTCGGTTATGTGATTTTTGATAATTACGATAATAAATTTTTTCCAACCAAAGGATTGTATTTTAGAGGGGATTTTAATTTTTATCTTTTTGCCAATGGGAATAATGAAAACTTTAATGAATTTTCTGTTGGAAGAGCAAAATTAGGTTATGCACATTCTTTGTTTGGAAATCTTTCGGGACTAATTGAAGCAGAAGGAGGAGTTAAAATTGGTGGAGATGAAACAACCTCCTTCGATTTTTTTGCAGGAGGTTATGGTTATAAAGAATCTAGTAATTTGGTAACACTCTACGGCTATGATGATTTAAGTTTTAGAGGAAACACTTTCTTAAAAGCAACACTTACTTTAGATTATAAAATATTTAAAAAGAGTCATATTAATATAGCAGCAAATATTGCCAATATTGGTGATGATTTATTTGATAATAAAGGATGGATAGATGGCGTTGACTATACAGGTTATGCTATTGGTTGTGGTTGGGAAACAATCATTGGTCCTATAGAAGCAAAATACGCCTATTCGCCAGAACGAGGAGAAGGCTCTTGGTATTTTAGTGTTGGGTATCCTTTTTAATTTTTTTCAAGAAACATACCTTCAATAGCAACTTCATACATGTTACCTAAAGCTTCTCTGGATATTTTTTTGCCTGTTGTTGGTTTTAAAACCCAAACATCATCATCCCAATAAATATTGGTAGCAGTAAAATGTAATTTTTCATTTTGAATGATTTCTAAAATTAACCCAGGTAATCCATGATTTCCCCTTGGGCCAAATTTATAAGGTAAATCTGGTGCATACCAAGCCTCTATGGTTACAGACTTTATTACAATTTTAGTAAAGGTTGCTTTATAGCACGTATAACCCAAAATTACTTTTGTTTCGTTTATTAACTCCCATTTTATTTGGTTTGACGGTTCTTCAATTAAATATAATTGTTCAAAAGAAGTTCTTTGTTCAACAAATGAGATAGAATCTACATAATATCGTGTTAAACCGAATGCAGTTTGTGCTGGGTTTGGTTTTTCATGCCAAAGAGTCACCTTATTTATAGTTTCAAACTCAGAAGTATTTCCATCTATTTTTAATAAAAACGCTACACTTTCCATCCATTCCTTCGCCATCAAATGGTATTTCATTTTAGTGGGATTTGATATGAAACTATCATCTAACTCATCTGGAATATTTTCAGAGAAAGTTTTATACTGAATACTTAATTTATCGCTTTTTTGAGCATTTACTACAACTACAAAAAGCAGTAAAAAGGTATTAAAGAGTAGTTTTTTCATATTATAAATATACTAGATATTTTATTAATAAATTGGATTTAGCATTTCCTTAAACAATAACCAACAAAATTTTACGATATTTGTAACATGACAACTATTCGTTGGAAATACACACTACTCGATATTAAGTTTCTAAATAAAAGAAACCCAGAATAAACGCTCCATAATTTTTAGTCTCGATTTCAATAATTATTGGAACAGAAAAGTTTAATTATTAAATAAAAAATTATGTCACGTTATCATACACTCGGTAAAATACCACCCAAAAGACATACAACCTTTAAAAAACCTGACGGATCTTTATATCAAGAAGAATTGTTCGGAACTGCAGGTTTTGCAGGTATGTCCTCGTTAATTTATCATTTATATCCGCCAACGGTTGTTTCCGAAATTAAAAATTTAGGTTCGGTAGCACCAAAAATTGCGGTAGATAAAAACATGAAAGCTTTAAGTTTTAAAGGCTTTTCATTGCCACCAGAAGAAGAATATTTAGACAGCCGAAAAACGTTATTTGTTAACAACGATTTACATATTGGATTGGCAGCTCCAAAAGCTTTTTCGAAAGATTATTTTTATAGAAATAGCGATGCAGACGAAATGCTGTTTATTCATATAGGAAGCGGAACCTTGCGAACTATGTTTGGGAATCTCGATTTTAAATACGGAGATTATCTAATCATTCCAAGAGGAATTACTTATCAAATTGATTTTGATAGCGAAGAAAACAGAATTCTTTATATCGAATCTTTCAGCCCGATTGTAAGTCCGAAACGCTATCGAAACAACTTCGGTCAGTTTTTAGAACATTCACCATTTTGTGAACGGGATTTTAGATTGCCAAAAGATTTAAAAACCCACGATGAAAAGGGAGAATTTAAAGTGCTTTCAAAAAAACAAGGTGTATTATGGGAATACACACATAAAAATCACCCTTTTGATGTAGTAGGTTGGGATGGGTTTCATTATCCGTATGCATTTTCAATTCACGATTTTGAACCTATCACAGGACGTATTCATATGCCACCTCCAATCCATCAACAATGGGAAGCAGCGGGATTTGTAGTGTGTAGTTTTGTCCCTAGAATGTACGATTATCATCCAGATTCAATTCCAGCACCTTACCATCATAGCAATATAGATTCAGAAGAATTGTTATACTATGTAGATGGTAATTTTATGAGTCGGAATAATATTGATAAAGGGCAAATCACTTTACATCCAGGAGGAATTCCGCACGGGCCACATCCAGGTGCCATTGAGAAAAGTGTTGGTAAAAAAGAAACCGGAGAATTAGCGGTAATGATAGATCCTTTTAATCCAGTTATGATTACCGAAGAAGCTATGAAACTTCAGGTAGATGACTATTATAAATCTTGGATAGTTTAAATTCTAGAAAAAATAAAAAAGAGAAACGACAAATTGAGTTTCTCATAAAAACCTAATTATTAAAGAAAATTTGAAAGATTATAAGAAGCGACTTCTTTTTTCTCTATTCTTTTTTCTTTAATCTTATTAAAATAAACATGATGAGTAAAGAAGTAAAATCAGTAAACTACGGTTTAGAAAAAATATTTGAAGGAGCGCAAGATTTCTTGCCATTATTAGGAACAGATTATGTAGAGTTCTATGTTGGTAATGCAAAACAATCTGCGCATTTTTATAAAACAGCTTTTGGATTTCAATCCTATGCTTATAAAGGACTAGAAACGGGTTCAAAAGACAGTGTAAGTTATGCCTTAAAACAAGATAAAATCATTTTAATATTAACAACACCGCTTAATAGTAAATCTCCAATTAATGATCATTTAGTAAAACATGGAGATGGAGTTAAAGTAATTGCTTTATGGGTAGAAGATGCTAAAAAAGCCTACGAAGAAACAGTTAGTCGAGGTGCAAAATCTTATATGGAACCCATCGTTGAAAAAGATGAATTTGGGGAAGTAGTAAGAGCAGGAATTTACACCTATGGTGAAACAGTACATATGTTTGTAGAACGCAAGAACTATAAAGGTAATTTTTTACCAAGTTTTGTCCCTTGGAAGTCAGACTATAACCCAGAACCAGTTGGTTTAAAATACATTGATCATATGGTTGGTAACGTAGGTTGGGGACAAATGAACCAATGGGTAAAATGGTATGAAGACGTAATGGGCTTTGTTAACTTTTTGTCTTTCGACGACAAACAAATTCATACAGAATATTCTGCTTTAATGAGTAAAGTAATGAGTAATGGAAATGGACGAATAAAATTTCCAATTAATGAACCAGCAAAGGCCGCTAAGAAATCTCAAATTGAAGAATACTTAGATTTTTATGAAGATTCTGGAGTACAACATTTAGCATTAACAACAGATGATATTGTAAAAACAGTAGCTCAGTTAAAAGCTAGAGGAATAGAATTTTTACCACCACCACCACAATCTTATTATGATGAAATTCCGGCTAGATTAGGAGTGCATATGGATATTATGAAGGAAGATATTAAGGAACTTCAAAAACTTTCTATTTTAGTAGATGCAGATGAAGATGGGTATTTATTGCAAATATTTACAAAACCTATTGAAGATAGACCCACATTATTTTTCGAGATAATTCAAAGAATGGGAGCTCAAGGTTTTGGAGCAGGAAACTTTAAAGCACTGTTTGAATCTATTGAAAGAGAGCAAGCAAAGAGAGGAACTTTATAATAAAATTTTTTGATACGATGACTCTAAGTCATCGTATCACTTTTAAAGCTTGCATGAAAAAACTTCTTACCTTATTTTTAATCCTTACCATAACAATGCTTTCGGCTCAGCAAAAAGCGTATGGTGATGGTGAGTGGTTAAAATTCAGAATTCATTATGGGTTAATAACCGCTGGTACCGCTACACTAGAAGTGAATCAAGAGGATTTAGATGGTAAACAAGTTTTTCATATCGAGGGTTTTGGAGAAACAACAGGAATGACCAGTTGGTTTTTTCCGGTAGAAGATGATTATCAATCTTATGTAGATATTGAAAAGGATATTCCTTATAAATTTATTCGAAAAATAGATGAAGGAGGACACACCAAAGATATTATTATTGAGTTTAATCACGATACCCAAGTTGCACTAATAAAAAATTTAAAACACAATACAGAAAAATCGGTTTCGTTTCCTGAAGGAGTTCAAGATATGGTTTCTTCATTTTACTATTTACGAAATAATTTAGATGTTTCAGATATTAAAGTAAATGACGAAATTGAATTAGATATGTTCTTCGATAAAGAAAATTATAAATTTAAATTAAAGTTTTTAGGAAGAGAAACTATCGATACTGAATTTGGAAAAGTACCTTGTTTAATTTTTAGACCTTATGTACAATCGGGAAGAGTTTTCAAAGAAAAAGAAAGTTTAACACTATGGGTGAGTGATGATGAAAACAGAATTCCATTAGTAATACAAGCAGACTTAATGGTAGGGTCTTTAAAAGCTACCTTAATTCAGTTTAAAGGATTGTCACATTCTTTTAAACTAAAAGTAGATTAAAATGGATACTAAAAGAGAAGAATTATTAAAACAATTAGAAAATAAATACAACGGAATTGGTCAAAATTTAGATACGCATTTAGAAGGGTTATTGTATGGTGAGCCAATGACTTATTGGGATTATGTACAAACAGATGCTTTATTAAACCTTCAAACAAAAAGAACCACACTTCCAGATGAAATGGTATTTATAATGTACCATCAAGTAAACGAATTATTGTTTAAAATGATCCTTTGGGAAATAGAACAAGTTTCTCATCATAAAAACTTAACGGCGGAATTTTTCTCTTCAAGATTAATGCGAGTAAGTCGATATTTTGATATGTTGACTTCTTCTTTTGCTATTATGCAAGAAGGAATGGATGTAGAACAATATTTAAAATTCAGAAACACTTTAACACCAGCAAGTGGATTCCAGAGTGCACAATATCGTAAAATTGAATTTGCCTCCACCGATTTAATAAACCTAATCGATGCTCGTTTTAGAGCAACTATTGACAGAAACACACCTTATGAACACGCATTAGATCATCTGTACTGGCAAGCAGCTGGGAAAGATTTTAAAACAGGAGAAAAATCATATTTATTGGAAGCATTTGAAGCAAAATATAAAAATGAATTTATTGCTTTTACACAAGAATATAATACCATAAATTTGTACGCGAAATTCAAAGAACTTCCGGCTGAGGTTCAAGAAAATACTGAGCTAATAAAAGCGATGCGTCATTATGATTATACTGTAAATATAACTTGGGTAATGGCTCATTATAAAGCAGCCAATTATTATTTATCTGAAGGAAAAGACGATGGAGTAGAAATTGAAGCAACCGGAGGAAGCGATTGGAAAAAGTACATGCATCCAAAATACCAAAGAAGAATATTTTTCCCAGAACTTTGGTCAGAACAAGAATTAAAAGACTGGGGAACAAATGTTTAGTTATATAATGAGTGAATGATACAATGAATTAATTCTAGCTATTTAAACGTTGAAAATAAAATATTTTAAAACCCGAAGCTCCAGAGATAAATAATCTTATTAGTAAAATACAAAGTTTGAGTAATTTATTTATTATACCATTCACCTATTAACCAATTAAAAACAATACCTACATTGAAAAAAATATTGTTAATTATCCCCGCAATTTTATTGATTTTTTCCTGCGAAAAGGAAGTTAAAGAAATAGAAGTTACACCGATTATTGAAGTTGTAAAAGCTAATTTCGAATATGGTTATGACTTAAATGAATTTGAAATAATCCGTGACACCATAAGATCTGGAGATACTTTTGGTGCCATATTAGATGCAAACCATGTTCCGCAAGGAGAAATTTACGAAGTAGTTTTAAAAATAAAAGACAGCTTCGATGTAAGAAGAGTAAAAGYTGRTNNWATCNMWAWRTKTTRWWARASTNWAWRGAYWSTATTNSRCAANNRRYWSRMSYTWTTATTTACGAAAAAAACAAAGTAGATTTTGCAGTGATAGATTTAAGAGACTGTGTATCGACATATAACGATAAAAAACCAGTAACATTTGTTGAGAAATCTGCAAGAGGAGTGATTACAAGTTCACTTTCTCAAACCATGGAAGAACAACATTTAAGTCCGAATATGACGGATCAACTTGCAACGATTTATGCTTGGACTATTGACTTTTTTAGACTTCAGCCAGGAGATCGTTTTAAAGTTATTTATTCAGAAAAATACATCAACGATACCATTCCTGCAGGTTTAGGAGAAATTAAAGCCGTAATGTTTGAGCATAGAGGAAAACCCATTTATGCCTTTAGTTTTATAGGTGACTCTATTATGGGAATCACCGATTATTACGATGATGAAGCAAATAATTTACGTCGTGCATTTTTAAAAGCTCCTGTTAAATTTAGCAGGATTTCATCAAGATATAATTTAAAAAGAAGAATAAAATTTTACGGAAATAGGGTTAGACCCCACAAAGGAACCGATTTTGCTGCACCCATCGGAACACCAATTTTAGCCACAGCAGATGGAGTAGTGACCAAATCTGAACGAAGAGGTGGTAACGGTAAATATGTAAAAATCCGTCATAATGGAACTTACGAAACCCAATACCTTCACATGAAAGCTCAAAATGTAAAAAAAGGGCAACACGTTCGACAAGGAGATGTAATTGGTTGGATTGGAATGACAGGAAATACCGGCGGACCTCACGTATGTTATCGATTTTGGAAAAATGGAAAGCAAGTAGATCCTTTTAAACAAGATTTACCGCTTTCAAAACCTCTAGAAGAAAAATATCAAGACACTTATTTTGATCATATTGCTCCTTTAAAAGGACAATTAGACAACATCTCATTTTAACTTTTTTTTGTTTATAAGTGTGTTAATAATAAGTTAACACACCAAGGTGCTAATTGTCAGTTTTTTACGATACTTACATAAGTAAATTTGCTAAAATTCAATTAAGATTATTTAACCTTAAAAAATTGTTAAAAATTAATTTGAATGTGTAAATTTGCACCAACTTTAAAACAATTTTTAATGATGAAAAAAATTACTTTTTATTTAGTAGTTGCCTTTATGTTTGTGAATGTTATTTCATTTGCACAAGGAACTATTACAGGAACAATTAATGATTCTGATATGGGAGACGCTTTATCAGGAGCTAATATTGTTGAAAATGGTACTGATAACGGTGCTATTTCAGATTTTGACGGAAATTTTTCGCTTACCGTAAATGGAGAAAGTGGAACAATTACAATTTCTTATTTAGGATATACTTCAACAGAAGTTCCCTATACATTATCAAATGGTTCAGCTAAATTAGGCTCAATTACTTTAGCTCCAGATGCAGATGCACTAGCTGAAGTTGTAATTGTAGGTAAAGGAATTATTGATTTAGCTTCTGGAAGAAAAACACCAGTTGCAGTATCAACTATTTCTGCTGAAGAAATTCAATTAAGAGTTGCTGGTAACGTAGAATTGGCAGAAGCAGTTTCATTTACGCCATCTGCATCTGTAACTGGACAAACTGGATTTGGGGATTCTCAATTCTTTTTAAGAGGTTTTGATCAAACCAACATTGCAATTTTATTAAACGGACAACCAGTTAATGGTATGGAAGATGGACGTGTTTATTGGTCTAATTGGTCTGGTATCGCGGATATTGCAACTACAATTCAAGTACAAAGAGGTCTTGGAGCTTCAAAATTAGCGATTTCTTCTGTAGGAGGAACCACTAATATTGTAATGAAAGCAGCTGACAAAAAGAAAGGTGGTTTTGCACGTTTTTTAGGAGCTAATGACAGTTACTTTAAAGGTACAGTTGGTTATAACACCGGAAGAAGTGAAAAAGGATGGTCGTTTTCAATATTATTAGATTACTGGAAAGCACATAGAAAATGGGCTAAAGGAACTTATGGGGAAGGTCAAAATCTTTACTTTGCAGTAGGATATAAACCAAACGAAACTCACTCGTTTAACTTCTTAATTACCGCAGCACCTCAAATGCACGGTCAAAGATGGTCACAATCTAAAGAGATTATAGCTGCAGACCCTAAATTTAACCAACATTGGGGTTACAGAAATGGAAAGACAGATGTTACATCTGAAAGACAAAATTATTACAACAAACCAGTTACTAACTTAAACTGGGATTGGACATTAGGAGATAAAACAGAATTATCTACAGTGATTTATGCATCTTGGGGACGCGGTGGAGGAACAGGACCAAGAGGTAATGGACGAATTAGAACTGAAGATCCAGACGGAGATGGTCCTTTATACGGTCAAATTGATTACCCAGCAATTGAAGCTAATAATGCTTTGGTTGGTGTTGGAGGTGACTATGGTGCTGAAAATGGAGCAGGATATATTCGTAGAGCTTCTGTAAACAACCACCAGTGGTACGGAGGTGTTTCAAATTTAAAACATGATATTACTGAAAATTTATCTGCAAATGTTGGGATAGATATGAGGTTTTATACAGGAGAACACTTTAGACAAGTAACCGATTTATACGGATTATCTGGATGGTCTAACGACAGACCAGATGGTCGTGTAGTAACAAATACTTATGATGCTAGTCCTTGGGCTTCATTATTTAATTCTGCACCAGAAGAAGATAGAATTGATTATGATTACTCTGAAACAATAAATTATCAAGGCGTATTTGGTCAATTAGAATATGCAAATGATAGTTTTTCTGTTTTCTTTCAAGGGGCTTTTTCTAATCAATCAAACCAAAGAGAAGGTAGATTTACTGACATAGGAAAATCTGAAAAGATTAGTAAAACAGGATATAACCTTAAAGGTGGTGTATCATATAACATTAATGAGAATAATGTAATTTTCCTAAATGGAGGTTATTATTCAAGACAACCTTATTCTGATGATCTTTTTGTAAACATTAGAACTTCTAATGAATTATTAAGTCCAGAAGTAGAAAACCAAACAATTACAAGTTTTGAAGCGGGTTACCACTTTAAAGCAGGACGTAGATTTAATGCGAATTTTAATGCATATGTTACCGATTGGGATAATAGAACTTTATCTAATACAGATGTTGATGATAATGGAACTCCTGATGATGATTCTGATGATACTTTCCTAACTATTTTAGAAAGAGGTGTAAGACAGTTTCATTCTGGTGCAGAGCTGGATGCAAGATATAGAGTTACCGATTGGTTATCATTCCAAGGATTTATTTCTGCAGGAAGCTGGACTTTTAAAGGAACAACTAATGTAACAATATTCAATAGTGATACCAATGAAATTATAGGTGAAGAAGAAGGTGTAAACCGTGACGGTATAAAAATTTCTGCAGCACCTCAAACCACTATGGGTATCGGTTTTGATGCAAAAATCATAAATGGTTTAAGTGTTGATGCTAGAATTAAATATAGAGAAAACCATTATGAGTTTACAAGAGCAGAAAATGGAAGAAGTGACTATACAGGAGCTCAATTAGGTGGTTATGCTTTAACAAATGCTGGATTAACTTACAGATTTGATTTAGGCTCTAACAAAATGACCTTTAGAGCAAACGTGTTTAATGTATTTGATAAAATTACACTTCAACAATCTGATAGATTTGGATATATAAATACTAACGGAAGAACATTTAATGCTTCTATGAGATATGAATTTTAATAACTAAAATTATTAAAACTCACTAAAACGTCCCAATGAAAATTGGGACGTTTTTTTATACCTAATATTTAACTTAAAATAATAGAAGAATACCAATTCTCAATTTTTTAAATTAAATTGAAAACACCTCCTCTACATTTTGTGCAGAACTCTTTTTGCAACATCCAAAAGATAATAATTACCTTTTTTAAAATAAAAAATAAAATAAAATGCATTTGTTTTTTTGTTAAAAAAACATTGAATATTCTTCAAAAATAACGTCTTAGCCTTAATGAAATAACAACATTTCAGCGTTATTAACTACTTATTTTTCAGTTTGTTTATAAATTTATTTTGTAAATATACATATCTGTATATCAATAATATACACGTTAATATTAACAAAATATTAGTAGGACTAAAAAAAAAAAA
>NVUT01000043.1 GCA_002733185.1 Flavobacterium sp. | reverse complement strand
AGTGATACGCGTCCCTTTGCCGCCATCGTTAGAATTCTTTGCGTCATAGAACTTTTCAATCGTATCTACAAATTGATTTGATGAATTAAATACTAATACGTCTTCAGCCATTATCGCGCCTCTACAGTAAAGAAACTATCTAGCTCTGCGGTTACATCTGTTGTGTCTGATATATTCGCAACCTGTATTTTTACATAGTCGTCTACATCAAGAACTATATTATCATCTAGCACAAAGTAAGCGACATCACGCCCGCCTTGAAGGTTATTTATTACCCTCGTGATAGTTTTTGCATCTTCAAAACTTGTTGTCGCATCTCTAAATATTACAATTTTAAGCGCTGCAACATCATTAGATCCGCCATCAATAACAATTTGACCAGATACTTTGTATTCTCTTGGTGAACTGCCTAAGTGCCTTAATTGGCCGTTTGCTGGCTCATCAAAGTGCTGCAAATCTGAAGCGGTATAGGTTCCAAGTAAGTCTACAAATACGCCCGCAGACCCTATTGTAGTTAGTGTTTCTGAAGTAATACTTAACTGGCCCCCGACAAAAGTATTTGAAAGCCCGTTATTACTGCTCCATGAACTCTCTAAATCGCTTGCTGCTATGTTAGGCGTTAAGTTAGTGTCTCCTGCGTCAGACACGCCCGCCCTAGTTATAATACAGCTTTCTAATTGAAGGGTTGATGGGTTTGTGAAATTAGCGGGGGCAAAGTCTAAGAAGCTGGCGCTTGCAGGGAGATCTATATTTTGATTAGATCTAAACCGTGAATTCATAACAAAACCAGCTCCCGCTTTAAATAGAGTGTATGCGCCATCTGTTAAGCTTCTAACTATTGAGGTATCTATAAAATAACCACCTAGCCACGTACCCGCTAAAGTCAATTCAGGTTTACCGCCAAACCTACCCGTACCAGTCTCTAAACCTTGTCGGTAGCCAGTAATAGTGCCTAAAGATGTGCAGTTATTGTAATTAACTCGAACTAATTCAAAAGCTTCAAAACCTGTATCACCTGTCAAATCGTATACCTGAGAGCTTGCGCCTGATACATCAAAACTAAAATCTCTACCTAATAGATTCCCTGAGCCACCAATCGGAGATACAAACATTGTATAGCTGCTTGCCGTCGATACTAGTTGTGATACGTTAAAGTTATAACCTGATAGATTTAAACCCCCTGCTGGAACCTCAATAGACTGAGAGCCCATATCAATAATTCCATCTATAAAATAATCTGTTGTGCTGACTAATGTTCCCGCTAAATCAGAGGCTTGCTTTACCACTACAATATTATCAAGACCTCGCGCAAATAATTCAGTCATTTGCGCGTTTATCTTTTCGCCGCCCGCTCTGAAAGTATCACCTGTACGATCATCTGCAACGGTTCCTAAGTTAATTAAATCTAATGGCATGTTTAAGCCTCCGTTTGATCAAATGAGTGTTTAGTAGAGTCCCAAGTAAATCCGGTTTCATCCCATGTTAAAGGGTCTCCGCTGCCTACTTGCTGTTGTAGTGCTAATAGTTCAGCTCTAATGCCTGAATTATCAGAGGCCACAATAGTCGATTCTGTTGTTTCGTTTGTTTGGCTTGCTAGTGCTTCTAGAAATTCATGTAAGCGTCTTGTGGGCTCGCCGTCCTGTGTAAACCTGTCACCTCTTCGTGGAGGTATTATAGTCGCCATTACTGGGAACCCGCTTCAGGTGTTGCAGCTAATCTAATGAGGTTAGCGCGTACTTTGTCGGTTATGGTAAGCCTTACTACTCGCGATACTGGAAAGCGTCCCTGTCTACGCCATATAGATCGCTGACCGTATTCGCCAATCTTGCCGATAGTTCTACGTGTTTCAGAATTAAACGTCCTGCCGCCATCGTCTGACTTATCCATTCTAACAATAGGTTCTGAGCCTTGACCAACCGTTAAGCCTACACCGCTTTGAAAGGTTGCTTCAAACTCACCCGCAAAGATAGGTAATCCACCTTGATCAAATGGCTGTGATGCTGACTGTCTGAATATCTCGTTACCGTAATAATCAAGAGTATCGGAATCTAATTCGCCAATGATGCCTGTTTTTGAATCGCCAACTAATAACTTGCCATAAGCCGAAACAATTGATTGAACTCTAAAACGATCATCTGTCACGCCGTCTTGAAATTCAAACCATACTCGTTGCTGCATAAGTGCTGATGCTGTCGCGTTATATACGAAAGTACGTGAAGGTATTCGAGTTGATTCAAACGTAAACAAGGCTAAAAACTGCCCATTAAAGGAATACGTTAAAGCAAAACTATTTCCAATTTCTTCACTTGTGAACTTTTGAATTTCTTTGTCAATAGCATCTGTACTGATCTTTTGTGCGCTTGAACTGCCCGTAACTTTCCAAATTGCCGACCTTTCATTTAATCCACCCCCAACAAAACAAAATGTATTATCGAATTCAATCAATGAGAATTTAGCATGTACGCCTTTTTGTATATTAGCGCCTGGTATACGTTGAAATGGGAAGCCAGCACCGCCTACATTCTGGAATAGCTCGATAGTTTCAGAACCTGCAACAAATAACTCATTATGGTTTACGTGTAGAGCTACTATCCTATCTGGGTTTATTTCTGCTGACCCAAAGTCTAAAGCGTCATAAGTAAAAGGATCGTTTAAAGCTGAGTTAAAAAATACTGTTCCGTCACTTGCTGAAAATACAAAGTAACCATCTTTAAATACAACAGTGTCTGAAGTTCTAAAATCTGTATCTGCAATCTTATTAAGTGTGTCTGCTACATTGTTATAAGCGTATGCGCTGCCACCAGGAACAACTATTACAAGATATTGACCGTTATTGGCTAGCGATACCCTGCCTGAACCCTCGATAGCGCCGTGGTTGTTTATAACGCCTGTTGATAGCACTGAAAACAATGTGTCCCCGCTTATAAAGTAGGCAACCTCTTTCATCATCTGAGCGTCACGATTAGCGCTTAGCATTGAATCAACAAACTCTTTCAACCCCAAAGGCTGGAACAATGCCCGGGTGTTTAATGCTGCTGACTCTGCAACCGTTGGAATCCAGTTAGTACAGCGTTGTGCTGAAAACGGTAAGCTTTCCGATTGATAGAAGCTGAAGCCTAATGGTAATGGTATGCGAGCCATTAAAAGTTCACCTTCTTATTCTGAGGGAAAAACCTATCGTTTGAGAATATATTAGAACAATCATTGCCTGAGCCGATTGGCAAGGTATCTGGTAATGCAACATCGCCAATAAATATTACTGATGCTTCTAATGCTTGTAATGTAGTGTCTGCCGCCAAAGCTAGTTCACGCGTAACTATACGCTGGAATGATGGCGCTATCTGAATAGCTAGATTGTTTTTAGTTGCCGATACTGCGCTAGGCTCTATATCAACAACATCATCTGAATTAGAAACGGGTTTAAACGCTGGAGTTAATCCCTGATCCGCCCATATTGAGAGCATGTCGTTTAATTCGTTTAGTATGACCTGAAAGTCTCCAGGCTCTAATGCTGATTCAGCGCTTTTTACGCCCAGTTTTTCGGCTGCTCCGTTTACTATCTGTAGTACTATTGTCATTAGTAGCCGCCTCTTTTTCTGGTTTCCAGTTCAAACTTGTTACGTACTCAATAGTTGCTTTGTTATCTGTTACTTCAATCTTACTGCCATTTGGCTTAATCCATACACTCATAAGTCACCTAAAATAAGGGGCCGCTAAGCCCCTGTATTAATTAACCCCAACCTTGGCCAGCAAAGAACGGATTAAGAACGCCATAAGCGGGACGTAAATCAAATCGAACAATCTGCTTGTTCTCTCGGATTGAAGCGCCTTTACTTACTCGGATCTGCAAGCCATCTTTAGTGGTTCCTAATGTATCTGTGCTAAACAATTTCTTAATCGGTACTGAGCCAATTGAGAAAGCTTGCTTATGCCAAAATAGATTAGGCTGGTAGATAGTTGAAGCTGCACCAAGCAAGGTTACAACATCAGTCGATACTGGAGCACTATCAACAGTATTATAAGCGCCTGCTGCTTCAAAGATTGCGGGACCGGTTATAACAATGTTACCCGTACCAGTACCAGACAATGTCACCGCGGTAGTAACTGTTGCAGTAAATACAACGTTTACACCAGCCGCATCAATGATTGGTTGTCGCGTATTTAGATTAAGTCGGTTACGACCTGTAATCTGAATAACTTCACCCGCTCTGATCTGCAAGTTGTTACCAAAACCAGATACAGCTAGCGTTTGCGTCATTGTATCTTTAGCGGTTGCATAAGTTACATCAGGGTTAGAAGCTAAAGCTCCTACACGATCCGCTACAGAGTGAGAGGTTGCACTTGATAAAGTGGTCGCAGTCATCACTTTCATGCCTGCAAAGTCATCCGATAGGATTGCTTTACGATGAGCTTCTGAAATCAAACCACCCGCTGAACCACCGGCACCTAATGAACGCTGATTGCTCGCTAAGCTTGTTTGAGTGAAAGGGTTAACCGCATACATCCAATCTTGATCAGCTGGTATGCCAGAAGATGACATCACCGCACCTGCTTGTGCTACATCATCCCAAGTTGTTACCGCTGTTCCATACGTGCCAGCTAGTAAGCCAGTGTTTTCACGCATGAAGTTAGCGAAATCAACTTCCAAATCGGTTACGATTCGTGTTGCTGCTGGCGCAATAAGTTGATCAAGCTGATCCATCTTAATTGCTTCGTCTGCTTCAGCCCAATCTAACTCTACTGTGAAGTAGTCTTGAACCACGCCAGATGCTTTGCCGGTAATGATCGATCCAGCTGTTCCACTTGAAATATCACCATCACTTGTTCGTGAAGACTTATAGTCAGTTGGACGCTTAATATCTACAGTGTCACCTGTCGATGGGTTAAATGCGTTAGATAAAAATTGTGTATTTACGTTCTTAGATAAAACACGATTACTCTCAAACGCATTTAAAAATGAACGGGTTAATTTTCGGGTTATATTACTGTCAAAATCGTTAGCCATTTGGCATATCTCCTAAATTATTCATAAGTTGCACCTTCTGGCCCGCTCTCTTTAGAGATTGAACCGCCAGAGCTTAAAGGCTCTATAGGGTCTGGTGCTGCACTGGTTTTCACATCTTTTTTAGCATACATGTTAGACGATATTCGAGATAATTCAGCCATCGCTTGAAGTGGTCGCATGTTAGCGATTTTATCCGCTACATCTAAATGTTCACCTAAATGGTAAATCATTTCGACGCCCTCCTTTGAACTCATAAGCTCCGCAACTAATCCCGGATCTAATGCGGGAATCTTTGCAGCTACATCATGGAAATCGTCTTTCCCAAACTCGACAACCTTGTCGTTGAAAGCTTTCGCTGCATCTTGTGCGTTAGCTTGTGATGTTTGCTTATTCTGTTCTGCAACTTGTGCCTGTACTGCCTGACTTACTTTGTGATCGATTAAGGCGGTATTAAACAACCCCTCGTCATGATCAAAGTCTTCTAGTTTTGGTGCTGCGCCTGCCTCTTTTGGCTTCGCTTGCATGTCATCTAGTTGACGCTGTAAATCATCAGCTCTTCGTTTCTCGTTGTACTTGTCTGCTGTTACTTTATTAATTCGCTTCTGAAAGCCGTCTTCTTTTGGCGCTTCTTCCACTTCGGTTGCTGATTCCGATTGTTCTACTTCGACACCTTCCTGTTTTTGRTYTTGWTCTTGGCCTAGATCAATATCATTACTTAGTTCAGTATCTTCAGATAGTGCAGCTTCACTCATGTTCACACCTTTACGGTTAATTTAGGCCGCCAATATCGCTTGACGTATGCGTAAAATCTATTATATGTCATTTATCCATAGTTTTAAACTATAGGTTATCTTGTCCTGCTGATGCTGATGGCGTTTGAACTGTTAAACGTCTTGCATTATCACCTTCAGGGGCTTGGCCTTGTACCAACCCTTCATTAATTATGCTTGCTGCCTGTTCTTTTGTTGGGCCTGCATCAATTTGCTGTTGTGCTTCTTCCACAATATCCTGTTGTTTCTGTCTAATATTATGATCATCAATAGTGAACGGTATACCTGCTTCAGCTTGAACCTTAAACGCGTTGTTTAAATCTAGCAACGCTTTGATAGTTGAGTTTTGAGTATCAACAGTAGTTTGTAAGGTCTTAGCGTCACGCTCTTCAATCTTGGATATAAGCTCTTCCGTCTGCATGTTGATGTTGTCGGTAATAGCTGTCTGCTGTGGATCTGGCTGTTGTGGCTGATCTAATCCAAGTTCTTTAATTTCATCCTCTGTTGGCGTTACACCTGGAGTTCCTTGTGAAATCATAAGCGCTCTAACACGCTTYGTTAGTTCTTTAGATTCTAGTATTGGTAAGTCTTTAGCCACTAAATCAAGCGCTAAACCTTCAAACGTTGGGCTAGTTCCAATCAATTCAATTATCTGTTGTGCTGACTCTTGACGCTGTGTTGCAAACGCTGGGCCTGTTTCAGTTACAGAATCATATTTACCTAATGATAAGTCATTAACTAAAACCATTTCACCTGTTTGTTCGTCGCGCACCTCTTCATTAATCTGCACATCTTCCGTTTCACCATCCATAGAGACAATACGTTCTTGTCGAGCTGTGTCATATATTCTTGGCAGTAAATCGAGAAGTATTTCCGCCGTGTAATCAATAGACTTAGACTTGTTATCTTCAAAGATATACATTCCACGATCACCAAGCCTTTCTTGTGCTTGTATAGCCTTACCACTCTTCAATTCAGGGTTAGCACCCAATGAAGGCGGCTGCATCCCTGTCACATGGTACAAATCCATTGAAGCCTGCTGTATTTGAGCTAGTAAAGCATTGTTAACCGCTGGCGAACCTGATCTAGCCGGTGGCCCTGGCGCTGAAGCATCTGGATTGTATGGCATGAAAGGGCTGTTTTGAGTATTAAAGTTCTCGTATTTATCCTTGTGTCCTTTCACCTGCGCTGGCGTGTACCAGTAAGGGTCTTTAGGCGTTAGCGCTGTTGTCTCGATAGCTGTAGACGTACCATAGTTGTATATTCTTGCAGGGTCTTTGGCGAACCTTACAAGCCCTCTAGTGTATGTTTTGTTTTCAATATAAGTCTGTCGTCCAAACATAGGTATTAACGGGATAAACTTACCCGCCCATGCTTTCGGCCCTTCTAAAATGCCGCCACCATCCATGATATACATCTCAACCTTATGCGACTTTGTTTTTCTGCGCTTAACTTCTTCTATACCTTCCTTAGCAAGTTCATCTAATATCTTGCCGTCTTCAGTCGCATCAATTACACGACCGTCAGATAATAATACAATCTCTTTATCTATCGGAGTTTTAACCCAATATTCCGCTATTGTTACGGTATCGTCTTGTGACCAATTATCACAGTCACCGCCGCCACTTCTACGCAATAAATCAACATCTTTAGGCCAATCAGATAAAGGCTTATCAGGGTATTTATCCTCGCGTTCTTCTTTTGGCATATTAAGCGTAACAAAAGCCCAATTTGCATCGCGTCTGTCGTACTCAGTCGCTCCGGTATCAAACCATAAGGATGTTGTTGCACCCTGAATAGGTTTAATCCTTACGTCTTGCTCAAATACATCATCATCGGCAAACTCTGTGATAACTCTCCACCCGCCAAACCCACCGTTAACAACTTCATCGAATGCGTTATCATAAGCGTTTGTTGCTTTGCTCTGTGTTTCAATGTTACGAATCAGGCCTTCCATGACTTTAGCGACATCTTCAGTCGCTCCACCTCTTACCGGCCTAATCTTAATAGCTGTTCTGTTCTGTCTTTGATCACCAATAAGCTGATCGACTGCGCCCGCTACTCTGTTAATCGTGTAACGTGGTCGGCCTCTACGCTTATCCTTTGCGTCATCTTCCCATTGACCATCCTCAGTCTGAGCAAAACGAAGGTCTTCAATCGCTAGGCTTCGTTGGCTTCGCTCTTTATCTTCCACGCGCTGAAATCGTTTAAGCGCTGTTTGGTGTATATCTTTGTTATCAGTAGCCATCTATTAAAACTCCGTAGCAAAATCTAAATCTTCATGTGCTTTGTTAACTGGCTCTGTAAATGTCAAAGCGCCAGCATCGCCGTAATCAGGGGAAAAGCCAAATTCTTTCTTTATTCTATCTTTTGACCATAATACACGACGATCATTTGAATCTCTATTGTACGGGCTTGCGCATAAGTCGGCTTGCATCTCATCGTCATCAGGTATTTGAGCGGGTAAGTTTTCATCAACTAGCCAATCCGCCATTTCACCCCATATTTCATTACGCTTGTTCTTGTACTTAATAGGATCTAATGGAGTAGAACCAAAGTGAACAGCTTTAACTCTGTCTTCATAACCTAGCTCATGCAATCTATCGACAATATCAGCACCCGCACCATAATCAACAAACATCATATCAGGCTTTTTGCCTGCGTCTGGGTCAACGGTATCTAATAGCGCTTTGCATATAGCAACATTTTTACCTAGCTTGTTACACTGTTCGCCAATATAAGACTTCATACCGTACATTTTGCGGCCTTGTCTTTTGATTATTGCGAACCTATCGCCACCCCTTGAAGGATCAACACCAACAACTAAAGGCCCGTTACCGTTTACAATCTCTTTTCTTGCCTTCATACAATGATCGGCATTTACAAGAGTTTCACCGCCGCCTGTTACCTGGAAAGCTTCAGCCGCATTCATTGGATATTCTTGCTTAAATGCCTTTGTGCCGTCGATACCATCGGTTGTAAGTTCAGCTATTTTCATTCTACGCCAGAACATTTGACCGTCAGTTAGCGAGTAATGCTCTTTTAGCTTTTGTTCTTCTGCTGTAGATTCAAAGTCATCAGGTAGTTTTTTAGTATATTCAAGTTGCCAAAACCAAGGAACAAAGATGGCTTGAAACTCTGATAAACCTTTTTCCGCTAGCTTCCATTGTTCGTGAAAGAAGTTACCCACACCATTTGCAGTTGATTCCCATATCACCTCTGTACCTGGAGCATCTGGAACCGCCTGCATAATACCTTTTGTATGCTCACTAGCATTCATCCAAAAAGCTACTTCTGAACCATGAAAGTATTGAAGCGTCTGGCCACGACCAACAGCCTTGTTTCCTGCCGTACCGATCTTATAACCCGAATCCAACACATCAAAGTGCAATTCTTTGGCGTTGGCTGCACCTGTAGAAGGTTTAACGAATGAAGGTAAGTTTTGATAATACCGCTCTGTCATTTCAAACAATGCGTTAGTTGATTCACCATCATGCGTAAGAATGAAAGCTCGAACACCTTTGTTGTGTGTAGTGTTCCAGATAAACCGACCTTCAGCATATGTTGATGCGCCTTGCTGCCTACCCTTCAATAGAATAGCTCTAACCTTGCCGGTCTTTTTGATTTGCTGTTGTAGTCTTTGGTGGATGTACTTTTGTGCGCAGTTTAACTCTAAAGGTTGTAAACCTTTGTCCTTTGTTCTTATCTTCAGGCAGTTGCGAGCGTAGAATTCGAAGTCGTCTTTTAGCTTCTGCCTATTCTCTAAAGCGCTCACTTTAAAGAGTCCAGCCATTCCTCATGGGATAGCTCGACATTAACATTATGAACCTTATTAGAGTCAAACCCGCCGGTGTAATCAGTCAAAGCTTTCCAAGCGCTTATACGAGCCGTTGGGCTAGAATCCTCTTCACTGCTTGCTGCTTCTTTTAAAAGCCCTTTAACCACATCCTCCGTAGTTACTAGCGCTCTTTCTGAAGCTTCAGCCATAAAGTTTTGTATGAATTCTTGAATATAGGGTTTTCCTAGGTTTTCACATCCTTGCTGAGAAGCGTTATCTGAACTATAACCAGCCGTTAAAGCTGCTTGTGTTGCATTGAAACCATTGGCTACGTAAGACTCACAAAAAGCCTGTTGTTTTGCTGTTAGCTTCTCTGTCATAAATCCCCTTTATGCTAATACTCTAAATTTTTGATAGTTGGTTTGTTTTACATCGACGCTTGAGAAAGTATATTTAATCTTCTTTCTCCATCGGCCAATATAATTCAAGTCCTCTTCTGATGCTGTTGTGTACTCTGCGTACTCATTAGCGGTGTAGGTTATGCCGTCAACTTCAATCGTTACACCTGGAACAGTTGCCGTAAATTCTTTGGCCGCTCCTAGCTCTGGTTCAAGTATCATTAAAACAGAAGCGGCTGTGCTTATATCCTCCCCTGCAATAACTCGAATGATTGAACCTATTTCACCTCTGTTTAAATTGCTCATTAGCCTTTCAACGTGTATGCAATCGTGCCTAATGTAAATGCTGTGCAATTCAATCTATATAAATCACCGTTCCCATCACCGACCTTTTCAATGTTCGTCGTGAATACTTCAACCGCGCTAAAGTCTTTCCCGTTTACCGCCCTTTCTAGAACTATAGTTGCCGTTCCAAAATCACGTAAAGATAAGCTAAGATTGCCACCCAATGTAATAGGAAGCTTAGCGCCTGTTGCTGTGATTGTGCCTTCTTGAGTTGCCATGATCTTTCCTTTAATTAACTGGAGCTTTCAAAATATTACTTAGTGGTGATTTTAGTATATCTCTAAGTATACCACCATCACCACCTATAGACGCTGCGTCTGTTGTAAAGCTTGTGCTTGACTCAATATTAGAATCCACCTCATCAGTATTGGTGTGAATATAATGAGCGTAATAAACTGTTGAAGATGCTAACCCTCCAAACCCTACATTCTTTAACCCTGGCGTAGTTATCGCCTGAGTATTTCCTGCTTTGATTGCTGGGGCTAATTCAGAAGAGTTAGTTGAAGCTAGGAAGTAAAGCGTTCCTTCTCCTAAGTCGGTCGTTATTGTTCCTAATCCTGTTTGATGTCCTGTCTCACCACC
Source organism: Flavobacterium sp. (assembly GCA_002733185.1). GTDB lineage: Bacteria > Bacteroidota > Bacteroidia > Flavobacteriales > Flavobacteriaceae > Marifrigoribacter. The sequence continues at coordinate 3,600 of NVUT01000043.1, read as the reverse complement.
TGTAGGTAGTGAGATAATCGCCGCTGGTGCTGTGTCGGTTAAGAAGCTTGTACTTGATACTACATTAGAATCATTTGTTGATGCATCTGTATGAATGTAATGTGCGTAATATGTAGTTGATGATATTAAGCCTGTAAAGGTTACATTTTGAACTCCTGTACCACTTACACCCTGACTACTTCCAGATGCTTTAATTGTTGCTAGTGTTTCAGATACATTTGTTGAGGCATAAAAGAATAATGTCCCGTTTCCTTCGTCTGTTGTTACTGTTCCCGTTCCTGACTCATAATCTGTTTTTGTACCAGTTGGCAAAGTTAATATTGGTGCCACTGCATCACTGACAATAAATGTAACGTTAGCGGTTGCGCCCACTGTGCCATCAATTTGAATTACTCTTCTTGCTACTACTTGTGTAACTGTTGGCGCTACGTCCCAAATCCATTCGCTGTCTAAGCCTGGGCTTAAGTCTGCTGCAGCCTCAAACTCCATTGTGTCGCTAGTAACGGGAGTGTCACCAGTGAATCCATTAAGCATATACCCTACAGTTGTTAGTGGGCTTGCTAATACAATATTAGTCCAACCACTCTGCACTGTTAACGGTATCGATGAACTTACAACATTCTCTGCATCTACTGTGATAGTCCAAGCATAGTCACGAGTAACACCTGGTATGGGGTCGCCTGCCTGCTTAGTAATGTCTATCGGCACTGTGCAATTAATAGTGTAAGGATCTGAGCCTGTAACACTTGTAACTGTTAACGCATCACCTGAGTTGATAACCGTTGTATTACCAGATGTCGGCACTGTTGCTGGTGTGCTTACTACAAACTGCACACCTGTTTCAGCCTTAGCTATTGTAACTGGTGCTGAGTCTAAAGTTAAGCCACTAGCCGCTGCTGTATAGAATACATGCATTGACCCGCACATGGCATCTGAACCACCCACCTGAGCACTGAATGTACATTCTACTGTGTCTGTAGCAGTTAAGGTTTTTGATGCTGATATATAGCCTGGAGAGCTACCAACTATTAAAAAATTCTCTTCTGCGAAACCTTGAGTATACTGCCTATCATTTTGTACGTTACTACCTGTATCTACTGACCATACACCTATAGCAAACGTATCTGCTTGTGAGGTGGTTGGGGTTGTTCCTGTGCTTAGTGTATTTGTATTTCCTCCACCAGAGTCTTGAGGTGTTGACACTACACCTGCTGTATCTTCTGACAGTTCATACACTTCACCGGAAAAATCTTGATTAGCACAATTTATAGTTATACTAGTTTCATCACCAACAGCCGTCTTATGTGATGTCACCAGCGTTGACTGATTACCTGATTTAGTTACTACAGGTATAGACCACCCCGCTTCAGTTATAGTAACTGTGCCGCCATCTTTATCTATAGCGCAGGCTAAAAACAACAGCTTACCAACCGCTGGTGGTGTTGTGATTGCTATAGTATGTGATGTGGCCGCGTTATCATCAACGTGGGGATATCTATTAACTATACTCATGCTTGTATCGCCTCGCCAATGAATGGATTCCCTGAAGGGTCTAAAGCCATGTGAGCCGTATCATCRCGAGCATCGCCACCATTAGCACCGCTAGTTTTAACAGCTACTGCATGATTATCCCACCACATAGATTGTTCTTGTGTCGGCTCCTCATTCCAGTACTTACCCATATTGAACTTGTAAAAATAAGACCCTGATGAGTGAATGTTTGTAAGATTAGTCAGTGATGCAACCTTAACACCATCCCTCCAAAGATCTACTTCACCATCGCCGATCTTACTCATCTTCAATCTAACTTCCCAAGTCTGCCATACGTTACGTAAAATGTTACCTGTACCACCAGTTATGTCACTAACATCATCTGAAGAAACTCCTTCTGCGTCGTAATACCAATCAGTCGCAGGGCCAGATTCAGCCATAGGGTTTATATAGGTACGACCTGACACAGTGTCGTCTTCAAACGCTAGCCACTTAACAGACGGGGCGTTTTCTGGCCCCTCTGCTATAGTAAAATCAAACCCTGTTTCAAAGAACATAGCGAATCTAACCCAAACTTCATCACCTTCGCTTATTCTAATCTCTTCACCGTAATCACTAAAGTCAAGCCTCCACCCATAACACTCTCTTGCAGTGGTGATTAAGTCATCTCGAATACTTTGTGATGTACCGCTCACTGATTTACTATCATCAAACGCCTGTAAACTGGCTGAATTGACTGATAGTAAATTTAAGTTTGTAGTTGTAGTTACAGTTCCACTAGACTCGCTTTCAAAGTTATTAGAGTAGAGGATGTTAGCTAGGATTGTCTCATCTTGAGTACCTTCATTACCTTCAGGATCTGAGCCTCTTACTTTACCATCTCCACCAGCCACCCAATCATCCATCGGCACATTTACCGCTGTCATATTAACTGCCATTATTTGCACATCCTCATTAATTCTTTAATCTTCAAGCCACCGATAAACAAAACTATTCGCTTCAATCTAGACAGCATTTTAACAGCTATCGTCAACAATCTGATAAATATTTCTTCTATTAAGAATCTGAATCTTTCAATCATAATAGCTCTCCAGTGGATATTCTGACCAAATCATACTGGCATCACGCAAACCTTTTGAAAACTCATCAGCGTATAGTTCAGCCGCTTTCTCTGTCGAATTTACTGCGCAGCCCGTTAGCGTCATCATTAGAATTATCGTTTTTAATATTCTGCCTAACATTTATAACCCCGCTAAACTCTTCTGATTCGTCAAACTCATGTCTAGTTGTTAGCGCTCTAATAACTAGTAGAAAATATATGATCACAATGAATAGCGCGAACAGAAGCCAGCCTAAAAAATACCATTCCATTATTTACGGTCTTCGTTTTTGTTCTTATTTACATTGCCTGCTAACAAATTAAGCACATACTTTACAATATTAATGTACTTGTTAGCTGATGTTGTGCCTGTTAATGCTGTTATACCCGTAGCAACCAAACAAATCTGTCCAGCTATCGCAAACCAATCATTCAAGCTTTCCATATATCACCTCTAATTAGTTAGGAGCCGTAAAGCTTCGCAGCTTGCTTGGCTTGATAGTTTAGGCATGCTATCACCAGATAATCACCTCCTTTTTATGAAAGCTTTCTCTAAGTCGGGTTTATCCCGCCAAGGATTCTATTTTTTCGGCTTCTTRACCATTGAATTAATCCACTTCGGGTCGCCTTCTCTGCGTCTATGCTCTTTTGCATGTTGTCGCGCTCGATAGAATGCGTATGCAGAAAAACAAAAACCTAGCAATACAACTAGATTACCCAAAGGCACATCAAATGATAGCATACCTTGAAATACGTCTATATCTAGCAAAGCTATTCGTTTCTCTTGTTGAACTAGCATTGTTCCCGTGCTACTAGCTAAGCCTATGCCCGCCATTTGCGCCACTCTATCCATCTCTGTTATTGCTCCGTCGTTCTGCTGTTGTTCGTTGTTCTTGCCTGCCAAATAGACGCCGGTAGAGCCTTTTTATGCAATCGAAAACGTAATAAACCATCAGTGAAATAGTCCCGTAATCTGATAAGTATTGTATCGCCTCTGCTAGATCCATTTA
>NVUT01000042.1 GCA_002733185.1 Flavobacterium sp. | reverse complement strand
TAGCTATAATAAAGATAAATGTTAAATTAATCGATATTATTAATAGGTTCACTTTTAAAGTGTTTTGTATAGCCAAAAAAGAGAATATAACCATAGCATAAAATCAGTAATAATAATGCAAATTTAAACCCAAAACTATCCGTTAAATAACCATAAAGTGGTGGAATTATAGCTCCTCCAACAATTGCTGTACATAGTAGCCCAGAAGCTTGAGGTTTAAGATTACCTAATCCATCCAGTGTTAGAGTGAAAATTGTAGGAAACATAATAGAATTAAACAATCCAACCGCTAAGATAGACCACATTGCTATTAAACCTTGAGAATTAATTGAAATGACAATCATAGTTATAGCTAATATTGCAAAAATACTCAACACTTTTGTGGGTGCTACTACTTTGGTAAGATAAGCCCCGATAAACCTGCCTATCATAGCACCGCTCCAGTAAAAAACCACAAATGCACCTACGATTGCTTTCCCATCTATTTCTGATAATTCTGTATTTAACAAGAAATTGACCAAATTAGACATCGTTTTGTTTTCTGAAATTACCAAAACTAAATTCATATCCATAAAATAATTAACCAAATAACTTCCAATGGCTACTTCTGCTCCCACATAAACAAAAATACTAAAAGCGCCCATTCTTACTAATTTGTTTTTCAAAAGTTTTAAGTGACCATCTCGTGGACTTTCATGCATCAATACAGGAAGTTTACTAAATAAAAAGAAAATCACCAACAAGCCAATAAATGCAGCGATTAATAAAAATGGGGTTTGAACCGTTCCTGCTTCAGAAATATAATAGGCGTTCCTACTTACTTCATCCATTGCTATTATTTCATCGGAAGACATTATAGTATCACTCAACAAAAAGGAAGCGCCAATTAAAGGAGCAATTGCGGTTCCTAAGGAGTTGAAAGCTTGTGATAGATTTAATCTGCTGGAAGCACCATCTTCAGTTCCTAACAAAGCAACATAAGGATTGGCGGCTACTTGAAGTATGGTAATACCTCCAGCTAAAGTAAAATAACCAAATAAGAAGATACCAAAATTCCGAAAGGAGGCTGCTGGATAAAACAACAAGCAACCTATTGCCATAGTTGATAAGCCAAGAATAATTCCTTTTTTATAACCAATTTTTGAAAGTATAATTCCTGCTGGAATTGAAAATAAAAAGAACGCACCAAAAAAAGCAAATTGAACCAATCCTGCTTGAAAATATGACAACTCGAAAACATCCCGCAACCTCGGAATTAAACTATCAACCAATACCGTTATAAAGCCCCAAAGAAAAAATAAAGTGGTAATTACTATAAATGCAGAGCGATACGATTTTTGCTGATTCATATAACTGTATTAAGATTTATTATGAAAATCAGATTTGTAATTCTCGTTTTTACCATCCTTATATATAGAAGCAGAAAAATGTTCATGAATAGAATAATAACCTGTTTCTCCTTTTTTATTAATTGCGATATAACCCACTTGAAAATTTTTATAATTACTGTTGGGTTTGCTCACAATTCTATGAATAGCTTCTTCGCAAGCTTGTTGTGGTGTTTTCCCCTGTCGCATTAATTCTACAATTAAAAAACTACCTACTGTTTTTAATACTTCTTCGCCTAATCCTGTCGCAGTGGCACCACCAATTTCATTATCTATAAAAAGTCCAGAACCAATAATAGGAGAATCTCCCACACGTCCTGCCATTTTATAGGCCAATCCACTTGTAGTACAGCCTCCCGATATATCCCCGTTTTTATCGATGGCCAACATACCAATAGTATCATGATTTTCAATATTGATTATGGGTTGGTAATTTGAAGTCTTTATCCATTTCTCCCAAGCTTTTTTGGATTCTTCAGTTAAGAGGTTTTCTCTTTTAAACCCTTCAGAAACAGCAAATTGTTCAGCACCTTTTCCAGCCATTATCACATGAGGGGTTTCTTCCATAACTTTTCTTGCCACTGAAATGGCATGAACAATATTCTGTAAATATACTACGGAACCATAGTTGCCATTTTTATCCATAATACAGGCGTCTAGCGTGACGTTTCCATCACGATCTGGACGACCTCCTTTTCCAACAGTTTGATTGCTTGGGTCTTTTTCTTCAACCATACAGCCTTGCTCAATTGCATCTATTGCCGATTTTCCTTGGTCTAATAATTCGCCAGCTTTATTGGTAGCATTTGGTATGTTCCAAGTTGTTATTACAATTGGGAATATTGCTGGTGTGTTGGTAGCTTCAGTTACTGTTTTAGTATTGAAATTTTCCGTAGTGTTTTTTGCTAGTACTGATGCTCCTACTGCAACTCCTATTCCGGTTAGGGATGCATTTTGTAAAAATTTTCTTCTTTTCATGTTTGTTATTTTATTTCAATTTCATCAATAAAAATCCAAGCTTTACCATTATCTGGAGCACCTAAATGCCAGGAGGGTACATCTCCTAAATTTTTAGCAATTATTTTAATAAATCTAGAACTATAACCTCCCATATTAAAGGTGATTGTTTTAACTTCTGGAGTATCGGACCGAAGCTCAGCTTTAATAGTTTGAGGAGGTAAATTTTTATAAAATATATTTCTTGGAGCTACCCAACATTCCACTTCCGTTGGAAAAAATATCCAACTTCCTTGATCTTGTAAAAAGTTAACAGTGATGGTTTCAAAGGGGCGTATTTTACCCAAATCTATAATCGCAACCACATCAGTATTTTGATAACCTTGCCAAGCTCCCGTTCTAAAGTCTAGGGATCCTCTAATTCCGTCTATCAATGCATTATCGCCTCCAGCATTATATTGATTGGCATAGTCGGTTTCTAAAGTGATACTCACATTTGGGTCAATTTTATAGAAATTAGTGGTTAATGTACTGCTTTTGACTCCGTTTTTTTCTGAATAGGTTTTGAGAATAACATCTTTAGTTATCGTAACTGGAGTTTCGTAGATTTTAAATTCTGAATCGTTTATACTGAAATAAATAACGGTTTCATCTGAAACAACTTCCAATTCAATAGTCGTTTCATTTTTAAAAGCAACTTTGCCTTTTGCTATAAAAGGAACAGGAGTGATGAGGTTTTTTGTTATTTCGGTTGTAGGGATTTCAGCATCTTTTGTTCCCCATAGACTAGGAGTATCAATCATAGTAAAAACCAAGGAACCTCCGTTTGTTATTTCTTGATGAGAAATATAACTTTTATTAAAAACTTCGTCATTTAAAGTTGCTGAAGCAATGTATTTATTCTTTTCTGAAACATTTTTAGCAACAACTGTAAATTGTTTTCCGGATTCTAAATTAATGGTTGCTTTTTCAAATAAAGGAGTTCCTATGATATATTCATTACTTCCTGGAGTCACAGGATAAAATCCTAAAGAGCTAAACACATACCAAGCGCTCATTTGTCCGCAATCTTCATTTCCAGAAATTCCATCTGGGCTATTTTTATAAAGTTCAGTTGTAATTTGATGAACTTTTTCTTGTGTTTTGTGTGTTTTGTTTACAAAATTATAAAGATATGCCATATGGTGGCTAGGTTCGTTTCCGTGGGCGTATTGACCAATTAAGCCTGTGATATCTGCTTGATTTCTACCAGCGATTTCGTTTTTGGCAGAGAATAATTTGTCTAATTGTCTTTCTAGTTTTTCTTTTCCGCCTAGTAATTTAGTAAATCCACTAATATCTTGGGGTACGTAAAAACTATATTGCCAAGCATTGGCTTCGGTGTAATTAAAATTAACCTCGTAGGGATCAAAAGGTCCAAACCAAGTATTTCTATATCGCCCTCGCATAAAGTTGGTTTCGGGGTCAAAAACATTCTTGTAATTTTGTGCTCTTTTGATGAAATATTGATAATCTTCTGTTTTATTTAAATTCAATGCCATTTGTGCAATTGTCCAATCATCAAAGGCGTATTCTAATGTTTTTGAAACCGATTCGCTTTCCTCTTCCACCGGAATAAAACCAAATTTTTTATATGATTTCAAACCCAATTTATCCTGCATCGCACTGTGTTTCATAGCTTGAAAACCTTTTTCAATATCATAATCTTGAATGCCTTTTAAATAAGCATCTGCTATTACAGGAACGGCGTGATAACCAATCATACAACCTGTATAATTAGCCGATAAATCCCATATTGGTAAGATGCCTCCTTCTTCGTATTTGGCTATAAATGTGTTGATAAAATCGTTGGTTCTGTCTTGTTCTATCAGCGTGTAAAGTGGATGGACAGCTCGATACGTATCCCAAAGTGAGAACACGGTATAATAATCAAAATCATTAGTTTGGTGAATTTTTAAGTCCATCCCACGATAGCGACCATCAACATCTTGATAGAGGTTAGGAGCAATCATCGTATGATATAATGAAGTGTAAAAGATAGTTTTGTAGTCTTTATTGTTGCTTTCTATCACAATTTTTCCGAGTTGTTTTTCCCAAATTAGCTGCGCTTCGGTTTTAATTTGTTCGAAAGTTTTGCTGCCAATCTCTTCTTCTAAATTATTTAAAGCCCCTGCTTCATCTACTGCTGAAATCCCAATTTTTATATAAACTGGTTCGTTGTTAGGATTAATGAAGTTTAAAACGATTTTTCTGCCACCAGCCATTCCTTGAATTGGGGGCGATTGTAACATATCAGAAAAAGAATGCGATGTTTTTATTGCAAAATATAAACGCTGATCTTTTGCCCAAGCTTCAGAAAATCGATACCCTTGAATTTCAGTGTCAGAAATTTTTACAAATTTTGCATCTAACACCTTGTCTCGATGTAATAAATCTATTGTTAAAAATTGATTCTCTGAAGAAGGAAAGGTGTATTTGTGAATTCCACTTCGTTTAGAAACTGTGAGTTCAACTTCAATATTTGTGGAATCTAAATGTACTTTGTAATAACCAGGTTCTGCAATTTCATTATCGTGAGAAAAATGTGCTCTATATCCTTTATTGCCATCAGCACCATTATTGAAACTTCTTTTATTTGTAGGCATTAATAATATATCACCATAGTCGCTAACGCCTGTTCCGCTGAGGTGCGTATGCGAAAAACCATAAATATATTCATCGCTATAATGATAGCCACTACAGCCATCCCAACCGTCTAAACGAGTGTCTGGGGAAAGTTGCATCATTCCAAAAGGCATCGTTGCTCCAGGATATGTATGACCGTGACCTCCTGTGCCAATAAACGGATTTATATAGTTGATTAATGCTTGGCTTTTTTGCGCAGGTATTAGTATGTCATCTTGTTGACAACTGAATGTTAGTAGACTAAGAATAATTAGGAAGAATTGTTTTTGCATCAGATTTTAAAAGTAATAAATTTATTAAAGTCAAGTTAAAAAATAATGGAATAACTTCTGGTACTTATAAAGAACTTATATTTAAAATCTTAATTAATCTCATTTGTATGCGTTGGTTTATTTTTATAGTTATTTATGTGCTAATCGATTTATATGCTTTTCAAGCAATTAGGTCGTTTTCAAAAAGTTATTGGGTAGCCGGAATTTACTTTTTTATTTCAGTTTCTGTTTTGGCAACCTTGTATTTTTTGATGAACTCTAATGGGGCTACCAATTTTATGCAGCCACCAAGAAATTATGTTTTCGGAATATTTCTAGTAATTTTTATTCCGAAATTATTAGTGATTATTTTTATGTTTGGTGAAGATGTAATGCGATTTTTTATCGGATTGTTTTATACGTTTTCTGAAAATGAATCTAAATTTTATTTGCCTTCCCGCAGAAAATTTATCAGCACGTTGGCATTAGGAATTGCTGCAATCCCCTTTACATCCTTACTTTACGGAATGATTAAAGGGCGTTACAATTTTAAAGTATTGCAATACGAATTAGAATTTGACGACCTTCCTGAAGCATTTGATGGATACACCATTACACAAATTAGCRACATTCACAGTGGAAGTTTTGACAACCATGAAAAAATAAAATATGCTGTAGATTTAGTAAACGAACAACAAAGTGATGTTATTCTTTTTACGGGCGATTTGGTAAATAATGTTGCTGAAGAAATGGACGATTGGAAAGAATTATTTTCTACTTTAAAAGCTGAAGATGGAGTATTTTCTATTCTTGGAAATCACGATTATGGCGATTATGTTCGTTGGGAAAATGAAGCAGATAAAATTCAAAACCTTCAAAAATTAAAGAATCTTCAAGCAGAAATGGGTTGGGATTTATTATTAAACGAAAATCGATTTATTGAAAAAAACAATCAACGTCTCGCAATTATAGGAGTAGAAAACTGGGGTGAAAATGGTTTTAAACAAGCTGGGAATTTAGATTTGGCTTGCGACGGGATAGATCAAAACGATTTTAAAATAGTACTATCCCACGATCCATCGCATTGGAAATCGAAAGTGAAACACGATGACCGAAATTTTCATCTTACTCTAAGTGGTCATACCCACGGAATGCAATTCGGGATTGAAATTCCCGGTTGGATTAAATGGAGCCCAATAAAATACCGTTATGAAAACTGGGCAGGAATTTATGAAGAACAAGGAAGATATATAAATGTAAATCGCGGATTTGGTTATTTAGGCTATCCTGGACGTGTTGGAATTTGGCCAGAAATTTCAGTAATAAAATTGAAGAAAAAACGAAATACTACTTAATCCGTTGAAAACACTATATTTGTAATACAATTTTTTAGAAACTATGTCAAAATTTGGAGAATTAATAGAAACTAAAGTACCCGTTCTTTTAGATTTTTATGCCGATTGGGACGAGGCTTGTAAAGATATGCATCCCGTTTTAAGAGATGTTGCCGCAGCTTTAGGAGACAAAGCACGAATAATAAAAATTGATGTTGAAAAAAACGAGGAGCTTTCTAAAGCCCTACGTGTGAAAGGGTTACCTACATTAATGATTTACAAAGAAGGCGAAATGAAATGGCGGCAAAGTGGAGAACAAGATGCCAATACACTTATAGGTTTGGTAAAAGAATTTGTGTAACTAAACTGAAATTGCTTTACAAATAAATCCAGCTTCCTTTATATATTCTAATACTTTAGGAAGTACATACTTTAGTTTATCTGCTGCTTTTAAACTATCGTGAAATACAATAACACTTCCTTCTTGAATAGTTGTCAAAACATTTTCAAGGCATTTTTCTTTTGAAATAGTTGCATCAAAATCGGCACTTAATACATCCCACATTATAATTTTATATCCCTTTTTTTGAAGGATTTTAGATTGCTTTGAAGTCATCTTCCCAAAGGGTGGTCGAAAGAGTACTGAGCTAGGAGTTGTGAGTGCTGAGTTGTCATTCAGAGGGGGGAACAACGGAAGAATCTCATTAAATTTAAGACAATTATCAATATACTTTTCAGTTCTAATTTTCCAACCATTTAAATGATTGAATGTGTGGTTTCCTACGGAATGTCCTTCAGTAATAATTTGTTTAAAAACTTCTGGATGTTTTTTAACATTATCTCCAATGCAAAAAAATGTTGCTTTTGCTTGGTGTTTTTTCAGAAGTGATAACACCCAAGGGGTTATTTCGGGTATAGGTCCATCGTCAAAAGTTAGATAAACGAAATTGTTATTATTAGGAAACGCCCAAACTCGTTCCGGAAAAATCCGTTGAACAAATTTGGGTGTTTTTACCAAATAAGATTTCACTTTGTTAGTTTCCTAAAAGTTGAGAAATGGTATCGATTTCAGTTTCTACAGGTTCTTCTAATAATAAATCATCCTCGGTGCCTAATAAGTCGTTTTCTGCTTGAGAAAAGTTGAATTTCTTTAAATGATTGTTAAATGTTTCAGCTTCTTGTAATGTAAATTCTTCCGTATCATACGAAGCCAAGATGTCTAATAATCCTCTGTATCTTCCTAAATCACTAAAAATTTCATCGCCTAAAGCTTCTTGTCTTCGGTAATTTAAAGAGGCATAAAAATCTAAATGCTCTTGGTAATGTTTTATGACAGAAAAATACACTTGTCTAGCTTTATCTTTTTTATCCATTTGATAATAACCCAACACAAATGGCTCTAATAATGAATAGAATTCAAAATCATCTACGGGCATTTTTTCCATTGCCAAATCAAGAATAGTTTCTGCTTTCTCAAACTTTTCTTCTTCAATTAAAGCACTTGCTAAACGTGATAAATTACTTCGGTAAGTAATTCCGTTTCTACGTGTTTCTATATCGTGATAGATGTCTGGACTTCCACTATTTCCCCAATCCCAATTCATGACGATATCGTACATTTTATCGGTATCAATTCTTCCCATATCAAATGGATTTCCTTTTGGAAGCGGCGTTCTAATAGGGACTAACTTATATACTACTCCTTCTAGCTGCAGATATTCTTTCATCCAGATRTAATCGTCGTCACCAAAGGCACCACCACTAAAATAAATTGGACGTTCCCAGTTATTATTAGCAATAACATCTAACATTAAAAGTCTGTTTTTATAAAGCACATCCCCTTTCAAAACAATATCTATATAAGGTACAATTAGGTCGGCATCTTTTGGGTCAACAATTCCGTTTCTAAGTACCGCTTCCCTATCTACAGGAACCCGAATTATTTTCGAAGGAAATGTATTTGCCCATTGACGACTGTCTAGTTCTAATTGAGTTTTTCTGCTGTCATCGGCAACAAAATTCATCCAATCCTTAATATCAATGGTGTCTTTTCTAGTTTTTTGAAAGAATAGAAAATCACGAGAACCAAATTTATATTTGTCATGAGTTAATTGCGAAGGAATAGGATCGCTAGTAAATGCTTTCTTTTTCATATCGTCAATGTACCAATCGGTTTGAAACAAACTAGTATTTACCACTCGAACATCTTGACGATATCCTTCAATTCCTTGTGCGTACCATAGAGCAAAGGTATCGTTGTCGCCAATAGTAAAAATGATAGCGTTTTCATCGCAGGAGTCTAAGTACATTTTTGCCATAGATTGTGCTGTGTAGCGGTTTGAGCGATCGTGATCGTCCCAATTTTGGCAAGCCATTAAAACAGGAACAGCTAAGGCAGTACCTACTAATACTAATGGGACGGCGAGTTTTGGTTTTAGATATTCTTTTGTTATTTCGAACAATGCATAAGCTCCAAAGCCTATCCAAATTGAAAAAACATAAAACGAACCTACTAACGCATAATCCCGTTCTCGAGGTTCAAAAGGTCGTTCATTTAAATATATTTTCAGGGCAATTCCTGTAAATAGAAAGAAGCTTAAAAGTACCCAAAAGTTTTTAGGATCGTTTCGGTAATGAAACAAAATTCCTATTATTCCTAATAATAAAGGAAGCATAAAATAGGTGTTTCGAGCTTTGTTGTTTTTTGCATCGCTTGGTATTTTACTTTGATCTCCCAAACGCATATTGTCAATAAAGCTGATTCCGGTAAGCCAATTTCCGTGAATATCTGTGTATTCTCCTTGTTTATCGTCTTGTCTTCCGCTAAAATTCCACATAAAATAACGCCAGTACATATATCCGAATTGATACTCAAACATATACCCCATATTTTGCGTAAAAGTAGGTCGTTTAATATCTAAGTAAGGACCAAAATCTTTTAAAAACCCGTCAATATCTTCGGAAGTTAATTTACCTTCATTAAAATCACTTTTAAAATCACGTACAATATCAATAAGTTGTTGTTCTCCTAAAAAATCTCGTTTAATAGTAAATTCAAGCCCGTCTGTGAACTCCATGTAATTAGTGGTGTGTTCGGTGCTCCACATTCTTGGAAAGAATCCCTTTTGGGCATCATCGGTGTTTTGAGAATCGTTTTTGTAGTTGTTTACAATAACATATTTGCCGTTTTTTTTGTCTTTTTCGAATTTAGGTTTCGAGTCTTTATAAGGATTATTAGGATCGAGACCTACATATTTTTCAGTAAACATCGGGCCGTAAAATAAGTGAGATTCTGGATATTGTTCACGATTATAATAAGCTAATAACTCTCGTGCGTTGTTTGGATTGTTTTCGTTAATCATAGTTCCTGCGTTGGCTCGTACAGGTAGCATAATCCAACTTGAAAACCCTATAAATATAAATAAAATAGAAAGTAACAGCGTATTCAATTTTACCATATTGTTACTACGTGTGTAACGCAATAAAAAGTAGAAGAGTCCTGCGAAAAATAATCCTGCGATTATTGTACCGGAATTAAAAGGCATTCCGAGGGTGTTGATGAAGAAAATTTMASWWKYACTRRMMMMSYYCAGTGTCATAGGTAATAATAGCTTAAAAATGAATAATAAAATCGCTACCATAACAACATTCGCTACAAGGAAATTTTTAATAGTAACCGTTTTATAATTTTTAAAGAAATACAACATTCCCATAGCAGGAATAGTCAGTAATCCCATAAAGTGAACTCCAAAAGAAAGACCAATTACAAAAGCAATTAGTATTACCCAACGATCACCACGAGGGTTGAACATATCACGTTCCCAACGAAGGGCTAAATAGAACAATGCAGACATTATTAATGCTGCCATAGCATATACTTCAGCTTCTACCGCATTGAACCAAAAACTATCTGAGAAAGTAAATGCTAAAGAACCGATAGCGGCACTACCTAAGATGGCATAATTTCCATCTTTTGTTATGTTACTATTTTTTGAAACAATATTAGTTAATAGCAAGGTGATGGACCAAAACATAAATAATATGGTAAATGCACTAGCAAAAACCGACATTAAATTTATAGTGAGCGCAATATTGGTGGGTTCCATTGCGAAAATAGAAAAGAAAGCACCTAATAATTGGTACAAAGGAGCCCCAGGAGGATGCCCGACTTCCAAATTACTAGAGGTAGTTATGTATTCTCCCGCATCCCAAAAACTTGCCGTAGGTTCTACAGTAAGCCAGTAAGTAACAAGGGCAATGGTGAATACCAACCATCCTAATATATTATTCCATTTTTTAAAGTCGAAAGAATTCATAAAGTGATTCAATTAAGTTTGTGGCGAATTTACTAATAAAATGTAACGTAAAAAGGAGTAATGATATTATTCAACAATAGTAAATGTGCTAATTTTCTGAAATATTTTATAAGTTACTTATTTAGCAAGCTTGATTTTATTAAAAGTAAGTTGTTATATTTTAATAAAACTACGAATTAAGGTCTGTCTACTAGTGTTCATTGATAAAAAATACAATCCACTAGAAAGTTGAGATACGTCCATCCGAATTGTACTTTCTGAGTATTCCATAACCTTTAACCCAGAGAGATTGTAAATTTGGATTGACTCTATTTCTAACATAAAAGGACTGTAAATATGGATTAAATTATTAGTAGGATTTGGATAAAGTATTATTGATTTTTTATTAAATGAATTAATTGATAATGATGAATCTATTACTTCCACTTCAACCACAGTACTATTAAAATTTCCAGAATCATCTGTTGCTGTAAGATTAATATTATAAATACCCACTTCATTAAATGTGTCTTGGTCAATACTTAATGAGAAATCACAATTGTCTGAGGAACCGTTGTCAACATCTTGTGGAGTAATAGTTATACTTACGTTGCCTTCAAGATCTACGATGATATTTTGTCCTAAAACAGTTGGGTTCATGGCATCCTCTATAGTTACAATTGCTGTGGCTGTATCAACATTCCCATTCCCATCAGTTACAGTTAAAATGACTGTGTTCTCTCCTAAATTATTGCAATTAAAAGTATCTTGATTTAATGAAAGTATTGGTGTGTTACCACAGGAATCTTCTGAACCATTATTCACTTCTTGAGGTAAAATAGTTGCATTTCCACTAGCATTTAAAGCCACGTTAATATCCTGTGTTATAGCAAAAACATCAGTACTTACACAGATTGAGCAATCTAAACTAAATGAAACACTTGCATCAAAAAGCCAAGTCGAATAGGAACCTGTTCCGTTAGTTGCAGCTATATTATCATCTACGGAAATACAGTCCAGTGAAATATTATTCTGAGAGTCAAACTGAGTCAATATTAAATTATTTCCATTTGCAACGTTAAGAAAAGTTAGGTCATTGTCATTTACGGTAACACTCTGAAGGTAATTCAGACCACTAAAGTTTAAAGAAGTTATAGAATTGTTACTTACATTAATTGTAGTAAGATTTGAATTGTTAGTTAAATTTATATTAGAAATATTGTTCTGAGAAAAATCAAGGTTTTCCAAAGAAATAAATGCCTCTATCCCTGTAGTATTGTCAATGTTAAGGTTGCTGAGGTCAAGTGATATAACAGTATTAATGTTATCTGTTAAAACAAAATTGTCTAATGTGTCATCTAATCCCAAATCAATCAATCCTTGTTCAAAATTGTTATCTGGTATGTAAGTGGTTGTTGAGGTATTTAGAAATAGACTTATCTTTCCTGGGAGAATATATGAAGTAATAATGTCATTTTTCGCATCATTATTAATGTCTGAAAGCGCAAAAAATCGCTCATTTGCTGTTCCGAATACAACATCCATTAGAACTCGCTGTCCAAAAGTACCATCTCCATTATTAAGATAATAGGAATTGCTACTCTCTGTACCTCCTGGATTAACACTGGCTCCAACTATGATATCCTGATCACCATCATTATCAATATCGCCAGCTCCAATTCCTGTAATACTGTTTACTGTATCAATTAGATTGAATGAGGATGCAAAAACTCCACCTCCTTCATTGCGCAACCATACTAATACTTCAACTGTAGAACTTTGTGAAACAATATCCAACAAACCATCATTATCAACATCCGTCAATAAACTTTTGTCTATATCACCACCTCCTGCGATAAACTGAAAAGGTAAAAAACTACCATTACCATCGTTTTCATACCAACCAATATCATCGGTTAAAATATCTATGTCACCGTCGTTGTCTAAATCAGCGGAAAGAATGTAATATGGGGATGTAAAATCAGATATTAGTTGCCCAGATCCAAAACTCCCACTTCCATCGTTTTCAAATAATGTAATTAAATTATTAGATCCTGTAAGGTTTTCATTAATAATAATGTCATCATGTCCATTTCCAGTAAAATCATCAACTAAAATATCCCAAATTCGACCATTAAAGATACTCTGATTTAAATCGAAATTTCCGTTTCCGTCATTAAAAAAAGTTTTTAATCCATCTCCTAATGAAGTAGCAAAATCTACTTTTCCATCACCATTAAAATCACCTGTTTTTAATTCGGGCTTAACATCCATYGCATCTTGATCACTAAAAATAGTTATTGGATTGCCATAGTTTCCGTTACCATCATTTTTGAGAAGAGTTATTCTTCTAAAAGTAGATAATAAAATATCTTTATCTCCATCTAAATCAATATCTTTTAATTCTATTTCTGAAGCTCCACCTGTAGTAAACCCAATAGTGGTAATTGTAAAGTTAGCTGCCCCCATATTAGTATGTAATTCTACGGTAGATGCAGAGGCCGTAACAAAATCAATAMAGCCATTACCGTTGAAATCTGAAACAGTAATAGATGGAAGAACAAATGTGTCTTGTAGTAAAACGCTAGGTGTATCAAACTCCACAATACCGTCATTATTTGTGTCTCCCAAATTTTTGTAGAATTTTATGTTTTCATTGCTAACTGAAATTAGCAATATGTCGGGCAATCCATCATTGTCAAAATCATTAACAGCTATATCACTTGAGTCATCTATAGGAGTATCAACAGGGTTTACTAACCCAAAATTTCCATTCCCATCATTTAAATAAAATCCAATTGAATTAGTAGGAGAGCTGCCTTCTGAAACAATATCTATATCGCCATCATTATCAATGTCTGAAGCATAAAATGYTGTCCCTTCATCCATTTGACTTATAATCATATCTGATCCAAAGGTTCCATCTCCATTATTCTTCTTCCATTTTAATGCTCCATATTCAAGCCCGATTAAAATATCTAAAACCCCGTCTCCATCCAAATCAGAACCTGAAATTTCAGCAGTATCATCTGATGATGATGAAATAAGATTTTGGTTCTGAAAAGTACCATCTCCATTATTTTTATACCAAATAACAGATTGGTCATGTGATAAACCAACCACAATATCATTAAAAGAATCTAGATCTACATCAAAAGAAATGACACTTATAGGACCATTTATTATGTCAGAAATTAGATTTGCAGTTCCAAAATTTCCAGCACCATCATTTTCATACCACAATACATCATCAGCAAACTCTCTTGCGACAATGATATCGAGATCATTATCATTATCCAAATCTTTAGCATACACGGAGTCAATTGCGCCTTCTCCTGAGACATAATGATCTATGTCATGTGTTAATGCAACACTAAAATCACCGTTTCCATTATTTTCATACCAATATAACTTGTCGTTTGTACCTACAAGAATATCAGTATCATTATCCCCATCAAGATCTGCAGAGAATAATACATTAACACTCCCAGGTCCGTGAATTTCATCATCGAATAATACTCTTTCTTGGTCAAACAAAATCTGAGAAAACAATACTTGACTAAAAAATAAAAATATTATTGTATAAATAAACTTACGATAAATCATAATAGAAAATTAAAAAAATGATTAATTGTCAAATGTAATTAATATTTTAATT
>NVUT01000010.1 GCA_002733185.1 Flavobacterium sp. | reverse complement strand
ATCCATCCCAGCCACCACTATTCGGGTTTATTTGTTTTAAAAGTTTTCCATATCTATCAAAAATATAAATTTTAGTTAATGGGAATTCTGAAATCCCTATTATTTCCCAAGTGTCATGAAACCCATCTTGGTTGGGAGTGAAAAACCTAGGGTAGTCTAAAATTAAAAAATCTTTTACTGCAGTCCCACATCCATTTTTATCTCTAACATAAACCGTATAATATCCGTTTAGTAACCCTGAAAAAACATTGCTGTTTTGATATGTATATTCGTTATTTAAAGAATATTCGTAGTTTCCTATTCCTTCAACAATAATGGTAGCACTATTGTTTCCAGAAAAATCTTGTATAATAATATCGGTAATTGTTGCAATGTTAGATTCTAATACTGAAACGCTAACTGAATTTTCGCAATCAAATTCATTGGTAACAGTAACAGTATATGTATCTCCATTTGTGACATCAATTGAATTTAAATTAGCACCTTCCTCTCCATTATTCCAAATATAATATTGAAATCCAGATTGAACCGAAATTGATATTGGTTCAGTTGCATTTAAACAATAAATATATGATTCTTGATCAAAAACAGGTATCGGTAATGGATTTACAGTAATAATAGTTTGAGTATAATCAAAACAACCCGTTGCGATTTCTTCAAAACGAATAAAAATTGTTTGTGGGTTTGTAATGTTTTCATAAATTAAAGGAATTCTGTTTTGATCTTCTTCTCTGTCTAATTCAGATATATAAAATGAGATATCAAAATCTAGAGGGTTTAATCCATTCAATATTTCATCGTAAAAAACTGATAAATCAAAAGGTATAATTTCATCAAAATTATCATCGCAATCTTCAATGTTTGAAGGCTGGGTTGCAAGTATTATTTCGTTAGTGTATCCAACAAACGAAGTGACACTAAAACATAATGGATCATTTTCATCTGTTGCTCTTACGTAAATAATAGTAGGAGTTGAGGTAAATGTAGTGGTTTCAGTAAGTATTGAATTTGTATCGTTTTCTGCATCATTTAAAGTAAAATAATAAGAAAATATATAGCCTGTTGGATCTGGAATTATTTCTGGAATAATAGTATCTAATAGATACTCTTCAGTACCATCATAGCTACAAATCTCAACATCATCTGGGGGCAATAAAGTTGGATTTCCAATTTGGATATTAAATGTTGTAATATCCGAACAGCCATTAATACTTTCGATTCTTGCAAATATGGTTTGTGGGTTAGCGGTATTTAAATATGGACTAATTAATTCGTTGATACCTATATTAGCATCATTTAGTGTTTCATGAAATGTAACTAATGTATCTTCTTGACCTCCTGTAATAGCTGGAATTTGAGAGTCTAAGTCAAATTCGGTAAAACCATCTTGGGTGCCGTCTGTATCACATTGCAGTAAATTATCTATTGGATAAGCTGTTACACCTTGAGGTAATATTGCTGTTCCGGTTAAATTCAAACTAAAGCCATTGTCTCCAACAGCCCTATCTACTAATATATAATAAATATCTCCAGCTTCAGCATCAATATACATAAGGTAACCATTCCCGTCTTCTCCTGGTCCTTCTGTAACATCAGTTTCTGTCATATTTAATCCTGTATTAGCAGGGACACCAGCTTGTTCAGGATTAGTACTCGAACATCTTATTGCTTCTCCTAATGTTGTACAGGTAACATCAGGCCCGAAAATGGCAAAATCGTAATCTGCAATTCCATCCTCTGGAATTATATCAAAAGTAAATGTGCCAGCTCCTACAAATTCAACTTTAAACCAAATTGTATTTTGATCAAAAAAATAGCAACTCGGCTGTGTATTTCCAGGTAAAGAAAACTCATCAAACCCAATTCCAACAGGATCTAAACCAATATTAGAATTTCCACATAATACAATAGCAAATTCACAATCGTTTGGGTTTTGAGAAAAGCATAAAAAGCTTGTTATAAAAAAAAAAGAAGTAAAAATTTTTTTCATATTAAAAAAGAAAGTAGGTATTTGATTAGTATTAATAGTGCTACTAATATAGATGTTTTTACTGAACCTTACTTATTTACCACAGGAATAATCTCTCCTTTTGCTAATCTATATTTATCAATGTCAGTTTCTGAAAGATTCTGTGTATAATTTACTTCAGAAACTTTAAATCCAATGCTCCGAAGTTTTTCAAAATAATCCCGTCCATAGATTCTCACGTGGTCGTATTGTCCAAATATTTTAGCCCGTTCTTTTGGATCGGTAATGCTATCATCTTCAAAAGTGGTTGGTCTTGAAAGCTCTTGTGGAATCTGAAAAATTCCTATTCCTCCTGGAGCTAAAACCCGAAATAATTCTTGCATTGCCTTAGTATCATCTGGGATATGTTCCAACACATGATTACAAAAAATATAATCAAATTCATTATCCTTAAACGGAAGATTACAAATATCAGCTTTTACATCTGCTAGAGGTGARTTTAAATCGGTAGTCACATAGTCAAGGTTTTTCATTTTACGAAATCTCTTGTAAAATGCCTGCTCGGGTGCAAAATGCAGCAACTTGTGTTTTTTAGTAAAGAAATCCGTTTCATTTTCAAGATATAACCAAAAAAGCCGATGTCTTTCAAGAGATAGTGTTCCAGGAGCTAATACGTTTTYTCGTATTTTTTCGTAACCGTAGGGCAGAAATTTCCTATATGATTTTCCATCTATGGGATCGGTGTATTTGGTTCCTTTTAAGAAAAAAGCAATCAAAGGCCTAATCCAATAACTTAATTTAATAAGGATTGGTCTAGGAATATTATTTAATGCTTTTGAAACTATTTTCACGATTTACCTAAACCTAAATTCATCTTCTTCATTACTTTTTATTCCAAGAGCCTCATACACATAATCAAAAGTAGAAAGCAGCTGAGGTTTTCCGTTTACAATAGCTACATCATGTTCAAAATGAGCACTAGGTTTACGGTCACGAGTTAAAATAGTCCATCCGTCGTCTAATTGTTCAATGCGTTTGGTACCCATATTAATCATAGGTTCGATGGCAACAGTCATTCCTTCAATCAATTTTTTTCCTTTTCCGCGTCTTCCGTAATTGGGCATTTCTGGGTCTTCGTGCATTGTTTTTCCTAAACCGTGACCTACCAATTCTCTTACCACTCCATAACCGTGAGCTTCACAATATTGCTGAATTGCATAACCAACATCTCCAGTACGTTTGCCAATTTTTAATTCACGAATACCTGCATAAAGAGATTCCTTGGTAATTTTTAATAATTTTTTAACTTCAGATGAAACTTCACCAACAGCAAAAGTATAAGCGTGGTCTCCGTAATATTCATTTTTAATAGCGCCACAATCAATAGAAATAATATCACCTTCTTGTAAAGGAGTATCATTTGGAATTCCGTGTACCACTTGTGCATTCGGACTCATACAAAGTGTATTTGGAAAGTCATACAAACCTAAAAACCCAGGAATAGCTCCTTGTTCTCGAATAAAATCTTCAGCAAGTTTATCTAAATAAAGTGTAGTAACTCCTGGTTTAACTTCACTGGCGATCATTCCTAATGTTTTTGAAACTATCAATGCAGCTTCTCTCATTAGTTCAATTTCTTCTTTTGATTTAACTATAATCATTAATATGTTTTTGCTAATTTAATTCTGTTTATTTCTCGCAAAGGCGCAAAGTTGTATAGATTTTTTATATCACTAATCTTCTGTCTTCGAGCATTTAGCTTATTTAAAACCCAAACCAATTTTTTTTCTTCGGCGGAATAGGTGCTTCTTCATTTAATAAGGTCTGATATATTTCTCCCCAACCTAACATTCCTCCAATATTCCGATCGTCAATAAAAACATCTGCATTTATTTTACGACTGTATTTTGGGTCAAATTCTTCTTCTGGAAAGCTTTTATTCACCGCATAAAATGTAATTCCGTTTTCTTTACAAAAGGCAACGGCATCATCGAGAGTAGAACCACTTCTGTAGGTCCAAAGAACAAGTCGATGTCCTTTTTCTTGTAATTTTTTTAATGTTTCGAAAGCAAAAAGTTTGGCTTTTCCAACTTTCGGATATGCATCTTCTGCAATAGTACCGTCAAAATCTACAGCAATAGTTAATGTTTCAGAAATCATAAATCAAATTAATAGTTTGCAAAATTACAAATATTTTACTCTTCGTAAATGTGTTTGTATCCTGTTTCGTTTAAAATAGCTAACATATCTTTTTCAAGTGTTTCTTGAGCAGATTCTACATAACGCCCAATTTCTTTTCCGTTTTTATAGAAAATTATTGTTGGAACATATTGTATATCCATTCCTTTTTCCAAGTGTTTAGGTGTTTCTTTATCATGATTTACAGCAATGATTTCAAAGTTTTCCATATTGAATTTCGCTGCTTCTAAAACTTTGTAAAGTGCTGGTGTTTCTCTTTGGCTATCACTACACCAAGTACCCATAAAGACTTTAATGTTAACGTTTTTTAGTTTTGGTTTTATAGTATTAATTGTTTCTGAATCTAACGTATGATCATTGTAATTTTGAGTAAACCATTCAGAAAACTCTTTTGTTTTAAATCCTTGTTGATTTATTTTTCCTAAAAGCATCAAATTATCATCAACTGTATCTTTTACTAAAACGTTTAATTCAGGATTATAAGCTAAGGTTGGAAGGGTTTTTACTATTTCCTCTTTCTCTTTTTTCTCTTCGGAAGACTTCTTTGTATTACTTTTCTTTTCTGAACTATTGTTACAAGCTACAAGGCTTATTACAAGGATTAAAAGTGCTAGTTTTTTCATGATTTTTATTTTTTTATTATTGAATTTTGAGTCATTAATTCGGACTTTTTAATTCCCATTAAATCTAAAACAGTAGGAGCGATATCACCTAAGATTCCGTCATTGATTTTTAGTTGATCCTTGTCTATGAGTATCACCGGAACAGGATTGGTAGTATGTGCCGTATTTGGAGAGCCATCTGGATTCATCATCATTTCGCAATTTCCGTGATCGGCAAGAAGGATGGTAGAGTACCCGTTTTCTAAAGCTGCTTCAATAACAGATTTCGCACAAGAATCTATGGTTTCACAAGCTTTTATGGCTGCTTTCATAATTCCGGTATGACCAACCATATCGGTGTTTGCAAAATTTAAGCAAATAAAATCGGCTGATTTCGAATTGATTTCAGGAATAATTTTATCTCTTACTTGATGCGCACTCATTTCTGGTTGAAGGTCGTAAGTCGCCACTTTTGGTGACGTACATAATATTCGAGATTCACCTTCAAAATGTTTTTCTCTTCCTCCCGAAAAGAAAAAAGTTACGTGAGGGTACTTTTCGGTTTCCGCAATTCGTATTTGTTTTTTATGGTTCTTTTCTAATACTTCACCAAGGGTTTCTTTTACATCTTCTTTATTATAAATCACTTTAATCCCTTCAAATGAATGATTGTAATTGGTAAGAGTTACATAATAAAGAGGAATGCGATTCATTCCAAATTCTTCAAAATTTTCCTGACTTAGTACTTGTGTTAATTGTCTTCCGCGATCGGTTCTGAAATTAAAGAAAATTACTACATCGTCTTTTTCAATTTTGGTAATGGGTTGGTTGTTTTCAGTAATAACTATTGGTTCCAGAAATTCATCTGAAATTCCTTCACGATAACTTTTCTGAATACTTTCAACAGCATTGGTAGATCTCTCACCCTTTCCGAAGTGCAATAAATCATAGGATTTTTTTACGCGCTCCCAACGTTTATCACGATCCATAGCAAAATACCTTCCGATTACCGAAGCAATTTTTCCGGTTGTTTTATCTAAATGTTCTTGTAATTCTGAAATAAATCCAGCTCCTGAATGTGGATCTACATCACGACCATCGGTAAAAGCATGAATGTACACTTTTTCCAATCCTTCATGATGTGCAGCACTCACCAATCCCTTTAAATGATTAATGTGAGAATGAACACCGCCATTAGAAACCAAGCCTAAAAAATGAATATTTTTATCATAGTTTTTGGCGTATTCAAATGCTTGTTTTAAAACAGGCTCATCTTTTAAAGTGTTGTTTTTAACAGCCAAATTTACTTTTACCAAATCTTGATACACAATTCGTCCAGCACCAAGGTTCATATGACCCACTTCGCTATTCCCCATCTGACCCTCAGGTAAGCCAACATTCAATCCGTCGGTACGTAATTGAGCATTTGGATAGGTTCTATAAAGCGAATCTATAAAAGGTGTGTTCGCTTGAGCAATTGCCGAAACTTTTGGGTCTTGAGTAATTCCCCAACCGTCGAGAATCAATAAAAGTACTTTCTTGTTCATAGTTACTGTTAAATTGCAAAGATAATCAGACTATAACAATTCTGGATTAATATCTAAGATGTTTTCGGTTCTGTATTTTTGAATAAAATCTTCTAAAAAATATTCATTTCCGAGTACTTTTTCTTCTTTTAAAATGGCTTTCAAATTCAGTTTTTTATATTCCTGAAGCATTGGTTTTGAAACAGGAGCATAACTAAAATGCCAAGGTTCGTATTTAAACCCTTTACGAGTTGGGTTGTTTGTATAAACTTCATAAAAATCGAATAATTCTGAACGTTTATTTAGCCATTCTTTTAGTTTGCAATAAGGACCATCGCCATAGAAATTTTGTTCTTCCAAGACATTTTTTGGACGTGGAGAGTTAGCATCAATAATATCGATGTCGGTTCCCCAATGGTGTCGTGAGGTGCCGGGAATAGTGGAGTATTCAATAATTTTGATAATTGCTTCAGAAGGATTTAAACCTTGTGATGTAAATTTTCTATATTTTCTTTCAAATATTTCCTTTTGTTTTTGAAAGCTTCTGTAAGCGGAAACTACTTCGATATTTATTCCTTCTTTTTTGGCTTCAGACTTCATTTTTAAAAATGCCACTTTTGCTTCTTTATGCATTTTTGAAGTATAAAAATCACCAATAATGTCTGGATTACCTTTTCCTATTAATTGATTTCGGCTGTATTTTTCTTGAAAGGAGGCAAACGATTTCAACGGAAAAATGGACACAAATAATCCGCTAAGCCCAATAGTTTTTAAAAAGTGGTTTCGTTTCATTTCTGTTAGAATATTATTGCGTAATTTTATAAAAAATAATGATTTAAAGCTATGAAAACTTTTAGAATTACCATCGTATTATTCTTTATTATTTTAACAACTCTTTCTACTTGGTCTCAAAACGTAATGATAAGTAACTCGTTTTCGCCTAATGAACCTTCTATAAAAATAAATCCATTAAACACTGATTTATTGGTAGCAGGAGCAAATTTGAATAATTATTATTACAGTAGCGATAGTGGACAAACCTGGAATATTGGCACTTTAACCTCTTCCGCCTATGGAGTTTGGGGCGATCCAGTAATAGATGTTGATCCTGATGGAAATTTTTATTTCTTTCATTTATCAAATCCTTCAAGCGGAAATTGGATAGATCGTATTGTATGTCAGAAATCAATTGACAATGGACAATCCTGGAACGATGGTACTTATACTGGTTTAAACGGAAATAAAGCACAAGATAAACAATGGACGGTAGTTGATAAAAACACAGGAACCATTTATATGACTTGGACGCAATTTGATACCTACGGAAGTTCAAGTTCAAATTGTAAAACCAAGATAATGTTTTCAAAATCTGAAGATGCTGGAGATACTTGGTCACAAGCAATTAGTATTAATGAAATAGATGGAAATTGTATAGACGAAGATGATACCGTTGAAGGAGCTGTACCAGCATTAGGAGCTAACGGAGAAATTTATGTGGCTTGGGCTGGACCTGAAGGAATTGTTTTTAATAAATCTTTAGATGATGGTCTTACTTGGTTAACGGAAGATATTCCTGTAAACTCAATGCCGACAGGATGGGATTATAGCATTCCGGGAATTGATAGAGCAAACGGATTACCAATTACAAAATGCGATTTAAGTGGAGGCTCAAACCACGGAACGATTTATATAAATTGGAGCGATCAACGAAATGGAGCAAGTGATACCGACGTATGGTTAGCAAAATCTACCGATGGAGGAGATACTTGGTCTTCAGAAATTAGAGTGAATGATGACGCACCAGGAAAACAACAATTTTTTACTTGGATGGATATCGATCAAACCAACGGAAATTTACATTTTGTATTTTACGATCGTAGAAATTATAACGATAATAACACCGATGTTTATATGGCGTATTCTTTAGATGGAGGAAATTCGTTTGTAAATTATCAAGTAAGTGAATCTCCTTTTTTACCAAATACAGGTGTATTTTTTGGAGATTATACCAACTTATCTGTTCGTAATAATATTGTAAGACCAATTTGGACACGATTGCAAAGTGGGCAATTAAGTATTTGGACAGACGTAACGCCTTTTGAAATATTGGGAGTTTCAGACAATTCTTCTGAAAGTGTAAATGAAGCGGTACAATTTCCAAATCCAGCAACAGATATTAGTTATGTATCTTTTAAATTGCACGAGCTATCTTCGGTAAGTTTAAAATTATACGATACACAAGGAAGAGAAGTATATACCGTTTTAGATAATGAACAAAAGGATTACGGGAAGTATATTTACCCAATAAACACCTCTGATTTAGGATTAAACAGTGGAACCTATTTTTGTAAGTTATCTGTTAACGGAAAAGAGAAAACGTTGAAGATGATTGTTGTTAAGTAGGGTGTGTCGGAGTTATGATTTGCTAAAAAAAAAATACATTTTGAAAATAATGAATTGTCATCATATAGAATGTTCGGAACAAATTTTAGACTCATTTATTTATTGTAACTATCATAGAAAAGGAGGGGTTTTTGGTAATGGAGAAACGTATGAACAATATCAAATAATAGAACAAGATTTCATTGATTTTATTAAAATAATTCCTATTAACGACAAAAATCATTTAAAAATTCACTCTCCAGTTCTTAGAGATATAATCATAAGGTGTTGTGTCCAAATTGAAGATTTTTTTAAAGAATGGGCAAAATATGAATGCGTAAATAATCAGAGTTCATCATTATTTAAACAATATCATAAAATAGATAAAAAAACTCAAGAAATTAGAGGTGCTCGAAATTGGAATTTTTCTGATTATCATATTATAATTTACAGTAAGTTAATATCAAAACAACTTCACGTAAGACCACTAGAAGAAAATATCGAGCCTTTCCAAAATTGGACTGAACCAAAGAGAATACCTAATTGGTGGAATGTTTATAACGGATTAAAGCACGACGGAATTAACAATAAGAAAAAAGCTAATTTGAGTGTCGCTTTAAATTCACTTGGAGCATTGTTTTTGTTACATTGTAATAATAAATACACAAAAAACTACTTAAAAAATTACTCGATTAATTCAGTTATAAAAAAAGGGTTGAATTTTGAACTTCAACTAGCACCAATAACAACTCCATTAGATACAAAACGATATCTATTCAAAGATATTTTAAACTCAAGGAATAGAAACTTAACAATTTCGACAGATAGAGATATGTTGGATAGAGTTACTTCTAAAGGAAAAATTGTATGAAACTAAATAATATTAATAAATGGATAAACAGACAATTATTTATAATAGGTTTCATTAAGTTTAATTATAGATTAAAAAACGTACTTTTAGTTCCGTTACGTACCGTTAAATAAAATAATCGAGAATGATATTATAAAAAGTTAAATACTATGCATAAAAGCACATTAACAATATTGGTTTTTTGTTTATTAACATTAAATGGATTTAACCAAATCAATGCAATTACAGAAAAAGGAGACACAATTTTTGTTTATAATAACGGAACTTGGAAAAGCAAACCAACGATTAAAAAACCTGAATCAATCAAATCTTCCGTTGAAGCAACTGTAACAATTGATGATTTTTCAAATAAAAAATCTATAAATACTAAAAACTGGACTTCTTTTGGGATTTCTACAACAAAAACAAAATTAACAGGATTTGCAACTTATTATAATGATGGAGTCTATGCTGTTAAACTAACTCTTGCGAGTGATTTAGGCTGTATGTCTAATCAAAGGTCTACATTAAAAGTTAAATTATCTAATGATGAAGTTATAGAGTTTATTCAAGTCAGTAAAACAGATTGTAGTAACTCTGTATTTGCTACTTTTGCACCTATAACTGAGGCTGATTTGAAGAATGAAAATTATATGGATTTGATTAAAGAAAATGTTGATATTTTAAAACAATATGACTGGGTTACTATTAGAATTCAAGGTTCAGAATATTACATTGATATAACACCTAGAATAACAAAAAAAACACCTAATCCAGAACAGTTTTTCAGACAACATTTTACTTCAATTAGTAATAAATTATAAATAAATATTACCAATAATATATTGGGTACGAAGTAGTCAAACTGAAAATTAGTTTTTCAAAGTGCCCAGAACTTCACCCAAACCCTTTGTGCAAAACTATTTCCAATACTTCTCAACTCCCATAAATAAAATTAAACTACCAAATAAGTTTACATTTCCGTTTTATTATGAGCCGCATTTTTTATGTGAATTAGCTGCAAACGAAGTTCAAAATTATTTACAATCACAAACCGATTTTGAACATAATTTTGGAGTTGATGCTTCTAATAAAGGGTTGATAATCGGAAAAATGTTTGGAGTTTTGGTGGTACAAAATCAGCAAAACGAAATTGGATATATTACTGCTGTTTCAGGGAAGTTGGCTGAGAAAAACATCCATAAAAAGTTTGTTCCTCCTGTTTTTGATATGCTTGCTAAAGATTCCTATTTTTTAGAAGAAGAAAGGGTTTTAAACAAGATTAATCAAGATATTGAAAAATTAGAGAATGATACTGAATATCAAACTTTACAAGCACAGTACAATTCAGATAAGGAAAAAGCAGCAATAGACATTCAAGAAAAAAAAGAAGCTCTAAAAGTTGCTAAAAAAGATCGAAAATCTCGAAGAGATAAAGCAAAATCTGAATTGTCATTAGGAGAGTATTCTTCTTTTGAAGAAACATTGGGTAAAGAAAGTTTAGAAGCTAAATACTTTTTTAATAATGTAACTCGATATTGGGAACATACCTTAAATGCTTTTAATGAAAAACTTTCAGTATTCACAAATCAAATAGCGACATTAAAAGAGCAACGTAAGTCAAAATCGGCTGCATTACAACAATATTTGTTTGAGCAATATCAGTTTTTAAATTCAGACAAAGAAATCAAAAATTTAATCGAATTGTTTGCTGAAATCTCAGATCAAAATATTCCAGCAGGTTCTGGAGAATGCGCAGCTCCAAAATTATTGCAATATGCTTTTTTACACGATTTAAAACCGATTGCAATGGCTGAGTTTTGGTGGGGACAATCACCAAATAAAGAAATACGAAAACACCAACAATATTATCCCGCGTGTCAAGGTAAGTGCAAACCGATTTTAAAACATATGTTAGCAGGAATTGAAATGGATACCAATCCATTATTACAAAATCCTGCCATTGGAAAAGAATTAGAAACCATTTTTGAAGACGAAGATTTGATGGTTGTTTACAAACCTGAAGATTTTTTATCGGTTCCGGGAATTCATATTCAGGATTCGGTATATACTAGAATTAAGCAACAAGTAAAAAATATTTCAGGCCCTATAATTATCCATCGTTTGGATATGGCAACTTCCGGATTATTAGTCTTAGCAAAGAACAAAAAAGCGCATAAAAATATACAAAGTCAGTTTATAAATAAAACAATTAAAAAAAGATATACAGCTTTGTTAGATGGAATTGTAAAAGAAGACATGGGAACGATCAACTTACCACTTCGTGTTGACTTAGATGATAGACCAAGGCAATTGGTGTGTTATGAATACGGAAAACCTTCAGAAACCAACTGGGAAGTTATAGAACGAAAAAATGGTAAAACAAAAATTCACTTTTACCCTATTTCTGGCAGAACACATCAATTACGAGTTCATGCATCTCATTCTTTTGGATTAAATATTCCGATTATTGGTGATGATTTATATGGAAAAAAATCAGATCGATTGTATCTACACGCAGACACTTTAGAATTTACACACCCAATCACTAAAGAAAAAATGGTGTTTTATAAAGAAGCTGAGTTTTGATAAACTTGGATTTAAAACCCCATCAAACTCCCACTTTCCAATTCAAAAGGAGTTTTATCTTGCTCGAATATTCTTGCAGAATGTTCGCCTTTTAAAATGATTTCATTTCCTTTTACTTGCATCCAGCTTCCTTCTCTAATTCCCACAACAGGAATCGTACTTTGTGTATGAAATTCTTTTATACGAGTTTCTCTGGTTTCGCCCATATGTTTACTAGTTGGGTCTGGATCAAGATAATGAGGGTTGAGGTTAAAAGGGACAACACCCAATGATTTAAACGAAGGAGGATACACAATTGGCATATCGTTGGTATTGTTTATGGTCACTCCACAAATATTACTTCCGGCGCTAGTTCCAAGATAGGGAAGACCATTAAAAATTGCCTCTCGTAACGGTTGCATGACTTGGTTTTTGTAAAATTGAGATACCAATACAAAGGTATTTCCGCCACCAACAAAGACTCCTTTAGTATTTTTTATTGCTTCTGAAGGGTTATCGAAAGTGTGAATTCCAACAATATTTTTATTTATTTTTGAAAATACTTCGGAAGCTATTTCGGTATATTTATCGTGTGAAATACCTCCAGGTCTAGCATAAGGAATAAAAATCACTTCATTAGTTTCAGAAAATAGCTCCGAAATTTCAGAAAGTAAATACGATAAATAAGTACCGCCGTGAATGGTTGAAGTACTTGCAATAATTAAATTTTTCATAGTCAAGATTAAAACGTAAATTTAACAAACCCTAATAGATTCTTTAAGATAATAATAAGAAATGATTTGTTAACTTTGAAACATGACTAAACAACTACTATTCATTTTATTTTTCGCCTTTTCAATTACTGCCTTTTCGCAAGAAGTAGAACGTATAAAAATTTCAGGAAAAATTTCAGCTTCAAAAGGGGAGGATGTTGAAGGAATAAATATTTACAACAAATCTTCTCAATTAGGGACAGTTACTTCTGCTATAGGAGAATTTGAAATTTTGGTTTCCGAAAACGATCGGTTATTCTTTTCTTCGATGCAATTTCAAAATTTTACAGTGATTATTGATCAAGGGATTTTAAAATCTAAATCAATGCATATTATGCTTAATCCAGTGATTAATCAATTGGATGAGGTGCTTATTAGACCGTACGATTTATCAGGAAATATAATTGCAGACGTTAAACGAATCAACGTTACAAGTGTTTCAAACGAATTTGATTTATCGTATAAAACAATGGAATTTGAATATGAATTTGCTCCCGATGCTCAAACCTCAGTAAAAGGGAATAAAGCCGAAAAAGCCTTTCATAATGGGCAAGAACAATACGGAGGTGATTTAATTGGTTTGGCTGGTTTATTGGTTAGTGCTTTTGTTCCTATAAATAAAAATAAAAGTAAATCCAGAAGTAAACGTGAAGTGATTTCTGAAGTAGATATGGTTACCAACGCAGTACAACATCGTTTTGGAATAGCTTATATGACCGAAAATTTTGATATTCCTGAAGAAAAAGTAAACGAATTCATTTATTTTGTGGAAGATAATGGAATAGATAAAGAGTTACTTCGTCCAGAAAATGAGTTATTACTTATTGAGTTTTTAAGTAAACAAAGCGAGGGTTTTTTAAAGCAAATCAATGAAAAATAATCTTTGGATTGCTTTTTTTTATTTTTTATCAATAACAATTTCAACCGCACAATACGTTAATGTAAAAGGAAAAGTAGTCAATGATTTTGATATTGAAGGAATTCATGTTCTTAATAAAACTTCAAAATACAATACCATAACCAATCAGTTTGGTGAGTTTGAATTACGCGTACAATTTCAAGATACTTTATTATTCTCTTCAATAAAATTTGAATTGCAAGAAATAGTGATTTCAGAAGAAAATATTTCCTCCAAATTAATCGAAATTACCTTGACAGAAATAATAAATGAACTAGACGAAGTTGTGGTAGGAAACACTCTTACTGGAAATTTAGCCTACGATATCAAGAATATAAAAACTGAAGAAGATATTGATTTTGATGATGTAGGGATTCCAGGTTTCAAGGGGATACCGCAAGAGCGTATTGTGCCGATTGCAATGGCAGCTTTCCCAACTAATATTAATATTGAAGCCCTTTATAAGCACATTTCGGGCTATTATAAAAAGTTGAAAATAAAACGAAAATGGACTTCAGAAAATGCATCTGCAGTTAAAATAATAAATTATTATGGGCTTCCGTTTTTTGAAGATGCTCACGGGCTTCCACAAAATAGAGTCTATGATTTTATACTGTTTTGTATAGAAACATCTTCCATACAGTCCGATTTTAAAAGACAAAATTATGCAGGAGTATTAACTATCTTTCAAACGAAATCTGAGATATATATATCTAGAATTTCAATTAAAAGTGAAAAACCTGTAACTATTAAAAACTAAAGGTGTCAAATGAATATGAAATTTTTCAAAATTATTTTCCTGTTAATGCTATTCCCGTTAATGATAAGTTCTACTTCGCATAAGTTTTATGTAAGCACTACTAATGTAGAATTTGTAAAAGAGAAGCAAGTGGTACAGGTCATCACAAAAATTTTTATTGAAGATGTAGAACAAGCACTTCAAGCAAGATACAATTCTTCTATTTCATTAGATGGTCCAAAAGAATCAGCTTCAGATGTAGCGTATTTAAATAAATATGTACTTCAGAAAATGGAATTCAAAATAAATGGAAAAGAAGTGAAACTTAATTATATAGGTCAAGAATATGATCTTGATATTGTGAATATGTATTTTGAAATCGAAAACATTTCAGAAGTAAATTCTATAGAAGTTGAAAATAAAGTATTGTTCGATATGTTTCCTGAACAGCAGAATATTATTCATTTTAAAACTTCAGAAAGCAGGAAAAGTTTGGTGCTGGATAAAGATCATCCTAAAGGAGTGTTAAACTTTAATTAAACAATTCTTAATTTCAACAAGAAAAACTACTTTTAAACCCTTAAAAATAATTTAATCATTACTATGAAATTACTAAAATTACTCTCCCTAGTTGTTATTTTCTTAGCAACAGGAATTGGTTATTCTCAAGAAGAGGATACTCAAGAACGCGAACCTGGACATTATAATAACAATGCATTTAAGCAAATGTACGAGGAGTTTTCTACTCCAAATCAGTACCGCTCAGCAAGTGGAGCGCCGGGACCTAAATATTACCAACAGAAGGCTGACTATGTTATGGATATCATTTTGGATGATAGAGGTAAAAAATTAATGGGTCAAGAAACAATTACGTACCATAATAATTCTCCAGATGTATTGGAATATTTATGGGTGCAATTGGACCAAAATATGCGTGCTAAAGATTCTAAAACACCTTTAATAAAATCTAGTGGTGCACAACCAGCAGATATGGCAAGTAGTTTTGTAAACGAACATATGAGCGAGGGCTTTGATGGTGGTTTTAATATTCAAGAGGTAAAGGGATCTAACGGAAATAAATTAGAGTATATGATCAATCGCACAATGATGCGAGTTGAAATGCCTAATAACTTAAATCCTGGAGATAAATTTGAATTCTCTATTAAGTGGTGGTACAATATAAATAATCACGTAAATGGTCGAGGACGTAGTGGTTATGAGGAATTTGAAGACGGAAACCGTGCCTATGTTATAGCACAATTTTTCCCAAGAATGGCTGTATATAATGATGTAGAAGGATGGCAGAATAGTCAGTTTTGGGGAAGAGATGAATTTGCTTTAGTTTTTGGAGATTATGAAGTAAATATTACGGTTCCTGCAGATCATATTTTAGATGGAACAGGAGAACTTCAAAATAGAAAAGAAGTATTTTCTAAAGATATGATGAAGCGTTATAATGAAGCGAAAAAATCGTATGATAAACCTGTTATAATTGTAACACAAGAAGAGGCTGACGCAAAATCTAATAGCTTCGATACCAATACAAAAACTTGGAAACTTAAAGCTAGTTTCGTTCGTGATTTTGCTTTTTCAACATCCAGAAGATTTATTTGGGATATGATGGCAGTGAAAGTTGGTAAAAACGATGTGATGGCAGTTTCATTATATCCTAAAGAAGGAAACCCTCTGTGGGAAGAATGGTCAACAAGAGCGGTGGCAAGTACTTTACAATCGTATTCTAGAATGACCTTTGATTATCCTTATCCTAAAGCGATTTCGGTTCATGCTAAAAATCAAGGAATGGAATATCCAATGATTTGCTGGAATTACGGAAGACCAGACGAAGACGGAACGTATAGCGAACGTACTAAATATGGAATGTTTGGAGTGATAATTCACGAAGTTGGACATAATTATTTTCCTATGATTATTAATAGCGACGAACGTCAGTGGACTTGGATGGATGAAGGAATTAATACTTTTGTACAAATGGTTGCTCAAACAGATTTTGGAGAAAAGTATCCTGAAGCTATAGCTCCTAACAAAACATATCCTTTAAGAAGAGGAACTCCCAAAAGTATCATAGGTTATATGTCTGGTGATCAAAGTACTATTGCACCATTAATGACCAAAGGATTAAATACTTTTAATTTTGGATCTAATGGATATTCTAAGCCAGCAGCTGGACTAACAATTTTAAGAGAAACAGTGATGGGGCGTGAATTATTTGATTATGCTTTTAAAACGTATGCTAATCGTTGGATGTTTAAACACCCTTCACCTGAAGATTTCTTTAGAACGATGGAAGATGCTTCTGCAATGGATTTAGATTGGTTTTGGAGAGGTTGGTTTTACACGACTAACGTAGTAGATTTAGGAGTTAAAGATGTGAAAAAATTCTATGTGACCTCAAAAATGAATAAAGAAATTAAAGAAATGATGGAAGCAAGAGGAATGAAGGAAAGTGATTTGCCGCCATTGGTTTATTTGGTTTCAGAAGACAGCGAGGATTTTGAAGAAAGTATGCGTAAAGCTACTCTTGATGATGTTTCTACTTTGCAGGAATATATAATGGATAATTTTACTCCTGAAGAAAGAGCAAGTCTTAAAAATCCTAATTATATTTATGAAGTAACTTTCGAAATGACGGGAGGAATGCCAATGCCGATTATAGCTGAATACACTTACAGTGATGGTACTACAGAAAGAATTACCTATCCAGTGCAAATTTGGAAAACTAGTAATGGTTCTGTAGGAAAAGTAATTGCATCCGTTAAAGAAATCACTAAGATCGTAGTAGATCCAGATGAAGAAACCGCAGATATAGATACTTCAAATAATTCTTGGCCTAAACGTAAAAAGTTAGGTAAGTTTGATTCCTTTAAGGAGAAAGTGAAAGACTAAAATAGTTGTTCATTTTTTTTATTTAGCTTATCAAAGTAAAAGTCAATTAAAATCAAATTATAACAAAGAGCCTCAAATAAATTATATTTGAGGCTCTTGATTTATCAGAAGATTATAATTTCTTCAATAATATTTTTTCTTGTGTAAATTGATAGGCTGCTTCTAAAAAATCAATCAATTTACTCCAGTTTTCTTTTGGTTCAAAATTATGAGAATAATATTTTATTGTAATTATTTTTAAAACAGAACCTTCAACATTAGCATTACTTACAAAACCTCCAGTTTCATTTGTAACAGATACATTAAGTTTATCAAGACCAGAAACACTATAGCCATCAGGGATGTTTATATTGATAGTTTCATTAAAAGATCTAGGGTAGTTCATATAAATATTATTTTTTCTAACTTTTTCATTTTCATCTATTTCAACTTGTTTTCCAATAAGTTTTCCAACTTGAATAATTAAATTATTCCCCGCTTTTTTTAGTAAATCATCTGGAATATTGAATTCATCWGAAACAATAAATGCTTCAGACTTTCCGAACCTACCATTATCAATTATTTTAAATGAATAATTATCAATCTCAAAATCATATTCRTTATTGGTCTGTTCTTGAAGACTTAGTARCTGCTGTTCTTTATATTTTTCGATTAATGCATCAAATTCATTTTTATACCTAGCTTTTAGTTTTTTACTTTTTATTTTATCGTATAAAGGTTTTGTGCCATATTTTTTATAATCTTCATACACATAATCRTAAAAATAAAGCCGATCTTTTTGTTCTGTTATTTTGTTTTGACCTAAAAAACTAGAATTACGGGTTGCATTAATAGTGGAAAAATCTTCAGATAATGTTATATTTATTTCCTTAGAAGARTTATTTTCCTTGTAAGTTGTTTGAGGAAGTTTTTCAATTTTTATATCATTTATATTTTTTTGATTCGAAACTTTTAATGAATATGCATCAGAATTTTCCAATAATGGATCAATAATATTAATTGTCGCAATGTGGTTGAAGGTTTCAATATAAAGTGGTGTTGCTGTTTTTACTTTCATTAAAAAKGAAACGTTACTTTCTAGTAATAAGTCATTTATACTTCCATTATATCGTTTTGTACCTATTAAAATTTCATAATCTATTTTTTGATCTTTTAAAACTGCTGCAAAAAATTTAATAAACTCAATGTTTTTATTAAAAATAATTGGGTTTTTCCCATAATAATCATACGGGTACAAAATATCAGCATCATCAACTATAAAAGCTTCTATGTAGTTGGTAAAATAAGCATGYCTTATAAAATAAAAAGCAGCTTCAATTTTCTCTTCATTACTAGAAAAGGAGTTATCTTTTATAAATCGATTTACTTCAGAAAGTTTTCCATARGGTCTGAACTTGTCTTCATAAAATTCAAAAACATCTTCCTTTTTTAAATTGGTTTTAATTACCTCAGATTCTTTTGGAATAAATGCGTAAGCTCTTTTTTCATATTTACCAGTTCTTGCAAAATTTACTTGAAACTTATAGGAAGGTAGTTCTACAAAAGGGTAAAACCACCTGTTGGAATCTATTTTTTCTATATCGGTAACATTAAATTCATATTTTCTAACATCATTTTTCTTAACAGATTTTGAAGTTTTTTCAAGTTTGGGAGCTCCATTATAAGTATTGAAAGTTATAAAGAAATCTTTTTCAGTTTCTAGTGTAAAATCGTAGTTTACAATTGAATAATCATCTCCAATAATTAATTCTACTGGTTTATAATGATGTAAATCATTTTCTCCTAAAATTACATTTGTATAAAAAAAATAATCAATAATATCTCCTTTTTCAAGATTTGGAATTGCTAATTTAACATCATCATCACCTACAATGACATCATCTGTTTTTATAACTATTTCAGATCCATCAGGTTTAACAACTTTCACACCTAATTTGAAAGTATTAGTAACTCTGCTTAAACCATAACTGAAATGTTTTTCATCTTTACTATAATTAAATTCCGAAAATTCATTGATAGCTGCTTGGTCTTTAAGTAGGACTCTGTCATGAATTATTTTTGTAAATTCAATGCTATTATGAGGTCTGTTATAAGTATAATGAAGTGACCTTGAAAGATAAACTGCAGATTCATTTTTCCATTTTTCGGGAACCTTTAACTCTTCTAATTGTTTAGTGTTTCTAGTGTTCCAGATTTGTTTCTTTAAGTTTTCTATAGAAGTTTTTTGACTGAATGAAATAGTTGAGAGTAATATACTTAAAGTTAATAATAAATATTTCTTTTTCATGAAGTTACTTTAAAGGTCTATTTAGTTAAAATTAATTGTTCATTATAAATAGCTTTTACTTGCGAAATAATATCGTTCCAAAGTAAAAAGTCAACTTTTTCAAGAATAGCATTTTTAATGATAAATGTTTTTGAATAGGTTAAAATAGAACCATTTTGAGTAAATGAAATATCTATTTTAAAGTTTTTTGAATCTATATGAATTGCCTCTGGAGTTTTTTGAATTTTATAACCTTCAGGTATTTCAAGATTTATTATGGAAGTTTTATGTTTTTTATAGAAAAATAAATAATCTGTATGACGATCTTTAAATAAAAATTTATCAAATTCTTTTTTTAAATCTAAATCTATATAAATTTCTTCATCAAAACTTGAAACAGCATTTTTTCTGTTTATGTGATAGTTTAGAATTAAGGTACCGTCTCTATTTTCAAAATCTGAAGTTTCAATATTAGAGACTTGTATATTTTTGTTTCCTTCATCGATAAAAGATTTAATCGCGTCATCTTTATTATCAATTTTCAAACTATTAAAATACGATATAAATGCAGTTCTGCTTTCACCATCGTAGGTTTCAACTACTTCGCCTACAATTTTTTCATCAATAATTTTTGCATTTAAAATGTAGGTTTCTTTATTTTTTATTGGTGTACTTACAGGTATTCTTTCTAATATAAAATCGTTTCCGTTTTCAATTAAAACTTGCTTACCTTGAATTCTTTCAGCATATTCTCCATAGGAATTATATTTTTCAGTTCCATCAAGATAAATTTTTTCATCATTAATAAAAACGGTACATATCATGTGATTATCAACTGCTAATGAAGGTGTAGAGTAATCATAGGCGATTCGTTTTGTACCAATCCAAGTAAGGCGAGCATCATATCCTGCTTCTTGTAACATTTGCTTAGTCAGGTTTGCCATACCTTTACAATCACCATACCTTTTCTTAAATACATTTTGCGATTCGTCAGGCTTAAACCCCGCGATACCGTCTTCAAATGCTATATATCTGATATTATCTTGAACCCAATAAAAAATACTTTTTATTTTTTCTTCATCAGTAATTTTATCTTTTGTGAGTTTTTCAATTTTATTTTTTAATTTTTCTGGATGTTCATCCATAGTATCTATCAAAGATTTATACCAAGAATATAGGTCTTTAGTATCATTAAAAATGATGTTTGTTTTTTTATTGTTTTCAAATGATTTTGCTAAAACTAATAAATGAGGGTAAATAAAACTAGGACCTGGAGATTGAGTTTCATCATATTGTCCTATTAGATTATTGATTTCGTAAGTTACAATTTTGGACATTGATTTTTTATCGATACTTTCAGATTTTATGATATCAAAACCTTCAAAATTCATTTCTTTTAATTCAATATTTAGCCATTCTGGAATTATTATTTTTATTTTTTTGTATTTAATAGGATATGCATTCGTAAAATAGATGCTAGTAAAATATTTAATGTCAAATGTTTCTTTTTTAGATTCAAAAAAATATCGATAACCCTTTACTGGGAAATCTAAATTCATATATTTTACTCTTAAATCATGATGAAACATATCATCATCTGTTACAGCTTCGTCTATTACTCTACTGAAGGCGTCTTTTTTATTGCGATATTTTATTTTTAAATATTTTACTTTTGACTCTTTATCATAAAATACATATTTCTGAATATCAGACCTATGAACTATATTCATTAACTCTTCATTGATTTTATGAGTTACGGCAATTCCATTAATTTCTTCGTTTTTTAAAAAGGAAATATTCTCGTAACTATTTAAAATTACGATATTGTTATTTTTATAAGTGGTTTTTAATTCTGTTGCTAAGGAAATATCATCTGGAGTAGGATCTGTATTTCTTTGTCCAACCATAAATGATGACACAAAAAAAAGGGATAGGAAAATATATTTTAACATAAGAATTTGGAACGAAAAAGTTTTGGGGAAATTAAAATAAATAGTTGGATTTATTCATAAATCAAATCTAACATTTCATCTGCCCAAGTTGCAATTAATTCGCGATCTGCTTCCGATAAATTAGCTTCAGAATGTAATATAGTATAACCTTTTATAGGCATTTCTCCTTCTAGAACCATAGAAGAAATATCGTCTAATATATCTGCTTTATCATCTGTTTCTAAAGAATTCCAATTAGAGAAATTTAGCTCTTCACGGGCTTCAGAGATATGGTCATAAAGCATCCATTTTACAGGAGCAACATTTGAATACCAAGGAAATATAGATTCGTTAGAATGGCAGTCATAACAAGCGTTTTTAAGTAATTTTGAAATGTTTTCAGGAACTTTTGAAGTTACTAATAAATCGTTAGGGTTATCAATAGTAACCGTTGGTTTTTCCATAGGATAAAACTGAATTAATACTACAATTGCAATTAATATAATAATTATCTTTTTTTTCATAACCCTAACAATTTTAAATAATTTATTCTCCTTTCATTATTGAACTTTGACTTGAAGCCCAGTCACTAATTAATTTAGATTCTTCTGATGTTAGTTTTTTAGCTGGATTCTTTGCTAAAAATTTTTCTGGAGGCATTTTGTCTTTGCCTAACATTTTAACGATTTTGTCTAGTTTACTGATTACTTTTCCAGTAGAATAGTCGCCATTGCTAAGCTTGTCGAAGTTCATTTTCATTTTACTTTTTCCTCCTTTAGCTTCATCACTATGACATCCCATACATTTATTATCGATGATTGCTTTTACATTTTCAGGAATATCGATAGTTACAACTTCGTCTATATCATTGTATTGGGGCTCTGAAGAACTTGTAAATGAAACCAATGCAAATAAAACTGCAACAACAAATAAGGGTAAGATAAATTTAATTTTCATAATATTTTTAATTAATGATTAATAACAAATATAATAAATTTAAATTTCCTTTATAATTGAACCATTTTCAGGGATTGTAGAAATTCAAAATTAGTATATTTGCAGTATGATTTCAATAACCATTCCATTATTTATTAGCGGTGCCGAAATATTTTTTATCATATTTATTGTGGTAATGGTTTTTGGAGCCGATAAAGTGCCAGAAATTGCAAGAGGACTAGGGAAGGGGATGCGTCAAATTAAAGATGCTACCAACGATATTAAAGGTGAAATTATTAAAAGTGCCGATAAACAAGGAATTGATTTAAATGCAGCAGAAAAATTTAAAAATGATTTTACTAAAGATATTACCAATAATATTGGAGGTGAAATTAATAAAGTAAAAGATACCATTGATGAAATTACGGGTCCAATAAAACGTAAATTCTAACTATTTCACTCTCGAAATAGTTAAGCCATCTCTTATAGGAAGTAAAACCGTTTCTAATTTAAGATGCTCGTTAATCAATTTATTATATAATACAATCGTTTTAGTATCTTTATCGTCTTTTGAAATTGTTTCTAAAACTTTTCCACTCCACAATACATTATCACTTAAAATTACTGATCCTTTTTTTAACTTCGGAAGTATAAGTTCTAAGTAGTTAGGATAATTCTGTTTATCGGCATCTATAAAAACCAAATCAAAGGTGGTTTGAAGCGTTGAAATTACCTCTAAAGCATTACCTATATGCTGAATTATTTGGTTTCCATAAGCAGATTTATCAAAATATTTTCGTTGTAAATCGTACAGTTCTTCATTGATATCTATGGTGTGTAATTCACCTTCTTTTTGCATTCCTTCTGCTAAGCATAAAGCCGAATACCCCGTATAAGTACCAATTTCAAGAATGTTTTTAGGGTTAATTAATTTTGAAATCATACTTAAAACCCTTCCTTGATAATGACCGCTTAACATTCTTGGCACTAATACTTTTTGCCAAGTTTCTCTGCTTAATTGCTCTAATAGTTCTGGTTCTTTTTGGGAATGAGCCACCACATAATCATCTAATTCATCTGGAATAAAGTGCATTTTTTCTTATTGAATTCCAACCATTAATTTTTTAATGAAAGGAGAAATTACAATAGCAAAGATACCAACAATTATAGTAATCGTTCCAAAAGATGCATATACAGAAACATAGGAATATAGTTGCTGAAACGCATCAGATTTATCTTCAATTAAAGTGGGATTTAAACCTGAAACTGTTTCAGTAATGGTTGAAAATATTCCTTGTGAAAAAACACTAGTTTCTCCTTTAGAAACAGTGGTAAGCTTTGCAATTTTACCAGCAAAAAAGTGTCCGTAAAAATTAGCAGAAAACCAAACGCCCATAATAAATGAAATATATTTTAATGGAGATAATTCAGTCATTTTAGACAATCCGATTGGAGATAAGAATAATTCTCCAACAGTCAGAATAAAGTATCCTAATACCAAATAAAACATGGGTGTTTTTGCTAAAGAATCGGCTGAATTTGCTGAATAAGCAAACACCACAAAACCCAAGCCTAAAAACAACAATCCAATTCCAAATTTAATGGCTGAATTAGGATTGACATTCTTTTTACTTAAATAAGTCCATAGTAATGAAAACGGAATCGCAAGCATAAAAATAAAACCAGCATTGATACTATTGGTACCTGCAGCATCCATGCCAACTAGATTTACATTTCTGTCTGCAAATAAGGTTAAGGAACTTCCTGCTTGTTCGAAAATGGCAGAAAACAAGGTGTAAAGTGAAGTAAAATAAACCACCACAATTAGCCGCTTTTTTTCAGTTGAAGAAACCTTACTTAAAATTAATGCAATATATCCAACCAAGAATGCAGAAACTATCCAAACTAAATAATGTTCAAATTGATTGAATTTTATAATTAAAGCGAATATTGGAACCGATAAAAATGCACCAATAGTTACTAATTTTCCATTGCTAATTCCTGCGGTCTTTTTTGAGTATAATTCAGCATTGGTGATTAATCCTTTCTCCTGAAAAACATCATTATTAATTCCTCTTTTAAAAATAAAGAGCCCTAAAACCATTCCGATTCCTGCTAGTACAAAACCATAATACCATCCATACGTTTCAGCAAACCAAGCACAAAGCAGGGGTGCGATTGCCGCGCCGATATTGATTCCCATATAAAAAATTGTAAATCCTGCATCTCTTCTTGAATCGTCTTTGTGATATAAATCTCCAACAAATGAAGAGATATTGGGTTTAAAAAATCCATTTCCAACGATAATTAACCCTAAAGAACCATAAAAGAAAAGTGGTGTTTCAATGGTTAAAAAAAAATGACCTAATGCCATTAAAACACCACCTAAAAGAATTGCTTTTCTAAAGCCTAAAAGCTTGTCAGCTAAAATTCCGCCTATCATTGGAGTTACATATACCAAAGACATATAGGCGGCAAAGATTCCGAAAGACATATCATCATCATACAGCAAATGCTTTGTCATATAGAGAACTAAAAGGGCACGCATTCCGTAAAACGAAAAACGTTCCCATAATTCTGCAAAGAATAAATAGAATAATCCTTTTGGATGCCCGAATACTAATTCTTGATTGGAGTTCATTTTTTAATTGATTTGAATGAGAGCGCAATGTATTTGTGCAATTCAAAAAAATAAACCCTTGTAGTAAATTATACTAAAAAATAACTGATTGTAATAATTTGTAACTGAAGTAAATGTTAGTCACAAAACGTTTTATAGGCTTTGTTTTCAGAGTTTTCTACAAACTCACTTAACA
Organism: Flavobacterium sp.; assembly: GCA_002733185.1. Lineage (GTDB taxonomy): Bacteria > Bacteroidota > Bacteroidia > Flavobacteriales > Flavobacteriaceae > Marifrigoribacter. Next base: position 57,197 of record NVUT01000010.1, on the reverse strand, counting down.
AAGTTGGATCAATTTCTATATTAGTAGGAATCATACGTAAACGGTATTTTCCTTCGCCTATAAAAGTTAAAAGATCCCTTCTTTCTAATTGTTGGGCTTTTTCTAATTGTAAAATAGCATTGATATTATCAATAATTCTAGAAAGATAAGTCTGATTTTTAATTTCACCACCCAAACTCACATTGATACTTTGTGTGTCACCTTCAGAATATTTTCTTCTAATAGCAAACTTTAATAAATTTTTAAACTGAGTTGTTTTTGAGCCGAAATCAATCGTTTTATCAAATACATTTTTACTCGGAATACTAATTATTACGATGCTCCAATCTATAAATTTGATGGTAATTTCATTTGGTTTTGGCATACTTGCCAACCGAATTGCCCAAGTAGTTGCCAACACTAAAAAGATTGAAATCAATGAAGTTTTAGCAATAATTTTAATAAGATTGTTGGAGAAATCATTTCCAAAATTCACAAAAACTCCTGAAAGTTGAGAAACAAACATCAGTAAAATCACAAATGTTGAAATGATGGCAATAATGGATAATCCTCTATGAGCAAAAGTTCTATAAAATGAAACTCCTAATAAATAACACAAGAATCCAGATAAAATTAAATCGGGTATTCCAGTAATTTTAATTCCTTCAGAAATGGTGGTGGCTCCTAATGAATAGGATATTCCAAAAGTCGCAATTGAGGTAATTACGATTAAAACGAGTATGAGTAAAACGTTTCGTTTGTTATTGTAAATGAACTTTGGAGCGTAATAAAAATAGAAAAGTGCTAATAATAAAAACAAATTATTGATAATAGAAAGTAAATTTACGCCCACTTGATATAGAGTGCTTTCTGAAAACGAAAATTGATGACTTGCATATCCCCAGCATCCAGAAATTACCCAAACAAACATAGCTAAACTTAAATAAAGCAATCCTTTGTCTACTCTTTTTTGTGAGCTATCTTCTTCGAGAATTTGTTTAAATTGTTTTCTTATATAAAACCAAAGTGCCAAAAGTAAAACACCTCCAATAAAGGAAATAAAAATATGTGATAGGAGTGAAAATTCTGTTACTTCAGACATACAACTAACCGATTATTTTCTGAATCAATTCTTGTTTCCCTTTTTCATCATCACCAAATAACCATTGTAACACATTGTTATCCCAGATTTGATCACATTCCTCTGAAGTTAATATTTTTTGTTCCATTGCTAAATCTAAAATTTTTCCAGGATATGAAGATTGATTCTCGCTTTCCATTTCACCTAAAGGATAAGGATCGTCTAAGCCCATTACGATTTGTTTTGAAGTTTGATTTTTAACAATCAAACCTAAAGAACCCGTATCGTGAACCAAGGTATCAAAAAAGATGTTTTTATGTCCTACAGATTTTCTTGGATGTGTTTTTCCTTCAAATAAATCGGGTCTTCCATCAAACCCTTGGATACGTCTTCCGAGATTCATTTGAGCTAATTGCCCACCATGAGCAAAGCAAGTTCTCATATTCGGAAATTTATCGGCATAGCCATTCAAAGTAAAAAAGTGATAAGCATCGGCACATTGCGCCAACATCCAAATTAAATGAAATCGCCAAGCAGTGTTTTCTAATTTAATAAATTTTTCGCCATCATAAGGATGAATTTCGAGGGCAAGATTGTATTTATTTGCCATTTCAAAAATTGGAATATTCTCTTCATCAAAAATACAACGCCAAGTTCCAATAGTGTCCATATAATGCGTAGGAAGACAAAGTAATCGCATATCTAATTCCTCCACACAGCGTTCAATTTCCCAAAGCGCACCTCTTCCGTAACCAGGATGTACCACAAATCCACAAGTAAATTTATCTGGATGATCGTTTTGAACTTTAGCATTAAAATCGTTCTGAAAACGCAAAGCTTGTTTCATTTCTTCCAATCGCAAACCGTTGCCGTACAATTGAGAAAGATTTAAAACAACCGCATGGTCTATTTTAAATTTCTCCATCCACTCTAATTTTTCATCCAAAAAAAAACTGGAATCGGTAACAGGTCGTTTCCAATTCTTCTGAAGCATAAAGTTACGGTCTTTATCAACCCAAAAAATCCCTTTTTCTTTCATGAACTTAGGAATTTCCTCTGGATAAGGAAGTAAATGGGAGTGACCGTTGATTCTTAGTTTTCTTTTTTGAGACATAAAAAGGATTTTTACAAATGTATAATAGTATTACTTAGCAAACCTAACAGGTTTCCAAAACCTGTTAGGTCTTAATTCTATAAACTTTTAGTTCTACCTCCATCAACAGGAAGGTTAATTCCGTTGATATATCCTGCAGCTTCACTAGCTAAAAAAGTTACTGCATAAGCAATTTCTTCAGGTTGGGCAAAGCGTCTTGCTGGAACGATACTTCTCATTATTTCGCTGGCTTCTTTAGGAGATTTACCAATTTTCTTTCCAATATTAACCATGATTTGGTCTAATCGTTCTGTAGCTGTTGCACCCGGAAGTACATTGTTTACAGTTATTCCGAAAGGACCTAATTCAAAAGATAATGTTTTACTCCAATTGGCAACCGCACCACGAATGGTATTGCTAACGCCCAAACCTTCAATAGGTTGTTTTACAGAAGTGGAAATAATATTGATAATTCGACCGTAATTTTCTTCTTTCATTCCTGGAACTACGGCTTGAACCAACACTTGATTGCATAATAAATGTTGCGAAAAAGCGGCGGTAAATTCAGTTAAATCTGCATTGAAAATAGGACCTCCTTTTGGACCTCCGGTATTGTTTAGCAGAATATGATAGTTTTTAGTAATTCCTTTATTCAGTGTTTCTTTTAAAGAATCTGGATTGCTAAAGTCAGCTACTAGATAATTATGTTCTTGTCCTTTATCTGAAGGTAAATCGGAAAGGACTCGCTTTAGTTTTTCTTCATTTCTCGCCACCAAAGTAATCGTTGCTCCCAAAGAAGCTAACTCCATTGCGGATGCTTTTCCTATTCCTGCAGTACTTCCACAGATTAAAGCGTTTTTATTTTTAAAATTTAAATTCATTTTTATTTATGTTTTTTGATACTTCTATTTGTTTTTGAATCAAGTAAGTACCCTGAGTGATTTCTTTTTAGATCCCGAAAATTCGGGAGTATCGAAGGGTAATTGTTTCAATCATACTTAATACAAACATTTTTAGCCTCCGTAAAAAACTTCAAAGCTTCAAAGCCACCTTCACGACCTACGCCGCTACTTTTAATTCCCCCAAAAGGAGTTCGTAAATCTCTATTTAGCCAAGTATTTACCCAGACGATTCCGGATTCTAATTGTTTTGAAACCCGCATCGTTCGATCAAGATTGCTAGTCCAAAGTGTTGCTGAAAGTCCGTATTTAACACTATTTGCCATTTTTAAAACTTCTTCTTCTGTTTCAAAAGGCATAATGGTTACTACGGGACCAAAAATCTCTTCCTGATTGACACGACATTGGTAATCCAATATTTCAATAATGGTTGGTTCTAAATAATAACCATTTTCAGACCCTTCAACGGTAACTTGATTGCCACCAAACAATATTTTCCCACCTTCTTCTTTTGCTAAATCAATATACGATTTTACTTTTTCTAAATGTGGTTTTGAAACTAAGGCACCAATATTAGTATCGGCTTCAAATGGATTACCTACTTTTAATTCTTTTACTTTGGCTACGAAATCAGTTTTAAACTTCTCATAAATAGATTTCTCTACAAAAATCCGACTTCCACAAAGGCATATCTGACCTTGATTTGCAAAGGAAGAACGGACAGTTACCGAAAGCATTTTATCGTAGTTACAATCGGCAAAGATGAGGTTAGGATTTTTTCCGCCCAATTCCAACGACAGTTTTTTGAACATAGGAGCAGCAGTTCTGGCAATATGTTCTCCAGTTTTAGTTCCTCCAGTAAACGAAATAGCTTTAATATCTGGATGCGAAACAATCGCTTGTCCCGCCGAAGGTCCTGTACCGTGAACAATATTTAAAACCCCTTTAGGTAAACCTGCTTTGGTACAAATATCGCCTAATAAATAAGCAGTCATTGGAGTGATTTCACTTGGTTTTGCTACGACGGTATTTCCGGCAGCTAGGGCAGGAGCAATCTTCCAAGTAAATAAATATAATGGGAGATTCCAAGGTGAGATACAACCCACCACACCAATAGGTTGACGAATAGTGAAATTCATCGTATTAAGTCCAACACTTTCGTGAGCTTCGGAAGCAAATTGGGTAATTGCGTGTCCGAAAAATCGAAAATTACTAGAAGCTCTAGGAATGTCAACTGCTTTAGCTAAACTTAATGGTTTTCCGTTATCTAAGGCTTCGGCTATTGCAAGTTCTTCTAGGTTTTCTTCAATTAATGAAGCGATTTTTAACAAAGTATTACTACGTTCTTCAGCGGTAGTATTAGACCAAGAAGGAAATGCTTCTTTGGCAGCTTTGTATGCTTTCTCCACATCTACGGAAGATGAAAATGCAATTTTTGAATAAACTTCGCCTTTTGACGGGTTATAATTATCCAACCAATCTCCCGAAAAAGGTTCGCAATATTCACCGTTGATGTAATTTAATATTTTTTTCATATGAATTCCCTACGAAGGCAGGGATCTTTTGATTATTAATTATAATTTCATTTTTGCCTACTGCCTTTTATATGCCATCACCTTAATTTCCACCACCAAATTAGGATGTGGTAATTGATGTACCGCAACGGTAGTTCTAGTTGGTCCAGTTTCTTTACTGAAATACTGCGCATAGATTTCGTTGTAGCCAGCAAAATCATTCATATTCACTAAAAAACTAGTCACATCTACGACATCATCAAGAGTTGCTCCTTCGGTAGCTAAAAAATCTTTAATATTTTCTAATACCGCTTTTGTTTGCTCTCGAATGTCCAAACGAACCGTTCCCATTTCATCAACTTGATGTACTCCAGCAAAGGTATTATCTGCCAATCGAGAACTTGTCCCTGAAATAAAAATAAAATCTCCCACTCTTTTTACGTGTGGATAGGCTCCTCTTGGTGTTGCTTTTCCTTCTACTAATCTACTTTTCATATGCATTCCCTGCGAAGGCAGGGATCTTTTTAATTAATACTTGTTTTTTTACCTAACAGGTTTCCAAAACTGTTAGGTCTTATATATTATATTTTCTTTAAAAACTCAGTCACCGCCCTCCAATAATCTTCGTTTTCTTTACTATTCTCCCACAATGCTTTTGAACCGTGTTTCCCTTTTACTTTCGGAAGGAAATAACTCTTTTCTGAAGTTATCATATCATACATTCCCTTCCAACTATCATGTTCGTTTTTAGCGGAAGTGATAAAAACAGGACAAATTATTTTTGAAGTGTAAGATTTAATTTCCTTTCCATCAATTTTAAAATATTCCCCAGGTGAAAATGATAAAATTCCTGCTATTTCATTTGGATGTTGACTTCCTAGATACAAAACCAATGCAGCAGAATAGGAACTTCCCCAAATAATAATTTTTGAAGCTTTCAACTCATTTTTTACATAATTAAAAGCAGCTTCAACATCAGGAATGGCATCTGGATATTTGGTTTTTTTATTTAAAGCAGTAGCGCTTTTGTTGGTTTCATTTTTTATACCATTAACTCCTTTTCCAGAGCGTTGGTCAATTGCCATACAATTAAAGCCCAGTTTATTTAATTTAGGCGCAATTTCTAAATATTCCCCACGGCTATAACCTGCTTGATGAAACAAAATAATAAAAGGAGCTTTCGCATCTTCAATTAAATATAAATCTGCTGTTATAGTTACTCCGTCTTCAGCAGGAAACTCAATAGTTTTAGATTGTGCAAATGCGTTTTTTGAAATAAAAAATGTAAAAAAGACAAGTGTGATTATTAGTTGTTTCATAAATTATAAATTTTTAGCTACATCATCATCGTGTAAAATTTCTCTAGTTTCTTTTAAAACCAATGTTAGTTTTTCTTCCAAACTCATAGCATCTGTTAATTTTCCATCGTCTAATAAATTCAGAATTGCTTTGTCTTGTGCTCTTCCTCTTTTCATTGCTTCGGAATAAGGAATATCTGCATTAAAGGTAACTAATGAATATTTAGAATTATACTTTTCGGGATAATTATCTTCAAAAGCGATTTCCAATTTTCGTTTCTCTTGAAATAATGGATTTGCCGTATGCTCCTTCATTTCATAAAAATTATCTATTGCTAAATCGGCAATGGCATCGGTATCTTTTTTACGTTCTTTTTGATATTCTGAAAAAATGGTTTTCCAATCACTTTCATATTTTTCAATATATTTATCCAACACTACTACATCTTCAAAAGAAGCAATCATTCCTTGTCCGTAAAAGGGAACAATCGCGTGAGCTGCATCGCCCATTATTAATGTGTTTCCATAGGCATTCCATGGATAACATTTTACAGTTCCTAAATGTCCTGTTGGATTTTCGAAAAATTCTTCTGTTAAATTTGGCATTAATGCAATCGCATCTGGGAATTCTCTTTCAAAATATTCAGTTACCTTTTCTGGTGTGTTTAGCTTTTCAAAATTATCAGCTCCTGTTTCGTGTGCTAAAAATAGAGTAACGGTAAAACTACCATCGAGATTGGGTAATGAAATCAACATGTTTTCGCCTCTTGGCCAGATATGAAGTGCGTTGTTATCGGTTCTATATCCTCCGTTTTTTAGAGCCGGAATCGTTAATTCTTTATAACTATGACTCAGCCAATCCATCGAAAAACTAAGGCGAAGGTCTTTGTTGTTAAACATATTATTTCGCATCACAGATCCTGCTCCATCAGTTCCAAAAATAATGTCAGCGGAATGAGTAATTTCTTCTTTTGCATTATAATCTTTAAAAATTGCAGTGGTGTTTTTTAAATCAACCGACTGACAACTTTGATTAAAAAGCATAGTTACATTCGGTAATGCTTCTGCGGCATTTAACAACAGCATATTGAGTCCGGGACGAGAAATGGAATTGATGTATTTATCTTCCCGACCACTATACAAACTCATAAATTTATTGTCTTTGGTATCGTGAATCATACGGCCCAACATAGGTAAGCACAGTTTTTTCACTTCGTTTTGTAACCCGACCATTCGCATCGCTTTCATTCCGCGATCTGAAAAAGCCAAGTTGATAGATCGACCTGCATCTTGTGCTACTTTTCGTAAATCGGGACGTTTTTCTACTAGTTTTACTTGATAGCCTCTTTGTCCTAATCGTAATGCTAAAAGACTTCCGCAGAGTCCCGCTCCTATGATTAATATGTTTTTCATTCTTTATTTTTTTTCTCGCAAAGCCGATAGCTATCGGGACACAAAGGTTTTTACTCCCGCTGATAACGCTGATTAATTAAATTAACTCTTTTGCGACTTAGCGACTTTGCGAGCATTTTGTAAACTCAATACTACCTTTAACCGTTTCACAAATTCAAAAACATCTTCAAAACTATTATAAAGTGGGGCAGGGGCAACTCGAATTACATCGGGTTCTCTCCAATCACTAATAACACCAGCTTCTGTCAATTGAGTATGCAGTTTTTTATCGGCACTTTTTAATTGAATAGATAATTGACAACCGCGTTCTTCTGGATTTGAAGGAGTAATGATGTTAATTCGATTATCATTTAATTCATTAATTAAATATTCTAAATAACCGGTTAGTTTTTTAGATTTTGCTCTAATGTTTTCAAAACCTGCATCTTCATAAATATCCAAAGAAGCTCTAATTGCTGCCATAGAAAGGATTGCAGGATTGCTCAACTGCCAACCTTCTGCACCCGATAAGCCATCAAATTCGTGACGCATATTAAAACGGGTTTCTTTGTTATGTCCCCACCAACCTGTAAAACGGTTTAATTCTGAATTATTTGCGTGACGCTCGTGAACAAAGCATCCACCCAAACTTCCAGGGCCGCTGTTAAGGTATTTATAAGTACACCAAACAGCAAAATCGGGACCGTTATCGTGTAAATTGGGTTGAATGTTTCCAACTCCGTGTGCCAAATCAAATCCCACCATACAGTTGTATTGATGACCAAGTTCGGTTATTTTTTTAATAGGAAATGATTGGCCTGTGTAATAATTGGTGGTTCCAATCATTAATAAGGCAATTTCGTTTCCTTGTTCTTTCATTATTTTTTCAAGATCTTCAAAACGGCATAATTCTTCACCTTCACGAGGTTTCCATAAAATCAAACCTTCTTTTGGATCGATTCCGTGAAACTTCAACTGACTTTCAACCGCATATTTGTCTGAAGGGAATGCATCGCTTTCAATCACAATTTTAAACTTGGTTTTTGTAGGTTGGTAAAACGAAACCATCATAAAGTGAAGATTGGCAGTAAGGCTATTCATAATTACCACTTCACTCGATTTTGCACCAACGATTTTCGCCATAGAATTGGTAAGAAATTCATGATAAGGAAGCCAAGGGTTTTTCGCATCTGTATGTCCTTCCACACCAAATTTTGCCCAATCGTTGAGCTCTTGCTGAAGGTATTCGGATGTTTTTCTGGGTTGTAACCCTAATGAATTTCCGCAGAGATACACTAATTCCTCATTATTCTCATTTGTTGGAATCAAGAATTTTGAACGAAATATTTTTAAAGGATCCTGTTGATCTTGTTGTTGTGCGTATGCTAGATTGTTTTCAAACATAAATAGTATTAGTTTTGAACTCAAACAAAAATAGGATAAATCCTGTTTTTATGACCGTATCTTTAAATAATATTTTCAATCAGTGAAATTTAAGCTCTGGATTTATTATTTTCAGTAAAATATAATTACAAAATAAATGGATTTTAATAAAGAATTTGAAACCAATCGCGAGACTTGGAATAAGAAAGTTGCGATACATTCTGAAAGTGATTTTTATAATTTAACCGAATTTAAAAAAGGAAAAAACTCGCTTCATAGCTATGAATTAGAAGCTTTGGGAGATGTCTCAGGAAAAACATTATTGCATTTACAATGTCATTTTGGGCAAGATACTTTGAGTTGGACAAGAAAGGGAGCGAAGTGCACAGGAGTTGATCTTTCTGAAGAAGGTATCCGTTTAGCAAAAGAATTGAACACAGAACTTAATCTAGATGCAACTTTTATTTGTTGTAATGTTTTGGATACTTCGGAATATATTAAAGAAAAATTTGATATTGTTTTCACCAGTTTCGGAGCGATTTGTTGGTTGCCAGATTTAAAACCTTGGGCAAAAATGATTTCTGAAAGATTAAAACAAGGAGGTGTTTTTTATATTGCTGACTTTCATCCAATTCCTTGGATGTTTGATTATACTATAAATCCGCCAGTTTTAAAATATGGATATCAGCAAAAAGAAGCAATTTATGAAGAATATGATGGGACTTATGCCGATGAAAATTCTGCAATGATAAGTAAAGATTTTACCTGGAATCATAGTTTGGGAGAAGTAATTACCTCTTTGGCAAACGCTGGCTTAACCATCGATTATTTAAATGAATACGATGCAACTCCTTATAATATTTTTCCAGATTTGATTAAGAACAATAACGGTATGTTTGTGTTTGAAACTAAAAAATACCCTTTGGTTTTTGAAGTAAAAGCAACTAAAAAGTTTTAGTTTTTTACTGAAATATTAGTAAAAAAAACTTTAAAAAGCTTTGTTGTATCTTGATGTACTGTTGAGAAAGTAAGTCCATTTATTGTTTTGTAGTCTTCCCAAGTTGTTGAAAGTGAGGGTCTATTTAGATTTCCTTTTCTGAAACTCCATTCTTTAATTTGATAATTTTTATCGTAGTAAAAATCGTAAGCATCGCCAGGAGTATAACCGCCTTCATTTGCATAGGTTGCCGTTAATTTATTTAGTAAGTCTCCAGAAATTGGTGCTATTACTTCTTGTTGCTCTGAAAAAGTAATACCAGAATCCTTTATCATATTAAAAGGTGCCATTAACCAAAACTTGTCGTTAATAAAAGCTTTGTCAAATTTAATATAAATCGAATCAAAATTGTTTCGATTGTATTGAACGGTATCGGTTATCGAAATCATTTTTACTTCGTTTGTTTTTGGATGAAACTCCCAAGAACGTGAAAATGTTTTTCTTCCTTTTATCACATTAAATGTATATTGAATTTCGGAAACATTTTTCCAATTTTGATAACCTAATCTATTGGCTATATTTTCAGCAGAAGTTATTTCAGTTAAAGCTTTAACGTCTGTTGTTTTTTCTCTGTTTTCAGATTTTTTTTTATTATTATTACAAGCCGTAAATAGGCTTACTATTAATATTGAAAATAATATGTTTTTCATTTTGATATATTTGTGGTAAAAGTAAAAAAACTATTTTATTAACTTATAGAATATAGTAAAAGGAATTAATATATTATCATAGATTCAAGATAAACAAGTATGACAAACGAAGACGACTGCAAAGACGGTGCCTGTGCCATTGATTATACCCAAGACACCCAAGTAAAAGAAAAAGTAAGTTTTAATAAGGAATATATTATTCCTGTAATAAGCCTGCTTTTTTTACTTTTGGGAATTGCCCTCGATTTTTTTGAAGTTCCATTTTTTAAAGCTCCCATTCCTTTAATATGGTTCGGCATTTTATATATCGCCGTTGGAGGCCCTATTGTTTTAAAAGCTTTAAAATTAATTATTAAGGGAGACGTTTATAATGAATTTGTATTAATGTCGGTGGCAACTTTAGGCGCATTTGCCATTGGTTCTTATGAAGAAGGAGTAGCTGTAATGATGTTTTATGTGGTTGGTGAATTATTTCAGGAAGCTGCCGTAAACAAAGCAAAACGATCTATTGAAGCCTTGCTGAAAGTTCAAGTTGAAGAAGTAACGGTTTTAGAAAATGGAAACCCAGTTGTAAAACACCCAAGAGAAGTAGAAATCGGACAAATATTTCAAGTAAAACCAGGTCAGAAAATAGCTTTAGATGGCGAATTAATTTCTGAATATGCCTCTCTAAATACCGCAGCATTAACAGGTGAATCGGCTCCAGATTCAAAAGAACAAGGCGATGTTGTTCTAGCAGGAATGGTAAACCTAAATACCTTAATACAAGTTAAAGTTACTAGTAGGTACGAAGATACCAAACTTTCAAAAATATTAAAATTAGTACAAGAAGCCGTTGGAAGAAAAGCAAAAACTCAACAGTTAATCAATCGTTTGGCAAAAATATATACGCCCATTGTTTTTTGGTTGGCGGTGGCTTTGGTGGCAATTCCTTATTTCTTTTTGGGAGGAGATTACGAATTTCAGATGTGGTTTCAACGAGCCTTAATTTTCTTGGTTATTTCTTGTCCTTGTGCTTTGGTGATTTCAATTCCTTTAGGATATTTTGGAGGAATTGGTGCAGGATCTCGAAACGGAATATTGTTTAAAGGCTCCAATTTCCTCGACATTATGACCAAAGTAGATACGGTGGTGATGGACAAAACCGGAACCTTAACCAAAGGTGTTTTTGAAGTGCAAGAAATTGTTTCAGAAGGAATAGATGAAAAATTATTAATTGAATTAACTTCCGAATTAGAAAAARACTCMACCCATCCTATTGCCGAAGCGATTGTAAAGTATTCAGAAGAAAAAGGAACTACTTCCAACTTAAAAAGTAGCGAGGTTGAAGAAATTTCGGGACACGGAATGAAAGGTGAAATAGGGAAGTATGAAGTGTTAGCAGGAAACACCAAGCTATTAAAAAAGTTTGATATTCCTTTTGACGCTTCTATCGAAAATATTATGGATACGATTGTTGTGGTGGCTATCAATAAAAAATATGCAGGTTATATCACCATTGCAGATACGATTAAAGAAGATGCAAAACAGGCGATTACAGCACTTCATAATATCGATAAAGTGACCAATATTGTAATGCTTTCTGGCGATAAACAAGCGGTAGTAGATAAAGTTGCCAAAGAATTAGGAATCGATATTGCCATTGGAGGTTTGCTTCCTGAAGGAAAGATTAAAGAAGTAGAAAAACTAAAAGCACAAGGAAAAACCATTGCATTTATTGGTGACGGAATTAACGATGCTCCCGTAATTACCATATCTGATGTAGGGATGGCAATGGGTGGCTTAGGAAGCGATGCAGCTATTGAAACAGCCGATGTGATTATACAAACCGATCAACCTTCAAAAATAGCAACAGCAATCAAAATTGGAAATGCAACCAATAAAATTATATGGCAAAATATATTTTTAGCTTTAGGTGTTAAAATCTTAGTTTTAATTCTTGGAGCTATCGGAATGGCAACCATGTGGGAAGCTGTTATTGCTGATGTTGGTGTAGCTTTGTTGGCAATATTGAATTCGGTTAGGATTCAACGGATGGAGTTTAAATAATAAGTTGCATAAAGATTATTGATAGGTATATTTTTATTAATAATTAAATTTATTATTTCGGTTCTTTTTTTTATTATAAATTTGCCCTCGTGATAAAACTGTTCTCCATAGCATTTTCGTTTCTTATTCTTAGTCAGAGTATGAATGTCAGGTATAATGACATTTTTCAACTGGATGAGTTTATCGAACACGCCCAATTTCATATGGATGAATACGGGGATGATTTCCTTGTTTTTGTTTCCAAACACTACGGTGACTTAAAAGATGAACATCATAAAAAACACGAAGAAGAAAAACCCGATCACGAAAGTTTACCTTTTCAGCAACACTCTCAAATAGCCACATCAGTGATTTTTATTGTTGATATAAATACTTTTGAGGAACCTAAATCAGACTGTTTAACTTGTTCTGAAAATCATTTTTATTATCAAAACAATTATTCTTCACTACACGATAAAGGAGTTTTTCAACCTCCGAAATTTGTATAATTCTATTGCCTGAAATCTCAGGAATACTTTCGTTTTTAGAATTTATTAATTAAAAGCTGACCTATTGATTCAGTAAAATATTAGTATGAGTTCTAATTTTTATTAAAAGAATTACACAAAATTTTATGCTTTCAAATATTATTAATTTCAGTATTAAGAACAAGTTTATTGTTCTGCTTTTTACCAGTTTTATTGTCGGATTTGGAGTGTATTCACTCACACAAATCCCCATTGGTGCTGTACCAGATGTCACCAACAATCAGGTGCAAGTAATTACTACTTCACAGAATTTATCCACTCAAGATATTGAACAGTTTATAACCTATCCAGTGGAATTGGAAATGGCAAATATTCCCGGTGTTGTCGAGATTCGCTCCATTTCAAAATTCGGATTATCGGTGGTAACCATTGTTTTTGAAGAGAGTATTGGAACCTACCTTCCAAGACAATTAATTGCCGAAAAATTAACAAGCGTAAGAGAAAAAATCCCCGAAGGTTTTGGCTCACCCGAAATGGGTCCCATCACTACAGGTCTCGGAGAAATATACCAATACGTTTTAGATGTAAAAGAGGATTATAAAGGTAGTTATTCCGCAACCGAATTAAGAACCATTCAAGATTGGATTGTAAAGCGTCAATTATCCGGAATCAAAGGAGTGGTTGAGGTAAATACTTGGGGAGGATTTTTAAAACAATACGAAGTTGCCATCAATACGTCCAAGCTAAATGCTATGGATATCACTGCTTCCGAAGTATTCACAGCACTTAATAAAAATAATAGCGTTGCCGGTGGTGGTTATATTGAAAAGACCAACCAAGCGTATTTTATTAGAGGAGAAGGACTTATAACCTCCTTAGAGGATATTAGAAATATTGTTGTTAAAACCAAAAACGGACTCCCGATTCTGATTAAAGATATTGCAAAAGTGGGTTTCGGTTCTGCGATGCGGTTTGGTGCTATTACTGCCAATGGTGAAGGTGAAAAGGTGCTGGGACAAGTTATGATGTTAAAGGATGGAAATTCAAAACAAGTAATTGAAGCGGTAAAAGAACGCGTAAAATCTATCGAAAAATCCCTGCCAGAAGGTGTTTATATCAATGGGTTTTTAGATAGAAGCGAATTGATTGAAAAAACAACTTTCACCGTTTATGAAAACTTAATCCTCGGAAGTTTAATCGTTATTTTTATTGTAGTATTATTATTAGGCGATTGGCGGTCTGGATTGGTAGTTGCTTCAGTAATTCCTTTGGCCTTAATGTTTACCCTTTCAATGATGTATCTTTTTGGGGTAGATGCTAACTTGATGAGTTTGGGAGCTATTGACTTCGGAATTATTATCGATGGAGCCGTAATTATTGTTGAATTTGTCGCTTTTAAAATCACTTCGAAAAGCGAGGATTTTAAAAATCTTACCAAGATTCAAGCACAAGATGTTCGGGACGATGTTACTTTTGGAGCTGCTTCAAAAATGATGTCCTCTGCTATTTTTGGTCAAATCATTATATTAATTGTATTTATTCCAATTCTAACTTTAGGTGGTGTGGAAGGAAAAATGTTTAAACCAATGGCAATGACTTTTAGTTTTGCTCTTATTGGTGCAATGATATTTGGACTTACGTATGTTCCTGCAATGGCTTCGATGGTGATAAAACCTGTAAAACTTTCCGATAAAAATATCTCTAAACGATTGATGCGGTTTTTAACCAATTTATACGAACCAAGTATTCGTTGGGCATTAAAATCTAAACAGTTGGTAATTTCAGCTTCAGTGGTGATTTTATTGTCTTCATTTTACTTGTTTACAACAATGGGAGCGGAGTTTGTTCCCAATTTAGATGAAGGTGATTTTGTAATTCAACCAATTTTAAAAACAGGAACTTCCTTAAAGAAAACCGTAGAAATTACCACAAAAATTGAACAGATTTTAAAACAATTTCCTGAAGTAAAACAAGTGGTAAGTAGAATCGGTGCTGCCGAAGTTCCAACCGACCCAATGTCTATGGAAGAAAGTGATGTGATTGTGACTTTAATTCCGAAGGGCGAATGGACAACCGCTGAAACTAAAGATGAATTAGCAAATAAATTTAAGGAAGCATTGGAAATTATTCCGAATATGGAAGTGGAATTTACCCAACCCATCGAGATGCGATTTAACGAATTAATTTCTGGTGTTCGCTCAGATATTGCGATAAAAATTTATGGCGATAACCTAGACTTATTGAATAAGAAAGCCAACGAAATTAAAAAAGCCATCAGTCATATTGAAGGAGCAGCCGATATTACCGTAGAGAAAACGGCGGGTTTGCCACAGATGAACGTAAAATTTGATCGAAGTAAAATTGCTCGATATGGTTTAAATATTAGTGATTTAAATGAAATGATTACGATGGGTTTTTCGGGTCACACCGCCGGAAGTATTTTTGAAGGAGAGAAGAAATTCGATTTGGTTTTACGATTAGATAAGAACAATCGCCAAGATATTTCAGATTTGCAAAACTTATACGTGGATACGCCGAGTGGAGTAAAAATTCCACTTAGTGAGCTTGCAACTATTAGCTATACAAAAGGTGCTGCAAAGATTTCAAGAGATAATACAAGACGAAGAGTGGTGGTTGGAGTTAATGTGAGAAACAGAGATTTACAATCGGTGGTAGATGACTTAAAAGCAACCATAAATAAGGATATTAAAATACCTGTGGGTTATTCCATTACTTATGGTGGGCAATTTGAAAACTTAGAATCTGCCAAAGCAAGATTAGCGGTTGCAGTGCCAATTGCGTTGATTCTAATATTTATTCTCTTGTATTTTGCTTTCAAATCTGTTAAAGAAGCTTTTATTATTTATTCTGCAATTCCGTTTGCAGCGGTAGGAGGAATTTTATTTTTATGGTTGCGAGATTTACCTTTTAGTATTTCTGCAGGAGTCGGTTTTATTGCTCTTTTTGGTATTGCCGTTTTAAATGGTATTGTGTTAATTGAAGAGTTTAAAGAATTAAAACATAATGGAATGAAAACCGATGATGAACTTATCATTTTCGGTGCAAAAAGCAGATTGCGAGCAGTACTACTAACAGCCTTAGCAGCAGCATTAGGCTTCTTACCAATGGCAATTTCAAACGGTGCTGGCGCCGAAGTACAACGTCCTTTGGCAACTGTTGTAATTGGTGGTTTGATTACTTCCACCTTGCTTACCTTATTAGTGTTACCGATACTTTACTCGATTTTCGACAATAGAAGAGAACGTAAACGGTTCCATCTGAAAAGTAAAAAAGGGCAAGTAGTAACTACAATTTTAGTATTGTTTACTTTAGGGATAAATGCACAAACTCCAACCTTCGGATTAGAAGAATTAAAACAATTGGCTTTCGAAAATAATACCAGTTTAAAAGTAGCTGCTTTAAAAGCCGAAAAAGCAAATGCCTTGATTTCATCCTCTTTAAATTTTGATAAAACAGAAGTCTATTATAGTTACGATGAAAACAATATAGCTTTTAATAACGAACCTTTAAATGTTTTTGGAATCCAACAAAGTTTCCTTTTTCCTACCGTTTATTTTGCAGCAAAAAAGATTGGTGTCGAAAATCAGAAAAGTGTAGCAATTAATCACGAAATTCAGAAGAAAATAGTAGAAAGTCAGATAATGTCTAACTATTACGAGTATTTATTTGCGGTTGAAAAGGAAAAAATATATTTTAGTTTAGACAGTTTGTATTCTAATTTTGCCAAATCGGCTGCAAGGCGATTTGAATTGGGTGAAACGAATTATTTAGAAAAAATTACAGCACAGTCCAAGCAGAAAAAGATACAAACACAATTAGAAAAAGCCACACAGGATGTTGAGATAGCGTTGAAAAGAATTAAAAAAACAGTTCAGTCTGAAGAAGATTTTGAGGTTAAATTAATTCCTATTAACAAACTTTTTCTTCAAGAGAAAAGTGTTGAAGAAAGTCCTGAATTAGCTTATTTTAAAAGTCAGGAAGCAATGTTTAAAGCCAAGAACAACTTTGAAAAACAACAACTGCTTCCCGATATAAGTCTAGAATATTTTCAAGGAACCAACTCAACGCTTCCATCGAACTTATACGGTTTTCAAGTTGGACTAAAAATCCCGTTGCTTTTCAGTGGACAATCCTCACAAATAAAGGCTTCAAAAATTGCTTTTAATGAATCTGTAGAGCAATCCAAGGCCTATAAATTTCAGTTAGAAGGATACCAACAAGAATTATATTCAGAATTATATAAAAATCAAAAAGCATTGGAATATTATGAAACTGAAGGAACCAGTCTTTCCTATGAAATTCTAAAAACTGCCAATAGTAGCTTTAAAAATGGAGAAATAGACTTTTTTAGATTCATTCAAAGTATTGAAAATGCCTATGAAATTAAAATTGACTATCTAATTAATTTAAATCAATTGAACCAAACAATTATTAAACTAAATCACTTAACATTATAAATCATTTCTTATGAAATTCAATAAATATATAGTAATCGTTTTTTCTGCAATCAGTTTGTATAGCTGCGGAAACTCAGAAAAAACAACAGAATCGGAAGTAACAGAAAATCAAACTGAAGAAACAGGTATTATACTGTCAAAGCAACAATTTGAACAAAATAATATGCAGTTAGAACCCTTACAAGAAAGACCTTTTTCGGTGGTAGTTCAGGCTTCTGGAATGATCGATGTGCCACCCGAAAATAAAGCTATTGTAAATGCGATAATGGGCGGTTATGTAAAAACAACCCCTTTGTTAGTGGGCGATAAAGTAAGAAAAGGACAAATGTTAATTACTCTTGAAAATCCTGAATTTGTCACTTTACAACAAGAATATTTAGAAATAAACGAGCAATTAAGCTTCTTAAAATCTGAATTCGACCGACAAAAAATATTGTTTGAAGAGAAGATTACTTCACAAAAAAAATATTTAAAAGCAGAGAGCGAGTATAAAACGGCAAAGGCAAAATATGCGGGTTTTAAGAAACAGCTTCAAATGTTGAATATTTCAACTAAAAATGCTGAAAATGGTAAATTTACTTCTATTGTTACTATTTACGCTCCAATTTCAGGAAGTATTACCAAAGTAAATATTGCGATAGGAACCTTTGTTTCGCCCGCAAAACCCATTATGGAAATAGTAAATACTGACCATTTGCATTTGGAATTATCGGTTTATGAAAAAGATATTCTATCATTAAAAAAAGGACAGAAAATAGATTTTAAAATTCCGGAAGCTTCCGATGAAGTTTATAAAGCGGAAGTACATCTTATTGGAACTTCGATTACCGAAAACAGAACCATCCAAGTTCACGGGCATTTAATAGATGAATCACAAAATAATTTTTTAGTTGGGATGTTTGTAGAAGCCCATATTATTACAGCAAATAAAATAAAGCTATCATTACCTTCTGATGCTATTGTTGATATAGATGGACATTTTTATGTGTTAAAATTAGTATCTTCGGACGAAGATAAGCGACATTTTGAACAAGTGAAAGTTGAAATTGGTAGTTCTTATGAAGGTTTTACTGAAATTACAAACACTTCCGATTTTTCTTCAAAAGATCAATTTATTACAAAAGGAGCTTTTAGCCTTGTGACTGAATAAGAAATTAAGCTATTTAAGCATAATTTTATAACGTGACTGAAAACACCATAAAACACGGACTTAAAGAAAACGCTTCCCAATTTTGGATATTGGTATTGGTCAACGCTTTTGTTGGTGGTATGGTAGGATTGGAGCGTTCCATTTTACCCCAAATTGCCGAGAAAGAGTTTCATATTGACAGCAATACCGCAATATTATCTTTTATCATCGCTTTTGGAATCACTAAGGCAATTACGAATTATTTTACAGGAAAACTCGCCAATAAATGGGGTAGAAAAAATCTATTGGTTATTGGTTGGTTGTTTGCCTTGCCCATTCCTTTGCTTTTGATTTATGCAGAAAGTTGGAATGTGGTCATCTTTGCAAATATCCTTTTAGGTGTCAACCAGGGGTTAACTTGGTCGAGTACGGTGGTAATGAAAATTGATTTGGTAGGAGAGAAGGACAGAGGTTTTGCAATGGGACTCAATGAGTTTTCTGGTTATTTTGCAGTGGGATTAATTACATTTTTAACAGCTGTTATTGCTGAAAATTATGGATTACGACCCTATCCTTTTTATCTCGGAATTGGGCTTTCTATTTTAGGGTTGTTGTTCTCCATTTTTTTAGTAAAAGACACCAAGCATCACGTAGCTTTAGAAACCAAAGATAGTACCAAAGAAAAAGTAAAAAATGTTTTTTGGAATACTACCTTTAAAAACCCCAATCTAAGTGCCACCACACAAGCTGGATTGATTAACAACTTAAATGATGGAATGATTTGGGGATTGTTGCCACTGCTTTTATTAAGTGAAAACTTCGGGAAAGACAGTATAGGAATTATTACTGCAACATACCCTTTGGTCTGGGGATTGGGACAATTATTCACAGGAAGATTTGCCGATTTATACAATAATAAAAAGATTTTATTCTACGGAATGTTACTACAAGGAATAGCTATTTCAACTTTAATATAGGCAGGTTCACCAGTAGAATATATTGCTTTATGTGTGGTACTCGGATTAGGAACTGCTTTGGTATATCCTACATTTTTAGTGGTCATTGCTAAAAACACCACGCCTTCTCAACGTCCAGAAAGTATAGGAGTGTTTAGATTATGGCGAGATTTGGGTTATGCAATAGGAGCATTTTTATCAGGACTTATTGTCGATGCTTTTGGTTTGGAATATGCAATTTTAACTATTGGGATTCTGACTATAATTTCATCGATTATCATTCAGATTCGAATGAAAAGTAGTTTATAAGGCTTTTAATAATTCCAAAACTTCCAAGCTGCTAGGATTATACAATAATGCCGAATTTAAGTGTTCTTTTGCGTGAATTATATTTCCTAAGCTTAGATTGATTTTTCCGAGTATCAAATTATAACTATAGTCAAAAGGGTAGAGCTTGCTAATTTTTTCACCATAAGATGCTGCTTTTGTAAAATCTTTACGGTAATAGTAAATAGTTGCCATTCTTAGATTTACCGTGTAATTATAAGGGTCAATTTGTAAGATATCGTTATAAAGTATAATTAGTTCATCCCAGTTCTCTAATGCACCTATAGTGTAGGCTATTCCTAATTTTGCTTCAATAGATTTTGGTTCAATTTTAATAGCATTTGCATAATAATTCTTCGATTTTACGTGATCTCCATTTGAATAATACAACCATCCCAAACGTAAATTTATTTCGTAAGAATCTGACGAATATATATGGTCTATTTCGGAAATAGCATTTTTATATTCTTTATTATATTCGGACTGGTAGCTTTTTGAAAATGCTTCAGAAATAGAATTCTGTCCAAATACGATAGTAATAGAAAATAATAGAGCGATGGTTAAATAAGTACGGGACATAGTTTAAAATTTATATTGAACACCCAAAAATATAGAATTAATATCATAATTGAGAACTAGATTATCAAAATCGTAATTTTCATAAGTGTAGGTTAATTTCGTAATAAATTTAGTAGAAAAAGCATAACTTAATGTTGAAACAAATCTATTTACGGAAAGATCTGGAGTATTATACAGTATTTCACTAGAATAATCGGCAAATAAATAATTTTCTACTTGAAGATAACTAGTATTTAACCAAAGTTGATCTAAGATAAATACATTTAAATAAGGTTTAAAAACAATATCGGTTTCAGTTTCAGTAATAGGAAAAAAGAAATCGGCACCAACCGAAATTCTATCTTTGGTAAATTCTGGAGTGTACATTAACCCAACTGACGGAATATATACCGTTTCAGTTACGTTCGAGTTATTAAAATCTTCACTAATTAAGGAACCATCTTCTTTTAAATATAATTTTGTAAAGTTTTTATTTGTAGCGTTTCGAGTTACATAATTAAAATTTGCATTTACTCGTAACCTTTTAAATCTTCGACTATAATTTACATAAACACTATAAGTGTCTCCAATAGTAGAACTCTCATAATTTACTTGTAATTGATTGCCAAATTCTCCGGTAATCTCCTCATCTGAAGCAAAAGTAAATTCGCTATAATTATAAACCCCACCAAGATTAAAAGCGGAAGTTTCTAAAAAGTAAGTTCCCGATAAATGATATTGAAAACTATTAAAATCTTGAGTCCCATCATTTTGAAGAAACATATTTACTGAATGTAGAATTTTAATGTTTTTTCCTAAACGATGTTTTAAAACTAAATTTCCGTAGTAGGTGTTTTCAACTTCATTTGTATTTGGGCTTTTCAATCCAATTTCTAAATAAACAGATTCTATAGCAGTTTTTTTATAGTCAACATTCTTTTTTGTTTCTAATGAAAGTTGATCATAAACTTGTTCTGCTAGGTAAAATTCCCCGATATTAAAATAGGTCCAAAATAAGTACTCTTTTGCATATTCGGTGCTTTCTTGACTTATGGCTTTGTTTAAATGTTTTTCAGCAGAATGGTACTCTCTTTCTTTAAAATATGCAACTCCCATTCTCACGTTATAGTAATAGAAATCTTGTACATTTTCTTCGCCATAGATAATTAATTCCTTCCATTGTTCGGCAGTAAATAAGGTATAGGTTTTTGCATCTATTTCTTCAATTGTAACCTTTTGTGAGTATGATTGAAACCCAATCGAAAGTATAAGTATAATTATTAATTTTCGCATAATGCAGTTTGATTATTATTAATGGTAAAAGAATGAATTTTTCCATCTTTTAAAAGAAAGGAATAGTCCACTTTTTTGTATTGTTTTTTTCCGATAGTTGCAGTACAACTGGTCTGGAAAGATATTTCTGTAGGGTTGTGTTCATTATCACATGTATCGAATGAAAAATGATATTTCACTTTGCAATAATGAAAAAATGGTGCTGTAAAATCGTGTAAATTAGTAATGAGTTTATTGAAAAATCCATCAATCATCAATTCATCTTTCAATTGAATGTCTTTATAATAACCTAATAAAACTTTTTGTGCCCCATAATAAAAATGATGCAATAAAGAATCGTCCTCGCCAAAATAATCGGTGAAATAGAAAACGGTTCCATTATTAATAAAATAGGCGGTACTCTTACTTTCGTTACAGTAGATGTAAGTCTGATTTATTGCATTGGTAAAGACTTCCCATTTTACTTTCTTTCCTTTATAATTGAAATAGAAAGTTTTTCCTGGAACAAAATCAAAGGCTTCTGTTATTAATTTTGTAGTTTTTACATTGGAAACTGTCTCGTTTTCTTTCGGAATATCAAAACAATGAAAATGATACTTGTTATTCTCTTTCTGAAGATAATATGCCAAAGGAAATTCTATAGTTTTAGAATCAACATAAGGCGTAGTTTGCAATTGAAAATGAAGGTGAGGTTCTGGTGATCTCCCTGAGCTACCACAAGAACCTATTACTTGTCCTTTGGTTACATAATCCCCTTTTTTCACTTTAAAGGAGTCCTTTTTTATGTGTGAAAGTTTCGTGTAAAAATGTTCACCGTGTTTAATAATAATAGTATTTCCCCAGTTTTCTTTTAAGTTAACTTCATTTATTTTATTGTCTTCAATTCCATCGAAAATTTCAACGATGTATCCTTCAGAAGGAGCAATCACCGGAAGGTCATAACAGTAATAATCCTTTAATTCGACACCTGGAAATTGATACGTATTTTCATCTTCATCCAATACATCAAAATCCCAAGCGTACTGCCAATCTTCTTTGTGGGTAATTCCGCCGTTATGACCTTGTGAAATATGCCAATCGCCCATCACAGGGAGGTTTAGGTGATAATAAGTGTTATTCTTAAACCTATTTACTGAATTTAAATGTTTGTAATGATTTTTTTCAGGAGAAAACTGCTGAAGGGTTACCAAAGTAATTCCAGAATCTTTTCTTCTTGTTGCCATAGTTGCCAAGAAAATGATAGTAATAATATTAAAAGGCAAAGAGTAGAGAGGGAGGTTGAAATAAGTAAATAAAGTATGTAAAGAACTTATGGAAAGTGCTATTACAGGAATAATAAAGAACAACATTAAATATGATTTCCTTGAAGGAACCACAAAAAATCCGCCCAAAGCAATGGCTGTTAAAATAAAATTGAAACCTATATAAGAGTAAATAAGTTGGGAGAAATCACCTCCAAAAAAATGGTAAAAAGCAAAACCGATACTAAATCCTAATATTGATAATCCGAAAGCAATTCTGGAATAAATTAAAATACCAATAGCAATAATTAAACCTGCTAAATCATTATACTGAAAAAATATGGCACCTAAAGATCTAAAGTACAAATGTATTACATCTGCAAAAGGCAAAGCTCCAATGCTATTTGTTACAGAAGTAAATAATTCTGGAAACCATTTAGCAAGCGATAAAATTTCTTTAGGATTTAATTGAAGTGCTGAAAAATTGGGCGCACCCAAAATAATTATCCAAATTCCAAACAAAAACGGAAGACTTAAAAAAGGCAATCCTTTTTTCGCTAAAACCGTCATAAACCAAATAGTAATAAATAAAGTTAAAATGGAAGTGATGACTAAAATTACAAAAAAGGAAAAATTAAAATCGTAAAACATTCCTAAGGCAATCCCTACCATTAAAGCATTGTAGGTGTAGGATCCATCTCTAATAAGCTCTTTATTGAAGTTGAATAATTCCGCCGTAATCTGACAAATAACAATACTTAACACACCACTTAATCCTGCACCAAGATCAAAAAAACTAATGATTAATAACAAAACAGCAAAGGTCTTATTATTAGAAAAGAAWATTTGGGAATAACTATTTAATAAGCCATTCCCATAAACTTTCAGTAATGTATTAGGATTGTAAGTATTCAAAATTAGATATTAAATTCTTTTAAATATTCAGGTAAAACTTCTCCTTTTTCAAGTGTCTCTAATGTTTCAGCTGCTTTGATTAGATGAACTTTTTTATCGGTATCAATCATAACAATTGCTGGACGCAAAGATATAAATTGCATTGACTGTGAAATATTATAAGCACCCATATGATGAACCACTACTTGATCTCCTGGTTTTAAAGGAGGTAAGGTAATGTTTTCTCTTACCACATCAATATTCATACATAACGGACCGTACAGAATCGTGTCTTCGGTGTGATGACCAAATTCTTGTGCAGGTGATATTTTATGATCGAACCAAAATGAAGTAAACATAATATTTACACCAAAATCCATAATAGTAGCACGTCTTCCATCTGATAATCTTTTGTTAGAAATAACACTTCCTAATAAGAAACCAGCATCATCTACCATTGCTCTTCCTGTTTCTAAATATAAATAAGGTAAATCGTCTGGTGCAAATCCTGCATTTAGAATGGCTGTTGTAATCGCTTCGGCATATTCATATATTTCAGGAACAGAGTCAGCTCCTGGTAATAAAGAACCTTTTAAAGTGTTTTTTGAAGCAAAACCACCACCCAAATCTAAATAAGTAATATCTTGATCGTATTGGTTTTTAAAACTTAATGCAAGTTCTGAAAGTTTACTAGCAGCAACTCCATAAGCACTTGGTGTTAACATAAAAGTTCCAATATGACAGTGCAATCCAACTAAGTTTAGTTTGCCTGAAGCCATAATTTTATTGATGGCATCCCAAGCTTGTCCGTTTTCATAATTAAAACCAAAACGATCCCACATTGGGTAAATACCAGTATCCATATTTACACGAATAGCAACTCTTGGTTTTTTATCCATTTCGGTTGCAATCTCGGTAAGACGATACAATTCATCTAAATGATCAATATGAATTGGAGAGTTGTTCTCAATTGATAATCGAAGGTCACTATCGGTTTTGTCGGGACCGTTAAAAAGAATTTTATCTCCCGGAACACCATTGTTAATCGCTTTTTCATATTCAAATCTAGAAACCACTTCTGCCCAAGAACCTTCTTGGTGAAAAGTATTACACACTGCATTTAAATAATTGGTTTTATACGACCAAGCAAATTGCACTTTAGGATATCTAGTTTCAAAAACACGTTTGGCATTTCTATAATTTTCTCTAATTTTCCGTTCTGAAAGAACAAATAATGGCGAACCATAATCTTTTAATAAACTTTTAACTGAAACCCCTTCAATATGAGTTAATGCTGCATATTCAGTTCGGGTTCCAAATTTATTCATCAACCCAGTGTTCAATGATTTTATGATGGGTCTTTCATATTGTTTTTTGTCCATAATAATTTATTTTGAAATCGATTTTATTTCAACCGATGGTATATTAATAATTTTATAATTCTCCTAAAGTTGAAATTTTTTCAAACTCTTCCATATCCACAATCATATCGTTGGAATAACGTATAAACATTTTTCCTACTTCATAATCTGTAAAGGGTTCTACTGGATTATTCATACCAAGATTCACTAATGATTCTACTTGATTTTGTCCAGCACCAACCGTTAGATAACACCAAGCTGGGAAGCGAGGATTGATTTCGATAAGGAAATATTCATCCTTGGTTGTTTTCATAAACTCTAATTCAAAAGGACCTTGCCAATTGGTTTCTTTTACCAGATTTTTAGTGATTTCAATAAGCTTGTCATCGTCTAATGTAACTCCAGCCCAAGCTTTCCCTTTATCGGTTATATAAAGCTTTCGCATAGGAACTGCCCCTAGTAGATTGCCTTTTCCATCTCCAACTCCACATACGTTTACTTCAGAGCCGTGAACGAATTCTTGGATTATAACTGGCAATCCCCACTGAGCACTAATTTTATTAAAATGTTGTACAGATTGCTCTAATGTATATGCGATTTTTGCATCGTAAAACTTCCCTTTTATGACCATTGGAAATCCAAATTCTTCAGTAATTGCTGGAATTTCTACAGCACTAAAAATCATTTTAGCAAACGGAACTTTTATATTATGTTTTTTACCATAATCAAACAAATTCACTTTATGTCTTGCTTCAAATTGATCGAGTGTTGGAATCACCATTTTTATGCCCAACTCTTTTTCAAACTGATATTGAATTTTGATAAAATTAAATAATTCAGCATCAAAATTTGGGAACATAAAATCTACATTTTCAACAGAATTAATAAACTGAAAACGTTCCATTAAAACATCTTGTCCAGCAGAAGGATAGGGGATTTGATAGGTTTTATCTACCAAATCGTGCATATAGATTCCAGGCTCCATCGTTTCGTAAGAAAGCCCAATGATGCGAACATCAAAACTCTTGGCATCCCGTAGGGATCTAATTACTGCCAATCCAGGCCCTGGACTGTCAATGGCATTTAAACCTGTAACTGCGATGGTATAGGTTGGCTTACTCATCTTCTGTTAATTTAAAATTTTCTAGCATGTTTTTAAAATCGTACAAATCTTTTTCAACAGCATCTTTATCGGTCATATAATTCTTTAGAATGTAGGCAACAACTTCTTCGTCACTTTTGTCATCCTTTAGTAATTTTAAAATTTCTTGACCTACAGGGTTTAAAGAATACGAGTCTCCAGAAGAAGGGTTAAAAAGAAACCCAGAATCGCTAATTGCTATATTTTTTTTAATATTCATAACTATTATTTTATATTATATGGACAAAATTAAATGATTATAATTGAACGTATGTTACACTTTTTTGTGAAAAATTTATAATTTTTTGGAGTGTGGTGATTTCAGTTTCAAATAAAACTATCAATAGAAACTCTATATTTTTGAGGTGACTCTTTATACTGAGTAATAGTGATGCCTACTATTTTTTTAAACTGATTGCTAAAGTATTGAACACTGCTATAGTCCATCATAAAAGCGATTTCACTTAGGCTGTATTCATTTTCAATAAGCATTTCTTTAACTTTCTCAATCTTAAGAAGGATGATATATTTTTCTAATTTCACTCCAGTTACTTGAGAGAAAACACGACTTATTTTATCGTATGGTAGTTGTAAAATATCACTTATATAATCTGAATTTCTAATAAGTGAGCTTGTATTTAATGATTTGAAAATAAGATCGAAAGCAGCAAGTTTTGTTTTTTCTACTATCTCTGCATTTGGGTCAATAATAATTCCGAAACCTAATTCTTCTAGCCAATTTGTGATTTGTTCTTTACTAACAATAACATCGTTGTATTCAATGGTTAGCAATCCTAATTCTATAGAAAGTATGGTAATTCCTTCTTTATCGCCAAGCACATATTTAATAAGTTTAACACAGTTATTGCTAAACATATTTTTTAAGAATAAGGATTCTTTTATAATCATTCTTGCAAGATATAATAAATCTAAAAACTACTCTGAAAAAAATAATTTTCAGAGTAGTAAAACTCAATGTTGAGTTTATTACTTAATTATGAGAAATTAATTTGCAGATTTAAGAAATTCAAAAATCTTTTCAGATTCATATGCAGTTAGATTTGCTCTAATTTTCATATGCAATCCTATGGTTTCCCAATCGGTACTGTTATAACTTGAAGGT
The DNA here is from genome assembly GCA_002733185.1 of Flavobacterium sp. GTDB lineage: Bacteria > Bacteroidota > Bacteroidia > Flavobacteriales > Flavobacteriaceae > Marifrigoribacter. The sequence continues at coordinate 29,894 of NVUT01000010.1, read as the reverse complement.
GCTGGAATACTGTGACATCTCACACAGTTTTCTCCCCATAATTGAGCGCCAGATTTTAAAGCAACGGCACTATCTGGGTCTATATTTTTATAGGTACCATCTGTTGAGCCACATGAAATGGTAGCTATTAATACGATGACAAATAAACTTGCTATGGTTATTATTTTATATGTTTTCATAATATTTATTTTTTTTGATTAAAATCCTATTGCCCAGTGAATTGAGAAAGTATCAACGTTAGTTATTCCTGCTCCTCCGTGTCCGCCTTCAGTTTCTTTAGATTCATAACTCATTTTTAGTACAGAACGCCAACTTATCCAGTAGTTTAATCCAACTGAATATTGTGACGATTGTGATTCCCATTCGGATCCTTCAGGAGTGGTAAGTTCAGAATATCTACCAACTAATTCAAGATTTTTTACAAAATTGTTTCCTATCATAGTTGGTCTATAACTCAATTGTACAAAATACGATTGACTTTGATTATCAAAGGTATAGGTTTCTCCATCTTCAGGGTCGAAATAAAATGCACTATCTACATTCGAATGATTGTATTGTGCTTTAATATCTATCAAACCACTAATTGGAGCAATTTGTTTTACATAACTTAAATCGAACGCATAAAGTACAGCTTTTATATCTTCATATTCAGATCCTTTATTGCCAACTCCATCTGTTGCGTAAATAGAACCACCAACTTCAATAGAAGAATCATGAAGTGGTAAAAAACCAATTCTACCACCAAATGCTTTACTCGTATTGTTATCAGTTAAATTTTCAAAAGATAACATTCCTGCTTCCTCTGGTTCGTCACTGCCATCTTTTAAGGTGGGACCATTAGTTACATAACCAGAATAATTCCATTTGGTATTTCCAATGTAGAAAGCACCTCTTAATTCTACACCAACATCAGAACTTGGAGCAATTCCATCGTGCCCAAAACCTAATGGTTTACTGGTAAAACGATTAATCCAAGATGGATGTAAACGTTCCATAAAGGTGCCAAATGGTAACAAGAATTTACCTGCTCTTACAGTCATATAGTCATTAATAACATACATTGCATTTGCATATTCAAAACCAATTTCTAATTCACCTCCACTTAAAGTAAATTCAAGCTCAGATTCAAACATAAATCTATCGTTATGTTTAAATAAGAATATTGGAGCGAAAGTTCCTCCATCAAATGAAGAAGAAGTTTCTCCATTTACATCGTCATAAGCAAATCCCGTATGACCATAACCACGTATCATAAACTGAGTTTTACTTGGTTTTTTAACTTGTTTAGCAACCGCTTCTTTTACTAAAGAGTCGATTACTTTTGTAGTTTCTTCGTTTTGTGCTATTACATTTCCTCCTATGAAAATGACTAGCACTATAAATAGTAGTTTTTTCATTTTGAAAATTATTTAAATGTTCTAATAAAATTTACGAGTTGCCATCTTTGGGTCTCGCTTAACGTTTCTTTGTAGGAAACCATATTTCCGCGTCCTTCTGTTATTTTCCAAAAAATTGCTCCATCCGAATCTTCTTGAATTTCAGCCTTGGTGAAATTTGCTGGTTTTGGTTTTAAAGCACTTCCAGCCATTCCATCTCCTTTTCCTTTCATTCCGTGACATATTGCGCACATTTGTTTGTAAATTTTCTTTCCTTTTGAAGTGGCTGCTTCATCGCCCTTTAGAGGATTTTCTAATTTATCTGCACTTGCAGGAGCTACCCATTTTCCTTGCGTCATGGTACTAAACCCTACTGAAACAGTGAATAATACAACTAATGATGCTATAATTAATAATTGGTTTTTTGATTTCATTTTTCTTAATTTTAAGTAACAGTTGCTTTTACTTGAAGCCAATGTCTTGTTTGTAATTAGTGTTTGATTGTAATTTAGCCTAGAATTAGTTTGAATAGTATCAACTAATAATGTTTAGTTTTAACTAAAAATAGGCAACGTAAATAATAGGATACAGTTGACCCTAATTACAATTCAAATTAAGAATGATTCGTGGATCACTTGTAGATCTGTGACCAGTAAAGGAGGAGAGTAGTCTTTAAAAAGATTTTTTTTGTTTTCTATACCCTCAAATAATTTGATGTATGAATAAAAGTAGGTTTGTAAAAATAAAATATTTTCTGAAATTAATTGAAACTGTGTTTTCTGAATTTCATCATTTCCATCATGTACAATTACTTTTTCTTTGCAACAATCACCCATATTTAAATCGGTTTCATCTGAATGATTATTAGACTCAAACCTCTCACACATACATTTTGAAGCCTTTCCAAAAATAGAAGAATCAATACGCATTTCACCACAATAATGTGATTCTACAGCAAATGAAGAAGTAGAAACCAATATGATGATTGATAGAATTACTGATGTTGTTTTATGAAAAAGTTTCATGTTTAAATAGTTAGCCAAATATAATTAATAAAGATTAAACAATGAAATGATAATTATCATAAAAAAAATAATTAAATAAATTAGTTGTTTAATTTATATTAATCGTAATATTGCAATATAACAATTAAAGAGTATGGGAATTACTAAAACTGAAATATTTACGGAAGAACAAAACCAACTAGCAAGCATTGCAAAAGTGTTGGGACATCCAGCAAGAATTGCCATATTGCAACATTTGTTTAATATCAATGCTTGTGTTTGTGGTGATTTGGTAGAGGAAATTGGTTTGGCACAACCAACTATCTCACAACATTTAAAAGAACTTAAAAATACAGGACTCATAAAAGGAAGTGTAGAGGGAACTAAAGTTTGCTATTGTATCGACACTGAAAATTGGTCTAATATGAAGCAAATACTTAATTTATTTTTAAATCAAGATTTACAAGAATCCGAAAGTTGTTGTACAATTTAATCATTAACACATTCAATCATTAATTCATTCAATCATTAACACATTCAATCATTAACACATTCAATCATTAATACATTCAATCATTAACACATTCAATCATTAACACATTCAATCATTAACACATTCAATCATTAACACATTCAATCATTAACACATTCAATCATTAACACATTCAATCATTAATTCATTCACACATTAAATTATTCATTATGAAATTATCAGAAATAAAAAACCACTTAAATACTTTAGAAACTATAGCGTTTCAACTACCAAATGGCGAATTAGTTCCCAATAATTTTCACGTAACCGAAGTTGGTAAAATCACCAAACATTTTATCGATTGTGGTGGAGTGGTGCGAAATGAAGAAGTTGTAAATTTTCAACTTTGGAATGCCAACGATTACGATCATCGTTTACATCCAGAGAAATTAGTAAAAATTATTGAGCTTTCTGAAAAAGTATTAGAAATAGGAGATTTAGAAATCGAAGTAGAATACCAAGGGGATACCATTGGGAAATATGCATTGGATTTTGATGGAAAAAACTTTTTGTTAGTGACTAAACAAACCGATTGTTTAGCAAAAGACAACTGCGGAATCCCAGAAGGAATGCAAAAAGTGAGTTTGTCAGATTTAAAAGCAGAAGAGGTTACTTGTTGTGATCCTGCTTCAAATTGTTGTTAATTTTTCTAGTAAATGTTTGCTAAAATTAAATCTGTCATCAAAGAATTGGAGCGTTATTCTATTTCAAAAGAACGAAAAAAAACACTTCAACCTTTAATCAATTTTATTATTGAAAAGAAAGAAGTAGGTAAAGAAATTAGCTTAAATTTTATCTGTACTCACAATTCTCGTCGAAGTCATTTAGCACAAATTTGGGCACAAGTAATGGCTGCTCATTTTAAAGTAAAGAATGTAAATTGTTTTTCTGGAGGGACAGAGGCAACGACTTTATTTGTTTCAATAAAAGAAACCCTGGAAGAAATGGGCTTTGTGTTTAAGACTACTTCAGAAGGGAATAATCCAAAATATAGTATTTATTTTTCTGTAGAAGATGCTTTCGTAATCGGATTTTCAAAAACCTTTGACGATGCCTTTAATCCGACTAATAATTTTGCTGCGATTATGACTTGTTCACAAGCAGATGAAAACTGTCCGTTTATTCCTGGAGCAGAAAAACGGATTCCGATTACTTACAAGGATCCAAAAGAATTTGACAATACAGAATTAAAAAAAGAAAAATATAATGAAAGAAGTATGCAAATTGCTTCGGAGATGTATTATGTTTTTTCGAGGATAAAATAATAATTAAAAAAGATCCCTGCCTTCGCAGGGAATTATAATGAAAAAATTAAGCTTTCTAGACAGTTATTTAACGCTATGGATATTTGCAGCCATGACAATTGGAGTGGGAATTGGATATTTTGTTCCAACTTTTCCAGATTTCATTAATTCATTAAGTAGTGGATCTACCAATATTCCAATTGCAATAGGGTTGATATTAATGATGTATCCGCCATTAGCAAAAGTCAACTACACATTACTTCCGAAGGTATTTAAAGATGTAAAAGTGTTGTCGGTTTCTTTAGTACTAAACTGGATTATCGGACCTGTATTAATGTTTGTTTTAGCAATAACTTTTTTGCAAGATTATCCAGAGTATATGGTCGGACTTATATTAATAGGTCTCGCAAGATGTATCGCAATGGTATTAGTTTGGAACGATTTAGCCGAAGGAAGTGCCGAATATGGAGCAGGATTAGTCGCTTTAAACAGTATTTTTCAAGTWTTTGCTTATAGTTTTTATGCTTGGTTATTTATTACGGTATTGCCGCCATATTTTGGTTTTGAAGGTGCTATTGTAGATATTTCCATCGCCACCATCGCAGAAAGTGTCGCCGTCTATTTAGGTATTCCTTTCTTATTAGGAATCTTGAGTAGATTAATTTTAGTAAAACTGAAAGGCGAAAAATGGTACAATGAAAAATTTATACCAACTATTTCACCAATCACATTAATTGCCTTACTATTTACTATTGTGGTGATGTTTTCACTAAAAGGTGAACTGATTATTGAAATACCCATGGATGTGTTAATTATCGCAGTTCCGTTATTAATATATTTTACTATAATGTTTTTTATTAGCTTCTTCACAAGCAAAGCAATGGGAGTAGATTATAAAAAGAATGCTGCCATATCTTTTACCGCTTCCGGAAATAATTTTGAACTTGCCATCGCAGTTGCCATCGCAGTTTTTGGATTAAATTCTGGTCAAGCATTTGTAGGAGTTATTGGTCCGTTGGTGGAAGTGCCTGCATTAATTTTATTGGTCAGAGTTTCTTTTTGGCTAAAGAAAAAATATTATTAATTTTTTTTATTTTATATTTGGTTTTTTAAAACCAATATTTTTTACTTTTTACAAATGCCCTAACTTTATGAAGTATTTTCTTACCCTAATATTGTTTATTAGTTTTACTACAATAAATGCGCAATCAAATAACACAAAAGAAGTAAAGGAAGCCTTAGACTGGATGCAAGGTAAAATAGGAGGAATAAAAACCTCAAATTATTTTGATATGGGTGCTATGTCAAAAAATTATTGGAAAAAGTATAATTATAAAATAGAATATAAAGCATCTGATTGTAGTTTGAAAATTATAGAAACAGAGTCCTATGTTGAAGATAGAAACTCATCTAGAAATGATCGAGAAACTGTAAATACTTATGAATTTAATCTTTCTGACATTAGTTCTATTATAAGCGAAGATTCCTCTTTACACGGTCAAAAACAATTCAAAATTAAAACATTTAATACTAAAAAAACAATTCATAAAACATCAAAAGGAGTGTATAATCAAGATACACAGGTAGATGAGTTGCTTATTTATTATACAGAACTTGGAGATTTAAAAGATCAACCTGAACGTTTTATAAAAGCATTTACAGATGCAGTGAAATTTTGCGGGGGAGGAAAAACAGAAAAGTATTAATTATCCAATATCATTTTATTTAACATAATTTTTATAATATTTTAAATAGTTTTCGTAATTTTGTTCCCGTAATGAAAGAAGTATTTTCTAAAATAACAGCAATTTTAATGGCATCTGTAGTCTTATTCTCTACAATGTCGTTTACTATTGATATGCATTATTGCGGTGATATTTTAGTAGATACGGCAATTTTTTCCGAAGCACAAGGTTGCGGTATGGATATGCATAAAACTACGTCTACAGATAATAACATTAGCAAGAAAGGTTGTTGTAGTGATACCTTAATATCAATAGATGGAAATGAGGAGTTTACTACAACATTTGAAGAGCTAACTTTCGAGCAACAAACTTTTGTTGCAACATTTGTTTATACATACATCAATCTTTTTGAAGTAACTGRAGACAATTCAACTTCATTTTTAGATTATTCCCCACCCTTAGTCGTCAAAGATATTCTACTTCTTGACGAACAATTTTTAATTTGATTTTATAGATATTCTTCTATCGTTTTTACGAGGAAGTATGATGAAGCAAACTCAATGATTCGTTTACTTTTCTTTGTTAAATTCACAGAAGAAACATTGTTGCAATCTGTCTAAAAGATTGCGAAAGGTTTTTTGAAACCTAATTTATGTATCTTTAAATCAAATTAAAAAAAAACACATTATGCTAAATAAAATTATTCGTTATTTCCTTGAAAATAAGCTAATAACATTTATTTTACTTTTTGCTTTTGTTATTGGCGGTTATGTAACTGCTCCCTTTAATTGGGAAACGTCAATAATAGAACGAAATCCCGTTCCTGTTGATGCAATACCAGATATTGGTGAAAACCAACAAATTGTTTTTACCGAATGGATGGGGCAATCTCCTCAAGATATCGAGGATCAAATTACCTACCCTTTAACAACTGCTTTATTAGGTATTCCAGGAGTTAAAACAATTAGAAGTAATTCCATTTTCGGAGTTTCAAGTATTTACATTATCTTTAATGATGATATAGATTTTTATTGGGGTCGAACTCGAATACTCGAAAAATTAAATTCCCTTCCACCAGGTACTGTTCCTGCTGAAGTTAAACCAGCCTTAGGCCCAGATGCAACAGCATTGGGTCAAGTATATTGGTACACCTTAGAAGGGAGAAACCCAAAAACAGGAAAACCTACAGGAGGCTGGGATCCTCAAGAACTTAGAACCATACAAGATTTTTATGTTCGTTATTATTTAACAGCAACCAGTGGTGTTTCTGAAGTAGCTTCTATTGGAGGTTTCTTAAAAGAGTATCAGATCGATATTGATCCTGCTGCTATGAAGGCCAATAATGTAGATGTTACCATGATAATGAATGCTGTTAAAAACAGTAATCTTGATATTGGAGCTAGAACAATAGAGTTTAATAGAGTTGAATATTTAGTAAGAGGTTTAGGGTATATAAAAAACCTTTCAGATCTAGAAGAGAGTGTAGTTACGGTTAGAGATAATGTGCCAATTCGTTTAAAAGATGTTGCTAAAATTCAGTTTGGTCCTTCCACTCGTAGAGGAGGTTTGGATAAAAGTGGAGTTGAAGCAGTAGGTGGAGTGGTAGTAGCACGTTATGGTGCAAATCCGCAAGAAGTAATTCAGAATTTAAAAGATAAAATTGCTGAAGTTGCTCCAGGATTGCCACAAAAAACATTAGAAGATGGAACGATTTCAAAAATAACGATTGTTCCTTTTTATGATCGTTCTGGGTTAATTCAAGAAACATTAGGAACTTTAGAGTCTTCTTTATCTCACGAGATATTGATAAGTATTTTGGTGGTGCTGATATTAGTATTCAACCTTAGAGCCTCTGTTTTAATTTCTAGTATACTTCCTATAGGCGTATTAATGACATTTATATTGATGAAATATTTTAATGTTGATGCCAATATTGTTGCACTTTCAGGTATTGCAATCGCAATTGGAGTGATGATCGATGTGGGGATTGTATTCACAGAGAATATAGTCCGGCATCTCGAAATGCCCGAAAATGAAGGGGCCAGAGGAAAAGAGTTGCTTCAAATAATTTACGAAGCAACGATTGAGGTAGCTTCAGCAATTATTACTGCTTTGGCGACTACAGTAGTTAGTTTCTTACCAGTTTTTGCAATGCAAGCTGCCGAAGGAAAACTATTTAGACCTTTAGCATTTACAAAAACGTTTGCTTTAATTTCTTCCTTATTTATCGGGATTATGTTTATTCCGGCAATCGCACACGTATTGTTCTCCATAAGATTAGATAAAAAACGAACCTCACGAATTTTTGGTTCGCTATTAGTTGGTTTTGGTGTGGTGTTCTTGCTTTATTATGGAAGTTTTATAGCCATAGCATTAATCGCTTTTGGGATCAATAATATTTTAACACAAGTAGCACCAAGGAGTATTTTAAATGGGAAAATTAAATTACCCTACTCTAAAAAAATATCAAATTACATAAACATAGCCATTTCGATAATTGTATTGCTTTATTTCTTAACGATAGAGTGGATGCCACTTGGTGCTTCAAACTCTACTTTTGTTAATTTTATTTTTGTAATAATTGTTCTTGGAGTTGTTCTTGGGTTTTTAATGACGATCGTTCATTTTTACAAACCAATATTAATGTGGTGTTTGGATAATAAATGGAAGTTTTTATCGCTTCCAATAATCATTGTCTTTTTTGGAATTACTATTTGGTTAGGATTTGCAAATGTTTTTGGATTTATGCCAGAATTTTCTAAAAACAATGTGGCTTGGCAAAAAATGGAAAAAACTTTCCCAGGATTGGGGAATGAGTTTATGCCAGCCTTGGATGAAGGTTCCTTCCTGTTAATGCCGACAACGATGCCGCATTCAGGGATTGCTGAAAATATGGAAGTCATTGCATCGATTAATATGCATATGAATTCTATTCCTGAAATCGCAACTTCCGTTGGTAAATGGGGACGTGTAAATTCAGCTTTAGATCCAGCACCAACCTCGATGTATGAAAATACCATTAATTATATTCCTGAATATATTTTAGATGCTGACGGAAGAAGAGTTCGCTTTAAAATGGATGATGACGAAGCTTTTGAACTAAAAGATGGTACCACCTATACCTATGGGGAAGATGAATATCGAAAAATTTCTGAAGATGAATTAACAGAAAATGAAGATGGAAAATATTTTAGACAATGGCGAGAAAAGATTAAGAAACCAGATGATATTTGGAAAGAAATTGTAAAACATTCTAAATTCCCTGGGCTTACATCAGCACCTAAACTGCAACCTATACAAACCCGACTAATTATGCTGGCAACAGGTATGCGGGCGCCAATGGGAATTAAAGTATTTGGCCCCACTTTAGAAATTATCGAAAAAGTGGGTTACGAATTAGAAGATATTTTAAAAGAAGTACCAAGTGTAGCACCACAAACGGTATTTGCCGATAGAGTTGTTGGAAAACCATATCTAGAAATTAAGTTGAACCGTCAGGCAATGTCTCGTTACGGATTGACCATTAAAGATATGCAAACACAATTATCGGTTGCGATTGGGGGTAAACAATTAACGACAACAGTGGAAGGCAGGGAGCGTTTTCCGGTACGAGTTCGGTATGCAAGAGAATTTAGAGATAATCCAGACGATATTAAGAAAATATTAATTCCAACACCAGCAGGGCCTCAAGTTGAATTGGGCGAATTATCAAGTATCGAATATGTTAGAGGACCTCAAGTTATTAAAAGTGAAGATACTTTTTTAACAGGGTATGTAATTTTTGATATGAAAGATGGCTATGCAGAAACCAATGTGGTAGAAGAGGCACAAGCATTGATAAAATCAAAATTAGATAGTGGAGAATTTGTATTACCTGCAGGAGTTACCTATCGATTTACAGGAAATTATGAAAACCAGATTAGAGCTTCCAAACGTCTAATGATTGTAGTACCTATATCATTGATATTGATTCTTTTAATTCTGTACTTCCAATTTAAATCATTAACCCCAGCATTAATGGTGTTTACAGGAATATTTGTAGCATTTTCTGGAGGATTTATTATGATTTGGTTATACGGACAAGGATGGTTTTTAAACTTCAGCTTTGCAGACGTCCATATGCGGGATCTCTTTCAGCTTCATACCATAAATCTGAGTGTCGCCGTCTGGGTTGGTTTTATTGCCCTCTTCGGAATTGCCACCGATGATGGTGTAATTATGGGAACTTATTTAACACAGGTTTTCGAGAAAGAAAAACCAAAAACAGTGAAAGAAATAAGAACAGCAACCTTACACGCGGGTTCAAAAAGAGTACGTCCAGCAATGATGACAGCCGCAACTGCAATTATCGCTTTAATACCCGTATTGACTGCCACAGGAAAAGGAGCAGATATCGTAATACCAATGGCAATCCCTTCCTTCGGAGGAATGTTATTACAAGTAATGACGATGTTCGTAGTTCCTGTATTGTATAGTATGTGGAAAGAAAGTGGCCTTAAAAAAGAATTAAAACAACTAAAATCTAGTGAAAATGAAAATCTATAAATATATAATTTTAGCCTTTGTACTAGGTCTTTCACAACAAAGTTTTAGTCAGGTTAGTAAAGACAAATTAGATGCTTATTTGGTGGAAGCAGCTGAAAACAATCCTGGTTTAAAATCATCTTTTAACCAATATATGGCTGCGATGGAAAAAATTCCTCAAGTAGGTACACTTCCAGATCCGCAGTTTGCTTTTGGTTATTTTATTCAACCAGTAGAAACCCGTTTAGGACCACAAAAGGCATCATTTGCTTTAAAACAAGCATTTCCTTGGTTTGGTTTATTAGCTACAAAAGAGACGGTGGAAGCTGAAAAAGCAGAAGCAAAATACGAACTGTTTGAAAATGCCAAAGCCAATCTGTATTTTGAAGTAAAATCAGCGTATTACACTTATTACTTTTTCAATAAAGCAATTGAAATCACCGAAAGTAATATGGAAATACTTCGTGTATTTAAAAGACTTTCCTTGGTGAAAATTGAAACCGGTCAAGCTTCTATTGTAGATGAATTAAGAGTGGAGTTAGAGATCAACGATTTAGAAAATCAGTTGGCATTGTACAAAGATTCTAAAAAAGGATTTCAAGCAAAATTCAATAATTTATTAGACAAAGAATACGATGCTCCCATAGAAACGCCATTAGATTTATGGAAAGAAAAGTTGCCTTATGAGTACGGAGCGATTACAGATTCTATCAACGCTAACAACCATCAGTTAAAAAGTATCGACCATAAAATGAATGCTTTCTTAAAACAAGAAGACGTTGCAAGAAAAGAAGGAATGCCAAAATTTAATATTGGAATCAATTATATCATTGTTGGTGAAAACCCAAATTCGGTAGATCCAAACAATGGAAAAGATGCAATTTTATTTCCTTCTGTAGGGATTTCAATTCCTATTTACAGAAGAAAATACCACGGTATGATCAAGGAAGCACAACTTTTAAAACAAGCTGAACTTGACAACAAAGAGGATATGAAAAATAGCTTAAGCAGTGTTTTTGAAAAAACATATACCGAGTTTTCTGATGGAGAACGTAGAATAGCTTTAAACAAAACACAAACCGAAATTGCTAAAAAAGTATTGGATGTTTTAATTACTTCGTATTCAACAGATTCAAAAGATTTTGAAGAAGTTTTACGAATTGAACGCCAATTATTAAAATACGAATTGGCTTACGAAAAAGCAATGATAGACAATAACACCGCAGTAGCATTTATACAATATTTAATAGGAAATTAAGAATTATGAAAAAATATAAAAATTATATCATAGGAGCAGGAATATTAATCCTAGGAATTATATTAGGAAATGTGTTTTCGGGAGGAGGAGATTCCAACGCTTCAGCTGGAACAGAAGAACACAGTCACGATGCTGAAGAAGCAACTATTTGGACTTGCTCCATGCATCCGCAGATTAAAATGGATAAACCAGGAGATTGTCCACTTTGTGGAATGGAATTAATTCCGTTAGAAAGCACAAGTTCATCTGAAGAAATTTCTCCAGATGAGATTGTAATGACCGAAGAAGCAATACAATTGGCAAACATTCAAACTTCGATAGTCAGTAAAACTGGTGCAAATAAAGAGATCCGTTTGTTGGGAAGAGTGCAACCAGACGAGCGTAAATTATACTCTCAAGTATCTCATATTCCTGGGCGAATTGAGCGATTATACATCAATTTTACTGGAGAAAAAGTTTCAAGAGGACAAAAAATGGTTCGTATTTATTCTCCTGAATTAATTTCGGCTCAAAAAGAATTATTTGAAGCCATTCGTTCAAGAGATGTTTTTCCTCAATTATATAAAGCAACTCGTAATAAATTAAAACTTTGGAAACTTTCAGATAAGCAAATAGATGCTATTGAAGCAAGCGGGAAAATTAGAGAACAAGTAGATATTTATTCAGATTATTCAGGCTATGTAATGAAACGTAATGTAGAGTTGGGCGACCATATTATGGCAGGAATGAACTTGTTTGATATTGCTAATTTAAGTTCGGTATGGGTAATGTTTGAAGCGTATGAAGCAGATATACCTTGGATAAAAATTGGAAACGAAGTTAATTTTTCCATTCAAGCAATCCCTGGAAAAGAATTTAGCGGGAAAGTAACCTATGTAGATCCGTTTGTTTCTTCAAATACGAGAGTTGCGAAAGTAAGAGTAGAACTAAATAATCCGGGTAATAAATTATTGCCAGAAATGTATGCCACAGGAATTATTAATGCGACTTTAGACAATAAAGAAGAATCGTTAATTGTACCAAAATCGGCTGTGCTTTGGACAGGAAAAAGAGCGGTGGTATATGTAAAAGTTCCACATGAAAACATGATATCATTTATATATCGTGAGATTATTTTAGGTGAAGATCTAGGAAACTTTTACATCGTTGCCAAAGGATTAGAAGAAGGAGAAATCGTGGCAACCAATGGAGTTTTCAGAATAGATGCTTCGGCTCAATTATTAGGTCAAAAAAGTATGATGAATCCCGAAGGCGGAAAACTTAGTACGGGAGGACATGCAGGAATGGATATGGGAGAAGACGATGCTTCAGCAACTAAAGATACTTCGACAGACTCAGCAACCGAGAAAGAGGATATGAGTGACATGGTGATGATCGATAAAAGTAAAATAGATACTAAATTTAAAAAACAATTGGGCGATGTGATAGCAGCATATATTACTATGAAAGATGCTTTTACAAACGAYGATCCTGCTACGGCACAAATTGAAGCCGTAAAGGTAAAAGAATCCTTAGAAAAAGTAGACATGCTTTTATTAATGGGCGATGCACATAATGTTTGGATGAAGGCTTTAAACCCAACTAAAAAGCAAGTGGATATCATTATCAATTCAAGAGAAATAGGAACACAACGAGCTGCATTTTTAATATTAGGTAGTAATCTTTCCGAAGCCATTAAAACCTTCGGAATGGATACTGGAGGTAAAACAGTTTATCTAGAATTTTGCCCAATGGCAGACGATAATAATGGTGGCTTTTGGTTAAGCTACGATAAAGAAATTAAAAACCCTTATTTCGGTAAAGTAATGCTTACTTGTGGTGAAGTAACAGAAATATTTAATAATTAAAATAACAATAATAAATTTAAAATCATGAAAACAACAAAAATTTTATTCGTAGCACTTGTAATAGGATTATTTACAGCTACAAACGTACAAGCACAAGATCACAAACACGGAGATTCTGATAAAGAAACTGCTGCAATGGCAAAAGAAATGTATGTGTGTCCAATGCACGCAGATGAAAAAAGCGAAAAGTCAGGAAAATGTTCTCAATGTGGAATGGAAATGAAAAAGATGGAAATGAAAAAAGGTGACATGAAACATGGCGCTATGAAGCATGATGATATGAAAAAAGGAGATATGAAAAAAGGAGATATGAAGAATGGGAATATGAATCACAGTAAAATGAAAAGCGATAGTAAAGAGTCTATGAGTACAGATATGGCTGCAGCTTATATTTGTCCAATGAAATGTGAAGGAGATAAAACATATGACAAAGCTGGAAAATGCCCAACTTGTGGAATGGAAATGAAGAAAGTAGAAGAAAAAAAAGAAGACTCAAAACATAAACATTAAAATTTTAAGTCCTGCAATTAAGAGAAAGGATTGGGATGCCCATTCAATTTTTATTTATAAACTTTGATACCCGTCTCTTTCTCTTAGGCAGGCACAAATAATTATTATTATGAAAAATACAAAATCAATTTATAGACAAAGTCTAAAAGCGATTTCGCTTCTAAGCATCTCAATTTTACTATTGTCTTGTAATTCAAACGAAAAGAAAGAAGTTGTTTCTCAAGAAATTTCAAAAAAAGAAACACTAGTAGTAACTCCAACAAAACAAGTTGTAAGTACTTCAAATTTCGAGATTGTAGAAAATGAAAAAGTTTGTATGGTAAACGATCGTTATATGACGGTTAAACAAATTCCTATTGAAGCAGACGGAACAATCTATTGGGGATGTTGCGAAAACTGTGTGAAAAAATTACAAGAAAATATTGCTGGAGTAAGAAATGCTAAAGACCCAATTACTGGCAATGAGGTTGATAAAGCAAATGCGGTAATCGTGCAAAATAAAGAAAATGGAGTAGTTTTTTATTTTGAATCCAAATCATCGGCAGAAAAATTTATAGCTTCAAATAGTTAATAGCTAGTTTTTTAATGTTCTCTTCTTTATAATTTTTAAAGAAGAGAACTTATTAAAATAAAATGGAACATTTAATATCGCAATACAAACAAGATCAAAACTTGGTATATAACACTTGGTTTGTTAATAATGATGAGCGTTTAAAAGCTTTTCGTTCTATAAGACGCGGAGTTATTCAAGTAATTGATGATATTAAAAATTGTTGTTTTCCAAACGATTTTAAAGAAAGCTCATTAGAGTTCGTTATTTCTTGTATTACAGAACAAAAACAAGTTTTTCAAGGGGCATCCCATCCTTTTTATTGGAAACCAAAATTGAGAATCCCTGATATTTATGAAAATCAAGATAACAAAAGATTTTTCGGACAATTTCTTGAAAACTGTTTAAATACTTCAGATGAAGAGGCTTTGTTATCAGAAATAATAAAACTAGACAGCAAAAAGATTAAAGGTCTTGGTCCTGCAGTTGCAAATATTTTATATTTTTTACATCCAACCGTTTTTCCGCCTTGTAATACAGCAATTGTGAGAGGTTTTAATACCTTATTTGGCGAAAAAATTAAGCTTGGTTCTTGGAAAGAATATTTAAAAATGAGAGCCGTAATTATTCAACAAAATGAAAAACACAAACAACATTTTTCAAATGACTTAGGGGCTTTTGGTGGATTTCTTTTTGAAATTGGAATAAAAAATATTCTTACAGGACAAGAAGAACCATTAACAGAAAAGGAACAAGAAAAAATTGAAAAAAAATTACAAAAAAGACAACAAAAAGTTGTTGATGAAGCGCAAGAAAATCAGTTGCATTCTCAAATGCAATATCATTTATTAACTATAGGGAATGCCCTAAGCTATGATGTTATTGCAGCATCAAACGATCGGTCAAGATCATATAATGGAGATAAATTTTCTTTTATAAGTATTCAGGATTTTCCAGAAATTGATGTTTCAAAAGAAACAGCCAAAACAATAGAATTGATTGATATTGTTTGGTTTAAAAAAGGAACAAATAAAATTGTTTGTGCTTTTGAGGTAGAAAAAAGCACYTCGATTTATTCAGGTATTTTACGTTTGTCAGATTTGTCATTTTCATTGCCTTCACATCAATCAAAACTCTACATTATTATTCCAGATAAAAGAGAAAAAGATGTAAAAATACAATTGAATAGACCTTCAATTAGAAATAGTAATTTAGAAATATCTTACATCCTAACTTCGGTTTTAGATAAAGAGTGTGAAGCATTATGTATGTATGGTGATAGTCATCATATATTAGAAAAAATAGCAAAAAAAGTATAATTCCTTAATTGAAAAATAGGATAAAATATAACCAGTAAAACCTTTATAAAATGGTTAGTGATAGTACATCAATATGTTTACCAAAATCTAGTTTACCTAGAGTGGTCATCATTGGTGGTGGTTTTGCTGGTTTATCTTTAGTTGAAGGCTTAAAAAACAAACCTGTTCAGGTGGTTTTAATAGATAAAAAAAACTACCATCAATTTCAGCCATTATTATATCAAGTTGCCACAAGCGGATTAGAACCCGATAGTATTGCATTTCCTTTTAGAAAACAGATTAAAGGATATAAAAATGTGAGTTTTCGACTAGCTGAAGTTCAAGAAATTGATACAAATTCAAAAAAGATACAAACCAATAAAGGATATTTAACCTATGATTATTTAGTTGTTGCAACGGGTACAACCACTAATTTCTTCGGAATGAAAAATGTAGAAAGCAACAGCCTTGGAATGAAAAATATTCAAGACTCTTTAAATATTCGCCATTTAATGCTTCAAAATTTAGAGCAAGCAGCAATTACTTGCAATGATAAAGAAAGAGATGCGCTTACCAACTTTGTAATCGTTGGCGGAGGTCCTGCAGGAGTTGAAATGGCAG
The DNA here is from genome assembly GCA_002733185.1 of Flavobacterium sp. Lineage (GTDB taxonomy): Bacteria > Bacteroidota > Bacteroidia > Flavobacteriales > Flavobacteriaceae > Marifrigoribacter. The sequence goes on along the minus strand of NVUT01000010.1, from coordinate 13,445 downwards.
GTGCTTTGGCAGAGTTTTGTAAATATATTCTTCCAAAAGACTATCCAGAATATCCTTCTTCAATAATGAAAATATACTTGGTGGAAGGTTCTGGAAAACTTATTTCGGCGATGTCTGAAAAAGCTTCAACTAAAACCTTAAAATATTTAAAAGAATTAAATGTTGAGGTTTTACTAAATGAAATTGTTACCGATTATAATGGCGAAATAGTAAAAACAAAAAGTGGAAAAGAATTATTAGCCAAAAATTTAGTTTGGACAGCAGGGGTAAAAGGGCAATTACCAAAAGGGATTGAAGAAAAGCATATTGTTGGTGGTAATAGATTAAAAACAAACGAACATTTACAAATAGCAGGTATTGAAAATGTTTTTGCAATGGGAGATATTGCTGCGGTTATCACAGAAGAAACTCCAAAAGGTCATCCACAAGTAGCACAACCTGCTATTCAACAAGGAAAAGTACTGGCAAAAAATATCATAAATGCAATTAATAACAAACCTTTAATCTCATTTAAATATAAGGATAAAGGATCGTTGGCAACCGTAGGAAAACGAAGAGCTGTAGCCGATTTAGGAAAACTAAAATTTACAGGGTATTTTGCTTGGTTGTTATGGTCGTTTGTGCATTTGATGTCGATAAGTGGTTTTAGAAATAAAATATTGGTCGGTTTCAATTGGACAATTAGTTATTTTAGTTATGAAAAAAGTAACAGAATTATAATTAGAAATTATAAAAGACCAGAATTTAAAGAAGTATAAAACATAAAATGAAAAACGAAGAAAAACAAAAACTATCCTTACTAGGCTCTATTTCATTAGGAACTGGGGTAATGATTGGTGCTGGGATTTTTGTTTTAATGGGTCAGATTGCAGAACTGGTCGGTGATTTATTTCCAATAGCATTTATTGCAGGTGCTATTGTGGTTGGTTTTAGCTCCTATTCGTATGTAAAATTTTCCAACGCATATCCTTCATCTGGTGGCGTTGCTAAATTTTTAACTAAATCATACGGACCTGGTACAGCAACAGGAACATTTTCATTATTGATGTATGTTTCTATGGTGATTTCCGAGAGTTTGGTAGCAGGAACATTTGGAGCGTATACCTTGCGTCTTTTTCCTGAAGAATATTCTGGTTACGGAGCTGCTTTAGGAGTAATTCTAATTGCTGTAGCTTATATTATTAATATTTCAGGAAATAAAATTATTGAAGTAACAGCTACTTTCACAGCAATTATTAAAGTTGCAGGAATTGCTATTCTTGCAATTTCTGGATTGGTCATTTCTGGTTTGCCTTATATCACTGGTGATTTTATGACTTCAAGTAGCCAATCGTTTTCTAATGAGTTTGCTTTTATTGCAGCTTTGGCATTATCTATTCTTGCTTATAAAGGTTTTACAACGATTACAAATCAAGGAGGCGATATTGTAAATCCACATAAAAATGTGGGACGTTCCATAATTATTTCAATTATTATATGCACCGTTGTTTATGTTACTCTGGCATTATCGGTATCTGGAGCTTTAAGTATTGATGAAATTATCTCAGCGAAAGATTACGCGCTCGCTGCCGCTGCAAAACCAGTTTTTGGAGATTTGGGGTCAACATTAACTATCGTTCTTGCTATTATTGCAACAGTTTCTGGTGTTATTGCTAGCGTATATTCTGCTTCAAGAATGTTGGGGATGTTAAGTAATATGAAACAAGTTCCAAGTTTAAATAAAATGGGGGATTTTAAAAACCCTGCTTTAATTTTTACAGTTTCATTAGCAATACTACTTACTATTTTATTTGACCTTACTCGAATTGCATCCATAGGTGCTATTTTTTATCTTATAATGGACATTGCAATTCATTGGGGACTTTATAAATATTTAAAAGGAGAGGTGAAATTTAATCCTATAATCCCTCTAATTGCAATCGTATTAGACATCATTATTTTAGCAGCATTTATTTATATAAAATTTGAAAACGATCCTTTTGTACTTATTGTAGCTGCCATTGGAATTGCTGCGATTATTATTGCTCAACGTCTTTTTATGAAATCTCATACTGATAAAGATGGAAATATGGATATGGGAATGAGTGAAGATAAAGAAATGAAAATGTAAATCACAAATGGAAAAAATAATAATATACATAGTAGTGCTTACGATTAGTTTTGGTTTAAATGCCCAGACTGAAAAATCTGTGGAAGGCAATGTTGACAATTTACCCGTTAGAGAATACACACTTACACTTAAACAAGAAAAAGTAAATAAAGCAGGAAAAGAAGTTATGGGAATGACCATTAACGGAAGTATTCCTGGACCAACATTAGAATTTACCGAAGGAGAATATGCCGTAATTTATGTAAAAAATGAAATGGATACAGAAACTTCCATTCATTGGCACGGACTTTTATTACCCAATTTTTATGAYGGAGTTCCSTATTTAACAACTCCGCCCATAGAACCTGGTCATAMCTTAAAATACGAATTTGCCATCAAACAATCTGGTACTTATTGGTATCACGGACATACGATGTTGCAAGAACAAGTGGGTGTTTTTGGTTCGTTTGTAATTCATCCAAAAGAAGAAACTTTAGACTACGATAAAGAATTGGTTTTAATGCTTTCCGATTGGACCAACGAAAAACCAATGAGTGTTTTACGAAACTTAAAACGAGGAAATGAATGGTATAATTACCGAAAAGGAACTTCAACACCTTTAAATCAAGTCATAAAAAGAGGTGCTTTTGGCGCACAGATGAATTTCTGGAAACAGCGTATGGAAGGTGCCGATATTGCCGATATTTACTACCCAGCCTTTTTAATTAATGGTGAAGAATCTATTGATTACCCCGATTTTAAACCTGGAGAAAAAGTACGATTGCGAATTATTGATGGAGGAGCTTCCACTTCATTTTGGATGACTTTTGGCGGCGGTGATCCAGTTTTGGTATCTGCTGATGGATTGGATATTGTTCCTGTAAAAAAGAATAAAACCTTTATCGCTATTGCCGAAGCCTACGATTATATTGTTACCATCCCTGAAAACGGAAAAATTGAATTTAAGATCACCGCACAAGATGGTTCGGGAACTGCTTCCGCCTTTTTAGGAAAAGGAGAAACACTAAATGCGCCAGATGTAATACGACCAGATAAAATTGGGATGATGATGAAAATGGCAAAAATGGATATGAAAATGGGAGCACACGCTTTAAAATTCAGACCTAAAAAAGATGAGCGTTACGAAATGAAGAAAGAATACGAAATGCAAATGAATGATGAGGATATGTCTGATATGAAAATGAAAGAATCAGATTCAGATGCAATGAAAATGCCAGAAGAAACTTCAGTAAAAGAAGAAGAGCCTATGAAAATGGATACTAAAGAAAATACTTCTCCTTATACCTATGATTATTTAAAATCACCAGAAAAAACAAATTTTGATAAAGACATTCCTGTAAAAGAAATATTACTGAATCTTACCGGAAATATGCAACGATATATTTGGAGTATGAATGGGGTTCCTTTATCCGAAACCGATAAAATTAAAATAAAAGGAAATCAAGTTACTCGAATAACACTCAACAACTTAACGATGATGCATCACCCAATGCATTTACATGGTCACTTTTTTAGAGTACTGAATAAAAACGGAGAATATTCACCATTAAAACATACGGTTAATGTTCCTCCAATGGAATCGGTTACTATAGAATTTTACGGAAATGAATATGGCGACTGGTTTTTTCATTGTCATATTTTATACCATATGATGGGCGGTATGGCACGTGTAATTAGTTACGATACACTAGCAGATACTAGAATGAAAGGCTATCCTGTAAAAGATTTAATTGCTGAAACAGATCTATATTATACTTGGGGATTATTAGATGCTGCTTCAAATGCGATTGCTTTAAATGCTTCAACATCAAACATCAGAAACCAATTTAATGTTTCTTTTGAATATGGTTGGAATAAAAATTTGGAAGCCGAAGTAACCTATGAATATTATTTACACGACTACTTTAGAGTATTTGGTGGTGTAAATATAGAGAATGACATTGCAGATAGTTTGGATGAATTTACCACAACAGCGGTTGCCGGAGTTCGATATTTATCACCTTATCTTTTTAGTTTAGACGCTCGGATTGATAGCCAATTAAGACCAAGAATTTCTATTGGAAGAAGTATAACCATCTTCCCTAAATTTTCAATTTTTGGTTATTATGAATATCAATTTGATTTTGGTTTAGTAAATAATTTCCCAACAGGAGTTAATTACGAATCTGAAACCGTTTGGAGTGCAGGAGCAGAATATATGTTATCAAGAAATTTCTCTTTAATGGCAAGTTACGACAACCGTTTTGGTGCTGGAGGAGGATTATCTGTTAGATTTTAAAAATTAATAATGATAAACAATACGCTATCACGAATTAAAGTAGTTGTAAGACTTACCAAAGAATTTATTTTTTTGATAGGTCTTATGATCATTTTTTTTATGATAATGAATATTTGGGGTCATCAAGAGAATTCAACCTTATGGGCAAGTATAATTGTTTTATTTTCAATTGCCAAAATTTATTATTTGGTGATGCATACTTTTAAAAAGTTAGATGTATTAATCGAAAATAACCATTCATTTAATCATATGTTGCTTTTACTAGGTGCTATAATAACCTTAATTGTGGTCTCATTTACGATGGATTACCTTTGCATTTCTGAGATTTATGCTAATGCTTTTTTAGATATTCAATATAGTCAATCGATACCATCACGTTTTTCAAACTTGTTGTATTTTAGTATTGTTACTTTTACATCAGTTGGTTATGGAGATATTGCACCAGTAGTACCAGTAGCAAAGTTAATTACTGTTTTTGAAATGATTTCAGCATTTATAATGATGGTTTTTGTTTTCTCAAAATATCTTAGAAAAAATGAAAATAGTCGCTAAATTTTATAAATAATAAACCAAATTACACACATATAAAATTTTTAATAAATAATTTTATATTTTTAAATATTTAATAGCTATGAAACACACTTATAAAATTACCGGAATGACCTGCACAGGCTGTAAAGCTAATGTAGAAGATGCATTCGAAAATTTAAATGAAGTTACTAAAGTTTCAGCCGATTTAAAGAAAGAAGAAGTAGTAGTTGAAATGACTTCGCACATTTCTTTAGAGAAACTACAAGAAACCTTGCTAAAAGCAGGATTACATTATACCATCACAATGCCTGGTCACGAGAAACATGCTGAAGTAACAAAGCCAGTGGATGGCAATGGAGTTTTTTACTGTCCAATGCATTGTGAAGAAGAAAAAACATATACTTCACAAGTTGGTTGTCCTTTTTGCGGAATGGATTTGGTAGAACAACCAAAAGCAGTGGTAACTGCACAGTATACTTGTTCGATGCATCCTGAAGTAATAAAAGATGGGCCAGGAGCTTGTCCAATATGCGGTATGGATTTAATTCCTATGGAACCTACCGAAAGTGAAGAGGATAAAACGTATAATAAGCTGCTTAAAAAAATGAAATGGTCTGTTTTATTTACAGTTCCAATTTTTTTAATTGCAATGGGAGATTTAATTCCAGGCAATCCTTTAAGTAAAGTATTTAGTCAGATTACTTGGAACTGGATTCAGTTGGTATTGTCACTTCCTGTAGTGTTTTATSCTTGTTGGATGTTCTTTGAACGCGCTTATAAATCCATTGTTACTTGGAATTTAAATATGTTTACTTTAATAGGAATTRGCTCCGGAATTGCCTTCCTATTTAGCATATTCGCCTTACTATTCCCAGATGTTTTTCCAGATCAATTTAAAACGRAAAGCGGRACGGTATTCGTTTATTTNGAAGCCGTAACGGTAATTTTAACTTTGGTTTTATTAGGTCAATTATTAGAAGCCAAAGCCCACAGTCAGACCAGTGGTGCAATAAAAGAACTTTTAAAATTAGCACCTACGGAAGCTGTTTTGGTAACTTCAGAAGGTGATAAAGTAATTTCCATTCACGATATTAAAAAAGGAGATTTATTACGTGTAAAACCAGGTGATAAAATTCCTGTAGATGGGAAAATAACAGATGGACACAGTAACGTAGATGAAAGTATGATTACAGGCGAACCTATTCCTGTAGATAAAATTGTGGGCGATCAAGTGAGTTCAGGAACTATCAACGGAACCAAATCATTTGTTATGGTAGCTGAAAAAGTAGGTTCAGAAACGTTGCTTTCTCAAATCATTCAAATGGTGAATAATGCGAGTAGGAGTAAAGCACCCATTCAGAAATTAGCCGATAAAATATCCAAATATTTTGTACCGATTGTCATATTGGTTTCCGCAATCACATTTATAGCTTGGTATATACTTGGTCCCGAAGGAGATCAAATGGTTTACGCCTTTGTTAATGCAATAGCGGTATTGATAATTGCTTGCCCTTGTGCATTGGGATTAGCAACGCCAATGTCTGTAATGGTTGGTGTTGGAAAAGGAGCACAAAACGGTGTATTGATAAAAAATGCCGAAGCTTTAGAAAATTTAAATAAGGTTGATGTTTTGATTACCGATAAAACAGGAACGATTACCGAAGGAAAACCATCGGTTGAAAAAGTAGTGGATGCATCCAATGAATTTTCTCCTCAATTATTAGGATATATCGCTTCCTTAAATCAATATAGTGAGCATCCATTAGCAGAAGCTATTGTGAAATTTGGAAAGAATATCAACATAACAATTCAAGAGTCTAAAAACTTCGAGGCTGTGATGGGTAAAGGAGTAATTGGTACTGTAAATGGAAAAGAAATTGCCCTAGGAAATACTAAATTAATGGAGCAAGTCAACTCTTCAGTTTCAGATGAAATTAATAATAAGGTTAAAGAAGAACAAGAACATGGTAAAACAGTTTCTTATATTTCAGTAGATGGGAAAGTAGAAGGATTTGTTACTATTTCAGATGCCATAAAAGAAACCAGTAAAGAAGCGATTGCAATTCTTCAAAAAAAAGGTATTGAGGTTATTATGCTTACGGGAGACAATAAACTTACAGCAAAATATGTAGCAGACCAATTGCATTTATCTAGTTTTCAAGCAGAATGTTTACCAGAAGATAAATTAAGAGTAATTGAAAAATTACAAGCCGAAGGAAAAGTAGTTGCGATGGCTGGCGACGGAATTAATGATGCTCCAGCATTGGCACAATCAAACATAGGAATCGCCATGGGAACAGGAACCGATGTAGCCATTGAAAGTAGTGAAGTTACCCTAGTAAAAGGAGATTTAATAGGAATTGTAAAAGCAATCAACTTAGGAAAAGCGGTGATGAAGAATATTAAAGAAAATTTATTTTTCGCTTTTATATACAACGTGCTTGGAGTACCAATTGCAGCAGGAGTTTTATATCCAGTATTCGGATTGTTACTATCACCAATGATTGCTGCTGCTGCTATGAGTTTTAGTTCGGTTTCGGTGATTGTGAACTCATTAAGATTAAAACGAGTAAATTTGAAGTAATAATTTTATTAATAATTTCATTAAAACAAAAAGGAAATAAATATTAACTAAAAACAAAACATGAAAACAAAACTAATCACATTAACTCTTATTTCAGCAGTATTATTTACTAGCTGTAACGAAACAAAAGAAACCGAAGTAGTGGAAGAAAAAGTAGAAACAGTAGATGTTTCAGCAGAAACTAAAGCGGTCACTCAAGTAATGAAAAGTTACAAAGATGCCATTCAAAATTTAACAACCGAAGGCACTAAAGAACTTTTCACTAAAGAAGCCACAGTTTTTGAATCAGGTGGATCAGAAGGAACCTACGAACAATACGAAAGTCATCATTTAGGACCTGAATTGGTTCATTTTAATAGCTTTATTTTTTCAGATTATACTATTGATGTAGTGATTGATATGCCATTTGCGTTTGTAAATGAAACCTATATTTACACAATAGATATAAAAGTAGATGAAGGTGTCGAACCTAGAATTATAAAAAAGAAAGGAGTTGCCACTTCAGATTTAAAAAAGATAGATGGAAAATGGATGATTACTAAAACACATTCGTCTTCTCGAAACATCCGAAAAGAATCACATTAAACATACCTAATTTAATAATTAATAAAAAAAAATGAAAAAATCAATTTATGTATTAGCCGTAATTGCACTTACTTTTACAGCTTGTAAAAACGAAAAAAAGACAGAAGATCATCACGAAGGTGAAAAGACTGAAATGCACGATAACAGTGATGGACATCATGATGAAGAGAAAGCTGAAAGTCATGACAATTCAGATGGGCATCATGATAATGATAAATCAGATCATAATGAAGAAAGAAATATTGAAGCTTCAGTTGATAAAAATGCAGCAACTTCAGCAATGATTGATGGATATTTAGAAATTAAAAACGGATTAGTTTCAGATGATAAAGCAGCTGCTGCAAAAGGAGGAGAGACTTTGTTAAAAGCATTTTCTAATTTTGATATGTCAACACTTTCAGGAGATCAACATAAAGAATATATGGAGATTGTTGAAAATGCTACTGAACAAGCTGAACATATTGTAAAAAGCCCAATTGATCATCAAAGAGAGCATTTTGAATCATTAAGTGAAGATATGATTGATATTGTAGCACTTCTTGGAACAGAAAAAACACTTTATGAAGATTATTGCCCAATGAAAAAAACGAGTTGGTTAAGTGAATCTAAGGATATAAAAAATCCATTCTACGGAAGTAAAATGTTAAGTTGTGGTAAAGTTCAAAAACAAATAAACTAATTAATATTGACCTACAAGGTTTTCTCCACATACTCCAAAGCTTATTAGCGAAGTAGGGGAAAACCTTGCAGGTCTTTTTAAATTTTTTTAAATATGAAAAAGTATCTAAAATATACATTCTACATCGTATTGTTAATTTTTGTCGCCATACAATTTATGCCGACCAATTATAACTTGAGTGATGTTGTTTCAGAAAATGATATTAGCAAAAAATTTGATGTGCCTTCAGAGGTACAGCAGTTATTTGAAACCTCCTGTTACGATTGTCATAGCAACAATACCCAATACCCTTGGTATAATAAAATCCAACCTGTAAGTTATTTGATGGAAGATCATATTACTGAAGGAAAAGAGGAACTAAATTTTAATGAAATTGGTTCGTATTCAAAAAGAAGATTAAAAAGTAAATTAAAATCGATTATCAGTCAGTTGGATGATGATGAAATGCCAATGTTCTCCTACACGATTATCCATAGAGATGCTGTTCTTTCAGAAGAAGAGAAAGAACAAATTAAAGATTGGGCTACATCAGAATTGGATAAACTCTAAAAGTTATTTCTTATTAATAGTAGAGATTGCAATCCCTGAAATAATTAAAACAGTACTATAAAGATGAAAGAAACTCAAGCTTTCATTTAAAATAAAATAGGCAAGTAATCCGCTAAACAAGGGCAAGGTATAATAAACCATTCCAGATTTAGTAGGGCCTATAAGTAAGATGGCTTTGTTCCAAAGTAGGAATGCTAATAGCGAAGCACAAACTCCAATATAAATGATGGAACCAATTGCATTTGAACTGTATAATATAGTTTTAGTAGTGAAAACTTCATACAAATAGAAAGGAACCAACATCACCAAACCAACTACAAAAGACGCATATTGAAACGGAATTAAATTCAGTTCTTTTGGTTTTCTCTTTAAAAGTATGCTGTAAATAGCAAAAATAATCGCAGCCAAGAGCATCCAAATATCTCCTTGATGAAAAGATAATTCAAATAAAGCATCAAGAGATCCTTTTGTAATTATTGTTATAACACCAGTCAACACGAGGGTAATTCCAATTATTTTTCGGAGAGTAATTTTTTCCTTGTAGAGAAATTGAGAGAAAATAATGATAAAAACAGGAAATGTAATTGATATCAATGAGAGATTTAAAGCAGTAGTAGTTTTACCTGCAATATAAATGAGCGTATTAAAAACAGTCACTCCAAAAAACGAAGTGATTAAAATGTATTGATAGTTTTTTATTAATTCTTTCCAATTTTTTCTAAAAGATATAATTGCAAAAGGAGTGAAGACGATAACTGCGACTGTCCATCTCCAAAATGCCAAAGATATTGGTGGAATTTCAGAAGATAAATCTCTAGCAACAATAAAATTTCCAGACCAGATTGCTGTTGCTAATAAAGCAAAGAGGAATCCAAGTAATGAGTTATTTTTATGGAGTTTTTTCAATTAAGAATTATGGTATTTAATTTCTTCATAGTTTCATTAAGCATATCGATTATAAAAATGGAAAAGGTCAATTACATTTCTTATTTTTGCCAAAGAACAAAAGTAAACAAATATGGCAAGCAATATTATAGAACAATTAGAATGGCGTTATGCTTGTAAAAAGTTTGATGAGTCTAAAAAGCTTTCCGAAGAAAAACTTTCTACTTTAAAAAAAGCTTTCAATTTAACAGCAACTTCCTATGGCTTGCAACCTTTGAAATTAGTAGTGGTTAGCAATCCTGAAAAGATTAAAGAATTGGTTCCAATGTCTTATAATCAAGGGCAAGTTGGAAATGCTTCCAATATATTAGTGATTTGCACAGAAACAAAAGTAGATAAAAAGTATATTAGAAATTACTTCGATTTAGTAGAGAAAACCAGAAATACTTCGAGAGAAATATTAAGCTCTTTTGAAGAGTTTTTAATTTCAGATTTTGGAAAGAAAACCCAAGAAGAAATTGATGTTTGGGCTGCAAAACAAGCCTATTTAGCCATCGGAAATTTACTAACCGTTTGTGCTGTCGAGGAAATTGATGCTTGTCCTATTGAAGGATTTGTACCAAGTCAATACGACGAATACCTTCAGTTAACCGAAAAAGGATTGAAGTCCGTTTTAGTATTAGCAGTGGGTTACAGAGCTGAAGACGACATGTTTTCAGAAATGAAAAAAGTTAGAAAAGGAGTGGGAGAGATGGTCATTGAAATTAAATAATTTTTGCCACGAATACACGAATACATTTTCAATTTACCAATATGATGATGTATAATTACACTAATAAAAAAAAGATCAAAAGAATGATTTGCGAATTCGTGGCATTTTGACTTTCAATTCTTTTTATATGTTTGTCTTAACAATTTCAAGAGCAACCTTTNTCTTTGTTCCATATCTTAAAATAAATAATAACAATAATTAATAAATATGCCTGGATTTGAAATATTTGGCGACGAAGAGCGCAAACAAGTAAACGATGTTTTAGAAAGCGGAATTTTAATGCGTTACGGATTYGATGGAATGCGAAATGGACATTGGAAAGCCAAAGAGTTTGAAACTWCTTTTGCMGARAAAATGGGAKCTSAATATTGTCAGYTGGTTTCTAGYGGRACSKCTGCRTTAACWACCGCATTGGCTTCTGCAGGATTGGGAGCRGGTGATGAGGTRATTATGCCTTCCTTTACTTTTGTAGCGAGTTTTGAGTCTATTTTRGCATTGGGAGCAATTCCRGTGTTGGTRRAYATTGACGAGACTTTGACTTTAGATCCAGCAGCWGTKGAAGCAGCRATTACTTCAAAAACTAAATGTGTGATGCCYGTRCATATGTGYGGYTCTATGGCAGATTTAGAYGCTTTACAAGCCATTTGCACCAAACATAACTTGTTGTTATTGGAAGATGCTTGTCAGGCATTGGGTGGAACTTATAAAGGAAAAGCCCTTGGAAGCATTGGTGATTTAGGTTGTTTTTCTTTCGATTTTGTAAAGACAATTACCTGTGGAGAAGGTGGAGCGATTATCACCAATAATAAAGATTATTATGTGAATTCTGATCAATACCAAGATCACGGTCACGATCACATCGGAAATGATCGAGGTGCAGAAACACATCCAGTAATGGGTTATAACTATCGTATTTCAGAATTACACGCAGCGGTTGGAGTTGCTCAATTAGGAAAATTAGATCATATTTTAGCCTTACAGAAAAAAAATTATACTATTGTTAGAAACGAATTAGAATCTATTGAAGGAGTTACTTTTAGAAAAGTTCCTGAAGGTGGAGAAGAAAATTATTCTTTTGTAAGTTTCTTTTTACCCAACGAAGAATTAGCAAAAAAAGCACATAAAGCTTTAGGAGAAGGCGGTGTAGATGCTAATTTTTATTGGTACACTAACAGCTGGCATTATATCAATGGTTGGGAGCATTTAAGAAACTTAAAATCTTTAGGAAACGTAACTAACGAAGTTAGAAATCAATTAAAAAAATTGAATGATACGGATTTCTCAAAAAGTGATGCAGTGATGAGCAGAACAATTTCATCATTAGTGAAAATAGGTTGGTCGGAAGAAGAAGTACTAGAAAGAGCAGCGAAAATGAAAGCTGCGATTTTATCGGTATTATAAGCTTTTAGAAGTATTATAAAAAGATATATTGACCTGCAAGGTTTCCAAAACCTTGTAGGTTTTTTTTGTTTGTAAAACTATTGACATTGTAACGGAATACACACAGTGCTTTTCCGAGTAAAACCAAAGATAACAAATAAGTGTGAAATTTCGATAGGAATTTCAGATGTTATGAACATTATACGTTGTTATCTCTTGTTATTACTTGTTTTGCAAAAACTCAATCAGTCTTATTACTTTAACTTAACTTCAATATCTGCAACTTTTTCGTTTCCGTAATAAAGCTCAAAAAACGGCTTTTTTTCAAAATTCAGAATTGCAAAAAATGAATCTGAAATGAAAGAATTCATAGTAATTGGAGCATAATACGTGACAGAAAGTAATGGGTTTTTATCACTTCCAAAATTAATTTCACATTCTATATTTTCGTAACCTTCAAAATTATAATCCTCAAATGTATCTTTCAATTTTGGATTAAAACTAGGAACACTTTGATATGGACGACCTCTTTTATTAACTAATTTAGTTTTTAAAAATTCTTCACCTTGATACGTGGGAAAACCAACGGAAAAACTTTTATATCCAACAAATTCCAATAATCTATACCTAACTTTATTTACTGTATCAATTAAAGAAATAGGGTTTACATCAAAATCTTTTTTGTTTTTAGATTTGATTTTTGTTTTAATCATTATTTTTCTCAGCTCACCACGTACTTTTACACTTTGCTGTGTGTGAAAAAAAGTTGGTGCTTTTTTTACTTTTTTGATTTCAATTGTAATGTTACCATTATCGACTGTTGCTTTTTGACCGAAAGAGAAATTAAAAAATAATAAGCTTATAATACCTCATTCAAACAGTGGCACCACCAATCTTAGCTGCATGTCTGTTTTCGCCTCAGCGTTGGTTAATTTGGCTGAACAGCCGAAAGGTCGCAATGGGTCGGATATTTGGTTTTCACATTTACGATTATGACAAGCCAATCACCCCTTCAAACCTATTGCTGCCGTGCTTTTGGCGTCACAGATCAAATATTTTTGAATTTGAACCACTGTCACTTTTTACTCATTC
>NVUT01000002.1 GCA_002733185.1 Flavobacterium sp. | reverse complement strand
TACCCTATTTTTGCATATAAATTTATTCACTACTTTTGTAGTAAAATTAATTAGTATGAATGATATTGTTGGAAATAAAATAAAAGAATTAAGAAAAAGCAAACGACTTTCACAAGAAGAGGTTGCAGACTTTTTAAATGTTTCACAATCTACTTATGCAAGAATAGAAAAAGGAGAAAGTAATTCTTGGGTTAATAATATTGCTCCTATTTGTGAATTGTTTGATATTAAACCTGATGAACTTTTAAAACAAGATACTATTGTTATTAGCCAAAACCAACAAGGAGGAAATTCAAATAACGCTTATGTAATAAATCAACTTTCAGAAAAACTAATATCTCAATTTGAAGAAACAATAAAAGAAAAAGATGCAATTATTTTAATGTTGAAAACTCAACTTGAAAGTTTGAAATAATTTTTTGAAGACCCTAGAAAAATACATTCCACAAGCAGCTGTAAAGCCTATTTTTCAATTAATACAAACGCATAACGTTTATTTAAAAATTGTAAACGAGCGTGTAACTCGTCATGGAGATTACCGTAAAATGCCCAATGGACAGCATCAAATTACAGTTAATTCTAATTTAAATTCCTATCGTTTTTTAATTACTTTAATTCACGAAATAGCCCATTTAGAGGCTTTTAAAAAGTATGGTCGGTTGATAAAACCCCACGGTAAAGAATGGAAATTTACCTTTCAACAATTAATGTTACCCTATTTAAGACCTGAAGTTTTTCCCATACAATTACTACCTTATTTAGCAATTCATTTTAAAAATCCGAAGGCAAGTAGTGATACCGATGCAAAACTTTCTTTAGCTTTAAAACAATACGATGCTCCCAACGATAAAAATTATATCTTTGAAATACCATTGGGAGGAAAATTTAGACTCTATAACGGGAAGATTTTTAAACGAGGAAACCAACGTGTAAAACGTTATGAATGCTTGGAAATCGCTACAGGAAGAGTGTATCTTTTTAACCCTAATGCTGAGGTTGAATTCCTGCAAAGGCAGGAATCTCATGAATAGAATTGAGATTTCTATGGTCATTGAGCGGAGTCGAAATGTGGTAAGTATCTCATGAATAAGAGTTGTAATTTTTATAATATATAAATTTTGAATACAAAAGAAGAGATCCCCGTTTTCACGGGGAATAGTAGTTATTACGCAGTAATTATGGCAGGAGGAATCGGTTCTCGATTCTGGCCAGTAAGTACCACAGAATTTCCGAAGCAATTTCACGATATGCTTGGAACAGGACAGACCTTATTACAAAAAACATTTTCGAGAGTGGAAGGGTTAATCTCTTCAGAAAATATTAATATTCTAACCAATGATCGGTATATTGATATTGTGCTGGAGCAATTACCAAGCATAACTTCCAAACAAGTTGTTTTAGAACCTGCGATGCGAAATACCGCACCTTGTATTTTATTATCAGCTTTAAAAATTCAGAAAGAAAACCCTAATGCCTTGATGTTAGTGGCGCCAAGTGATCATTGGATTGAAGATGAAACAGCCTTTTTAAAAGATGTAGAAACATGTTTTGATGCTTGTGCAAAAGACGATAAATTAATGACATTGGGCATCAATCCTACATTTCCAAATACAGGCTACGGTTATATTGAATACAATAAAACGGAAGCAGAAACCATTAAAAAAGTACTTCAGTTTCGAGAAAAACCAGATTATAAAACTGCCAAACAATTCATCGCAGAAGGAAATTTTGTCTGGAATGCAGGAATATTTATTTGGAGCGTAAAGAGTATAGTTGCATCATTTCAGAAAAATTTACCAGAAATGTACGCCTTATTTTCTAAAGGAATTGAAGCTTTAAATACTTCCGAAGAACGAAAATTTATACTTGATAATTATGAAAAATCGGAAAACATTTCCATCGATTACGGAATTTTAGAAAAATCGGATAATGTATTTGTAAAAAAAGCGATGTTCGATTGGAACGATCTTGGAACCTGGGGAGCTTTGCACGACAAGTTAGATAAGGACGAAAACGGAAATACATTGGTACGAGCCATTCCGCATTTAAAAGATGCTTCAGGAAATGTAATTTTTACTTCAAAAGAAAAATTAGTCGTTTTAGAGGGAATCAGTGATTATATTATTGTTGACAAAGACGATGTTTTGATGATTTATCCTAAAAGTAAAGAACAAGAAATAAAAAGTTTAGTTTCCGAAATAAAGAAAAAGTTTAATAAAAAATATTCTTAGATGGAACCATCAGAAGAAAAATTAAAAGAAGAAAAAATCGCAACCGAAGAAAAAGAATTTGAACAAGTAAAGCAATCTGCTTGGCAAGGTTTAAAATTGTTTTTCAAAGAACTGGTAGATATTCGTGATGAGACAGACCGTGAAGCTACTATTGAAGGTGTAAAGAAAGATATTTCGTTTAAAGGACACAACGTTTGGATTTTAATCTTTTCAATATTTGTAGCGTCCATTGGTTTGAACGTAAGTAGTACAGCAGTGGTGATTGGAGCGATGTTAATCTCTCCCTTAATGGGCCCGATTGTTGGTTTGGGATTATCTGTTGCAATTAACGATGTTGATACCCTAAGAAGATCACTAATCAACTTAGGAGTCATGGTTGCTTTAAGTGTTATGACAGCTTATTTGTATTTTTTAATTTCTCCATTAACAAAAGAGACTCCYGAGTTAATWGCTAGAACTTATCCCACAATTTTAGATGTTTTAATCGCCATATTTGGTGGATTGGCACTTATTGTTGCTAAAACAAAAAAAGGTACCATGGTAAGTGTGATTTTTGGTGTAGCAATTGCTACAGCCTTAATGCCGCCTTTATGTACTGTTGGATATGGATTAGCGATTGGGAATTTAAATTATGCTGGGGGCGCCTTGTATTTGTTTACAATCAATTCTGTTTTTATAGCATTAACAACATTTTTAATTGCCAAGTTATTGCGTTTYCCRATGGTGCGATATGCAAATTCCCAACGAAGAAAACGAATTGCTCAAATTGCGACAACTTTAGCMATAATTGTWGTKGTGCCRAGTGTWATTTTRTTTTTAAATTTATTAAAAATACAAGTTTTTGAGAATAAAGCGAAGTCTTTTGTTGTAAACAATATAAAATATGATGGAGCAGTAATTTTAAAATCGAATCAAGATTTTGACACAAATAAAATTGATGTTTATTTAATTGGRAGATTGGTACCGGRAAGCACTATTAATCGATGGAAAGAGGAATTAAAARTTACYGATAATTTAAAYGAAAGTACCTTRCAAATTTATCAAGCYGCAGAYCAAAGTRGCGATTTGGCACAAGAATTATCAGGGAAATTAAAATTTGATATTCTAGACGAATTGTATGAAAAAAACGAACAATTAGTTAAAAATAAGGATGCAAAAATAAAACTCCTAGAAAAYGAAATTACTAATATGAAAGTTAAAGAGCTTCGGTTTCATGAAATTGGGGAAGAAGTTAAAATGAATTATAACGAAATAGAACAGCTAAGTTATTATAATAAGATAACAACCAATTTTAAAACTACAGATACCATYCCAGTWATAGCTATTAYYTGGAATAAGAAGTATCCCAATAAAGAAAGAACTAAAGATAAAATAAAAYTAGAAAATTGGCTTCGGTATAAACTTCAACTCGATACCATTCAAATTATTGATTARAAAAAATGGCTGCTTGAAAAGCAGCCATTTTTTTATGTATTTAAAGTTGTATTATTTTTTTACAAATTTGTAACTAACAGATTTGTTTTCTACTTCCATTTGTACAAAATAAACACCAGTAGTTAAAGCTTCAACATTAATATTGTTGTTTGCTGAAACAGTTGTATTTAAAACTGTTCTACCATTAATATCAATAACGGTAACTGGAGTTCCTTCAATACCAGCTAATGAAAAGTTAATCTCTGAAGCTGTTGGGTTAGGATATAAACTAATTCCATTAATTTCAAAATCGGTAACTGCTAATTGATTTTCTCCTTCAATAAAAACATGTTGTGTACTAATTGTTGGGTTTTCAATAATATCAACAATTCCAGAAGGCCAAAAGATTTCAATTGTATCAATACCTGAACTAGTTCCTAAACCAAAATGTGCGGTTAATGAACTCATATGACTAAAACCTGTTCCAGATCTTACTTCTCTCATTTGTGTTCCAAAATCACCAGAGATTACGATTCGAGCTCCAATGCCATTTGGATTACTTTGTATCCCTTTTAATATTATTTTTATATATCTGTTAGATCCACCATCATTCATCCATAAAAAGCCACCTTTTGCAACATCTAAATATCCATCATTATTAAAGTCGCCAATCGCTCCTTCGTCAAATGGTAAATCCATACCGGTAAATGTCATGTTACCATTGTTGATATAAAGTTCTCTAGACATTTCAGATAAAATATCGATAAATCCATCATTATTAAAATCTGCACCTTGGTTTTCCCAAGCTCCTAAATCTGTTTCATCAATTCCTGTTGTTCCTATGATGTCCGTAAAAATTCCTGAACCATCATTTTCGTAAAATCTATTTTTTTCATCATGATTAACACAAAAAGCATCAAAATCACCATCATTATCAAAATCTTGCCAAATTGTAGTCCAAGATTGTGCATTATCGGCTAAATTTATAGATGCAGCAACTTCGGTATAAGTTCCGTCTCCATTATTGCGGTACATTGCATTGGTACGTTCTGGATCCCCTGGTGTTGATCCTTGACGACATTTTGTTAGATACATATCTGTGTCACCATCATTGTCATAATCAACCCATAAGGAAGCATAATTCCCAGCTAAATCTAAAGTTTCAATTAAGTTTTGGTCCAAGACCATATTTTGATTTCCGTCATTACGGTACGGGTGACTTTCGTCAACATCATGACACACAAAAGCATCTAAATCTCCGTCATTATCAATATCAACTAAGTTAGATCGTTGAGAAAAAATGTATTCTGGGTGTGTTTGTTCAGTATAAGCTGTACCATCTGCATTAGCAAATAGGAAAGAGACTCTTGATCCGTTACCTAATACTAAATCGTTATAACCATTGTTATCAATATCTCCTGCTGCAACACTCCAGTTTGGAACGTTTTGTATTGTCATAGGATATAAAGTTGATATAAATGTCCCATTTTCTTGTTGGTAATCGATACCAATACCAGTTTCTGAAACTCTAACGAAATCATCAAAGCCATCGCCGTTCATATCAACTGCAATAGATTGAGATCCGGAGTAGTTTTCTATTAAGTCACTTCTATTCGTAAAAGAAACTTGCGCAAATAAAGATGCACCACATAAAACTGCAATGCTACATAGTAGGATTTTTTTCATTTTTATAAATTATTTAAATTAAGACCCTAAAAATATATAAATTAATCTGAATAACATTGAATTTTCTGTAAAAATCATTGTTCTTTAAGCTGAATATCTCTAATTTTTTTGAATAAGTCTGAAGAATATACAAAATCGGTAACGTCAGTATTATCGGTTTTAAAAATTTCTTGATTGGTTCCTTGCCATACCAAACTTCCATTTTTAAGGAATACAATTTTCTCTCCAATTTCCATCACAGAGTTCATATCATGTGTTACCACAACGGTTGTGATGTTATTCTCTTTAGTAATATCTTGTATTAATTGATCTATTAAAGTAGCAGTTCTTGGATCTAAACCTGAATTTGGTTCATCACAAAACAAGTATTTTGGATTGTTTACAATGGCTCTTGCAATGGAAACTCTTTTGTTCATACCTCCAGATATTTCGGAAGGAAATTTTTTGTTTACATTCTCTAAATCAACTCTTTTTAATACTTCGTTGACTCTTTCGAGCATTTCTGGCCTTTTTTTATCTGAAAACATTCGCAAAGGAAACATTACATTATCTTCAATATTCATAGAATCAAACAAAGCACCTCCTTGAAAAAGCATGCCAGTTTCCTCTCTTAAAATACGATGTTCATCATTATTCATAGAACACATATCCTTATCTTCAAAAAATATTTTTCCTGAATTTGGTTCAAAAAGACCTACCAAACATTTTAGCATTACGGTTTTTCCACTACCACTTCTTCCAATAACTAAATTGGTTTTTCCTCTTTCAAAAGTTGTTGAAATTCCTTTTAAAATTTCTTCCTTTCCAAAATATTTTTTTATGTTATCTATTTTAATCATTAGCTTAACAGAAGTTGAGTTATAATATAATTAGTTAATATAATTAGCACACTGGTCCACACAAAAGAGTTGGTACTTGCTTTACCTACTTCCAGTGAACCACCTTTCATATAATATCCCTGCCAAGAAGGTACCGTTGCTAATATTAAAGCAAACACGAAGGTTTTAATAAACGCATAAACCAAATGAAAAGGATAAAAAGTATCTTGAAGACCAATTGTGAAATCTGCTGCGGAAGCAAAACCACCATAAACACTCGCTAAAAAACCGCCAAATATTCCTAAAAACATAGCAATAGCAATTACAAAAGGATATAATAACATGGCAATTATTTTAGGAAAAACTAAATAATTTAAGGGGTTGATTCCCATTACTTCCAGGGCGTCAATTTGTTCGGTAACACGCATAGATCCTATGCTCGAAGTGATAAAAGATCCTACTTTACCTGCCATGATTATTGACATAAATGTAGGCGCAAATTCAAGAATAATTGACTGCCTAGTAGCAAAACCAATTAATGTTTTTGGAATTAACGGATTCTCTAAATTTAATGCTGTCTGAATAGCAATAACTCCACCAACGAAAAAAGAAATAAACGAAACAATCCCCAACGAATTAATAATCAAGTCATCAATTTCCTTAAAAATAAGTTCCTTCATGACAGACCTTTTGGTAGGACTAATGAATACTTTTTTAAGCATTATAAAATAAGAACCAATGTCTGCTAGATATTTCATAGTTGTTTATCTAATGCTAAAGTAACAATTTTCGTTGATTGTATTTCTGAAAAAACTACTCAATAAAAAATGATTTTATTTTATCGTAGATGGAAGTGTTTTCATAAATACCACCAAATATTTCAGACCCAGGACCTTCAGCAAAAACAGGAACCATCGTTGCAGAATGACCATCTGTAGAAAAAATTGCTTTAATTTTATTATAATCTCCATCATCTGAAGCTAAAGTAAAGCCTCCAGTTTCGTGATCGGCTGTTACAATAACTAACGTTTCGCCATCTTGTTTTGCAAAATCTAATGCTACTCCTAAAGTTTTGTCAAAATCCAATAATTCTGTGATTAGATAATCGGCATCGTTGGCGTGACCACCCCAATCTATTTGTGAACCTTCTACCATTAAAAAGAAACCTTCTTCATTTTTCGATAAATAATCTAGCGCAAGTTGGGTTGCTTCAGGTAAAAAATCTCCTCTACCTTCAATCATTGTTGGCATTCCTTTATCTGAAAGTAATATCGCTTGTTTCTTTTTTGAAGTCTTTTTAGGTAACTCTTCAGTCTGTATTTCAAAATTGTTTTCTTCTAATAATTTCAATAAATCATTTCCATCTTTACGATCATTAAAAAATTTTAACCCTCCACCTGCAAAGAAATCTACTTCAGAATTTACTAAAAAACGAGCAATATCTTCTTCCATTCTCCTGCTTTTAACATGTGCATAAAAACAAGCAGGGGTTGCATGTGTAATGGCTGAAGTGGAAATAACTCCAGTGCTAATTCCTTTAGGAGAAATTTGCTCGATAATTGTTTCAACAGCTAAAGTGTCTGGTGTTACTCCAATTGCGCCATTATAAGATTTCACACCCGAGGCTAATGCAGTTGCGCCAGCTGCAGAGTCTGTAATAAGATCACTAGACGAGGAGGTTTTGCTTAAACCTATTACCGAAAAACGTTCAAAATTTGAAGTCTTGTCATTGTAAAACTGACTAGCAGAAACTTGACTTAAACCCATACCGTCACCAATTAAAAAGATAATATTCTTTACCTTTTTTGGTTTTGCAGAATTGTTTTCTGAAGTAGTAACTAACTTATTTCCTTCTTGTTTTGATTCACAAGAAAAAATAAAAACCGAGATAAATAGCACAAAAATTAGTTGATGAAGAAGTTTCATTATAATGTAAGTTTGAGTTTCAAAAATACGCAAACGAATTCTATTAGTGCTTTGTTATTTTGAAGATTTTATTTCTTACTTTTAAAGTAATTTATTTCTTATGAAAAAACTAATACTTTTACTGTTTATTGTTTTGATTTCCTGTCATTCAGAACCAGAAAAAGACAGTGTTTTAATTGAAGGTGCTATTCTGATAAATCCTTCAGATAAAACAGAGATTATTGAATCTTCCTATGTTTATTTACTTGGTAACACCATAATTTCCTATGGTGATTTAAAGGACAAACCTTCCGGTTTAACTGCAAGAAGAATCATTAATGCCACCGGAAAATACCTAATGCCAGGAATTATTGATGGATTTGCAACACTCAATAATCAGGCCTATGCCAATGCTTATTTGTACAAAGGAATCACCTCCATCATCGAAGTAGATGGTTTTAGAAGAGGGCCTTTTTATCCAGATGCAAATCCGTCGCCACAAATTTACAGGTTGGAAGGAGTAGGGGAAGAACCTGCCACCAACGAAGAGTTGATAAAACGAATTGACAGTTTATACGACGCCAATTTTAGAGTATTGTTAATGATGTATTCTTTAACCCCAGACCAAACTAAAATAGTATATAAGTATGCCAAGAAAAAAGGAATGGGAACCATTGGCGAAATGGGAATGACCACCTATAAAGAAGGGATGGATATTGGGATTGATGCTTTTGTGCATACCACTAGATATTCTCTAGATGTTGCGCCTAGACCTATGGCAAATGCCGTTGCTCACGAACCTTTTTCTAATGAATTGGAAAGTCCAAAATGGAAATATTATGCCTATTTAACTCAATTGCAAAAAGGTGATTCTTTACTGGAAGCACACGCTAAAAATTTAGCAGCTTCCAATTCGTTTATTATGCCAACAATGAGTTTGTCGTATTTAGATTTACCCGATTCTAAAAACCCTTGGTTGGATCCAGTAGCTGTTATTTTAGATGAAAAGGATATCAATAGACCTGCCGATAGGGTTACAGGAAAACACAGTATAGATTCTGTGGAGCAAGCAGCTTATACCAATTTAATAACTACGGAAACCACCATCATCGAGCCTACTTATTATAATGCAGGAGCGCATTATCTTTCAGGTTCTGCGACCGATGTTTGGGGAACGATGCCAGGTATTTCATTACACACAGAACTAATGCTGCTTCATACAAAAGCAGGACTTTCTATCGAGGAAGTTCTAGCAGCAACCACTTCAAATTTCAATAAAGCATTTGGTTGGAAGATAGGAAGGATTGAAGAAGGGTTTGAAGCCGATTTATTAATACTCAATAAAAATCCGTTGGAAGATTTAGAAAACCTAAATTCGATTGACAGAATTTTTATTGATGGAAAAGAATTGAACCCTTCAGAATTACTAAAGAAATAATCAATGAGCATCCGTATATTCTGTAATTCCGACACTTCAGGAGTGTTCCTATAAAATATAAAAACATGAATAAAATCTTTTTTTCAATAGTAACGTTCCTTTTAATTTGCCTTCAAATTTATTCTCAAAACGGAAAAATAATTTCAGAAGCAGATTTTAGCCTTCAAGCGTTTGATACTTTATACCAAAGAGTTTCTGATGGTGAAGGAAATCTAAAAACCAACTACAATTATTTAGCAGCCGTAGAAATGAAAGTGTTTTTCTATGAAAGTGACGGACTGAAAGTAAAAGGATATATGGCTTATCCAAAAGATACTTCAGAAAAGCTTCCTGTTATTATCTATAATCGAGGTGGAAATCGGGAATTTGGAAATCTAAATGAATATAAAATGACTTTCATTATTGCTAAAGCTGCAAGTTGGGGTTATGTAGTGTTAGCTAGTCAATATCGCGGAAATGATGGAGGAGAAGGAATGGAAGAATTTGGAGGAAGCGATGTAAACGATGTTTTAAACTTAGTAGATGTTGCTAAAAACATTCCTTTTGCAGATGAAAAAAATATTGGTTTGTACGGATGGAGTCGCGGCGGAATGATGACTTATTTAGCCTTGATGAAATCCAACCAATTTAAAGCCGCAGCCGTTGGAGGAGCTGTAACAAACCTCAAAGAAATGGACGATAAACGAGGCGGCGAAATGGGCGTGTATGTCTATAGCGAATTAATGCCCGGTTACGAAAAAAATAAAGACTCAGTGATGAAAATTCGTTCTGCTATTTATCACGTAGATAAATTACCTAAAACTACGCCAATGCTATTGTTACACGGAACTTCAGATTGGAGAGTGATTCCAGAACAATCCATAAAAATGGTATTGGAACTGCAAAAATATAAAGTCCCGTATCGTTTGATCATGTTTGAAGGAGGCGATCACGGATTAAGCGAATTTAAACAAGAAGTAAACGATCAAGTAAAAGCTTGGTTCGATAAGTTTTTAAAAAACAATCAACCCTTACCTAATTTAGAACCTCATGGAAGATAAATTCACAGACCTAGTAGGTTTCAAAAACCTACTAGGTCTAGCTTAAAACAACTTCTTCTTAATCCCTTTCCAACGCAATTCTCGAATAAACACTCCTTCTTTTTCTGAAACTATAAAAGGTAATTTTGCAGCGTTCGATTTAAAATAACCTTTCATAGTATTTACAAAAAACACCATACTTTTTTTATTAACCGCTAATTTTAAAGAAGCGATTAATGTCAGCCACAAACCATAACGCATTTTATAAAAAGCTTCGCCTTGCTTGTACTTTGAAGATTTGGAATAATTTGTTCCTGTAGGTTTTAAGTGTTTTACGTGTAA
Organism: Flavobacterium sp.; assembly: GCA_002733185.1. Classification (GTDB taxonomy): domain Bacteria; phylum Bacteroidota; class Bacteroidia; order Flavobacteriales; family Flavobacteriaceae; genus Marifrigoribacter. The sequence goes on along the minus strand of NVUT01000002.1, from coordinate 241,531 downwards.
ACTCTCGTCTGTGCAAACTTGCCAACCGTGGTATTTTGCTAGGAGTTCATCGACGGTGTCCCAGCCCATCGTGTTTTTAAGCCCTCCAATATGTTGGAAACATTCTTTGCGATACGCTTTTAAAGCACCACGGATATGATCTTTATTGGTAAGGTTTTCAAGAATCCAAGTGTTATTTTTTTCAATAAAACAGAAACCACCAACCATTCCACAAGTAGGATTTGTTTCAAAAGCAGTTTTGATTTTCTTTAAATAATCATTTGGAAAAATAAGATCTGCATCAAATTTACAAATGATATCAAAGTTATTGTCAGTAGTTTTAAACCCTTTGTTAAAGGCGTTTATCACTTTACTTCCGGGTTGATGAGTAGCTTCGGAGTTTGTTTTAAAGCCAATAATAAAAGAATGCTTTTTAGAAAATTCATCAATAATATTCTGCGTATTATCTGTAGAATTATCATTAACAACAATAATTTTTGTTGGTAAAAAAGTTTGTTCTACCAACGATTGAAGCGTCTTTGTTAAAAACAATTCTTCGTTGTGGGCTGGTATGATGATGTAGATATTAAACATAATACTTTGCAAGATTAATAAAAACAATTATATTTATGATATAAATAAAAAAATATGAAAAATTTCTTTATCATTTTTTTACAAATGATTTGTTTTAACCTTGCTATTGGTCAAGTATATAATGTTACTAGTTTCCAAAAAATTAATGATGTTAATGGTGATTTATATATAAGTTTAGACAATGATGATTGGTTTGGACATGCTGTTGAAAGTATAGGTGATTTGAATGGAGATGGAATAAGTGATGTAATTGTAAGTGCATTACAAGATGATGATGGCGCATTTAATGTTGGAGCAATTTATGTTTTGTTTTTAAACTCTAATGGGGCTGTAAGTTCATTTCAAAAAATAAGCGCAATTGAAGGTGAATTTAATGGACAAATGGAAGAGTGGGATTATTTCGGTAGATCATTATCGTATTTAGGGGACATAAATTCAGACGGATTTATTGAAATTGCTGTAGGAGCAGAATATGATGGAGATGGAGGTTATAGACATGGAGCAGTTTGGATTTTATCTTTAACAGAATCTGGAAATGTTAATTCATATCAAAAAATAAGTGATACCCAAGGTGGTTTTACTGGAGTTTTAGATGTTTGGGATGTTTTTGGGTCCGATATTGCTAATATTGGCGACTTAAATAATGATGGCAATATTGATATCGCTGTTGGAGCTAGAAGAGATGGCGATGGTGGAGATGAAAGAGGAGCAGTTTGGGTCTTGTTTTTAAATTCAGATTTTACAGTAAATTCTCATCAGAAAATTAGTGATACACAAGGTGATTTTGAAGCACCTTTAAGTTATAAAGATTATTTTGGAGGTTCAGTCACTAATATTGGAGATTTAGATAATGATGGAGTTATCGATTTGGCTGTGGGAGCATATAGAGATAATGATGGAGGAATAAACAAAGGTGCTGTATATATATTATTTATGAATATAGATGGAACTGTAAAAGCATATCAAAAAATTAGTGAAACGGAAGGTGATTTTAATGAAACCTTAGAAGAAGATAGTCTTTTTGGAGTTTCAATTGATTTAACTCAAGACATTAATGGTGATGGTAAAACTGAAATTATTATTGGTTGTGGAAATTATAATGGACAAAACGATAGAATTGGCTTTTTTTACATTTTAAACCTAAATTCAGACGGGAAGGTTGATAGTTTTCAAAAATATTCTGATGGATTGATGGGCTTTGATGGAGAGTTAGTTGAAGGAGATTTTTTCGGATATTCTGTCTCTACAATGATTGAAGATGGATTGAATTATTCCTTTATTATTGGAGCGTTTGGTGATAGTGAAAACGGGTACAGAAAAGGAGCTGCTTGGGTTATTAAACTAGGATTAATCCTTTCAATTGAAGATTTAAACACTCCAAATAATATATTTCTTTATCCCAATCCAACTAGAAACGCTTTCAGTTTAAGTGATATTACAAATGTAAATACTATTCAGGTATTTGATATGTTAGGTAGAGAAGTCCTAAGTTTTAATTCCGTAAAATCAAACCAATTTAATGTAGCTTATTTACCTGTTGGAGAATATATTATTAATGTTGTTACAGAAAAAGGGAGCATTTCCAGTTATAAACTAATCAAAGAATAATTAGCTCCGTTCTGCATACACCAAATAAAAACGAGGACTAAATCGCCTAAGAATTGGACGAAATCCAATTTTATTAACCGGACTTATCTTATTTTAATTTGAAATAGAGGTTTTTGCTATATACTTATTTATTAGTTTTATTTTATTTTTTGGCACAAAAAAACAATTTCTTACTTCGTTATCTTCTGTTCTTTTAATTGTATCTACTTCAACTAGGCCTTTATCTGTGTGATTATAAAAAACATAACCAAGCGAACTAAAAAAATCATCTAGTTCGTTTTCTGTTGTATTAAATAAAGTTTCGCAAATTATTATTGGCTGATACTGCTTAATTTCATTTTTACCAGATTTTAAAATATCAACTTCAGTACCTTCTGTGTCTATCTTAATAATATCTATATTTTCAATTTTATTATGTTTGATAAAATTAGAAAGTGTTGTCGTTTTAACTTGTTTTTTTACAAAGTTTCGAGATTTTGTTTTGGTACCTGCATTGTGTTCTCCAGATAAATTATATTTTAAATTTTTATATTTTTTACTTTCAACTTCATAAAAATCAATTATCCCTTCTTTGTTAGAAAGAGCAATATCAACTGGTTTGATATTGTTTTGAAAGTTGTTTAGTTCAATGTTTTTGTTTAGATAGTGTTTTGGCCCTTTAGCTGGTTCAAATGCGAATATTTTAATATTTCGATTTGTTTTTGATGCAATTAAAGAATAGTAACCAATATTGGCACCGATATCTAAAAAACAATTAATGCTTTTTGATAGGTCTTCAAAAATTTCAGAATATTCAAAATATTTATATCCTTTCCAAAATAATACTTTAGTTAAATAACTTGTTTGATTAGTTGCAATTTTAATAGTACCGTTTTTAGTTTTTAAGTTTAAAACACCTGAAACAGGAATTTTGAATGTTTCTGGTAATAACTTAATTACATAATAAGAAATGTTTCTTATTATGTAATTAACCTTACTATTATAAATAATGGAGTAGATAATTGTTCTCATAATTTTATATTACTTGGAGGAGAAATTTCAATAAATAGTACAAATTATTAGTTTCAAAAATATATCAAATCGCGTTTATGTGGAAAGTTTTTTTCGTACATGTTTACTCCCTCCGAAGGCAGGGATTTTATTAAAAAGAATTAATATCATGAGATTCTTCACTTCGCAAGCTTCTCCCGATTGTTATCGGGACTGAATGACATTAATTCAAAACAAATTACACCTTATAAACAATAGCATTAATGTTCATTCCAGCACCAACACTTGCAAAAATAATCACATCGCCTTCGTTTATTTGATGATCTTTCATTTCCCCTTTTAAAATCAAATCGTATAAAGTAGGTACGGTTGCAACACTCGAATTTCCTAATTTGTCAATAGACATTGGCATTATATGTTTGGGCATTTCCAAACCAAATAATTTATAAAAACGAATAACAATCGCTTCATCCATCTTTTCATTTGCTTGATGAATCAGGATTTTCTTAACATCTTTAATATCAACATTTGCTTTCTCAAGACAAGATTTCATTGCATTAGGAACGTGATTTAAAGCAAATTCGTAAATTTTACGACCCAACATTTTTATATAACGTGTTCCGTCGGTATTTTCCTTATTAAAGGATTGTCCAAAGAAAATATAACTAGCTTCTTCATAAGCATGAGTTGCCGATTCGTGCGCTAAAATTCCACCTTCTCCTTCGGTTTTTTCTAATACAACAGCGCCAGCACCATCACTAAAAATCATAGAATCCCGATCGTTGGTGTCAACAACTCTTGATAAAGTTTCCGATCCAACCACCAAACATTTTTCTGCAATTCCAGCTTTTATAAAAGCATTGGCTTGTATCATTCCTTCAATCCAACCTGGGCATCCAAACATCACATCGTAAGCAACACTTTTAGGGTTTTTAATTCCTAATTTTTGCTTCACTCTAGTGGCAATACTCGGAACCATATCACTTTGGTGACTTCCAAATTTAACATCGCCATAATTTTGAGCTAAAATAATATAGTCTAAATCTTCTGCATCTACATTGGCATCATCAATTGCTTTATGAGCGGCAATCGCAGCGATATCGGAATTGTTTAAATGATTTTCAACATAGCGTCTTTCTTCAATCCCCGTTATCGATTTAAACTTCTGAATAATAACTTTATTCTCGGCATTAAACCGAGTGCCATCTTCATTGTAAAATTCATTCGACTCGAATGCTTGATTTGGAGTTATTTTTGTGGGGATATAACTTCCAACACCTGTGATTTTTATAGCCATAAGCTACTCATTTTTGTTGTGAGTTGGTAAATGTAAAAAAGCTTTTCAAAAGAAAAGCTTTTTAAGTCATCTTTTTTTAAAATATTAATCGGTCATAAACTCTTCAATCGGCGTACAAGTACAGATTAAGTTGCGATCACCATAAGCATCATCAACTCTTCTTACCGTTGGCCAAAATTTATTTTCGGATACATAAGGTAAAGGAAATGCAGCTTGTTTTCTGGTGTATGGAAAACTCCAAGTATCGCTAGTTACCATCGCCTGTGTATGAGGCGAATTTTTTAAAGCATTATTAGGATTGTCTAAAGTAGCTTCATCAATTTCTTTTCTAATAGAAATCATTGCATCACAAAAACGATTCAATTCTTCCAAACTTTCACTTTCGGTAGGTTCTATCATTAGTGTTCCTGCTACAGGAAATGAAACCGTTGGCGCATGGAAACCATAATCCATTAATCGTTTAGCGATATCGGTTACTTCAATTCCGTTGGCTTTAAACGGACGACAATCAACTATCATTTCGTGTGCTGCACGTCCTCGTTCACCAGCATATAATACTTCGTAAGATCCGTGTAAGCGTTCTTTAATATAATTTGCATTTAATATAGCGTATTCGGTAGATTTTTTAAGTCCTTTTTCGCCTAACATACATATATAACCATAAGAAATCATACAAACCAAAGCAGAACCCCAAGGAGCTGCGGAAATAGCCGTAATTCCTTTTTCGCCTCCAGTTTCAATCACCGGATTGGTTGGTAAAAACGGAACCAATTGTTCAGCAACACAAATTGGGCCTACTCCAGGACCTCCACCTCCATGAGGAATGGCGAATGTTTTGTGTAAATTTAAATGACAAACATCGGCACCAATTGCTCCCGGATTTGTCAAGGCAACTTGTGCATTCATATTAGCTCCATCCATATAAACTTGTCCGCCGTTTTCGTGAATGATACTTGTTATTTCTTTGATGGAAGCTTCATAAACACCGTGAGTAGATGGATAGGTTACCATTAAAGCTGCAAGATTATCTTTATGTAAAATCGCTTTTTCACGTAAATCATTTACATCTATGTTTCCTTCTTCAGTAGCTTTGGTAACTACTACTTTCATTCCAGCCATTACAGCACTTGCGGGATTTGTACCGTGTGCAGATGAAGGAATTAAACAAATATTTCTATGTTGATCATCACGAGATTCGTGATACGCTCTAATCACCATTAATCCTGCAAATTCTCCTTGTGCACCAGAATTAGGTTGTAAGGATGTTGCTGCAAAACCAGTTGTTTCGGTAAGTTGATCTTCAAGGTTATGTAACATTTCTTGGTATCCTTCCGCTTGTTCTACTGGTACAAAAGGATGCATTCCTCCCCATTGTGGGTTGCTTAACGGAAGCATTTCGGCAGCAGCATTCAATTTCATAGTACATGAACCTAAAGAAATCATCGAGTGATTTAAGGATAAATCTTTACGTTCTAATTTCTTKATATATCGCATCATTTCGGTTTCTGAATGATAACKATTGAACACTTTGTCTGTTAAAAAATCTGTTTTTCTTTTTAATTCTGAAGGGATTGCCGCAGGAGCATCTAACAAAGTATCTACTTTAAAACCGTTGTTATTTGACGCTTCAGCAAAAACTGAAATAATAGTATTTAAATCTGAAAACGAAGTAGTTTCATTGATGGAAATACTAAGTGTGAAATCGTCTACATAATAGAAATTAATTTCTTTGTCTTCGGCAATAGGTTTGATAACTGACTTATCTGCAGTAACTAAAAGCGTATCAAAATAGGTTTTGTTAGCTTGTGTGAATCCTAATTTTTGAAGTGCTGCAGCTAATGTTGCCGTAGTATTGTGTACTTTATTGGCAATATATTTTAATCCGTCTGGTCCGTGATAAACCGCATACATTCCAGCCATAACTGCTAGTAAAACTTGAGCGGTACAAATATTTGAAGTCGCTCTATCTCGTTTAATATGTTGCTCCCTAGTTTGAAGTGCCATCCGATAGGACATATTATTATTCATATCTTTAGTAACTCCAATAATTCTTCCTGGAATACTTCTTTTAAAAGCATCATTAGTTGCAAAATATCCAGCGTGAGGACCACCATAACCCAAAGGAACACCAAATCGTTGGGTGCTTCCAACCACCACATCTGCTCCAAAATTACCTGGAGCTTCTAATAAAACCAAACTTAAAATATCGGCAGCAACAGCTACTTTTATTTGAGCTTCATGTGCTTTTTCAACAAATGATTTATAATTATGAACTTTTCCGTATTTTCCAGGATATTGTAATAATGTTCCGAAAAATTCTGAAGAGAAACCAAATTCTTCGTGGTTTCCATAGACCAATTCTACTCCTAAAGGGATTGCTCTAGTTTGTAATAAAGAGGAAGTTTGAGGTAATACATCTTCCGAAACAAAAAACTTGTTAATTCCTGCTTTTTTCTGAGCTCGATCTCGCAAAGCGAATAATAACGCCATTGCTTCGGCAGCTGCGGTAGCTTCATCTAAAAGAGAAGCATTTGCTAATTCCATTCCTGTTAAGTCACAAACCATCGTCTGAAAATTCAACAAAGCTTCTAATCTCCCTTGGGCAATTTCAGCTTGATAAGGTGTGTAAGCAGTGTACCAACCCGGATTTTCTAAAATATTTCGTTGAATTACTGGAGGTAAAATAGTATTGTGATATCCCAAACCAATATAGGTTTTGAAGAGTATGTTTTTTGAAGCCAATTCTCCATTGTGTTCCAAGTATTCTAACTCGGTCATTGCAGGTTTTAAAGAAAGCCTTTTTGGTAAAATAATATCATCTGGGATGGTTTGGTCTATAAGCTCTTCCATAGAAGAAACGCCGATAGTTTTAAACATTTTTTGAAGGTCACTTTTTCTAGGACCAATATGTCGTTGAGCGAAAGAATCTGTGTTCATATTTCGATTTAAAATTTGAAATGCGAATTTACGAATTTTAGAAATAATAGCTAAATTTTTCTCTGAAAACCAAGGATATTTTAACTAATAATTATGAATGCAATTACTTTCTTACTTTTGTTTGGTGGAAATTCTGAAAAACATTTTTAAAGCATTTATAAACAGCAGTATTCTTGTCGCATTATCTGTTTGTGCTTTTCTTGAAATCACTGCTTTTGAATATGTTATTTCAGTTTCAAACAATTTACTAGGTTTTGTTTTTTTTGGAACTATCGCAGCATATAATTTTGTGAAATATGCGGAAGTGATTCGAACTCGGTTTAATGAAATTTGGGGGTTTCTGAAAGTAATACAAATTGTTTCATTAATTGCACTAGTCTATTTTGCTTTTCAACTTTCTTTTGAAACATTATTGATAACTGGTGGATTTGCAATGTTAACTTTTTTCTATGCCATTCCTTTTCTGAAATACAAAAATTTAAGAAATTTTACTGGCTTAAAAATAACCATTGTTGCTTTAGTTTGGTCAGGAGTAACCGTATTAATTCCTTTGGTAAACGAAGGGGTAAGTTTTGGGATTGAAGTATGGATAAGTTTTATACAACGCTTCTTTTTTGTATTTGTACTAACGCTTCCTTTCGAAATTAGAGATCTTCAGTTTGATGATTTGGCTTTGGGGACTTTACCGCAAAGGGTAGGTGTTCGAAAAACGAAAATTATTGGGATTACAATGCTTTCCGTATTGTTACTATTGGAGTCTTTGAAACCTATTGAAAATTTCGAATTTGAAATTTCATTGATGGTTTCAGTGGTGTTATTGAGTTTATTTTTGTTGTATTCTAAAAGAAGTCAATCGAATTATTATGCTTCTTTTTGGGTGGAAAGTATTCCTATTATATGGTGGGTAATTTTATATATAATGATGAATTATTTGTTCATTTCTTTTTGAAATTGCTCTTTTAAAGCATTTTTATCAGTTTCTGAAATAGTTTTTATATTCGATTTTCTTAAAGCCTTTGTCAATTTATTATTATTGAATGAGTATTTTCGGCAAGCACTGCAATATATTAAATGTATGGTAAGTCGCACACGCTCCATAAAATTCGCTTCTTTGTATTGATTTTTGTCACAAACGTGACCTGCTTCCTCACATTTCATATTCTAATTTTTAAACCAGGTTTTTTCCATGCATTCTACCATCGCTTTACGAGCTCTATGTATTATTACCCAAAGATTAGACGCAGAGATATTGTATTCATTACAGATAGCTTCCGTGTCAAAATTATCGATAGTTTTCATCTTAAAAATGGCGGCTTGTTTTTTATTTAAAGTTTCTAAACAGTTGATAATTGCCAATCCTAACTCGGTATTTTCCATCGTATCTTCGGCTGTCTTGTCATAAGGGTCGCTCACTCTTTCTTCTAGCCAATCGCCTTCAGATTCATCGTCTTTATAGGTAATTCTAACTTCAGCTTTCCCTTTATTAGAATTAATTTTTCGGTAATGATCTATGATTTTTCGTTTCAGAATAGAAATCAACCAAGTACGTTCACTTGCTTCTCCCTTAAAGTTATCTTTCGATTTAAGACCAGCAAAAAAGGTTTCTGAAATTAAATCTTTTGCAATTTCAGCATCGCTTACACGAACAATCGTAAAGTTAAAAAGATAATCGGAATAAAGATCTACCCACTTATTTGGGTCAAGTTGATGTTTAGTCATAGGGGCTTGGTCGATGATTGCTTCAAAAATAACAAAGTTTTAGTTATGAACTAGGTTAAAAAGGTGTTAATGTTTTAAAAGCCCAGCTCGTTTTAATAAAGCCTCTGGATTTGGTTTCTTCCCACGGAAACTTATGTATAAATCCATAGGATCTTGCGTTCCTCCTTGTGAAAGAATGTGGTCTTTAAATTTATCAGCTACCTCTTTATTAAAAATTCCTTTTTCCTGAAAGTAAGCAAAGGCATCTGCATCTAACACTTCTGCCCACTTATAACTGTAATATCCAGCGGAATATCCTCCTTGAAAAATATGAGAAAAAGCAGTACTCATACAGTTTTCTGCTACATCGGGATATAGTTGGGTGTTTGAAAAAGCTTCTTTCTCGAAATCTTTTACGTTATCAATTTCTGAAGGGTCGCTGCCGTGCCAAGCCATATCTAATAACCCGAAACTTAATTGACGTAAAGTTTGCATTCCTTCGTGAAACGTTGCGGAAGCTTTTATTTTATTAATTAGTTCCATCGGAATTACTTCTCCGGTTTCATAATGAGTAGCAAAGAGCTCTAAAGTTTCTTTTTCATAACACCAGTTTTCTAAAATCTGACTTGGAAGCTCCACAAAATCCCAAGAAACATTAGTTCCTGAAAGTCCTTTATAAGTGGTGTTGGCAAGCATTCCGTGAAGTCCGTGGCCAAATTCATGAAACAAAGTAGTTACTTCATTAAAAGTTAAAAGAGAAGGTTTACTCTTAGTAGGTTTGGTGAAGTTGCATACATTAGAAATATGAGGTCGGTCGTTTTTAGAGCCGTTTATTTTTTGTTGCGGTTTATAGGAAGTCATCCAAGCACCACCACGTTTTCCTTCACGAGGATGGAAATCTGCATAAAAAATAGCAACTAACTTATCTTCGGAATCTGTTACTCGATATGTTTTTACATCTTTATGGTATTTATCAATATCTAAAACTTCTTTAAATTGAAGATTAAATAGTTTGTTGGCAACGGTAAAAACACCTTCAATTACATTCTCTAATTTAAAATAGGGTTTTAACTGCTCATCATCTAAATCGAATAATTTTTGTTTCAGTTTTTCTGAATAATAAGCACCGTCCCATTTTTCAAGTTGGTCGATATTGTCTAACTCTTTTGCAAATTCTTCTAAGTTTTTAAACTCTTTAATAGCTGCTGGTTGTGCTTTTTCTAATAATTCATTTAGAAAACTAAATACTTTTTCAGGTGTTTTTGCCATTCGTTCTTCCAAAACAAAATGAGCGTGTGATTTGTAACCTAATAATTCGGCTCTTTGAAAACGCAATTTTGCTATTTCCAACACATTGTTTTGATTGTCAAATTCGTTATTCTGAAAAGCCCGTGCTCCAAAAGCCAAAGCTATTTTTTTTCTAAGTTCTCGATTATCGGCATAGGTTACWAAAGGGACATAACTTGGATAGTCCAAGGTAAAAACCCAGCCTTCGAGTTCTTTTTCTTTGGCGGTTTGTGCAGCCATTTCCTTAACGCCATCTGGCAAGCCTGTTAAATCTTCTTCGGAAGTTAAATGAAGTTGAAAAGCATTGGTTTCTGCTAATACATTTTCTCCGAAGTTTAATTTAAGTTTGGAAAGCTGATTGTCAATTTCACGAAGTTTTATTTTATCTTCTTCAGAAAGATTCGCTCCGTTTCTGGAAAAACCTTTGTATTGTTTTTCGAGTAATGTTTGTTGTTCTTTATTTAAAACAAGTGAGTCTTTTGAATCAAATACTTGTTTTACTCTTTTGAATAATTTTTCGTTTAAAAGAATGTCATTCCCAAAATCTGATAATAAGGGAGAAACTTCCTGTGCTATTTCTTGAATTTCATCGTTGGTTTCAGCGCTATTCAGATTAAAAAAAATACTAGTAACTCTATCTAATTGTTGTCCGGTATTTTCTAATGCTTCTACCGTATTTTTAAAAGTGGGAGTTTCATTATTGTTTGTAATTGCGTCAATTTCAGATTTAGTTTCTTCAATTAATTGTTTGATTGCAGGTGAGAAATACTCGTTTTTAATTTCTGAAAAAGGAGCGGTATTGAATGTTTTTAAAAGTGGGTTCATATAAGGTTTGTAGGTAATTTGGTTGTGGGTATTAGGATGTTTATAATGATAATGTTCGTTATTAGTAATTCAATAAATCAAAAATCGTCAATCTCCAATCGTTGATCAAAAAAGGTTTAAAATTAGCCACAAAGTTCTCAAAGCTTTTCACAGAGGTCACAAAGGATTATGTGAATAAAATTATTTTTTTATTTGTCTTGACTGCATTTCGACTACGCTCAATGACCAAAATCGATCGGACATTCAGGTTCATTTAAAATGTATTGTTATTTCTTCAAATTCTTAGCACCTTCCTCCACCTTAATTTTTAAACCTTCTTTATAGGCTAAGATTTTATCGAGGACACATTTATCGCTAGTTCCTATGATTTGTGCTGCTAGAATCCCTGCATTTTTTGCTCCGTCTAAAGCAACGGTTGCTACTGGAACTCCGCCCGGCATTTGTAAAATGGATAGGATAGAGTCCCAGCCATCAATAGAATTTCTAGATTTTACTGGAACTCCAATCACAGGTAATGGCGATAAAGATGCAATCATTCCTGGTAAATGTGCTGCTCCTCCAGCTCCAGCAATAATTACTGAAAACCCTCTGGTATGGGCATTTTTTCCGTAATCAAATAATTTTTCGGGGGTACGGTGTGCCGAAACAATATCGACTTCTATTTCAATATCGAAACCTTTTAAAATATCGATAGCTTCTTGCATAATTGGGAGGTCACTAGTGCTTCCCATAATGATTCCTACTTTCATAAATTCCAAATTTTAAATTCCAAATTCCAAAAATGTAATTTCCTATTCACTTATTACTTCAATGGTTCGTTTTACTTCTTCAGCAATTTTATGTGCTGCTTTAATGTCTTTATTTACAATAGTTACGTGTCCCATTTTACGGAAAGGTCTGGTTTGTTTTTTTCCATAGATATGTGGAGTAACTCCTTCTAATGCTAAAATAGTTGAGATGTTTTTATAGATTACGTTTCCTGTGTGATTTTCAGCTCCCACAAGGTTGACCATAATAGCAGCAAGTTTGCTTTTTGTATCACCTAATGGAAGGTTTAAAATGGCTCGTAGATGTTGTTCAAACTGATTGGTAACACTTCCTTCAATACTGTAATGCCCACTATTATGGGGTCTTGGCGCTACTTCGTTGACTATAATTTCATCGTTTTCTGTCTGAAATAATTCCACCGCCAATAATCCTACGTGTTGAAATGCTTCCGAAACTTTTACAGCAATAGCTCTTGCTTTTTCTGAAACTTCATCACTTATACGAGCAGGGCAAATTACATATTCTACTTGATTGGCTTCCGGATGAAATTCCATTTCAACAATTGGATAGGTTTTAATTTCTCCTTTCGGATTTCGGGCTACAATAACCGCCAATTCATTTTTAAAATTAATGAGTTCTTCTGAAATACACGAAGTATCGGGAAGCGATTTTAAATCGTCATTGTTCCGAATCATCTTTACACCCATACCATCGTAACCTCCAGTACTTTGCTTCCAAACAAAAGGGAAATTGAGCTTACTTTCTGAAATAGATTTCAATAAATCAGACTTTGTTTCAAAAATTGAAAATGGAGAAGTTGGGATATTGTGTTCTTTGTAAAATTGCTTTTGAACTGCCTTATTATTAATATTTCGAAGTGTTTCAGGAGAAGGATACACGGTAATTCCTTCTGAAACCAATTTTTCTAAGGCTTCAATATTAACGTGTTCAATTTCAAAAGTAAGGGTATCTACCTTTTTTCCGAAATTATAAACGGTATCGAAATCCATTAAATTTCCAACTTCAAATTCATCACAAGCAATCTTGCAAGGTGCTTCAATACTAGGATCTAAAACAGATGTTTTAATATCGAATTTTCTGGTTTCGTATAAAAGCATCTTTCCTAATTGACCACCACCTAAGATGCCTAATGTGAAATTTGAAGAAAAATAAGGAGTCATAATTATTCAATTAGCTGCAAAAATAAGCCTTTTATTTGAGTCTTTTTAATTGAGATGAAGGATTCACAGCGTAAAATTATATTTTTATATTTTATGGTTTTTGCCACGAATTCACAAATTTTATTTTAATAAATATCATTTGCAATATCACAAATTAAAAAAATTTTTAGATTTTTAGAAATTTGAGTCAATTATTGAACGATAAGATTTAATATTTTGTAAGATTAGGGGATTAGTGGCTTAAAATAAAATGTATGATTTTAAGTGGATGGTTTTAAAAATCATCAACCGTTAATCATTAATCTAAAATCTATTAAGTATCTTTGCACCTTTAATTTCCGAAGCAAATTGCAACGGTATTTTTTCAATAAAAAAGTATATAAAAATGATTCAGTTACACGATTTGTTTTTCGAAGAGTTTATTTCAGCAACACAAATAAGCCAAGCAGTTAACGGAGTTGTAGTAAGAATAAATGATGATTATAAAGGCAGAAAACCTGTCTTTTTAACGGTTTTGAACGGTGCTTTTTTCTTCGCTTCAGATATTATTAGAAAGTTTGATGGTAATTGCGAAATGAGTTTTATTAAAGTGGCTTCGTACAAAGGAACGCAATCTACCGGAAATATTTCGACCGTGATGGGAGTGGAGCCTTCATTAAAAGGACGCGACGTGATTATTGTGGAAGATATTGTGGACTCAGGAAATACGATTGAAGCCATTATTAAAATCCTTCAGCAAGAAGAAGTGAATAGTTACAAGATTGCAACGATGTTTTATAAACCGTTGGCTTTTACGAAAAACTATCCGATTGATTATGTGGGAATGGAAATTGAAAACGATTTTATTGTTGGTTACGGATTGGATTACGACGGATTAGGAAGAAATTTGAATACTATATATAAGTTAAAACCCCGAAAAATGAAAAATATCGTTTTATTTGGCCCTCCTGGTGCTGGAAAAGGAACGCAAGCAGATGTGTTAAAAGAAAAATACAACTTGAAACATATCTCAACTGGAGATGTTTTTAGATACAATATTAAAAATGAAACCGAATTAGGTATGTTGGCCAAATCCTTTATGAATAAAGGCGATTTGGTTCCGGATGAAGTAACAATTGATATGTTAAAAACGGAAGTTGATAAAAATGTAGATGCTAACGGATTTATATTTGATGGATTTCCAAGAACAAATTCTCAAGCAAAAGCGTTGGACGAATTTTTAGCTGAAAAGGGAGAAGGAATTAACGGGATGGTAGCTTTAGAAGTTGCTGAAGATTTATTAGTAGCAAGATTGTTGAAAAGAGGAGAAACTAGCGGAAGACCTGACGATCAAGATGAAAGTAAAATCAGAAATCGTTTTAACGAATACGAAACAAAAACAGCAGTTTTAAAAGAGTATTACCAAGAACAAAATAAATATTTTGGTGTTGATGGTGTAGGTAGTATTGAAGATATTACGGAACGTTTGTGTGAGGTGATTGATGGCCTTTAGGCTGTCATTCCGAACTTGTTTCGGAATCTTTTGAAGCTACCTTAATGTTTAATTAGATTCCGTGTCGTTTCACGGAATGACAAAAATAAGATACCCGTCTTCGCGGGTAATAATAAGATCCCTACGTAGGCAGGGAATAAAAATATGACTGAAGGAAATTTTGTAGATTACGTAAAAATGCACCTTACTTCTGGAAAAGGAGGACAAGGAAGTGCACATTTACGACGTGAAAAATACATTCCAAAGGGAGGACCCGATGGAGGTGATGGTGGTCGTGGAGGTCATATAATACTAAGGGCAAACAGAAACCTTTGGACACTATATCATTTAAAATTTAGACGTCATTTTAAAGCTGGTCACGGTGGAGCTGGAAGTAAGCAAACAAGTACAGGAGCCGATGGCGATGATGTGTATATTGAAGTGCCGTTGGGAACCGTTGTAAGGGATACCGAAACTCAAAATATTATCCTTGAAATTACTGAAGAAGGACAAGAAGTTATCATAGCTCAAGGAGGAAAAGGTGGTTTGGGAAATAACCATTTTAAAAGTTCCACCAATCAAACGCCACGGTACGCACAACCTGGTTTAGATGGGGTTGAGGTAGATATTACTTTAGAATTAAAAGTATTGGCAGATGTTGGATTAGTAGGATTTCCGAATGCTGGAAAATCTACTTTACTATCTGTAGTCACTGCGGCAAAACCCAAAATTGCCAACTATGAGTTTACTACTTTAAAACCCAATTTAGGAATTGTAGATTATAGAGATGGTCAAACTTTTGTAATGGCAGATATACCTGGAATTATTGAAGGGGCTGCTGAAGGAAAAGGATTGGGTCATTACTTTTTACGACATATAGAACGTAATTCTACTTTGTTATTTTTAATTCCTGCAGATGCAGACGACATTAAAAAACAATACGATATTTTGTTGGATGAACTTCGACGTTACAATCCAGAAATGTTGGACAAAGATCGATTGGTTGCTATTTCAAAATCCGATATGTTGGACGATGAATTAAAAGCAGAAATGAAAGCTGAATTGGATATAGATTTTAAAGATATTCCTTATTTATTTTTCTCATCGGTTGCACAACAAGGTCTTGTTGAATTGAAAGATAAACTTTGGGAGATGTTGAATGAGTAGTTTGGTTTTCTGATAATCTCTATATTTCTTATCTTCACAAAAAAATCTATGAAATATTTACTACTACTAGTTGCTACAGTAATTCTGATCTCTTGCGGAGCAACAGTCAATTACGACTACGATACACAAACCGATTTTTCGGGTTATAAAAGCTATAATTTTTATCCAAATATTAGCTCTAATTTAAGTGAGTTGGATAATGCTAGGGTTATAAAATCGACCGATAGTATCTTACAATTAAGAGGTTTTGTAAAGAGT
Source organism: Flavobacterium sp. (assembly GCA_002733185.1). Taxonomy (GTDB): domain Bacteria; phylum Bacteroidota; class Bacteroidia; order Flavobacteriales; family Flavobacteriaceae; genus Marifrigoribacter. The sequence continues at coordinate 225,471 of NVUT01000002.1, read as the reverse complement.
GAAACGCCTGATATATTAATTAATTTTTTCGCAAGCGAATTTATCACCCAATCTAGTACTACTATTGGTTTTGGAGTTGGTGGTGGAGGTCATAACGGCGGTGTTGGTGTAAGTGGTGGAGTTCCTGTTGGAGGCAATGAAATTAATCAACAATTAACTTTTGATTTTATAGGTGAAAAAGCTGATAAACTAATTTGGAAAGCCGAAGGGAATGATGTTTTAAAAGTAAAAGCAAATTCAGCTCAAAAAGATGCGTATTACTTTAGTTTGATAAGTAAGATGTTAAGTGGGTATCCTCCTAAGAAAAAATAAACAGCATTTTTCAGAAAGTAAAACTTTGTTTTTCGTCAAAATAGTATGATAAAATATCTTTTCATATTTCTTTTTCCTCTTTTAAGTTTTGGGCAAATGATTTTTTCTGAAGCCGATTCTTTATTTCAGAATAAGGAGTATTTGAATGCGGAAAATGGGTTGGTTTCTATTTTAAAAGAAAGCCCTAACAATAAAAAATCACTCCAGCTTTTAGGTGAAACTTATGCAGCACAAGAAAAATGGGATGAAGCAGTATTTGTTTTTCAGAAATTAGTTGAGTTAGAACCCAGAAATCCAGAATATCATTATAAATATGGTGGTGCTATGGGRATGCAGGCAGTTAGAAACAATGCAATCGCTGCGTTTTTTATGATAGATGATGTAAGAGATGAATTTTTAACAACCATTAAATTAGATGAAAATCACATAGATGCTCATTGGGCATTGGTGGTGTTTTATACCGAATTACCAGGAATAATAGGAGGAAGTTATAAAAAAGCATTTAGTTATTCCAACGAATTAGAAACCATTTCTTTAGTCGATCATTATTTGTCTAAAGGCTATATTTATGAACATAAAGAGGAAGCAGAATTAGCTGAAGAAAATTATTTAAAAGCTGTTGAGGTTGGAGGGTCGCTTACTTGTTTTCAGAAATTAACCGACTTGTATGAAAATGAAGGAGAACATCAAAAAGCAATTAATACCATTGAAAATGCCAATAATAAACTTCAAAGAAATTCTCTCAATTATCAATTAGGAAAAGTTTCTGCTGCTTATAATTTGGAATTGGAAAAAGGAGAAAATTGCCTGCTCAAATATATAGACAACTACAAACCTGAAGACGGAATCCCTTTAGAATGGCCTTATTATAGATTAGCACAAATCTACCGTCATAAAAACGAGAAAGTTTTAGCTTTAAAATGGATTGAGAAATCTCTTAATTTTCAACCCGAATTTAAACCTGCCCAAAAAGAAAAAGAATTGATTTTGAAGATGTAGTGTCATCTTTTTTATAATCAAGAGATCGTTTCGTACCTCGAGAAGACAGTTTTATTTTTAACTTCAATTTCTCCGAGTAACTTTGTGTCTTCTTTGTGCAACTTTGTGAAATAACTTTCCAATAGAATTAATATTCTCTTCAAAAATCAGCAATCAATAATCAAAAAACGTTAATCTTAAATCATCAATTATAAATCAATACGTATCTTTACAATTACTAAGATTTTATAGATGAACATACATTTTATAGCAATTGGCGGAGCAGCAATGCACAATCTAGCATTAGCACTTCATTTAAAAGGAGATACCATAACTGGGAGTGATGATGAAATTTTTGATCCTTCAAAAAGCAGGTTAGCTGCAAGAGGAATATTACCTGAAACATTTGGTTGGTTTCCTGAAAAAATCACTAATAACCTAGACGCTATAGTTTTAGGAATGCACGCCAAAGAAGACAATCCTGAGCTTTTAAAAGCACAAGAATTAGGGCTGAAAATTTATTCTTATCCAGAGTTTTTATACGAACAATCCAAACATAAAACACGCGTAGTAATTGGTGGAAGTCACGGAAAAACAACTATTACCTCGATGATTCTTCACGTGATGCATTACCATAATCGCGATGTAGATTATATGGTGGGTGCACAATTAGATGGGTTTGATGTGATGGTAAAGCTCACAGAGGATAATGATTTTATCGTTTTGGAAGGCGATGAATATTTAAGTTCGCCAATTGATAGGCGTCCAAAATTTCATTTGTACAAACCAAATATTGCATTGATTAGCGGAATTGCTTGGGATCATATCAATGTGTTTCCTACTTATGAAGGGTATGTGGAGCAGTTTCGGATTTTTGTTGATTCAATCGTAGAAGGCGGAAGTATTACTTATAATGAAGAAGATGAAGAGGTAAAAGAAATTGTGGAAGCTTCGGAAAATGCCATTCGGAAATTTCCCTATCAAACTCCAGAGTATTTTATAGATGAAGGAAAAACCTTTTTAATGACTTTTGAAGGMCCYATTCCTGTTGAAATTATTGGAGATCATAAYYTRAATAATYTAGCWGGAGCCAARTGGATTTGTCAACAAATGGGAATTGGAGATGAAGATTTTTATGAAGCGATTTCTATCTTTCAAGGAGCTAGCAAACGATTAGAGAAAATTGCTACAGCTCCTACAAGTGCTATTTATAAAGATTTTGCACACTCGCCAAGTAAGGTAAAAGCAACAACCCAAGCTGTTAAAAAACAATTTCCAGGAAGACAACTAACCGCCTGTTTAGAGTTACATACCTACAGCAGTTTAAATCCAGAATTTTYATCTGAATATAAAGGAGCATTAGATGCAGCAGATAAAGCAGTCGTTTTTTATTCGCCACATGCTGTTGAGATAAAAAAGTTAGAAGCAATTTCGAGTCAGCAAATTGCAGCTGCATTTCAGAGAGATGATTTGATTATTTATACCAATCCTGAAGAATTTAAAACCTTTTTATTTTCTCAAGAACTTGAAAACACTTCCCTTTTATTAATGAGTAGTGGTAATTATGGCGGTTTGGATTTTGATGAGGTAAAAGGATTGATTAATTAAAACTAGAATGTCTTTGCGAGGAAGATATGACGAAGCAATCTTTTGAAATATAACTAGTAGTTTATTTAATATACTAATTATTAAAACCTCTCGTTATAACATTACAAAACACCAATAGCCTATATTTAAAACTACTTTTATTAACCAAAACCATTTAATTATGAAAAGAGTTTTTTATGTAAGTTTATTTTTCTCCCTATTTTTTATTGCATGTAATAATGATGATGATTCATCTCAAGATGAGCAAGAATAAGAGGTTGAAGAAAATTTTTATGCATTAAAAACTGGAAACAATTGGACGTATGAATATTTTAAAAGAATAGATCAAACCGAAGATTTTGAAACCTTGGGAATTATCGAAGAATTGTTAATTATCGAAACAACCGAAATAGATGGCGAAGCCTATTTTGTATTTCAAAGTACTACAACAGGAAACGAAAATGGTTTTTCAATTGCTCCTGAAAACGGGATTACCACGAAAAATGTAAGAGATTCTTTAGGCTATTTAATTGCATTAGACCATGATCATCCTATATTATTCTCAAATGAAAATACAGATGATTATCTAATTTATAATAATACTTGGGGAGATGTGTATGGAGTATTATTGGGAACTGAAGAAAACATTACCGTTGAAGCAGGTACATTTTTATGTAAACAAAATGAAATTTATGCTATTCATGAAACTGGAGATATATTTCCAGGTCGGGATGAAATATATTTTTCTGATGGAATTGGAGAAATTTATAGACAATACTCAGCAGTTTCAACTTCACAGTATCGTTGGGAGAAAAGACTAATTGAATATGAAATAGTAGATTAACTTACTTATAAATAGTATTGATAAATCCAGTGATATCCTCATTGGATTTTTTTATGAGTTCTTGTTTTGCATTTTCTTGATCTTGCTCGCATTTATCCTGTGAAAGTTTAAATTTTCCTTCCCAATGAGTAATTTCAATTTCAAAAGCATGAATGTAATGGATAAATTTATCCATTTTCGGATTGTTAATTGCTAAGTGGAATTTATGATCTGGAGCCTCTAAAAACTTAGTCATAGAAACCATAGTTTGTTTTGCTTTTTCAGGATTTGTAATTGCTGTAACATTTCCTGTTATATGGACTATTATATAATTCCAAGTAGGAAGCTGCTCAGTAGTGTAAACACATGGCGAAATGTAAGTGTCGAGTCCCTTAAAAACCAGTGTCACTTCTTTATTCTCTTTTAACAAATTAGCTTGAGTGTTGTTTAAATCTATATGACCCACTAATTTTCCAGTTTCTTCATTATAAATAACAGGTAAATGTGTAATTAACGGTTTATTATCTTTCACAGAAACTAACATCGCCAAAGGATATTGCTTAATAATGGCGATCATTTTATTTTTGTTTTGTGAAAGGTGGTAAGGAGGCGGATAATTTTTCAAAATAAAAAATGTTTAATTTTTTGTTCAAAAGCAGACTGCATACTGGTTACTGCAAACTGATCACGCTCCAAATTGCTTTAAATGATGATCCAAGTGTTTATAATTCATTTTTCCGTATTGTTCTTGTGTAAATTTACCAAAGACAGGATGAGGTGCCCATTTGGTTTGGTTCTTCTTTTTACTAAATTCGTTAACTAAGTTTAGTAATTTCTCTCTTTCAGGATTAAAGTCAACTTGCTCTGTAATTACAAAACCTTCACCAGTTGGAATGTTTTTTCTCCAAGGTCTGTCATTGTACATTACAGATTTCATTAAGGAAAAAATAAATTTTTTCATAAAACCAATTTTAGCTTCCATTTTTAAATCTCCATTAATTACATCGAAAGGTTTTTGACAATGAGTAAGCATTTGACCTACGTTCATTTTTCCCCATTCTGCTTTTGAAGCTTCGGTTAAGTTGTTAATTCTGGTGGTAATTTCGTTGTGTGCTTCGGTTTCAAAAAGTGATTTCATAGCTGTTTTTTTTCAGATTTAAATATACATCATTATCTTTATAGTCTCCCCTTAAATTAAAATCATTCATTTTGAAAGAAACAACACCCTCTTTTTCAATTAAAAATTGGAGCGAAGATGATCGTCCTAGAGAAAAATTACTTCAGAAAGGAAAAARTATATTAAGCAATGCAGAATTAATAGCCATATTAATTGGCTCTGGAAACAGAGATGAAAGTGCTGTGGCATTAAGCAAACGAATTTTAAACTCGGTTGAAGATAATTTAAACGGGCTAGGAAAACTCTCTGTAAGCGAATTAATAAAATTTAAAGGAATAGGCGAAGCTAAAGCAGTGAGTATAGTCGCAGCACTAGAAATAGGAAGAAGACGAAGAGGAGAGGAAGCCTTGGAGAGAAAAAAAATCACCTCAAGTTCATCGGTTTTTGAACTAATGCAACCTATAATTGGAGAGTTGCCACACGAAGAATTTTGGATTCTTTATTTGAATAATTCTAACAAAGTATTAGAAAAATCACAATTAAGTAAAGGCGGAATCACTGGGACTTTGGTAGATGTTCGTTTGGTTTTAAAAACAGCTTTACAATTAGGGGCAGTAGGATTGATATTAACACACAACCATCCTTCAGGTACATTAAAACCAAGTCAGGCAGATAAAAACATCACTCAAAAACTAAAAACTGCTGGTGAAAGTTTAGATATAAAAGTATTGGATCATGTAATTATTACTGAAAAAGCGTATTTTAGCTTTGCAGACGAAAACCTACTTTAATACGAATGAACCTATTAATTTATTCCCAAAAAATTACTCCTCGCATTACGTATGTATTCAAACATATTTGTACTCGAATTTTAGGGATTGAAATTGGATTNACCTCACAGATTGAGGAATTTATTGCCTATTCGGATGCTAAATTATCTTATGGAAAAAAACCGATGGGGAATGAGTTTTTTGTTCAGAGTTATGGTTTGTTAAATCAGCAAGGATTTGATGACATTGAAATAACGGTAAAAGAATGGGAGGAAACTAAATGTTTTTTTTCTGCCGGAATAGTAAGCARATTGCCTTTCGATATTTTTTCGGCAAGTTTTTATCTTCTTAGTAGGTACGAGGAATATTTACCCCATGTAAAAGATGAAAAAGGACGGTTTTTAGCTACAGAAAGCATTGCATTTAAAAATGAATTTTTACAAGAACCCGTAGTTGATATTTGGGCGTATAAATTTAAAAATATTTTAGCAGAAGCTTTTTCTCAGTTAGTTTTTTCATCAAGAAAAATTACGTATCACACAGTTATTAATGCAAGTCAGCCTTTTATTTATAGGAACAAAGGTTTTTTACGGTCTTTTTCTGGAATTATAAAAGACCTTTCAAAATTAAAATTTAAAGCAATATTTCACCGTTTTGGTTCTTTATTAGGATTTAAAACAGATCCCTATACTACTTTTGATTGGTTGATAAATTTAATAAAAAGTAAGAAATCTAAAATTACAGTATTTTTTATTATTGGTGAGTCGGTAAATTTTGAAGAAGGGATGAACTCCAATCGAAACGCATTTAAATTATTAGTAAAAAATATCGCAGATTATATGCAAGTTGGAATTCTATTTTCAAAGAAATACTTATTAGAAGTTAATGAATTGAAAGTAGAAAAAGAAAAGATAGAAGCAATTACTAATCGTAATTTAATTAGCTCTATGAATGAAGAGTATTTAGTGAATCTACCAGATAATTACAGAAATTTAATTGAATTAGAAATAGAAAAAGATTTCACCATGGTCTATGAAAATTTAATTGGTTTTAGAGCAAGTACTTGTACTCCTTTTTTGTTTTACGATTTAGATTATGAAATTGTAACGCCATTATTAATACAGCCTATTTCCTTAACTACAAAAGGCTTGAACAATATTTCTGTTTCACAACGAAACGCAGCTATAATTAAAATTGAAGGATCAGTAAAACAAGTAAACGGAATGTTTTCTGTGATTTTTAATAACAACGATTTTATGGAAATTAATAATGATTCAAATTGGAAATCAGTTTTACTAAACCTAACAAATAATGAATAAAATTTCGGAAATAACAGATGTTTTTTTCGATCTGGACCATACACTTTGGGATTTTGATAAAAATTCTGGACTTGCTTTTACAAGGGTTTTTAAAAAGCATCAAATAAGTATTGAAATCAATACTTTTTTAAAAGTTTACGAACCAATTAATCTAGAATATTGGCGACTTTTTAGAAATGAAAAAGTAGGCAAACAAGATTTAAGAAGAGGACGATTACAAGATGCTTTTAAAGAGTTTAATATGGAGTTTTCTTTGCGAATTATTGATGAAATAGCAGATTCGTACATAGAAGAGCTTCCTTTAGACAATCATTTATTTAATGGAACATTTGAAATACTCGATTATTTATCTAAAAAATATACGCTTCATATTATCACCAATGGTTTTGGGAATGTTCAGTATAAAAAGATTAAAAATAGTGGAATTGAAAAATATTTTAAAACCATTACTACTTCCGAAGAAATTGGGGTAAAAAAACCTAATCCTGTTATATTTAAAAGAGCTTTAGAAAAGGCGAATGCTTTAGTCAAGAAAAGTATAATGATTGGAGATTCTTTTGAAGCAGATATTTTAGGAGCTGAAAATGTTGGATTACAAACTTTGTTTTATAATTATAGAAATGAGCAAATTCCTAAAACCTACGCTTCTGTAGATAACCTTCTTGAAATTATAAATTATTTATAAAGATAATATTAGGCAACACAACAACGTTAATTATTAAATTACTAAACTATGAAAAAGAAGTTTCCCCTAGCTCTTATATTCATTGCTGTTCTCTTATTTTTTTCAGCTTGCATAAAAGATACTGACTTTAATCAAACCGATGCTATTGAAATAACTCCAATAATCGAACTTGATTTTTTGTTTTCAAATATAACTTCACAAACATTTACAGATGTTGGAATCAATAATTTAGTACTTTCAGACACAACCGACTTTAATTTTTTAAACGATGAGTTTACCGTAGATAATTTAGAAAGAGCCGAATTTTATTTTAAAAACACAAACAGTATGCCTGTAAATTTTGAAATGAAATTCCAGTTTTTAGATGAGAATAACGAAGAGCATTATCTAATTTCAATACCAATTATTTCGGGAGAATTAAATAATCCTGTAATTTCAGAACACATAGAGAATATTGAAACAGATGAAATTGTTAGCTTAACTATGGCAGATAAAGTGGTATTAAGTATTGAAGCTTCTTCAGCGGTAGATAATCTTGATGGAACACTAAAATTACAATCAAAAACAACTTATTATTTAAAATTTATTCAATGAAATATCTTTTAATATGTTTCGGCATGTTTTGGGGTTTTTCTATGATTTCTCAAAACAAAGAAGTCCTTTATGGCCTTGAAGAAGTACCACAGTCTATGTTGTTAAATCCAGGTACAAGAATTAATTATTCAAAACATATTGGGATTCCTTTTTTGTCTCAAATTCATGTAAATGGGGGGTCTTCTGGTGTTTCAGTTTATGATATTTTTCAAGAATCGAATACAGATATTAATGATCGAATTCGAAATAAAATATTTGAGTTAAAAAACACTGACTTTTTTACAGCAACTCAACAAATTGATGTTTTAAATTTTGGTTGGAAAAGTAAAAAGGAAATTTATTTTTCGGGTGGAGTTTACCAAGAATTAGATTTTGTATTATATTTTCCAAGAGATTTAGCAATTTTAGCTTGGGAGGGAAATGCAAACTATATTGATAAAGAATTTGATTTGGGCGAGATAAGTACAACAGGAGACTTATTAATGGTTTATCATTTTGGAGTAAATAAGAAAATAAATAACAAGTTTACGGTAGGACTTCGTGGAAAAATTTATTCAAGCATGTTAAGTTTCCGAAGTGTAAATAATAGAGGGAGCTTTGTTACTAGAATTAGTGAAACCGATAACAATATTTATGAACACATTATTAATAATGCAGATCTTACAGTTAATACCTCTGGAATTGCTTCATTAAGTGAGTTAAATGGAAGTTCACAAGTAATGAGTAGGGTTTTAGGGAGGGCATTTTTTGGAGGAAATTTAGGAGTAGGAGTGGATATTGGCGCTACCTATGAAATTAATGAAAAATGGACAACAAGTGCAAGTGTATTAGATGTTGGAGCTATATTTCATAAAAAAGATGTAGAAAGTTATAAGGTAAATGGAGAATATACATTGGATGGAATTGAATTATTGTTTCCTCCATTAGGAAATGGAGATTCTACACCACCCTATTATGATGATCTAGTTGATGAAATTGAAAATGAATTTCCTATTGATACTATTACAAGTTCTTATACTCAAATGCGGCCTGTAAAAATGTATGCTTCTGTAAAATATAATTTTGGGAAGGCAATAGGAGGAAGTGGAGCTTGTAACTGTTTGAAAATGGGTGAGAACCAAGAATACAATCAGGCAGTAGGTTTTCAGTATTATAGCATGTTTCGTCCAAAAGGCCCTCAAATAGCAGCAACCTTATTTTATTATAGACGTTTTTCAAATTATTTGTCAATAAAGGCTACCTATACAGCAGATTCATATTCATTTACTAATATTGGTTTGGGCTTGGTTGCTAATTTTGGTAAAGTTAATTTTTATATAATTGCAGATAATTTATTATGGTATGAAAATATTGCCAAAGCAAAAAGTGTATCTTTACAGCTAGGTTTTAATTTAATTTTTGCTAAAGAATGAAGAAGTTTTATTTACTAGTCTTTTTGTTTATAAGTGTTGTTTCAACTGGAATTTCTCAAAAATCCTTAAGTGACTATAGTTATGTTATCGTTCCAGAGGTCTATAATTTTTTAAATGAAAAAGATCAATACCAACTAAACTCATTAACTAAATTTCTATTTAATAAATATGGTTTTCATGCTTATTTTGATAGAGAAACACCAGTTAATGTACAAAGATGTGATGGTTTATGGGCTGATGTAATTGGCTCTCCTGGATTTGTATATACAAAAATTGAAGTTGTTTTAAGAGATTGTTATGGAGCTGAAGTTTATAAATCTAATGAAGGTAAAAGTAAAGAAAAAAACTTCAAGAAAGCGTATTATGAAGCTATGCGTAGATCATTTGAAAGTATTGAAGTATTAGGTATTCAACAAAGGGAAATTGGTGATGTTAGCACGTATGTGAAAAAAAACGATAAGGTTGCTAATAATGATTTAGATAATATAAACCCGTTTGATAATAATAACATTAAAAACCTCCCATCTTCAAAATACACAACCTATAGCTATTTAAATGAAGTTTTTTTGTTAAAAAAAACAAAGACAGATTACAAATTCTATAAAGAATCTTCTAATGAAAATGAAGATTTATTATATCTAGGAAAGTTAGTATATAAACAAGATGAATTACAATATATTGATGTTAAAAAAAACACTTATAAAGTTTATTTTGAGGAAGCAAAAGACTTAATAATGGAAGCTGGCAACGARAATATAGTTTATAAATTTGAGAACTAACTAGTAATCATATTTGTCTTTCCAAAGACTCTTTAAGTAAATTCTAAAACTATTTTCCTTTGGGTTATGTCCTGGGTTATATAACTTAGTTCCTTCTAATTCTTTCGGTAAATATTCTTGACATATAAAATTGCCTTTATAATCGTGGGAATATTGATATTCCTTTCCGTAGCCAAGCTCTTTCATAAGTTTTGTTGGTGCGTTTCTTATAGCTAATGGTACCGATAAATCACCTGTTTGTTTTACTAATTTTTGCGCTTCTTTAATGGCAAGATATGAAGCATTGCTTTTTGGTGAGGTTGCTAAATAAATCACACATTGACTTAGGAGTATTCTTGATTCTGGATAACCAATTGTAGTGACTGCTTGAAACATTGAGTTTGCCAAAACTAAAGCAGTTGGATTGGCATTTCCTATAYCTTCCGATGCTAAAATAAGTAAACGTCTAGCAATAAATTTTAAATCTTCCCCACCTTCTATCATTCTTGCTAACCAATATACAGCCGCATTTGGGTCGCTTCCACGAATAGATTTAATAAATGCTGATACTATATCGTAGTGTTGTTCGCCAGTTTTATCATACAAAACGGTATTTTTCTGAACTTTATTCAAAACCATTTTATTTGTAATGCTTACGGTTTTACTATTTTCAGAAAGAACAACTAATTCTAACGTGTTTAATAATTTCCTAGCATCTCCGCCAGAAATACGTAAAATAGCTTCCGTTTCTTTAAGAATTATGTTTTTCTTAGACAATAGAATGTCTTTTTCAATTGCTCTTGCTAATAGGTCTTCTAAATCCTTTTTACTAAATGAATTTAAAATATAAACCTGACAACGGGAAAGCAATGCAGGTATTACCTCAAAACTAGGATTCTCTGTTGTAGCTCCAAATAATGTAATCCACCCTTTTTCTACAGCCTTTAAAAGGGAATCTTGTTGAGATTTACTAAAACGATGAATTTCATCAATAAATAATATAGGATTTTTTGTTGAAAAAAGAGAATCACTTTTTTTTGCTTTCTCAATCACTTCTCTAACGGCAGCTACACCACTATCAATAGCACTAAGCATATAAAATGGACGATTGGATTCCTCTGCAATAATAGTGGCAAGTGTTGTTTTTCCAGTGCCTGGAGGTCCCCAGAAAATCATAGAAGAAAGCATTTGGGTGTTCAACTGTGCTGTTATAGTTCCGTTTTTACCAACTAAATGTTTTTGACTTAAATAGTCGTTTAATGTTTTGGGACGTATTCTTTCTGCAAGTGGAGCATTCATAGTTGTAAAAATACAATTTTATAACCCTTTTATTACTGCCAATTTATCATAAATTTGTAAAAGGGATTGTTTTTTGAATATTAATAAATTATGAAACGAGCATGTTAAAAAGTTTATCACCCAAGGGAATGACTAATAGCGAACAGCATGTGATCGATTTAATAAATATTATAGACCCATGAAAAAAATAAAAGAACTATATTTTTCGAATGATGTAATAGTATATCCATTGCTTATATTATTACTTATGGTAATAGTTTTTTGGGTAGAATCACAATTTAATTTTAATTTTAATTACTTAGGAATTTATCCCCGAAAATTTGAGGGACTGCGAGGTGTATTGTTTGGTCCTTTTATTCATGGAGATCGTAAACATTTATTTAACAATTCTATACCATTACTTGTATTAACAACGGCACTTTTTTATTTTTATAGATCTATTCGTTGGAAAGTTTTGATTTATGGGGTGCTTTTAACAGGATTTCTAACTTGGTTAATAGGAAGGCCTTCATTTCATATAGGTGCCAGCGGAGTAATTTATATGTTGACTTCGTTTTTAATGTTTAGAGGTATATTTTCAAAACAATATCAATTAACCGCCTTGTCTTTTGCGGTTATATTTATATATGGAGGACTAATTTGGTATGTATTTCCTGTCGAAGAAAAAATATCTTGGGAAGGTCATTTATCAGGGTTTATTGTGGGTATTTTATTTGCCTTAGTTTTTAATAAAGAAACTTTAAAAAATAATAAATATGCTTGGGAAATAGAAACCTATAAACCTGAGGATGATTTATTTATGCAACAATTTGATGAAGAGGGTAATTTTATAGGAACCCAGCCTAAAATAGAAGAGGAGGAAATAGAAAACCCCAATCAAGTTGAAGTAAATTATACATTTAAGAAAAGTGAAGATTCTAAAGACTGAATATTAAATCATTCTTTGTCTAGTTGTTTCGTATAAAAATGCTCCACATGCTACAGATACATTTAACGAATTCACTTCACCAAGTAAGGGTAGTGCAGCTTTATGATCTACAATGTTTAAAACAGATTTTGAAACTCCTTTTCCTTCCGAACCTATAATAATTGCTAAGGGTTTGTTTAAATCTATATTATAAAGACTTTCGGTTGTCTTCTCTGTAGCAGCTATAGTTGTAATATTAGATGCCTTTAAATAAAAGATAGCATCTTTAATATGATCTACTTTGCAAATAGGAACATTAAATATTGCTCCAGCAGATGTTTTTACTGTGTCTCCAGTAACTGGTGCACCTCCTTTTTTTTGAATAATAATTGCATCTACACCTGTACATTCTGCAGTTCTAATTATAGCTCCAAAATTTCGTACATCACTTATTTGATCTAAAACAATAAACAAAGGTTTTTCTTTTTTAGAAATAATGTTCTCAACAATATCTTCTAAAGATTGAAAAGCAATAGGAGAAGTTAGTGCAACAATTCCTTGATGGTTTCCATTAGTTAATCTATTAAGTTTTTCGTTAGGGACATAATTAATAGTAATATCAGTGTTCTCTACAGTAAGAACAATTTCATTTATTTTTGGATTGTTTGATTCTTTTAAAATAAACAATTTGTCAATAATAACTTTTGCTTTTAGTGCTTCTATTATTGGATAAATTCCAAATATTGTATTTTGTTTTGACATGATATTAATTGAAAAAAAAGCCACCCTTTTTAAAGGATGGCTTATCTATAAATTATAATATTATACTATTAGTTAGGGTCAGAAAATTTAACTGTAAATCTATATGCTTGTAATAAATATTCATTATCACCTGAATCATATATTGGATCTGCAGTATTACCTCCGTTCCAAGTACCAGTACTACCAGTATCTTCTACACTTTGAGGGTTTTCTGGACATTCATCACAACTTGAAGATTCTCCATCATATACTGTTCCATCATTTCTTACAGCACTACCAAAAAATTTAAATTGATCATTAGCAGCAAAAGTAGCTATGTCTACACCAAATAAATCAGCCATATCTTGACCAGTAAAGCTAACGTCAAAAGGGAAAGTAGTAGTAGATCCAAAAGATATTGTGTCTACAGTAGCTCCATCAAAGAAACCTCTTACTCTTAAATCGTAAGATGTTACGTTATTGTTTGATGCTTCAGTTACAGCGCTAAAATTAGCAGTTAATGGGTCTGCTCCAGCTTTAAATTCTGGAAAATCAACAAATCTTACAAATCCACCATTACCTAAATCAGGTGGGAAACGAAATTTATCTTCGTCCTCACAACTAACCATAGTAGCCAATGCAATCACAGCAACAAATGTTATTGAAATATATTTTTTTATGTTTTTCATAATATATTGTTTTTAAATTAATTTTATTAGTCTATAAATTCTGGTGGATTGTTATCCCAAAATACACGAACTGTAGTTGATTGTTGGTCTAAATTCGGATTGTTTATCACTTCATTGTCAGGGTATCTCCAATTTCTTGGAAATGGTCCTGCTGCAAGAATAGGAGCTTGTAAATCTGGATACCCCGTTCTTCTATAAGTGTTATATGCTTCTATACCATTACCCCAGTTTGCGATAAAAGATTCTCTAGCAATAATTTCTAATTTTCCATCAGTACTTGCACTGTTAAATTCACTTACAACAGCAGAAACATACGTGTCAATATCAGATTGAGTCATTGCGTAATTATCACCTGTATCAGGATTTATTGTAGATATAGATGAAGGAGCAAAATTCTTAGTTTTTAGCATACTTAAACGAATTCCTTTTTCTAATAAAGAAACTGGACTTCCTCCGTTTGTTCCTAGAGTTAATGAAGCTTCAGCTAAATTAAAAACTACATAAGAAGATAATAAAATTGGTCTTATACCAGCACCTCCCATAGTTTGTTCTGCAGCTCTTGCTTGTTCGAATAACTCTCTGTCAAATGCTCCACCAATTGGATATACACCATAAGTACTTCTTTTTACGCCATCGTTTGGAATCCCAGCATCATCTGTATGATCTCTACCCCAATATAAATTTCCAACATAACAATAATCGTGATCTGCACTTCCTAGACATGGTAAGTTATTACCAGAAGGTGCAGAACTTGTTTGTCTGTATAAAAAATATCTAAGTCTAGGATCTGCTGTACCTGTTTCTACAAAAGGTTCTTGATCATCACCAGCATTTAATAAATCTAAGAAGTTATTAGACATATATTGCCCGGCTCCTGCAGCTTGATAATTCCCTACAAATGCAGGATGTCTACTATCATTAGGAACTCCAGTTTCAGAATATAAAAATTGAAAATCCTCATCAACAGTATCAATGTAATTTTGTGATACAGCAGCATTAATACCAGCAGCAGCTCCAGAAGGATCTACTAATCTCATATTAGTATAAGCTCTAATTTTTAAAGAATTTGCTAATGCTATCCATTTTGATGCATCAAAATCACCAAAATATAAATCTTGAGGTGTCTTGTTAGAACCTACATTTAAATTAGCAATTGCTTCATTAAGTAATTCTATTTGTGTGCTATATACTGAAGCACCAGAATCAACAGATGGCTTTGGAAATTCTTCAGGATTATTAGCTTCAGAAAAAGGTACATCACCCATATAATCTACTAATAACATATAAGAATAAGCTTCTAATATTTGAGCCACACCCATATGATTTGGTATTCCTTCTTCATCCAATTCATTAATATTGTTTAATAAATCGATATTAGCGAACATTGCATAAGAATTAGTCCAAGGACCATTAGATGTACCGCCATCTACAGCGCCACTATAAGAACCAAATTGGTATAACTGTCTAACTAAACGTTGAGATGTCCCACTATATCCACCAATAACACTATTAAAGGTTAGTTGAATATCGTTTAGTACAAAGTTAGGATCAGCCGATTCAGCATTAATATTGTTCGGACTTTCTAATAAATCTAAATCTCCCGTTTCACAACTGGTGAAAAAAGCAAGAAAAGTTATTAGTAATGTTGTTTTAAATATGTTTTTCATAATAATTTATTTTTTAGAATGTTGCTTTAACACTAAATGAATAACGCTTAGATGATGGACCTGTTTGAAACTCAAGACCTTGACCATTACCTACCCCTGTACTTAAAGCTTCAGGATCTATATTAAATTCCTGAGGGATATTAAAAGTTCTAATGTATAAGTTTTGTCCAGATAATGAAAGTGTTACATTTCCAAATGGAGTTTTTTGTAAAAGTTTTTCAGTTAAAGAATACGTTAACGATACTTCTCTAAGTCTAAAGTGAGATGCATCATATATTCCTTGACCTGTAGGATCTACTAAGTTAATAAAATAAACATCGTTTGCAGATATTTGAATTTGATTTTCAATTGTATTTCCATTTTCATCAAATAATAACTCACCTGTATTTGGGTTAGCTAAAACACCAGGAATAATATAAGTTCCTTCTCTACCTTCAACATTAACAGTTGTTACACCTCTACGGTAATATTGAGATGCTGTTTGAGAATAAATGTCTCCACCATGTTGGTATTCAACTTGAGCAGATAATGCTAATCCTTTATATGCAAAGGTATTAATTGAAGTTACATTCCAATCTGGATTTGGATCACCAACTGTTTCAATAGCTAAACCTAAGTCATCACTGTCAATAATTTTACCAGTATTAGGGTTGATAAGCATAACACCTTCAACTCCTAAACCTAAAGGATTATCTTCAGATACATACGCTTCATTGTATTTTGTAGCATAACTACCTTTAATTACTCCTAACGCTTCACCTTCTGAAGCAAAGTTTCCTAAATTAGAGAAACCTGCAAAAGCAAATGCTTCTATATCTCCAAGATCAGTAACTTCATTTTCGTAAGCAGTAAAGTTATTTCTCATAGTCCACGTAAAGTTATCTTTTTTAATAACTGTTATGTCTAAACCTACTTCAATACCTTGAATTTGACTTTCAGCAATATTATCATTTATTGAAGTAAAACCTGTAGAAGGTGGTAATGGTCTTCTAACAATTTGATCTTCAATAATTCTTTTATATACCGTAAGATCTAAACCTATTCTTCTTTGAAAGAAATCACCTTCAATACCAACTTCAAATTCTTTCTGTAATTCAGGTTTTAATGCTTGATTTGCTCTAACGCTAGATTGTGAATTTGTAATTACATTTCCACTAGGGCTAACAAATGCTGCTGCATTGGTTGATAAAACAGCTCTTGTTCCATAAGGGCTAGGAAATCTTGCAGAGGTTCCGTAACCTGCACGAAATTTCAAGAAATTAACTGATCCACTTGTTCCCATACTTTCTAAAGAAGTTGGTACAAATGATAAAGCTACCCCAGGGTAAAACAATGAATTGTTATCTGACTCTACAGTAGATGCCCAGTCATTACGTCCAGATAATGTTAAGAACATAAAATTATTATAATCGAAAGATGCTTCACCATAAGCTCCCATAACATTTTGTTCTACTTCATAATCTAATTGTCCTCCAATTGGATCGTTTGTTGTAGATTCTGTAAAGTTTCTATGATTAAAAACATTAAATACAACTTGATTAGTACTTGTAACACCAACTTGACTATAAGCATCACGTCTTGCGTTAAAACCAACTTGAGTAGTCATATTTAATTTGTCTGCTAAGGTTATATTATTAAAACTTAGGTTTAAGTTGTGGTCAAAAATATAATTTGTTCCTACTGTAGTTCTTAAATAACCATCAGCATAAGTAGCGTCAACACCACCTTTAGCAACTCTAAATTCTTGGTTCTCTGTATAGGTATCTAAACCAAATTTATAAGAAAGAGTTGTGTTGTCATTAATTGCATACTGAGCTCCAAGTTTTCCGTAAAATCTATTTGTTAACTGCTCTGTTCCAGCATACTTTGTTAGCCAATATGGATTTTCTTGGTCAGCACGATAATAAACGTTTGAGCCATCATTTGGATTTTCAAAAGGTAAGTTACTTAAATCTAAATTTCTAGGTATAAATAACAATCTATTAAAAATAGAAAAACTTGTTGCATTGTTTGCAGCAATTGGTGGAGTATTAACTCTTAAATTACTGTAGTTAGCAGTACCATTAAAACTAAATTTATTAGAAAGTTTAGTAGAACCACCCATACCAATATTATAACGAGTAAGTCCGTTATTTGGAATATAACCATCTTCAGTTGTATAACCAAAGTTTATGTTATAACGAGTATCACCGTCAGATCCAGAAACATTTATTGATGTTGCATTACCAATTCCAGTTCTAAAATAATCTTCAACATTATTTGGAGCTGCATTGTAAGGGATTAAAAGCCCAGCAAATTCAGGAAAAGTTTCACCATGATCACTTGATAATGGATGTAATATTTCGGTACCTACATTTAATAAACCACCCCAGTTTCCAACATATCCGGGTACTGGATTTAACTCAGCACCTTGACCATATTGGTTTTGGTAATCAGGTAAGTTTGATATTTCAGTAGTATATACAGTTTGAGTAAGTGAAACTTCAAATTTATTGTTCATTTGTTTTGTGCTACCACTTTTTGTAGTAATTAAAACAACACCGTTTCTACCTTGCTGACCATATAATACCGCTGCACTTAATCCTTTAAGGATACTTATGCTTTCAATATTGTTTGGATCTAAATCTAAGAAACGACTACTTACAACGGTATTACCACCGCCAAAACCGGTTTGTTGATTACTTCCTCCATCAAAAGGAACACCATCAACTACAAATAAAGGTTGATTGTTACCGTTAATAGAACTTTTAGATCTAATTATAAAGTTTGTTCCAGATCCAGAAGCACCACCTGTACCAGTAATTTGCACACCTGCAACTTTACCGTTTAAAGTACGAATCAAATCAGATTCTGGTTTACTTTCAATGTCTTCAGCTTCTAGTGTAGTTACAGCATAACCAAGAGCTTTTTTGTCTCTTGTAATACCACCGTAACCAGTCACTACAACTTCGTCTAGTACAGCTGCGTCTTCATTCATTTGAAGATTCATTGTACTTGTGCTAGCAGTTACAGCTTGTTCAACTGTAATAAAGCCAACGTAGCTAAATACTAAAGTTTGTCCCACATTGGCACTAACGGTATAGTTACCGTCAAAATCCGATTGCGTTCCATTGCTAGTATTTTTTACAATAATGTTTACTCCAGGTAAGGTCATACCAGTATTGTCGGTAATTGTTCCGGAGATTGTTTTTTCTTGTGCGAACGTAAGTTGCACTACAAACGCTAATAAAAGCGTTAAAATTCCACTAAACTTTGTTCTCATTTTTATGATTTATTTGAATTAACCAATCGCAAAAATCACAATAAAAAGTTAATTACGCAACTTTTTAAACTTAAAATTTTGTTTTTTTTAACAGGAATGTCAGGTTATTCTTGATTTTTTGTTAAAATCGAGAGGAAATACTGATGTGAATTTTAGTATTTGAAAAATTAAAATCTTGATTTTCAGCATTCCCATTGGCAATACTGAATTTTAAAATTCCCGCTCTAGTTTCAAGTCCAACTCCGATACCAAAACTATAAAGTTTTTGTTTTAACAAAATAATCTGATTTTCAAAATAAGCAACGTCAATAATGCTATGAACGTAAATTCCTTGATTAATTTGGAATCTGTATTCAGTATTTAGTATTGAATTAAAAGAAGCGTCGATACTGTTTTCATTAAAACCCCGAATGCTATTTATACCACCAAATCTGTATAATTCGTTAGTTAAATAGAAATCACTAGTTAACATATTAGTGTTGCTTTGAAGGAAAATTGAATTTTTATAATTAAGATTAAAAATATAATGTAATGTTGCCGAAACTCGTATTTGCGATTCTTTTTTATCCTTAGAGTCTCGTGAACCAATCTCTGTTTCTAGTATTGCTTTAGATTTTGTTGGGAATAAAACATTATTTTGTAGCTTTAAATAACTTAATCCTGCCAAGAAAAACTCAGATTTATAGTCTTCAACGTCTAAAGATTCTAAATCTTCGTTTCGTAAATTACTGGATTCGTAACTTTTATAACCAATGTAACTGCTAGATGAAGGTGTAATTTGATAACTAACTCTTGCTTGTTGGTCTGTAGTGCTAAAAGTACTATCTCGTTTAAAAATCTTAAGTTCTAACTCAACGCCAAGTGGAGACTTTAATAAATAGGGCATTTTAATTTTTACCCTAAAATTTTGCTGGTCGTTTCCGTCTGCTTTGTAATTTAGTAAAAATTGTTCACCATAATTTAAATTGTTATTGAGTTCTAAGTTTAAGTATCCGTTAAAAATAAGTTTGTTATTGTTTTCGTCAGAAGAAAACCCTAAGATGCCGTCAAATAAATTGTTTTTTTGTTTTTTTAAATAGAGGTAAACAGTAGTTGAATCTTTTTTAAATAATATTTCGGGAGCTTTTAAATTTGTAACAAACCCTAATGAATTTAACGCRTTRCTTTTGTCAATAATTTTTTKTTTGTCAAAAACTTTCCCTTTTTTAATRCCRGCAAAGTATTTAATAWATGACTTCGGAAATTTATCGTAYCCYTTTACAATTATRTRGTCAAYAGTTCTTTTTGTTCCGTTTGTAATTTTAATAAACGCTTGAATATTGTTGTTTTTCTTTGAAAAATAYTCAAGAGAAACCCTCGCAAAGGAATTTCCTYCTGAAGTTTTTAARCTTATTAATTTYTGAAGTGAAATTTCTATGTTTTCAAAAAAAAGRATAAAATAAGTRTCTGTTACTTTATTAGAAATTTGAAGYAACTCTTTTTTACTGAAATCTTCTTTGGAGTAATATATAAGTATAGATTTATATCGTTCTCCAAAAAAATAAGTTGCATTATAACTGCTGTCGCTTGTTTTTTKAAGTGAAATAAGYTCATTTTCTATAAAACCRAWACTTTGRAGCTTGTAGTGTAWRGAGTCTGTTTCTTTTTTTAAAGAAAGGTAATTGYTRAATTTTGTGGTAMTRTTTAATGAATCTATYAGCTCTGTTGARRTATCGTCTTTAGTTTCAATACTTAGGTGCAATGTTTGGGAAATTAAACACAAAGAAAATGCGGCATATATATTAAGGAGCAAAAATATGTATAGAACTCTTTTCAAAAACAACTGTATATTAGGTTTGTAAATCTAACGAGCCTGTTTGTTATTTCATATAAAATTTAATTAAATATTTWGYTAANTTTWTTTTGATGAWTTTTTAAARTTTTAAGARTTGATTTTTGATWAAGAAAAYTGGATTKTTTTTGGTTTGTTTGAGCGGTTAAAATACTTGTGAAAAAATTAATTAAWTRRGGTTGYTTATAGTRAAAATWATWTCTACATTTGCARACCCTWAAAAAAGGGNTATTTTTATTATATAAAAAGTTTATATGCCAACAATTTCACAATTAGTACGAAAAGGAAGAGCCAAAATAACCAAGAAGAGYAAATCGGCTGCTTTAGATTCGTGTCCTCAAAGAAGAGGGGTTTGTACTCGTGTATATACGACCACACCAAAAAAACCTAACTCAGCAATGCGTAAAGTAGCAAGAGTTAGATTGACAAATGGTAAGGAAGTAAATGCGTACATCCCTGGTGAGGGTCACAATTTACAAGAGCACTCGATAGTATTGGTTAGAGGTGGAAGGGTAAAAGATTTGCCGGGAGTTAGATATCATATCGTTCGTGGAGCTTTAGACACCGCAGGTGTGGAAGGCAGAACACAACGTAGATCTAAATACGGTGCAAAACGCCCTAAAAAGTAAAATTTAAAAAATTTTAAAGAGAAGACATGAGAAAAAGAGCAGCCAAAAAAAGACCGCTTTTACCAGATCCTAAGTTTAACGACCAGTTAGTAACTCGTTTCGTTAATAACTTAATGTGGGATGGTAAAAAGTCAACTGCGTTCAAAGTATTTTATGATGCAATTGCAATCGTAGAAGAAAAAAATCAAGACGAAGAAAAAACTGCATTAGAATTGTGGAAAGATGCACTTTCTAATGTAATGCCTCACGTAGAGGTTAGAAGTCGTAGAATTGGAGGGGCAACTTTCCAAATTCCGAGACAAATACGCCCAGACAGAAAAGTTTCAACAGCAATGAAATGGTTAATCCTTTTTGCTAGAAAAAGAAACGAAAAGTCTATGGCTCAAAAATTAGCTGCCGAAATCTTAGCTGCAGCTAAAGAAGAAGGAGCAGCCGTTAAAAAACGTGTAGATACACACAAGATGGCCGAAGCTAACAAAGCATTCTCACATTTCAGATTCTAGAAAATGGCAAGAGATTTAAAATACACAAGAAATATTGGTATTGCTGCACATATTGATGCTGGAAAAACCACTACTACAGAGCGTGTTCTTTATTATACAGGAGTGAGCCATAAAATTGGTGAAGTACATGATGGTGCTGCAACAATGGACTGGATGGAGCAAGAGCAAGAAAGAGGTATTACAATTACTTCTGCTGCAACCACTTGTACTTGGCAATTTCCAAGTGCAGACGGAGAGTCATCTGTTGATACAAAAGACTATCACTTTAATATTATAGATACACCAGGTCACGTAGATTTTACTGTTGAAGTAAATCGTTCGTTACGTGTTCTTGATGGGTTGGTTTTCTTGTTTAGTGCCGTTGATGGTGTAGAGCCTCAATCTGAAACTAACTGGAGACTTGCAGATAATTACAAAGTTCCAAGAATTGGATTTGTAAATAAAATGGACCGTCAAGGTTCTGACTTCTTAATGGTGAATCGCCAAGTAAAAGAAATGTTAGGTTCTAATGCAGTGCCTATCGTTCTTCCTATTGGTGATGAAGGAGATTTTAAAGGGATTGTTGATCTTGTTAAGAATCGTGCTATTATTTGGCATGAGGAAAACATGGGGGCAACTTTCGATATTGTCGATATTCCAGAAGATTTAAAAGAAGAAACGGCAAAATATAGGTCTTTATTAATTGAAGAAGTTGCTTCTTACGATGAAAATCTATTAGAAAAATTCATGGAAGATGAAGATTCTATTACAGAAGACGAAGTGCACGCTGCACTTAGAGCTGCCGTAATGGATATGGCAATCATTCCAATGATTTGTGGATCTGCTTTTAAGAATAAAGGAGTTCAGTTTTTGTTAGATGCAGTATGTAGATACTTGCCTTCTCCATTAGATAAAGAAGCAATTATAGGTACAGATCCTGATACAGGCGAAGAAATTTCAAGAAAACCGTCAGTAGATGAGCCATTTTCAGCTTTAGCATTTAAAATTGCAACCGATCCTTTTGTGGGACGTTTGGCTTTTTTCCGTGTGTATTCTGGTCGTTTAGATGCTGGTTCTTATGTGTTAAATAATCGTTCTGGTAAAAAAGAACGTATTTCTCGTATCTACCAAATGCACGCTAATAAGCAAAATGCTATCGATTATATTGAAGCAGGAGATATTGGTGCGGCGGTAGGTTTTAAAAGTATTAAAACTGGAGACACTTTGACTGATGTAAAACATCCTATTGTTTTAGAAAGTATGGACTTCCCAGATCCAGTAATTGGTATTGCTGTGGAGCCTAAAACAAAAGCAGATGTTGATAAGTTGGGCATGTCTTTAGCAAAACTTACTGAAGAAGATCCGACCTTTACAGTAAGAACAGATGAAGCCTCAGGACAAACTATTATTTCTGGTATGGGTGAGCTTCACTTAGATATTATTGTTGACCGTTTAAAACGTGAGTTTAAGGTTGAAGTAAATCAAGGTCAGCCTCAGGTTGAATACAAAGAAGCTATTACACGTCAAACAAATCACAGAGAAACTTATAAAAAGCAATCTGGTGGACGTGGTAAATTTGGTGATATTGTATTTACATTAGAACCTGCTGAAGAAGGAAAATCTGGTCTTGAGTTTATAAATAAAATTAAAGGAGGTAATGTTCCTAAAGAATTTATACCATCTGTAGAAAAAGGATTTAAAATGGCTATGGTAAATGGTCCTTTAGCTGGATTCGAGGTGGATAGTATGAAGGTAACTTTAACAGATGGATCTTACCACGATGTGGATTCAGATCAATTATCGTTTGAGTTAGCTGCAAAATTAGGATTTAAAGCTGCGGCAAAAGCTG
This sequence comes from Flavobacterium sp., assembly GCA_002733185.1. Classification (GTDB taxonomy): domain Bacteria; phylum Bacteroidota; class Bacteroidia; order Flavobacteriales; family Flavobacteriaceae; genus Marifrigoribacter. Next base: position 201,760 of record NVUT01000002.1, on the reverse strand, counting down.
CGGGTGCTGTAATCCTTGAACCAATAATGAAATTAGAAGTACTTACTCCTGAAGCAAACATGGGAGATATAGTAGGAGACCTTAACCGTCGCCGAGGTCAATTAAGTGATATGGGTGATCGTTCAGGTTCTAAAGTAATTAAAGCTACAGTTCCGTTATCTGAAATGTTCGGATATGTTACAACTTTAAGAACTTTATCATCAGGTAGAGCAACTTCAACAATGGAATTTTCACATTATGCAGAAACTCCTTCAAACATATCTGAAGAAGTAATTGCAGCAGCAAGAGGAACAGTTAACGCTTAATATAACAGCAATGAGTCAAAAAATTAGAATAAAGCTAAAATCTTACGATCACAATTTAGTGGATAAATCTGCTGAAAAAATTGTTAAGACAGTAAAAAGTACAGGAGCAGTAGTAACGGGACCAATCCCATTACCAACTCATAAAAAAATCTTTACAGTATTACGTTCACCACATGTAAACAAGAAGAGTAGAGAGCAATTTCAATTATGTTCTTACAAAAGACTATTGGATATCTACAGTTCTTCTTCAAAAACAATCGATGCTTTAATGAAGCTAGAGTTGCCAAGTGGGGTTGAAGTAGAGATTAAGGTGTAGTGTTATTCCTGTGAAGGCAGGAATCTCATAAATTGAAACTAAATGTTTTAATAAACATGTCCGGAGCTTGATAGCAAAGGAAAAACGGAAACAAAATAACATTCAGGGTTGAATTTATTTTGACCCTGTTTTATTTTCAGAAGAAAGGGAAACCACTCAGAAGAAAAGAATTAAAATAAAAGAGAGATTTCTGCAGACACAGAAGTCAATTACTAATAATTAAATTAATAAATATGTCTGGGTTAATTGGAAGAAAGATAGGTATGACTAGCATCTTTGACGAAAACGGGAAAAATATTCCTTGTACCGTTATTGAGGCAGGTCCCTGTGTTGTCACCCAAGTCAGAACCAAAGGGGTTGACGGGTACGAAGCTCTTCAACTTGGTTTCGATGACAAGAAGACTGCTACTAAAGCTGCTCAAGGGCATGCTAAAAAGGCAGGAACCGCTGTAAAGCGTAAAGTCGTTGAATTCCAAGGATTTGAAGAAGATTACAAATTAGGCGACACGATTTCTGTGGAGCATTTTAATGAAGGTGAGTTCGTGGATATTTCAGGAACTTCAAAAGGAAAAGGATTTCAAGGTGTTGTAAAACGTCACGGATTTGCGGGTGTAGGTCAAGCTACTCACGGTCAACATAACCGATTAAGAGCTCCTGGATCTATTGGTGCAGCATCATATCCTGCAAGAGTATTTAAGGGTATGCGAATGGCTGGACAAATGGGTAACGAAAAAGTGAAAGTACAAAACCTAAAAGTATTAAAAGTAGTGGCTGATAAGAACCTGCTTGTAGTAAAAGGATGTATTCCTGGAGCTAAAAATGCTTACGTAACGATTCAGAAATAATGAAGGTAGCAGTATTAGACAAAAACGGAAAAGACACAGGTAGAAAGGTTGAACTTTCTAAAGATGTGTTTGGAATAGAGCCTAACAATCACGCCTTATATCTTGATGTGAAGCAATATCTTGCAAATCAAAGACAAGGTACGCATAAATCAAAAGAAAGAGCGGAGATTCAAGGAAGTACAAGAAAAATTAAAAAACAAAAAGGAACTGGTACCGCTCGTGCGGGTAGTATCAAGTCTGGTGTTTTTAGAGGTGGTGGAAGAATGTTTGGTCCTAGACCAAGAAATTATTCTTTCAAATTAAATAAGAATCTTAAAAGATTAGCGCGTCGTTCTGCATTGAGTATCAAGGCAAACGAGAAAGCAATTTTAGTAATTGAGGATCTTAACTTTGACGCTCCAAAAACCCAAGAATTTACAGCAGTTTTAAAGTCTTTAGGACTTGATGCTAAAAAATCCTTATTTGTGTTGGGAGAGTCAAATAATAATCTATATTTGTCCTCGCGTAATTTAAAAAGCACTGAAGTGATAACAAACTCTCACTTAAGTACTTATAAGATTATGAACGCAAACAGCTTAGTGTTGTTTGAAGGTTCATTAGAAGGAATTGAATCAAACTTAAGTAACTAGAAATAATGAATATCTTAATTAAACCTATAATTACAGAAAAAGCAACGGCTGATGTTGAAGAATTCAACAGATATACGTTTGCAGTGAATACAAAGGCGAACAAGGTAGAAATTAAAAAAGCGGTGGAAGCTGCTTATGAAGTTTCGGTTACTAAAGTTCGAACTATAAATGTCCGCCCAGATAGAAAAACTCGTCATACAAAAACGGGTGTTCAAACTGGTAAAACTAATGCTGTTAAAAAGGCAATAGTACAGTTGGCGGAAGGTGATACAATAGATTTTTACAGTAACATCTAAGCAATTAGATAAATTAGACAAAAATGTCAGTAAGAAAATTAAAACCAATCACCCCAGGACAGCGATTTAGAGTTGTAAATGGATATGACGCCATAACAACTGATAAGCCGGAGAAAAGTTTATTAGCTCCGATTAAAAGAACTGGGGGACGTAACAGTCAAGGAAAAATGACCATGCGCTACATAGGTGGGGGTCATAAAAGACGTTATCGAATTATCGATTTCAAACGTAACAAAGCAGGGGTTCCTGCAACAGTTGCATCAATTGAGTATGATCCAAATCGTACTGCATTTATCGCATTATTAAACTATCAAGATGGTGAGAAGCGATACATTGTAGCTCAAAGTGGACTTAAAGTAGGGCAGAATATCGTTTCAGGAGACAAAGTTGCTCCAGAAATTGGTAACTGTATGCTTTTAGAGGGTATACCTTTAGGAACAATCATATCTTGTATCGAATTGCATCCAGGTCAAGGAGCTGTATTAGCACGTAGTGCTGGTGCATTTGCTCAACTAATGGCTCGTGATGGAAAGTTTGCTACTATAAAGTTACCTTCAGGAGAAACTCGTTTAATATTAGTTACTTGTTCAGCAACTATTGGGGCTATTTCAAATAGTGATCATCAGTTGTTAGTTTCTGGTAAAGCGGGAAGATCTAGATGGTTAGGTAGAAGACCAAGAACAAGACCAGTAGTGATGAATCCTGTCGATCACCCAATGGGTGGTGGTGAAGGTAAATCATCTGGTGGACATCCACGTTCTAGAAACGGTATTCCTGCAAAAGGATTCAGAACCCGTTCTAAAACTAAAGCGAGTAATAAATATATAATCGAACGTAGAAAGAAATAAGATATGGCACGATCGTTAAAAAAGGGACCTTACGTTCACTATAAATTAGACAGAAAAGTACAACAAAATGTTGAGTCAAATAAAAAGACTGTAATCAAAACTTGGTCACGGGCTTCAATGATAACTCCGGATTTTGTTGGACAAACCATAGCGGTACATAATGGAAGACAATTTATTCCTGTATATGTAACAGAAAATATGGTAGGACATAAATTAGGAGAATTTTCACCAACGAGATCATTCCGTGGTCACGCAGGTGCAAAAAACAAAGGAAAAAAATAAGCCATGGGAGTTCGTAAAAGAGAAAGAGCAGAAAAAATCAAGGAAGCAAAGAAAACAATGTACTTTGCTAAATTGAATAATTGCCCTACATCACCTAGAAAGATGCGCTTAGTTGCAGATTTAGTTCGTGGTGAAAAAATAGATAAAGCACTAAATATTTTAAAGTTTAGCCCAAAAGAAGCTTCACGTCGTTTAGAGACGTTATTGTTGTCTGCCATTGCAAATTGGCAAGCAAAAAATGAAGAAGCTTCAATTGAAGACGCTGATCTTTTTGTGAAAGAAATCCGAGTGGATGGAGGAAGTATGCTAAAAAGACTTCGACCAGCACCACAAGGACGTGCACATAGAATTAGAAAAAGAAGCAACCACGTAACACTTGTGCTTGCTGCTAACGATAACACACAAAGCAATTAATAAATGGGACAAAAAACAAATCCAATCGGAAATCGCCTTGGTATTATTAGAGGATGGGAATCCAACTGGTACGGAGGTAATGACTACGGCGATAAATTAGCTGAAGATCACAAGATTAGAGAATATGTTCATGCTCGTTTGCAAAAAGCTAGTGTGTCAAGGGTAATTATTGAGCGTACCCTTAAGCTTGTAACCGTTACTATCACTACTGCAAGACCTGGTATTATTATTGGGAAAGGTGGTCAAGAGGTAGACAAGCTAAAAGAAGAGCTTAAAAAAATTACTGGTAAAGATGTACAAATAAACATCCACGAGATTAAGAGACCTGAAATGGATGCTCATTTAGTAGGAGCTAGTATTGCTAGACAAATTGAAAATAGAATTTCATACCGTCGTGCAATCAAAATGGCTATCACTGCTGCAATGCGTATGAATGCTGAAGGTATTAAAGTGCAAATTTCAGGCCGTTTAAACGGAGCTGAAATGGCACGATCTGAATCTTATAAAGATGGACGTATTCCTTTATCAACATTTAGAGCCGATATTGATTATGCTTTAGTTGAGGCGCACACTACTTATGGTAGATTGGGTGTTAAAGTATGGATTATGAAAGGTGAAGTGTACGGAAAAAGAGAGCTTTCTCCATTAGTTGGTTTAACCAAAAAAGGTGGAAAAGGCGGTAACAACAAACGAGGTGGTGCGAACAAATCACGTCGTAGAAAGTAATTTTTAAATAGAATAAAATGTTACAACCAAAAAGAACGAAGTTTCGTAAACAGCAAAAAGGTAGAATGAAAGGCAATGCCGGTCGTGGAAACCAATTAGCGTTTGGAACTTTTGGTATAAAATCTTTAGATTCAAATTTCTTGACATCACGTCAAATAGAAGCTGCACGTATTGCTGCTACTCGTTTTATGAAAAGAGAAGGTTCTATCTGGATAATGATATTTCCAGACAAACCTATTACAAAGAAACCTCTTGAAGTACGTATGGGTAAAGGTAAAGGTGCTGTAGAGTATTGGGCAGCTGTGGTAAAACCAGGAAGAATGTTGTTTGAAGTATCTGGAGTTCCAATTGAAACTGCAAAAGAGGCATTACGTCTTGCAGCTCAAAAGTTACCAGTAAAAACAAAATTCATTGTATCTAGAACATTTCAAGCTTAATTTATTATGAAACAATCTGAAATAAAAGAGGCATCAACAGCGGAATTACAAGAAAAGCTTTCTGATAACAGAAAGGCTTTTTCAGACTTAAAAATGGCACATGCCATTACACCGTTGGAAAATCCAATTCAACTTAAAGCACAAAGAAGAGCTATAGCTAGAATTGCGACTGAACTAACTAAAAGAGAAGTACAATAGTACCAAGCTGAAAGATGGAAAAAAGAAATTTAAGAAAAGAACGTATAGGTGTAGTTACTAGTAACAAAATGGATAAGTCTATTGTTGTTGCAGAAGTAAAGAAAGTAAAACACCCAATGTACGGAAAGTTCGTGTTGAAAACTAAGAAATATGTTGCGCACGACGAGACAAATGACTGCAACGAAGGTGATAAAGTAAGGATCATGGAAACAAGACCTATGAGTAAAACCAAATGTTGGAGATTAGTAGAAATAATCGATAGAGCTAAGTAGATATGTTACAACAAGAGTCAAGACTAAAAGTTGCAGATAATACTGGAGCTAAAGAAGTACTAACAATTCGTGTGTTAGGCGGAACCAAAAAAAGATATGCTTCAATAGGAGATAAGATTGTAGTTGCTGTAAAAGATGCTACACCCAATGGAACTATCAAAAAAGGAGCTGTTGCTACTGCGGTAGTTGTGCGTACTAAGAAAGAAGTAAGAAGACCTGACGGATCTTACATTCGTTTCGATGATAATGCTTGTGTGCTTTTAAACCCACAAGGAGAAATGATTGGAACTCGTGTATTTGGACCTGTTGCAAGAGAGCTTCGTGACAAGCAATTCATGAAAATTGTATCATTAGCACCAGAAGTGCTTTAAATTGAAAACAAAGATGGTAAAGCTTAAATTAAAATCTGGAGATAATGTTATCGTTACTGCTGGAGATCATAAAGGATCTGAAGGTAAAGTAATGAAAATAATTATTGAAAAGAATAAAGCAATAGTAGAAGGAGTAAATATGGTTTCTAAACATGAGAAGCCTAGTGCTAACAATCCTCAAGGTGGAATTGTAAAAAAGGAAGCAGCTATTCATATCTCTAACCTATCATTAATCGATCCTAAAACAGGAACGGCTACTCGTGTTGGTTATAGAATGGAAGATGGAAAGAAAGTGCGTTTTACTAAAAAATCGAATCAAGTAATATAGTTATGGGATATTCACCAAGACTTAAAGAAGAATATAAGAGCCGAGTTATAAGCGCTCTTAAAGAAGAATTTGGCTATACAAACATTATGCAAGTACCAAAACTTGAGCGCATCGTTGTGTCTCGTGGAGTAGGTGCTGCAGTAGCTGATAAGAAACTAATAGAATACGCATCAGATGAGCTTACCATGATTACGGGGCAAAAAGCTGTGACAATTCTATCAAAGAAAGATGTTGCGAATTTTAAACTTCGTAGCGGTATGCCAATTGGTACAAAAGTAACTTTACGTGGTGAGCGTATGTTTGAGTTTTTAGATAGACTTATTACATCTGCATTACCTCGTGTAAGAGATTTTAACGGAATTAAAGCTACGGGATTTGACGGTAGAGGAAATTATTCTTTAGGAGTAGTTGAACAACTTATCTTTCCAGAAATTAATATCGATAAAATTAAAAAAGTAGATGGTATGAATATTACATTCGTAACTTCTGCTGGTACCGATAAAGAAGCAAAATCATTACTAACTGAATTAGGTTTACCTTTTAAAAAGAACTAATATGGCTAAAGAATCAATGAAAGCTCGTGAGGTTAAGAGACAGAAAATGGTAGCAAAGTATGCAGCTAAACGTAAAGCTTTAAAAGAAGCTGGCGATTACGAAGCACTGCAGAGATTACCAAAAGATGCTTCACCAGTACGTTTACACAATCGTTGTAAACTAACAGGCAGACCAAAAGGGTATATGAGAACGTTTGGTCTTTCACGTGTAACATTTCGTGAAATGGCAAACCAAGGTTTAATTCCAGGTGTTAGAAAAGCAAGTTGGTAATAACATTTTAAAAGAAAAGAGATGAATATAGATCCAATAGCAGATTATCTAACTAGAGTTAGAAACGCAGTGAATGCAGGACACAGAGTAGTTGAAATACCTGCGTCTAAAGTAAAGAAAGAAATGACAAAGATCTTATTTGATCAGGGATATATCTTAAGCTATAAATTTGAAGACGATAAAGGACATCAAGGTTCAATTAAAATCGCCTTAAAATACGATAAGCTTACAAAAGATCCCGTAATTAAAGAGATTCAAAGAATTAGTAAACCAGGTTTACGTAAGTATTCAAGTTCTTCAGAATTACCTCGTATTTTGAATGGTTTGGGAATTGCAATTGTTTCAACTTCTCACGGAGTGATGACAGGTAAGCAAGCTCAAGCTCAAAATGTAGGTGGAGAAGTTTTGTGTTACGTATACTAAAATAAAGACAAGAACTAATGTCAAGAATAGGTAAAAACCCGGTAGCAATCCAAGAAGGAGTTACAGTTGAAATAAAAGACAACGTAATTACGGTAAAAGGAAAATTAGGTGAATTGTCACAAGAATTTTCAGGAGTTACAATAAAAGAAAATGAAGGAAACGTTATAGTAGAACGTGATTCAGATTCTAAAGAAAACAGAGCAAAACATGGTCTGTACAGATCTTTAATCAATAACATGATTGAAGGTGTAAATAAAGGTTGGACAAAAGAGCTAGAATTAGTAGGTGTAGGTTATCGTGCTTCTAATCAAGGTCAGAAATTAGATATAGCAGTTGGTTTTTCTCACAATATTGTGTTAGATGTTGCACCAGAAGTTAAAGTAGAAACAATTTCTGATAAAGGTAAAAATCCAATAATAAAATTAACTTCTCACGACAAACAATTAGTAGGACAAGTTGCGGCTAAAATCCGTGGTTTTAGAAGACCTGAACCATACAAAGGAAAAGGTATCAAGTTTGTAGGAGAAATAATAAGAAGAAAAGCAGGTAAATCTGCATAACAAAAAAAGTTATGGCATTATCAAAAACAGATAGAAGAGAACGCTTACGTTTCAGAATCAGAAAAACTGTTTCCGGAACTACACAACGACCTCGTTTGGCAGTTTTCAGAAGTAATAAAGAAATTTATGCGCAAATTATTGACGATGTAAATGGAGTAACTATTACTGCTGCATCTTCAAGAGATAAAGATATAGACGCTTCAAAAGTTAATAAAGTTGAAGCTGCTAAATTAGTAGGAAAAGCAATCGCTGAAAAAGCTATTAAAGCTGGTATCGAAACAATTACTTTCGATAGAGGTGGTTACTTATACCATGGAAGAGTAAAATCATTAGCTGAAGGAGCTCGCGAAGGCGGACTAAAATTCTAAGAAATATGTATCAAGATTATAAAAACGTAGAGTTAGTTAAACCAGGAGGTCTAGAATTAAAAGATCGTTTAGTAGGGGTTCAACGTGTAACTAAAGTAACTAAAGGGGGTAGAACTTTTGGGTTTTCTGCTATTGTTGTAGTAGGTGACGAAAATGGAGTAGTAGGTCAAGGACTTGGAAAATCGAAAGATGTTGCAAGTGCAATTGCTAAAGCGATAGAAGACGCTAAGAAAAACTTAGTACGTATTCCATTAAACAAAGTTACTTTACCACATGAGCAAAAAGGTAAATATGGAGGAGCTAGAGTAAATTTATTACCAGCTTCAGCCGGTACAGGAGTTATTGCTGGTGGTGCTGTTCGTGCAGTTTTAGAAGCAGTTGGTGTACACGATGTATTATCAAAATCTCAAGGATCTTCAAATCCACATAATGTAGTAAAAGCAACTTTTGATGCTTTATTACAAATGAGAAGCGCTGCAACAATCGCTAAGCAAAGAGGAATTTCTTTAGAAAAAGTATTTAAAGGATAAAACTAAGAGAAATGGCAAAAATAAAAGTAACAAAGGTTCGTAGTGCAATTAATCGTACACAAAACCAAAAAAGAGTACTAGAATCTTTAGGTCTTCGTAAAATGGGTCAAACTGTTGAGCATGAAGATACCTTAAGTATTCTTGGTATGATCAGAAAAGTTAACCACTTAGTTTCAGTTGAAACTAAATAAGTAAATTAAAATTATGAATTTAAGTAACTTACAACCGGCAGAAGGTTCGGTAAAAAATCAAGGCAAGCGAGTAGGTCGCGGACAAGGTTCAGGTAAAGGAGGAACAGCAACCCGAGGTCACAAAGGTGCTAAGTCTCGTTCTGGATATTCTAAGAAATTAGGATTTGAAGGTGGACAAATGCCACTTCAACGTCGTGTTCCAAAATTTGGTTTTAAAAATATCAACCGTAAAGAATATCAAGGTGTAAATCTTGATGTAATTCAACAATTAGTTGATGACAAGAAAATTAAAGACACATTAGACTTTGATACTTTCGTAGAATTAGGATTAGTTGGTAGAAAAGAACTTTTAAAAATTTTAGGAAGAGGAGAGTTAAAAGCAAAATTAACAGTTACAGCGCATAAATTTTCAGCTTCAGCAAAAGAAGCTATCGAAAAAGCTGGAGGTGAAGTAGTAACATTGTAATTTTAAATAAGGATGAAATTTATTGAAACCTTAAAAAACGTTTGGAAAATAGAAGAACTGCGAAATCGTATTATTCTTACTTTAGGACTTTTGTTAGTGTATCGTTTTGGAGCACAAGTCGTGTTACCAGGAATTGATGCTTCTAAACTAGCTGAGTTTGCAGGTAAGTTTGATGGTGGTGGATTAGGAGGATTACTTAATGCTTTTACAGGTGGAGCATTTGCAAATGCTTCTGTATTTGCTTTGGGTATTATGCCTTATATTTCTGCATCTATTGTGGTACAGTTAATGCAGATTGCAATTCCATACTTACAAAAATTACAGAAAGAAGGAGAAAGTGGTAGAAAGAAAATTAATCAAATTACAAGATGGTTAACCATTGGTATTTGTTTGGTTCAAGCCCCTACTTACTTAATAGGATTACCAGCATTGGGAGTTCCTGCAGAAGCATTTATTTTAGGACAAACAACAATGTTCTTTATATCATCTACTATTATATTAGTAACCGGTTGTGTATTTGCAATGTGGTTAGGAGAAAAAATTACAGATAAAGGTATCGGAAATGGTATTTCAATCTTAATTTTGGTTGGTATTATCGCTAATTTACCTCAATCTTTTGCTCAAGAATTAGCATCTAGATTTGAAAACCAAGGTGGAATGATAATGATTCTTATCGAATTAGCAATCTGGTTTATTATTATACTTGCTTCAATTATGCTAGTAATGGCAGTTCGTCAAATTCCTGTACAATACGCAAGAAGAACGGCGAGTGGTGGATATGAAAAAAATATTTTTGGTGCAAGACAATTCATTCCTTTAAAGCTGAACGCCTCTGGGGTAATGCCAATTATATTTGCACAAGCAATTATGTTTGTACCAGCATTAATTGGAGGAGCTTCTTTTATGAAAGATTCAGATATTGGTCAATGGATGCAAGTTAATTTTAACGATATGTTTGGGCTTTGGTATAATGTTTTGTTTGCAGTATTGATTATTATCTTTACATATTTCTATACAGCAATCACRGTGCCAACAAACAAAATGGCTGACGATTTAAAACGTAGTGGAGGATTTATTCCTGGGATAAAACCAGGAACAGATACTGCAGAATTGTTAGATAGAATTATGTCACAAATAACACTTCCAGGATCTATTTTCCTTGCAGCAATAGCTATATTCCCTGCAATAGCAGTTAAGGTAATTGGAATCCAACAAGGTTGGGCATTATTTTATGGTGGTACCTCATTAATTATATTAGTGGGTGTTGCGATAGATACCATGCAACAGATCAATTCATATTTATTAAATCGTCATTATGATGGTTTAATGAAAACAGGAAAAAACCGTAAAGCATTAGCATAATGGCAAAACAACCAGCAATAGAACAAGACGGAACTATAACAGAAGCATTATCTAATGCAATGTTTAGAGTTGAATTAGAAAATGCACATGTTGTAACCGCACACATATCTGGTAAAATGCGTATGCACTATATTAAATTATTACCAGGAGATAAAGTTAAATTAGAAATGAGTCCTTACGATTTATCAAAGGCTCGTATCACATATAGATATTAATTAGTAATGAATCGAGCATAATAAAAAGCTTAAGTTTTTAAGTAAATACTTTATAGCGAATAGCATTTGATCGATTTATTAAATATTATACAAATGAAAGTAAGAGCATCTATTAAAAAAAGAAGTGCCGAATGCAAAATAGTTCGCAGAAAAGGCAGATTATATGTTATTAACAAAAAGAACCCTAGGTTCAAACAAAGACAAGGATAAGTTATGGCAAGAATCGCAGGTGTAGATATCCCAAAACAAAAAAGGGGTGTAATCGCGTTAACGTATATTTTTGGAATCGGTAGTAGCCGAGCACAAAAAATACTAGAAAAAGCAGGTGTAAATGAAGACACTAAAGTAAACGAATGGACTGATGATGAAATTCATAACATTCGTGAAGCTGTAGGAGCACTAACCATTGAAGGTGAGTTACGTAGTGAAATTCAATTAAACATTAAACGTTTAATGGATATTGGATGTTACAGAGGTATTCGTCACAGAACAGGACTTCCTTTAAGAGGTCAACGTACTAAGAATAACTCAAGAACAAGAAAAGGAAAACGTAAAACTGTTGCTAACAAGAAAAAAGCAACTAAATAATAACTAGATATGGCAAAGACAAAAAAAGCTACAGCTAAAAAACGTAAAGTTAATGTTGAAGCAGTGGGTCAAGCTCACGTTACCGCTTCGTTTAACAACATTATTATTTCGTTGACAAACAAAAAAGGAGATGTAATCTCTTGGTCTTCAGCAGGAAAAATGGGTTTTAGAGGTTCTAAAAAGAACACTCCTTACGCAGCTCAATTAGCCGCAGAAGATTGTGCAGCAGTTGCACATGCAGAAGGTTTACGTAAAGTAAAAGTATATGTAAAAGGTCCAGGTAATGGTAGAGAATCTGCTATTAGATCTATACATAATGCAGGAATTGAAGTAACAGAAATTATCGATGTTACTCCAATGCCGCATAACGGATGTAGACCTCCTAAAAGAAGAAGAGTATAAGTTACCCTGAATTAAATTCAGAATCTTATAGTTGTTATCTGAATTTTTCAGAAACAATAATATTTTAATTAATAAGTATAACCTGAAGGATTAAGATTACTAAAGGATAAGCATAAGACCTTAATTTAGAAATCCCCTTCAAAACAAATTTAAAATGGCAAGATATACTGGTCCAAAAACAAAAATCGCTCGTAAGTTTGGTGAAGCTATTTTCGGAGATGACAAAAACTTCGAAAAAAGAAATTACCCTCCTGGGCAACACGGTAACAACCGTCGTAGAGGAAAAAAATCTGAATACGCAATCCAATTAGCTGAAAAGCAAAAAGCTAAATATACCTATGGTATTTTAGAGCGTCAATTCAGAAATATGTTTAAAAAAGCAACTGCTTCAAGAGAAATTACAGGTGTAGTTTTATTACAATTATGTGAGTCTCGTTTAGACAATGTTGTATTTCGTATGGGTATTGCACCTAGCCGTAGCGCTGCAAGACAATTAGTTTCTCACCGTCATATTTTAGTGAATGGTGAAAAAGTAAACATCCCTTCTTACCAATTAAAACCTGGTGATACTGTAGGTGTAAGAGAAAAATCTAAATCTTTAGAAACTATTGATAACTCGTTAGCAAACGCAAGTCACGTTTACGAGTGGATTACTTGGGATAACGCTATAAAAAGAGGAACTTTTGTTTCTAGACCAGAGCGTTTACAAATTCCAGAAAACATAAACGAACAGTTTATCGTTGAATTATATTCTAAATAATAAAAACACACAATTGCATTATGGCAGTATTTAGTTTTCAAAAACCCGATAAAGTAATTATGATCGACTCGACAGATTTCGAAGGTAAATTCGAATTCCGTCCACTAGAGCCTGGTTATGGACTTACAGTAGGGAACGCATTAAGAAGAGTATTACTTTCATCTTTAGAAGGTTTTGCAATCACTTCAATTAGAATTGAAGGAGTAGATCATGAGTTTTCTACGATTGCAGGAGTAGTTGAAGATGTTACAGAAATGATTTTGAACTTAAAACAAGTATGTTTTAAAAGACAAATCGACGAAGTAGATAACGAAACTGTTACTATTTCTGTTTCAGGAGCTGAACAATTAACAGCAGGAGATTTTCAAAAATTTATCTCTGGTTTTCAAGTATTGAACCCAGATTTAGTGATTTGTAATATGGATCCTAAAGTTAATCTTAATATGGAAATCACTATCGAAAAAGGTAGAGGTTATGTTCCAGCTGAAGAAAATAAAAAAGCAGGAGTTCCTTTCGGGACTATCTTTATAGATTCTATTTACACACCAATTAAAAATGTTAAGTACAGCGTTGAAAATTTCCGTGTAGAACAAAAAACAGATTACGAAAAATTAACTTTCGAAATCGTTTCAGATGGATCAATCAATCCTAAAGATGCTTTAACTGAAGCAGCAAAAACTCTAATCCATCACTTTATGTTATTTAGTGACGAGCGTATTACGTTAGAAGCTGATGAGATAGCACAAACTGAAACTTACGATGAAGAATCACTTCATATGAGACAGTTGCTAAAAACTAAATTGATCGATATGGATCTTTCAGTAAGAGCATTAAATTGTTTGAAAGCTGCTGAAGTTGATACATTAGGAGACTTAGTTTCTTTTAACAAGAACGATTTAATGAAATTTAGAAATTTCGGAAAGAAATCTTTAACTGAACTAGAAGAACTAGTAGATGTAAAAGGATTAAACTTTGGGATGGACCTTTCAAAATACAAATTAGATAAAGATTAATACGTCATATTTTGCTCCTCGAAAGAGTTGAAGCAAGATGATGATTAAAACAAAATGTCATGAGACACGGAAAAAAAGTAAATCATTTAGGAAGACAAACAGCACATAGAAAAGCAATGCTTGCAAATATGGCTTGTTCCCTAATTGAGCATAAAAGAATTAATACAACGGTTGCAAAAGCAAAAGCTTTAAAGCAATTTGTGGAGCCTTTAATAACAAAAGCTAAAAATGATACTACACACAATCGTCGTATTGTATTTGGTAGAATTCGTCAAAAAGAAGCAGTAACTGAACTTTTTAAAGAGGTTTCTGTAAAAGTTGGTGATCGTCCAGGAGGATATACTCGTATTATTAAATTGGGTAATCGTTTAGGAGATAATGCTGATATGGCAATGATCGAGTTGGTAGATTACAATGAGATTTATAACGCCGGAAAAGCAGTGAAGAAGAAAACAACACGTCGTTCTCGTCGTGGTACTTCTAAACCAACTGTCGCTCCTGTTACAACAACTGAAGCAAAAAAAGAAGAAGAATAAATGAAGATTTATTTTTAAATAATAAGGGATAAGCTTTTAAAGTTTATCCCTTTTTTTATGAAATAAAAGTATTGTTTACAAATTCTAAAAACGAAATTATTTTAACAACAACTTTTAAAGTATTTTTGTAAAACATTATATAACTATGAAGTATCAACCACGCAAAAAAGCATTAATCCTATTAGCAGATGGCACCATTTTCCACGGAAAAGCAGTAGGAGGTAAAGAAGGTTCTGCATTTGGTGAAGCTTGTTTTAACACCGGAATGACGGGCTACCAAGAAATTTTCACCGATCCTTCTTATNNNGGGCAATTAATGNTAACTACCAATGCACATATTGGTAATTATGGCGTTGCTGAAAATGAAGTAGAATCAGATTCAATTAAAATTTCGGGACTTATTTGTAGAAATTTTAGTTATAACTATTCTCGTGCTGAAGCAAATGATTCCTTAGAATCCTTTTTAAAAAAAAACAATTTACTCGCCATAAGCGATGTAGATACTCGAGCTTTGGTTTCGTACATTCGTGACAATGGAGCGATGAATGCGGTAATTACTACGGAAGTAGATAATCTTGAAAACTTAAAGAAGCAATTAGCAGAAGTTCCTAATATGAAAGGAATGGAACTCGCTTCAAAAGTTTCTACCAAAGAGCCTTATTTCTTCGGAAATGAAAATGCTACCTATAAAGTTTCAGCTTTGGATATTGGTATCAAGAAAAGCATACTTAAAAATCTTTCTGAAAGAGATTGCTATATTAAAGTATTTCCTTACGATGTTACTTTTAAAGAATTGCAATCTTTTAATCCTGATGGTTATTTCTTGTCAAATGGACCTGGAGATCCAGAACCATTAACTCAAGCAATAAAAACCACACAAGACGCAATTGAAAGTGGAAAACCAATTTTTGGGATTTGCTTAGGACATCAAGTATTGGCTTTAGCAAATGGGATTTCAACTTATAAAATGCATAACGGACATCGAGGTATCAATCATCCAATTAAAAACTTGCAAACGGGTAAAGGAGAAATCACTTCTCAAAACCACGGATTTGCAATCAGTAGAGAAGATGCCGAGCAAAATGAGAATATAGAAATAACACACGTTCACCTTAATGATGATACCGTTGCTGGAATTAAAATGAAAGATAAACCTGTTTTTTCAGTTCAATATCATCCAGAAGCAAGTCCAGGACCACACGATGCAGCTTATCTTTTCGATGAATTTGTAACGAACATTAAAAAATATAAAAACTAAAGTTATGAGCATAATAATAGATATCCACGCAAGACAAATATTTGACTCAAGAGGAAATCCAACCATCGAAGTTGATGTTATAACAGAAAATGGTTTTATGGGACGTGCTGCGGTTCCTTCGGGAGCTTCAACTGGAGTTCATGAAGCGGTAGAATTACGTGACGGAGGTGATGATTATATGGGAAAAGGAGTACTGCAAGCTGTTGAAAATGTCAACGGAAAAATTGCAGGAACGCTTTTAGGAGTATCTGTTTTTGAACAAGAAGAAATAGATAAAATAATGATCGAATTGGACGGAACTCCTAACAAATCTGTTTTAGGAGCTAATGCTATTTTAGGAGTTTCATTGGCTGCCGCTCACGCTGCGGCTTTAGAAGTTGGAATGCCTTTGTATCGTTATGTGGGTGGAGTAAGTGCGAAAATGCTTCCAGTACCGATGATGAATATTATAAATGGAGGTTCTCATAGTGATGCACCGATTGCCTTTCAGGAATTTATGATTGTACCCGTAAAAGCTTCTAATTTTACAGAAGCGATGAAAATGGGAAGTGAAATTTTTCACCACCTTAAAAAAGTATTACACGACAGAGGTTTAAGTACTGCAGTGGGTGATGAAGGAGGATTTGCACCAAGCTTAAAAGGAACAGAAGATGCTCTAGAAACCATCGCAGAGGCTGTTGGAAATGCAGGTTATAAAATGGGTGATGAAGTAATGATTGCTTTGGACTGTGCCGCAGCAGAATTCTATGTGGATGGAAAATATGATTATACTAAGTTTGAAGGAGAAACTGGAAAAATTCGAAATTCAAAAGAGCAAGCAGAATATTTAAATGAGTTAGCAGACAAGTATCCAATCATTTCTATTGAAGACGGAATGGATGAAGACGATTGGGAAGGTTGGAAATATCATACCGAATTAACAGGAGCTAAAACCCAATTGGTAGGAGACGATTTATTTGTAACCAATGTAGAACGTTTATCTAGAGGAATTAAAGAAGGAATTTCTAATTCAATTTTGATTAAAGTAAATCAGATCGGAACGCTTTCAGAAACCATTGCAGCTGTAAATATGGCTCATAATGCTGGTTATACAACGGTTATGTCACATCGTTCAGGAGAAACAGAAGACAATACCATTGCAGATTTAGCAGTAGCATTAAACTGTGGACAGATAAAAACGGGCTCTATGTCTCGTAGTGACCGTATGGCAAAATACAATCAATTACTTCGTATAGAAGAGCAATTAGGAGACGTTGCTTATTTTCCAGGATTAAATGCTTTTAAAATCTAAATATAATTATTAAGCAGATAACTCATAATAAAGGTGTAGGGACAAAACTTCCAAATTCGTTATCTTTGTAATTAAGATAAAAATATTATGGATTTACAAGCAAATTGAAAAGTGAGAAACATTCTTGCACCAACTAATGGAAAGCCGAATTAAGCAATGTGGAAAGCAATATTTTGGACACATCAAGTAGATGCAGCACTTGATCAGGCTTTTTTAGATATAGTAGAACAAACTAAATCAATTGAAACTACCACAAAATTATTTCTGAAATATATATCTCGGTTTCAATATTAGCAACCAATTCTGAGATATATAAATTATATTCATTAAAATAAAATATAAGAGCTTAAGAAAAACATTCTTATTGAATACCTTACTTGATTGAAGAAAATATCATTTATATTATTCATGTTTAATATGCAAGAAAAGAACCTTTAGAGTTTTAAATTAGTTACTTTTTAAAAGACATTTTTTAGTGTAATTACTAGTTGAAAATGGCGACTGTTACTTTTGTAATAGTCGCCATTTTATTGTTAAAATATAATTAAAAACAAACGAAATTTCATAACTTAGCGTCCTCTCAATAATTAACATAAAACACAAATAAATGTCAAGAATAGCCACTATCGAAATAGACGGTAAAAAATACGAATTCCCTGTAATTGAAGGAACTGAAAACGAATTAGCCATCGATATTAAAACACTACGAGCAGTAACTGGTGGTGTTACTACTATCGATCCAGGTTATAAAAACACAGGTTCTTGTGAAAGTGCAATCACTTTTTTAAATGGAGAAGAAGGAATTCTTAGATATCGCGGTTATTCTATTGAAGAATTAGCAGAAAAGGCAGATTTTCTTGAAGTAGCTTATTTGTTAATTTTTGGAGAATTACCAACCAAAGAGGAATTAGAAAAATTTCATTCAGATATAAAAAGCCATGCGATTGTTGATGAAGATATAAAAAAGATTTTAGATGGTTTTCCTAAAGCAGCTCATCCAATGGGAGTTCTTTCTTCTCTAACTAGTGCTTTAGTAGCTTTTAATCCAACATCAGTTAATGTAGATTCAGAAGAAGAAATGTACAATGCTATTGTTCGTATTTTAGGAAAATTTCCTGTACTTACTGCTTGGGCTTATCGCAAACAAGCTGGACTTCCTTTAGATTATGGAGATAATTCTTTAGGTTATGTAGAGAATTTCATGAAAATGATGTTTAAAAAACCTACAGAAGAATATAAATGTAATCCAGTTGTAGTGGATTCTTTGGATAAACTTTTAATCCTTCACGCAGATCACGAACAAAACTGTTCTACTTCTACAGTACGTATTGTTGGTTCTTCAAATGCTGGGTTATTTGTTTCGCTTTCAGCAGGAATTAACGCACTTTGGGGACCACTACATGGAGGCGCAAACCAAGCAGTGATTGAAATGTTAGAAGCTATAAAAGAAGATGGAGGCGATACTAAAAAATATATGTCAAAAGCCAAAGATAAAAGCGACCCTTTTAGATTAATGGGCTTTGGTCACCGTGTATATAAAAATTTCGACCCAAGAGCAAAAATAATTAAAGTTTCAGCAGATAAAGTATTGCATGAATTGGGGGTGGAAGATCCTATTTTAGACATTGCCAAAGGCTTAGAAAAAGAAGCATTAGAAGATACTTATTTTGTAGATCGGAAATTATATCCAAATGTAGATTTCTATTCTGGAATTATCTACAGAGCATTAGGGATTCCAACAGATATGTTTACACCAATGTTTGCCCTTGGAAGATTGCCAGGTTGGATAGCACAATGGCGTGAAATGAGACTTCGTAAAGAACCAATTGGAAGACCAAGACAGGTTTATATTGGAGAAACCTATCGTTCTTTTAAGAAAGTAGAAGATAGATAATAATAAGTATTAACAGAACTATATGTCTGGTTGAGCGAAGTCGAAACCTACTTATGTACTGAAATTACGAAGTTCTCGTCCCGATAGCTATCGGGAGTGTTTGAACAGATATAATATTTTCTAACAATCTATCTAAATTTAATTTCAAGAAATGAAAAAAAAAATTAAAATAATTAAAAACAGATCTGATATTGGTGCTGGAACACGTGGTTCCGATATGGGAATTGATGCTATAGAAATTGCTGCTATCAATAATAAAAACGATTATTTTAATTTATTTGATTTTGTAGATGTTGATACCGAAAACGAATCGATATATAACAAAGTAAACAATCCATTTGGTAAACGTATCAATTTTGTTTTAAATCAATGTACTCGTTTGAGTAAAGTGGTGAAAGCTACGATTGATAAAAATGAATTTCCCTTGGTACTTTCAGGAGATCATTCTTCGGCTTTAGGAACTATTTCAGGAATAAAAGCCGCTTTTCCAAATAAAAGATTGGGTGTGGTTTGGGTTGATGCTCACGCAGATATTCATTCTCCTTATACTTCTCCTTCCGGAAATGTCCACGGAATGCCATTAGCAGCAGCCATAGCAGACGACAACTTAGATTGTCAAGTAAATCAAGTGACCGATGAAGTGAAAACCTGTTGGAATGCCATGAAAAATATTGGTGTTGATGGAGCAAAAGTTTTAGCTGAAGATGTCGTTTATTTTGGAGTTCGAGATACCGAAGAACCCGAAGACAAACAAATTGAAAAGCTTGACATCAAGAATTATATGGTCGATGAAGTCCGTTATCGAGGATTGGAAACTTGCGTTAATGAAGCTTTAGAAACCCTTTCAGAATGCGACCATATTTACATTTCATTTGATGTGGATAGTATGGATTGCGATTTAATTTCCTACGGAACAGGGACTCCAGTTCCCAAAGGTTTTGATCAATTCGAAATTATTGAAATCATCAACCAAATCATCGCTTCCCAAAAAGTTGCTTCCATCGAATTTGTGGAGGTAAATCCTTTGTTAGATTTAAAAGGAAATAAAATGGCAGAAACCGCTTTTGAAGTGTTGGATGCGGTGACCAAGAAGTTAAAATAATTTTTTCATTCTTTTATTAGTTTTTTTATGAAGCAACCTGACCTCTATGAGGTTTTAATGCTTTTCTCGATGTATCTATATTTTTTTCATCAATAATCATATAGGCTATGGTGTACATTTCAGAAACGAAAGTGGTTTCAATTTCGTAAACATGAAGTTTTTCTAGCTGAACATATTCTTTAAGATGAATACAATGATGTTCTGCAATTTTTAAAGAATTAGGACCTTTAAAATCCCATATTAATTTTATTTTTCTAGACATCTTATTAATAGCTATTAAACGAAGATAGTATTTTTAATAGTAAACAATAAGGAGAGAGGCCTCCTTTTTAGTATTTTTGAATTAATTATGAAAACACTACAAAAACAAATTACCAACACCCTATTAATGATTCGTCCTGCAGTTTTTCGAATGAATTTGGAAACAGTAGTGAATAATTATTTTCAGAAGGAATTGAATGAAAGCAATGATGAAATCACCAAAAAAGCACAACAAGAATTTGATGAATTTGTAACAAAACTCAGAAAGGTAGGAGTAACTGTTATCGTTGAAAATGATAAAATTGAGTACGATACTCCCGATTCGATTTTTCCAAATAATTGGGTGAGTTTTCATCAAAATGGTGATGTTGCTTTGTATCCTATGTTTGCTAAAAACAGACGAAGAGAACGTCGAGAAAGTGTGTTGATTAGACTGGAAGAAGAAGGGTTTCAGATTCATAATTTAATTGATTATACTTCTGCTGAAGAGGAAGAAGTTTATTTGGAGGGCACCGGAAGTATGGTTTTAGATAGAGTAAACAAAAAAGCATACACTGCATTATCAACAAGAACCGATGAAGATTTAGTCATTGAATTCTGTGAAGATTTTGAATATACTCCTGTTGTTTTTAATGCTTATCAAACAGTTGAAGGTAAACGACTTCCAATATATCACACCAATGTTTTAATGGCTTTAGGAGAAAATATTGCAATAATTTGTTTAGATGCAATTGACAGTAAATCTGATAAGAAAGAAATTATCCAAAACCTAAAACAAGACGGAAAAGAAATTATCAAAATCACCGAAGCTCAAATGCATCAATTTGCAGGAAATATGTTGCAAATAAAAGGTGCTTTCGATATTAATTATATGGTGATGAGCACCGCTGCTTTTAAAAGCTTAACCGAGGACCAAATAGTTTCTATCGAAAAAAGCAGTAAGATCCTTCATTCAGAGCTAACCATAATTGAAACCTTAGGCGGCGGTTCTGCTCGATGTATGTTGGCTGAGGTGTTTTTACCTAGAGCTTAAATAACCCTTCTAGGGTTTTGAACCCTAGAAGGATTCAAGAGTAATTTATCTATGCATCTCTGTAGTATAGTCATTTCATAATGTATATTTGCAATCTTAAAATCAACCCAATGACGTTTCAGGAAACATTAGAAATACAAATTAAAAAAGCTATTAAAAGCTTATACCAAGCCGATTTAGAAACCGTAGAATTTCAAGCAACTCGCAAGGAATTTGAAGGTGATATTACGGTGGTTGTTTTTCCAATGTTACAAGTGGTAAGAGGAAATCCGGTTCAGATTGGAGAATCTATTGGGAATTACTTGGTTGAAAGTGTTGAAGAAATCACCAAGTTTAATGTAGTAAAAGGGTTTCTGAATTTGGTAATTAGCGATTCTTATTTTCTAAACTTTTTTAATAAAGTAGGCGACTTTTCAGACTACGGAAAAGTTTCAGGAGAGAAAGAAACCATTATGGTAGAATATTCTTCACCCAACACTAACAAGCCTTTACATTTAGGTCATGTAAGAAATATTTTATTAGGATATTCGGTTGCTGAAATTATAAAAGCTTCAGGAAAAAAGGCCTATAAAACACAAATTATCAACGATCGAGGAATTCATATTTGTAAAAGTATGTTGGCTTGGAAACGCTTCGGAAATGGAGAAACTCCTGCATCTACAGGGTTGAAAGGCGATAAATTGGTAGGGAATTATTATGTGAAATTTGACCAAGAATATAAAAAGGAAATCGCTCAGTTAATTTCAGAAGGACTCACAGAAAAAGAAGCCAAAGTAAAAGCACCTTCATTAATTGAAGCCCAGCAAATGTTATTAAAATGGGAAGCAGGAGATGAAGAAACTGTGGCACTTTGGAAAAAAATGAACGGTTGGGTTTATAAAGGTTTTGATAAAACCTATGCTTCATTAGGAGTAGATTTTGACAAATTATATTATGAAAGTAATACCTATCTTTTAGGAAAAGATAATATAGAAGAAGGTCTAAGAAATGGTGTGTTCTTTAAAAAAGAAGATGGTTCTGTTTGGTGTGATTTAACCGAAGATGGATTGGATGAGAAATTGGTGTTACGTAGCGATGGTACCGCGGTTTATATGACTCAGGATATTGGAACTGCCATACAAAGAGCCAAAGATTTTCCGGAAGTAACCGGAATGATTTATACGGTAGGAAACGAGCAAGATTATCATTTCAAAGTCTTGTTTTTAATTCTAAAAAAATTGGGATATAACTGGGCAGAACACCTATATCATTTAAGTTATGGGATGGTAGATTTACCTTCAGGAAAAATGAAAAGCCGTGAAGGAACGGTGGTAGATGCGGACGATTTAATTAATGATATGGCAGCAACTGCCAAAAAGATTAGTGAAGAATTAGGTAAGATTGATGACTTTTCAGAAGAAGAAAAAGAAGAATTATTTCACATGATAGGATTAGGAGCTTTAAAGTATTATATCTTAAAAGTGGATCCGAAAAAACGAATTCTTTTCAACCCAGAAGAAAGTGTCGATTTTCAAGGAAACACAGGTCCTTTTATACAATATACGTATGCGAGAATACAGTCTATTTTGCGGAAGGCTACTTCGATTGGTACCGAGACTTCGACTGCACTCAGTCTGACAGCTTCGTTACATCCAAAAGAAAAAGAACTTATAAAACAACTTCAGTTGTTTCCCGAAACCATTCAGCAAGCAGCAGTTAATTATAGTCCTGCATTAATTGCAAATTATACGTATGAATTGGTAAAAGTATTTAATTCTTTTTATCAAAATATATCAATATTTGGAGCTGATACAGAAGAGGAGAAACTATTTAGAATTCAATTATCCAAAGCAGTTTCAGACGTAATTAAAACGGCTTTTGGTTTATTAGGAATTAAAGTTCCAGAGAGAATGTAAATTTAAAATAAAAGCTGAATAGAAATATTTGGAGTAATTCCTAAGGAGATTTCATCAATTTTGTTTACTTGAGAAGTTCCGTTACTATCTTTAATAATAGTGTAACGAGTATTTAATATGTTTTGTTTATTGAAAATATTTAAAACAGCAATATTGAATTTTGTTTCAAACCGATTAGACATTTTCCAACGGTATTCCGCCGATACATTTGCTCTAAAGTAATCGGGAAGCCGTTGTGCATTTGGAAGATTGTAATTAATGAATTCTTCAAAATCTATTTCGATAATTTCATTCCCTTCAACAGGAGTTGTGTAGGGTTTTCCGCTGTGCCAATTAAAACCTAATGATGCTTTAAAATTTTTGTGAGTGAAGGTACTTGCAAGGGTAAAAGAATTTCGAATGTCAATATTATTTGCAAATTCTGAAGGAACTAATTCTTCAAATTTATAATCATTTTTTGAATACGTATAACTCAACCAAGTACTAAAGGATTTCATCTTTTTATTTAATGTGAATTCAGCTCCTTTTACGGTGTAACTTCCTATGGATTTTACAAATTGAAATTGATTTTGAAACCCTTGACTTGAAGTGGTAATTCCTTCAACATCCTTATAAAACCCCTCTAGATTTATAAACCAATTGTGTTTGTTATACAGAAATCCAAGTGAATATTGTTTGCTTTTAATAATGGGAAAATCTTCTTGGTTGGCTAATACCCAACGCCTGTTTTCAACACCCAAAAAATCACTTTGAAAGTCGATACGTTGCGAGGTAGTTTGACTTTTAAATTCTCCCAAAGCTTCCACAGCAAAACCGTTTCCAATTTTTTGATGAATACTCAATCTAGGTTCAATTAAAAATTCTGAAAATTTAGCAAAATAATTCCCACGTATTCCAGCATTTATTATCGTGTTGTTTCCGTTGGGTTTGTATTCTATATTTCCAAAAACAATATGTGATTGCAATACATTTTTTTCGTAAAATCGGAATCTAGGTAAATTTACATCTTGCGTATTTGCGATTCCTGTTTCTGAAAAGTGATAGCCTGTTTGTAATGAAGTTTTTTGGGAAAGTTTGATGTTTGCATCTAACTTAATTCCAGTTTCTAATACTTCGTTTTCTTGTGAAACTTCTTGTGTTGTAAATATATCTTTATTGGTCGAATACAATCTGTAAGAAGACGCATAAGTAAAAGCTGTAGTTTCCAATTTTTCGTTCCAATTTCGTTTCCAAGAAACGCCACCTGCCCAACTCTCTTGTTCTAAAGTGCTGGTTTTAGATTCGTCGGTTTCATTGATGATTTCAGTGAAATCTAAGGAGTTTTCCATCGCTAAATAGTTGATCCTAATTTGATCTTTATCTGAAATGTCCCATAATATTTTAGCACTAAAATCGAAAAAATTAAAGTCTTCATCGCTCGAAATTGTAGCGGAATTATTGGTGGTTCCTGCATTGGAAATTTCGGTATCTTGAAAAACCCTACTGGCATAGGAAGTATAAACAGAAGACTCAAAAAGATGATTAATAGAAGCTCTTCCAGAAACCTGAATTCCTAATTTTTCTGTAATAGGAACACTTAAAAAAGCATTGGCGTTTATTAGATTAAATCCTGCACCACCGGTAATTTTATCGGTTAAATCGTTTTTAGATTTCATATCGACTACTCCCGAAACACCTTCGCCAAACCTAGCAGGAGTTCCGTTTTTATAAACGGTAACGTGTTGCGTCAAATCTGGATTAAAAGCAGAAATTAGTCCAAAGAAATGACCGTTTTGATACATTTTTATATCGTCCCATAAGATGAGGTTTTCGTTGTTGGTTCCTCCACGAATATTTATGTTTGATGCAGTTTCATCTACGCTTTCAACTCCAGGAATCACTTGAATAATTTGCAGCACATCATTATCAATCTGTCCAGGTAATAATCCAAAATGTTCCGTTGAAATAGTAGTTGAACCATTATATTGTTTGTCGATACCTTTGGTAAAATAATGCGTGATAGAAATTTGTTCAAGTTCTGAAATTTCCGTTTGCATTTTTATTGTTTTACAACCTTCACCTTCTAATTCCGATACCGAAATTAACTGATTTTGAAATCCAACAAAGCTTATTTTTAGTATTCTATCTTTTAATTCTAAAGGAATATAAAATTGCCCTTCGCTATTTGAAATGGTTGCATACGTATCGTTTCGTACTATAATAGTTGCACCTTCAAGAAATTCTCCTGTAAATGAATTGGTGATGATTCCGCAATAGCTTTCGGAGTTGTTTTTTGGAACTATCGTTATAAAACGATTGTCAATTTGAGTAAAAGCCAATAGCGTATTTTTATTAAAATACGCTATTGTTTCGATTAGATTATAGTCTTCAGATGGTTCAATTAAGTAAATGTCCTCAATGTTTTCAGTGGCATAGGTAAAACGGACATTAAATTTTTCTTCGGTAGAAATTAAAAGAGATGATAGTGCTTTTTTTTCATCAGCAGTCTGCCCATAAAAATTATAGAAACCAAGAATGTAAAAAAGAATAAATAATAAATATTTATTGGTTTTCTTTAGCATATAAAGTAACATTTTCCTCATCATTTATTTCAAAGGAAAGGTTTAACGGATCACATATTAATGTCAACGCTAAATTTAGGTTTTTATGAGAGAAACTCCCAGAAAAACGTTGATTTAAATCAATATTTTTTGTGGTTACTTTTATGGGGTATTGTATTTCTAATTCTTTTATTACAGAAAGTAGGCTTGYGTTTTCAAAGCTACTCTCGTTATTTATCCAACTTGGAGCGCTTACGTTTAGGTTGTTATGAGCAATAATAGTCCCGTTTTCAATTTTTAAATTCTTACCTGCAGGAAGCTTTATTAGAGTGTCATTAAAAGCGACACTCACCAACCCTTCATAACATTTTACATAAAATTGATGGTCTCTAACAAAAATATTAAACTGAGTTCCAAGAATACTTACCACACCATCTTCGGTATTAATGCTAAATTTTTGACCTTTAGTTACTTTAAAATAAGCTTCACCACTTAAGGTGATTTCTCTGCTTTTTGTCCATTTTTTCTTTCGGTAATTTATTTCTGAATTTGCATTCAAAATTACTTCAGAATCATCGGGTAATAAAAAAGCTTGTTTTTCTGCCACTTGAGTAGTGATGCTAGTATTTAGATTGTTTACATAAAAATACCCTGCAAAAAGCACAGCGAAAACAGCAGCAATTCTTATAACTGTTTTTAGTGGATTTAACTTCCTAACTTTAGTTTGAAGTCTCACTTTTTTACTCTGAATTTCTTTAAAGTTTTCAGCTTTATTAAATTCTGGGGTTTCAAATTGAGAAGTCGCTTCCGCAATTTTTATATACGAAGAATATTCGGGAGAAGCCTTTAACTGCTCCAGTTCTTCGGTTGTTATGTCATTGTTAAGCCATTTRRCTAATAAGTAATCTTTCTCCATAATTTTYGTTCATTCYATTGTAAAACAGCCGTTTCTAATTTTACCCTACTAATTTTTTTAATGTTTAATTGTTGATGTGTTTATTTGTTTATGGTTTAGTAGCCTAAAGCATACAGCGTATTACATAAGACTATTTATATATTCTCTATTTCTTTCCGAAGTGATTTTAAAGCCAAGCTCATTCTTTTTTCGACAGCTTTTACAGAAATTTCCAAAATCTCTGCAATCTCTCGGTATTTTTTCCCTTCAATTCTATTTAATAAAAATGCGGTTCGTTGTCCTTCGGTTAAATTGCCAATTGCTTTTTGAAGTTTATCTTTAAACTCATTTTCCTCCATGATATATTGTGGAGATTGGTCGTTGTTATGATGTTGAAATTGATTTTGATGCTTCAGAATAACTTTTTTATGAGCAACTACATTCAAAAAAGTATTATTAACAACGGTATATAAAAACGATTTTGCTTTTTCTTGAGGGACTTTCGCACAATTTTGCCAAAGCTTTATAAATGCTTCTTGCACCAAATCGTCAGCTTCATCTTGGTTTCCGCATTTAAAAAAAATGAAGTTCCAAATAGATTTGGAGTGCTCTGTATAAATTTTAGAATAGATATGTTCTTGACAAACAGAATCGTTGGTTTCCATGGAGGTTAATTTGGTCTGTAAATATAAGCAGAAAGTTTTTTTAAATAAAAGTAGGGTATATTTGTTATAAACGGTTTTATTAATAAATTCAGAAAGAATAATGAAAAATACTACAAAATTATTAACCTTACTTATGTTATTGGTGGTTTTTCAGTTTACTTCTTGCCAAAAAGAAGAAGTAGTATTAATTGACGAAACACCCCCAGAAGGTACACTTACCAATAATTCGCCACTTACTCTTTTATTGATTAGAACTTCATTAAACGATGGTAATAATGATGATTTTATTGATGGAGCCGATTGTTTTTCGATTGCATTTCCTTTTACAATAACGGTGGGAGATACTGATTTTATTATTGAAAATGAAACAGATTATCAAGACGCTATAGATTTTATTATTGGAACTGGAGGATCTATGAACGACATAGAAATAAATTTCCCTATTACTATAGTTTTCCCAAATTATACAGAAGTAATTGTTAATAGTCAAGAAGAATTAAACACCTATGCAGCCGATTGTTCCGACGAAATTGACCTTGTAATAGATTGTTTAAATTTTGTGTATCCTATTACTTTTTTTGTTTATGATTCTGCCACAGAAGAGACCTCAACCATTGTGGTTGAAAGCGATGAAGAAATGTTTTTATTTCTTTCAAATTTAAGCTCAACAGAATATATTTCTATAGATTTTCCTATTTCGGTTGAAACTGAAAATGGAACAGTAGTAACAGTGAATTCAAATCAAGAATTAGAAAATTTAATTAACAGTTGTGTAAGTGATGGTAATACAGATATTTCTGAATTAATTGAATATTTAACTACTAGCTCTTGGTATGTAGCTTATTTCTTTGATGAAGGTAATCATACCTCAGATTACTGTGAATACGAGTTTACCTTTAATACCAACGGAACCGTAATTGCAAATAACGGAACAAATACTGTAAATGGAAATTGGGAAGTACAAGAAGATGATGGTCATTTAGAAGTTGATATTGATTTTGGAAACAACATTCCTTTTGATGAATTAAATGAAGATTGGGACTTATTAAACGCAACGATGAACATTATAGAGTTGTTTGATGAAAGTGATAATAACGAACCTATAGATTATCTAACCTTTGATCGTGAGTCTACTATTTGCGAAGGAAATAATTCTCAATTAATAGAATTTTTAACCACCGATTCTTGGTATGTAGCTTATTATTTTGGTGATAGTGATGAAACCTCTAATTATTGTGAATTCGAATTAACCTTCAACCCAACAGGATCTGTAATTGCCTCTAACGGTAGTGATTTAGTAGATGGAACTTGGGATGTAATAATAGATAATGGTATTGAAAAATTGGTTTTAGATTTTGGAATAGATATTCCTTTTGATGAATTAAATGACGATTGGGATGTGCTAAATACAAGTATGAATGAAATAGAAATGCAAGATATAAGTGGAGGTGGTGGAGGCACCGATTACTTAACTTTTGATAGAACAACTACTATTTGTGAAAATAATGGTTCTTTTTTAGAACAAGTATTAATTGATGGTGAATGGCTTGTAGCAACATACTTAGATGATGGTATTAATGAAACGAACGACTATAACGGCTATATCGTAAACTTTATAAATGATGGTAATGTTACAGCTTCTTATGGAAACAATGTTCTTAATGGAACATGGGAAGTTTTAGGCAATTCAGGAAGTTTAAAATTAGTATTAGACTTTGGAGCACAAATTCCTTTTGATGAATTTAATGATGATTGGGATGTGTTAGATGTTCAAATTGATAGAGTAGAATTAGAAGATGTAAGCGGTGGCGGTGGCGGAACCGATACCCTTGTGTTTGAAAAAATATAACCGATTAGGTAACGAATATAATCTATGAAAAAGAAAGTTCTTATTTGATTGATTTAGTTTTTGGTGAAGAGTTGGTATGTTAATTTCTTCGATTAACGCCCAATTATCAACTCTACCAAAAACATAATTAAAAAATAACAAATTAAAAAATATGAAAAAAATTCTAAGCATTTTAATAGTTTTTACAGTATTAATTACTGTAATTAGTTGCTCGACAACAGATGATAATAATGTTGATGATAGCTCTAGTGGAGACAATTCAACAGCAAATCAAATCGAAAATACTGCTCAAACAGGTACTTGGCGAATCACCTATTTTTATGATTCAGATCATGAAGAAACCAATAGTTTTTCTGGATACAATTTTACATTTAATAGTGACGGTAGTTTAATAGCCGTAAACGGAAATACAACTATAACTGGATCTTGGTCTATCACAGACAGTAGTAGCTCATCTAGTGATGACGATCACCATTTTAATATCTTTTTCGCTTCACCTAATGATTTTGAAGAATTATCAGACGATTGGGAAATAATTTCAACAAGCGACACAAAAATAAAACTTACTGATGTAAGTGGCGGTAATGGCGGTATCGATTTTTTAACTTTCGAGAAAAACTAATTTTTTTTTGCCCCGAATGTAAAGGCCCTCTAGTTAGTTATAGAGGGTCTTTCTTTTATATAATAATTTTACTGTTTGTATAATTCTTTACCAATCTCTTCATATTTATCATCTGCTACCCAAAATGGAGCTTTAGGGTCGTTAGCTATATTTCTACCAGAAAGCACATAGGCTTTAAAAAATTTAAATAAATAGTCAAAGTCTAAAGTGTCTGCCTCATCACCAGCTTGATGATAATATTTAGTAACCTCCCCATCAAAAGAAGTAAATCCTAATGAAAATGTGGGTGCCGGTATTCCTTTTTTAGCGAAATGCACATTATCACTTCTATCAAATAACCCTTGTTCTGGTGCAGGATCTTCTATTGCTTTAAGTCCGAAAGTTGCAACAGCATCCTTAATGTTTTTTGAAGCCGTGGTTCTATCTAATCCTATAATTGTTGCTAAACTCGTATCGTTGTATCCTCCGTTATCACTATTAAAACAATAAACCATTTGGTTTAAGGGAAGCACAGGGTTTTCTACATAAAACTGACTGCCAAGTAATCCTTTTTCTTCTCCCGTAAACAAAATAAATAATGCAGAACGTTTGGTTGGGTATTTTGCTAAGTTTTGTGCCATACTTAAAACAGTAGTTGTTCCAATCGCATTGTCTCTCGCTCCGTTATAAATAGAATCGCCTGTTTTATCTGGCGTTCCAATTCCTACGTGATCGTAATGTGCAGAGTAAATAATATATTCATTTTTTAGTTTTGGATCGCTTCCTTCAATGATACCGATTACATTTTGTGATAAAACAGGTTCTGTTGATTGGTCGTCCATTTTTAAGGTGGTATTTATTTTTTTAATGGAAGCAACTTCTGTTGACAGACTTCCATCTTTATCTTGAATCCATACATAAGGAATTCCAGTTTCATTTTTTGATTCCTCATTTTTTGATTCAACTTCCAAACGATCTCCATTAAAATTATGTTCTATAAAACCCCAAATATTATCTGGGGCTTTCATAAATTCTATAATTCCAATAACTCCATTTTCCAGGGCTATTTTTTCTTTATCTTTTCTAAGTCCATAAGCAAATCTGATGGATTGATCTTCTGTATTTCCACCGTTTAAAATAATTATTTTTCCTTTTACATTTTTTCCTTTATAATCTTCTTCAAGGCCATAACCTAAAAATACTGCCTCACCCATATAATCAGTCTTAGCAGCATTTACGGTAACTTTATCATCATATTTCTTATGATTAATACTTAAAGTAACGTTTTTAGGAGGACTCGTTTTTTTAAGAGTTACCACTTGATAATAGGTTCCTGTTTTAGGATTTGGTTGTACACCATAACTTCGTAGGGTATTTGCTAAATAGGAAGCGGCAATTTTATTTTCGGGAGTTCCCGTTTCTCTGCCTTTTAATAAATCGTCGGTAAGAAAATAAATATGTCCTTCAATTTGGTTTTTTGAAACGGTGTTTTCGACCATTTCTTTTTCGGTTTGTGCGAAAACCATATTGCTTAAAAACAGGAAGATGATAAGTATTAGTTGTTTCATAATGTTAGTTTTTAGTGTTTTTATTGTCTTCGTTTTCTTTCTTCATTTCAATATATCGAGTCACCAATCGCACTCCCAATCTTGCGAAAAGGATAATGGCGATGACCATGATAATGTTAAAGTTACTCATGCTTATTGGGGATTTTCAATTTTATTTATTTTTGAATCTTTTTCAGGAATTAAAATTACAATTTGATTTTTAATTCGAATAAAAAAAAATCATAAAATGATGAATTATATTATTCAATTGAATCAATTTCATTATTAATCATCGTTAAGGTTTTGTTTATCTCAAGAATTACCTCTGGGATGGTACTATTAATTAAAATTACATTAAAGTTTTTAGTAGTTTTTAAAGCAAAAGAGAATTCATTATCTTTTTTTAGACCAACAATATCAGTTGGTTTCATGTTTAATTCATAATAAGAGATCTCATTAAAATACTTAGAATAACCCGGAAACATTAAATAATTCAATTTTTTATATTCTTCATTATAAACATTATACTGTTCATATTTTAATTCATATAATTTTGAAATCTGATTTCGTAAGGAATCATTTTTAATGGTACGCATACCAAGTTGTTTTAACGTTTGGTAGGGGCCTTTATTGGAAGCAAAATAAGTTCCATAAGAAATTTCACTAAAGTGAGTTGAAAGTGTATCGTTATAGATAAGGTCACTTTCTAGCCAGCTAATAATTAGGTTTTGACTTGAATATTTTTTTTTATTTGCGTTTAGATTATAATTAGCATCATCTAAATCTGAAATTAGACCGTTTTTTACTTCTTTAAGTATATCTATTTCTAAGGCTTTTTGTTTTCTACCTTCGTTCCAAGTATTTAATTGTAATGCGATAAGTATTCCTATTACCACCAATACTATTTCGCCAATGGCGTAGCGTGTGTATTTTAATGCTTTGTTTTCGTTTGCTAAGGTTTTACGCTTTTTTCTGAAGAAGTTGATCATAGTTTCAAGTTGTTTCTTTTAAAATATTATCCATTATTTTTTCAAATTCCAATAAGTTTTTTGTTTCCCCATTTAACCTATAAAGATAATCGTCCATGATATTTTCAAATTCAATATCTTCTAAAATTTGTAGTTTATCAATTTTAATACGTGTTTTGTTTTTCCATTTTAACTCTCCGTACCTATCAATATCTTTCATTGAATAATTCTTTGATAGATATGGTACAATATCATCATCTATCTTCTTCTCCTTTCTAAGAGAGCTTATCAAATATTTTTTCATGCCTCTATCCCATTGATATAATAACGTTTTTAAATTATCATTGTGTAATAATTTCAAGTTCCCAGATTGTAATAAATCTGAAATAGAATTGTCTGATGGATTAAAATTATTGGTTTCAAAACTAAAAAACAATAAACTGTCTAAGTTTTGGTTTTTGATCTTTTCTAGGTCCTTCTCTCCAATGAGTTCAAGAATATTTTTTGTGGTCTTATAACCCTCTTTGTTAGATTCTATAATTTCTTTCAGCACTTTTTWATTCTGTAAAAACTCACTATGGATATTTTTTAAAATGCTTTTTTCTTCAATTTTCGCAATGCGGTCTTGATTCCAAGTATTGATTTGTAAAGCGATTAAAATCCCAATGACCACCAACACAATTTCGCCAATAGCATAACGTGCATATTTTATTGTTTTGTTCTCATCTGCGAGCGTTTTTCTCTTTTTTCTGAAAAAATTAATCATTAGTTTTTGGTTTTGATAATTCAATAATTCTATTAATGCTTTCGGTAACACGATCCAATTCGCCTGCGCTACTGTTTATAATGTTAGATATATCATTATACCTGTCCAAAATATAATTATCGAATTCTAATTTTTCAAGAATAGCTAAATCTATTCTAGGATCGCTTAACCATTTAGAATAATCTGGATCAAAATAAAAATGCTTTTTCTCGAAAGGTTTTAAATGATTTTGATAATTGCTAGCTGCATTCGATTCCTCTTCTTGATAATCTACAAGAATATCATTCCAACTTATTAAAAGCTGCCTTAGTTCATCATTAGAAACAACACCAAAAGTCGAGCTGTTCATTAAAGCTTTGGTTACCCCTTGAGAGGGATTAAAAGTATAGGTCCAACCCATATAAAATAAATGATATGACAAGGAGTCCAAATTGGTTTCTTTAACATTTATGGGTAGTTTTGATTTTATATAATTTGCAGCTTTAAAGGATCTTTTATGAAAAAACACAACACTATCGAACTGTTGTTTATTTGCTACAAACTCTTTATGAAGCTCTTTTAATATAAGGGCTTCTTTTTTTCTTTCAATCCTATTAGTATTCCAAGTATTAATTTGTAACGCAATTAAAATACCTATAACCACCAATACAATTTCACCAATGGCGTAGCGTGTGTATTTTAATGCTTTGTTATCGTTTGCGAGCGTTTTTCTCTTTTTTCTGAAGATATTAATCATAGTTTTATCTTTTGTTTTTAGCTTCAAAAAACTGTATTGTTTTTATATAAACATCGTTTAATTCACTATAACTTATCAAAAGTGTTTCCAATAAAAAGTATTTGTTATCGACCATATTTTCAAATTTTCTATCAGACAAAATTATTCTATTATCAAAGTGGCTTAAGTTACTTCTTTCGTTTACTTCAAATTTCTCCGAAAACTCTTCATCCATCTGTCTAAAGGATATTTTATTATATAAATAGGGCATTAAATTATATTCGATATCTCTGGTCATTTCATCTTCGTAATTATTAATATTATGAACTTTTTTAGGAATATCATACAGTAGAGCACGTAAGTAATTGGACTGAAAAATTGAAACCTGCCCGGTATTTAAGGCTTCATCTAGGGTTGAAGAATTAGAATTATAAAGAGGTGTTGATATAACGCCATAAATTAAACTGTCTAACAATCTGGCGTTAATTTGCTCGTATTTTGGACCGAATAACATCAATAAGGATTTCGCCTCTGTTTGTAATTCTGAAATTCGTATTATTTGTACATCGAGTTCTTTTTTGTTTTTATTAATTTCAATTAACAAACGGTTTGAAAGTGAAACGGCATTGTTTTCTTTAATTCGGTTATTATTCCAATTATTAATACTTAAAGCAATTAATATACCTATAACAACTAGAATAATTTCACCAATAGCATAGCGTGTGTACTTTGCTGCTTTGTTTTCATTGGCAAGTTGTTTACGTCTTTTTCTGAAGAAGTTGATCATTGTTAGTTTTTTAATTCGTTATCTAAAAGCTCTAAAATTAAAACTATTCTATTTCGTAAAATTTGTGACTGTACATTTGCCCAACTATTAACGCTATAACATCTTGATAAGTGATCTTCAAAATCAGGGTGATTTAAAAGTGCATTAAAATCTTCTTTAAATAAAGTTTCTCCTATATCATCTTTAGCATAGGCTTCATTGTTTTTTCCTATTTCGAGTGAGTACTTCCCTAAAATATTAGCTTTATACGCTTTGTTTCTAACAGTTCTTAATTGATAATGTTTAATTAGAAAAGGGAAGTATTGATTATTCCTGTAATTTTTCCAAATAACTTCATCTTCCATTACATCATTAATTTCTGAGGACCAACGAGTAAGTGCTTGTTTTAATGCTGTGTTTTTAATAAGGCTCAATTCGCCAGAACCTGCTAAATCATTAATTATAGGATCGAAAGTAGCATAAGGCATTGTTTTCGCGATATGATAATCTATACTGTCTTTGTTACGCAGACTTGGTTGATCTATGTATTTAAAAAGTTGTTTTGACGAATTCATAAATTCTTTTCTGAAACTAATTTTTTGATCTAATTGTTGGAGATTACTTATAAAATCTGCTTTTAATTGATTCAAAATTGTGTTTTCTTGAATGCGTTCTTTTCTGTTTTCATTCCAATTATTAATACTTAGTGCAATCAAAATCCCAATAACTACCAACACAATTTCGCCAATTGCATAGCGAGTGTATTTTAGTGCCTTATTGTCGTCTGCTAATATTTTTCTTTTTTTTCTGAAGAAGTTAATCATAGTTTTAATTGTTAATTTTATTACGTCCGCAAGCGGCTATCTCCACCATCCCGATAACTATCGGGAGATCACAGGACATTTGATTTTGTTTTACAAAATTTAGTTTCGATAATCTTTTTTTTCTGAAGAAGTTGATCATTTTTTTTTAGTATTTAATTCAGATTCTATTAAATGGATCAAGCTAATTATTTCATCATTTAATAATTTTCTATTTTTTAAAGTATTATTTGTTAATTGTGTTTTTATTCCAATAAGATTTCTAACATATTGATTTTCTAATACTTTTTTATAATCATTATCCTCACCAAGTTCTAAATTTGCGTTTGGAATTGTGGTGTTTAAAAACCGTATAAAATTAATTTCTTGAACAGAAATAGCATCTATTCTAAATTGATGAACCTTTGTTCTGTCATTAATTATATCGGTTAAATTATAAATACTAAATTCTAAACTTGAAAAACTATTTCGAATTTCATTATTAGTAATGAGGCCGCTTTTTCCTGCACTCTTAATGTCTGTATAGGTATTAATAACAGGAATAGCTATATCGAAATTCCATATAATATTATAAAAAAGTGAATCTGCTTTTAAAGTATTGGAATCAAAACCTTCAAAATAACCAGGGCTTAAAACAGCTAATAAATTAGTAAAGGCTATTTCTTCTTTATTAATTGCATCTTCAGATTGTTTTTTCGCAATCGTTAAATCCTTTAACAAGCTTTGTAAAATAACAGTTTCTTCGTTTTTTATTTTTCTTTGTTCATTCCAATTATTAATGCTTAGTGCAATCAAAATTCCAATAACTACCAACACAATTTCGCCAATTGCATAGCGAGTGTATTTTAGTGCTTTGTTGTCGTCTGCTAATATTTTTCTTTTTTTTCTAAAAAAATTTATCATGATAATCTTTTAATTTCAGTTTCAATTTTAACTATTATTTCTTCAATAAGTTCTATGGTAGATTCCAGAACTTGAACGGTTCCTTCATTAATAAACTTTTGATAAGAAATGAGTTGTAAAAACTCCGTATTCTCAATTAATCTATCATAATTTAAAGGAGTAAAAGAAACTGTGTTTACCATAAAATCATTATGGAAATTAGTAAAATACTTTTGGTATTTTGGAGTAAACTGCTCAAAATTAATAACATTATTGCGTTTGCCAATTATAAGGAGGTAGTTATACCAAGTGTCTTGAATCGTAACAATTGCTCTTCTAAGCGAGTCATTTGTAATAATCTCAAATCCGCGAGATTTTAAATTTTCGTAACCACCAGTAATTAATGTGAATTGTGTATTGTATTGAAGGCTGCCAAAATGAAAATCAAGAGAATCATGATGTTTTTGGTTATTTGTTAATGCCTTTTTTATAATATCATTCGAGTTTATGGCTCTATTATTTAATTCAATATCCTCATTGAGAGATAAAAGATCGCTATGATAATCGTTTAACAATTCTTTTAATATAGAGGTTTCAATAACTTTTTCTTTACGAGATTGATTCCAATTATTTAGTTGAAGTGCAATCAAAATCCCAATTACTACCAGCACAATTTCGCCTATTGCATAGCGAGTGTATTTTAGTGCCTTATTGTCGTCTGCCATTTTTTTACGTCTTYTTCTGAAGAAAKTAATCATTGTCAATATTTAATTTAATTAGTTCAATAATACTTATTATAAAGTCTTCAGTTTCTACATCATTTAATAATACAAAATCTTGATCGAGTACATATTTATAGAGTACACCTTCAAATTCTATATTTGTTAGTGCTTCATAATTATATTTAAAATTAGATCTCTTTATTTTTTTTCGTTTGTATTTTTTTGACCAATGAGAAAAATCCATATAACTATCCCCATTTCTCATGGGAGCATTTTTTACATAATAAGGTTCTACATAATAGTTAAGCTGTTCTCTTCTTATGTCTATATCTTCTTGCTGGTTTTCAATCCATCCTGGCCATTGAGAAAGTTTATTTCTAAGAGTATCATTTTTTAAAATTCTTAATTTTCCAGAATTAATTATTTCATTTAAAACACCAGTAGAAGGGTTAAAGGATCCATAAGAAAACACAATCATAAAAAGGCTGTCTAATTTTTGTTCATTATTTTTTAAARTCTTATTTTGAATTAAATCTAAAATTTCAATAGCCCCATTTTGGTTGTTTGAATTTAAAAATTGATCTTCTTTTATTTTATTGAGATTGGTATTGAATTCGGATAGTAGTTCTGTTAATAGGTATTGCTCTTCATCAGCTAATTTTCTATCTTCATTCCAGGTGTTTATACTTAGCGCAATCAATATCCCAACCACTACCAGCAATATTTCACCAATGGCATAGCGAGTGTATTTYAATGCTTTATTATCGTCTGCTAAGGTTTTTCTTTTTTTTCTGAAAAAATTAATCATATTATTAATTTGTATTTTTAGTTTCAATTCTGCCAATTAGGTTTTCTGCATTTTTTTTAAAGTCTGCATATTGAAGTAGAAGCACATCATAATTTATTAAATATTGCATTCCCACTCTATTTTTATAATCTTGAGAATTTACAGCATACTCAATAAAACCAGCTGTATTTCTTCGGGTTGCAAAATCTGAAAACCAAGAATAATTATTTTTCCAATATTGATAATTGTTTCCAAAATCCTCTCCTTTCTGTTCTTCGTTTATATTTATTTCATATAACTGCTCCGTGTAAAATTGAACGATATTTGCTGTTAAACTATCCTTGTTATTTTCAGAAATATTTTTGTGATTGTTAAGTAAATTATATCCTCTTACATCTAATGATAAATCTGGATATCCCGTTATAAGTCTTAAACATTCTGGGCATTTTAAATAATCTTCTTTTGTCATTTTCCCGTCTAATACCTTGTTGAATACAGGTTTTTTATCTTCATAGTTTTTTAAAATTTCATCGATATCATTAATATCATTTTTTAAATCTTTTACGATAACCGAATAAATATTTTTTAATACTTTATCTTCTTTCTTAGATTCTGCCCAATTGTTGATGCTTAATGCAATTAAAATCCCAATCACAACCAATACAATTTCACCAATAGCATATTTTAAGTACTTACTTGTACGGCTTACAGATGGTTTTTCTGAAACCAGATTCTTTCTAATTTTGTTGAATAGTTTTGCCATTGGTTTATCTCTATTTTAACTTATTATCTAGACTAATAATAGTTTTATTTATTATTTTTATAAGATGATTATTATTAATACTAATATCACCTGCCGCTGCTAGCCTATTGTAAATGATGTTTCTAAACTCTTGGCTTTTGAATAAATTTTGAACATCAGTGGTTAATAAATTATTTTGAGGCATAATAATATCTGTTGTGCTATCAAAATACCGAAACTCTAACATTTCTACATTTTTGTTTAAGAAGGGTTGGTTTATAGTATTCCACTGTGAGTCTTGCCAACCTAATGCTTTTTTTTTAGCAAGAATTGCAGTGTTTATATCACCAAGTTGCGATATAATTATATGGTCTTTAATGAGCTCTAATTTATTGGTATTTAAAATATTTTGATAACTTTGGAAGGCAATATTATTACCTGGTATTGCAAATATTTCCCAAAAATTTTTATGAATGGAATCCTTAAATGTGGCGTTTTTTTGATAATAAATCATTTCCAAAAGGGATTTGCATTTATTTTTTGTTCCATCAAGCCTCTTGTTTTCTGCTAATAAATTTTTATGAATTGATTGGAGTTCATGCCTCATTGAAGTAAAAATTTCAATTTTTTTAATATTATTTTGCCTATTGGTGTTGGCAGAATTAATTTGCAATGCGATTAAAATCCCAATCACAACGAGGATAATTTCACCAATGGCGTATTTAAAATAATTTCTTGTACGACTAAGAGATGGTTTTTCTGAAACCAATTTCTTTCTAATTTTGTTGAATAGTTTTGGCATAGTTATGTTAATTAAGTTCGTCTGAAACCAAACTAATTATGCGTTTAATTTCTATTACGTTTTGTTGAGAAAGAAAAGTATATTCACCATTTCGTGCTTGTAAATAGTCTAATGTTAATATGAAGTCTGGATTTTTAATATATTCCCAAGATTTTAGTTCCCCATTAGTTCTATCATAATATTTATCTCTATCCATATCAATATTTCCTATAACTCCATCTAAAATTTCACCATTATAAACCAGTCGTTTATAAAAATGATTGTATAAATTCATAATAGCGTATTTAAGTTTGCTATTGTTTAAATTTTCTATTTTACCTGCAGACAAACCCGAGTCATAAACACCTGTTGTGGGGAAAAAAGTAGATTGAGCAAGTGTTAAAAAAYAAATAGAATCTATTTTAGTTTTATCTTTAATAGTGGCTGTTTTTATAAAGGTTTTTAATTCAAGACAGGCATTACCTACTCTTATTTGGTTATTATTAATTTTTTCAAGTTGAATAAGATTACTTTTTAATTCACTTTGTAAATCTATTGAAAATCGGTGTTCCCATTTATTCATTTTCTGAGTCTCATTCCAATTGTTGATACTTAATGCTATAAGAATCCCAATAACTACCAATACAATTTCGCCAATGGCATAGCGAGTGTATTTTAAAGTTTTGTTATCGTCTGCCATTTTTTTACGTTTTTTTCTGAAGAAGTTGATCATTGGGCAGATTGATATGAAGGGTTAGTATATTCAATTATGTTATTTAGTGTCTCTTGGGGTATTTTTAGCTCTCCGCTACGGTATAAGATTTGTTCAACAAAATCGTGTTTGGTTTTCATCAAAAATTCAAACTCCAAACTTTGTAAGGCCTTAAAATTATTCCGTTCATCATTAAAATTAAAATTATAATCAAAATGTTTAGACATGTAACCATCATATTGATTCAATATAAAATTTTTACTATATCGTTCTTCTTCCTGGTAATCCTTTACCAAATCATTCCAAGATATCAATAGATTACGTAACGCAACATTACTAATTATATCGAAAGAAGATGTGCTGGTAAGGGCATTAATACTTGTTTGAGAAGGGTCAAAAGTATATCCCCCATAAGAATTCCATAAATACACAGATAGTGAATCTAAAACTGCGGGTTCTGGTTTTGATGTTATTGGGAAAAGGCTCATTATTTTGGAGCAATTAAGATGTCCTCTTTGATGGGCTTTAAGCACTCTTTCCAATTGTAATTTGTTTTTCTTAAACTCTTTATGAATATTAGCTAAGATGACTGTTTCCTTATTAGATATTATACGATTTTGGTTCCAAGTATTAATTTGAAGTGCAATCAAAAYCCCAATTACTACCAGCACAATTTCGCCTATTGCATAACGAGTGTATTTTAAAGTTTTATTATCGTCTGCCATTTTTTTTCTCTTTTTTCTGAAGAAGTTGATCATGGTTATTTTGTTGTTTGTTCAATCATTTTTTTAGTATCTGAAAGGTCAATGATACGATCGATTGTGATTTGCAACTTACTAAGCTCTAAATCCATATCTCGTCCTAGTATATCTAAAAGATGTTCTCTTCGTTGCCAAATTAGATTCTCAAATTCCAAACTTGTTAACATTGTTAGATCCRCACGTGAATCATCAAAATTTGCGGGATACTTGAAGTACTTATTAAGGAAAGGATTTAGGTAGTCAATCACAAATTTCTGTGAATGCAACTCGTCCTCTTGGTAATCTATGATAACATCGTTCCAAGAGACCAATAGATTGCGTAGCTCACGATTAGATATCAATTCGAAGGAAGAAGTACTTACTAGAGAATTGATAATACCTTGTGAGGGATTAAAGGTCCATCTTTTTTTTACCGGCTTGGTCATTTCTGCGAGACTATTAAAGTTCACCGTTTTTATATCAAGAGGAAACATAGCTATTAACGAATCACATGCATCCATAGCCTCTTGATGCTTGGCGACTACAATATCAAACTGTACTCTATTTTGTATAAACTCCTGTTGAAGTTCTGATAACAGAATTTCCTCTTTGTTAGCAGCTTTGTTTTGTTGGTTCCAAGTATTAATACTTAAGGCGATTAAAATCCCAATAACTACTAACACAATTTCGCCAATGGCGTAGCGTGCATATTTTAAAGTTTTATTATCGTCTGCCATTTTTTTACGTTTTTTTCTGAAGAAATTAATCATGAGTTTTATTGGAATTATTTTTTTAATTGCTTTTTAATCAAACCTCTAGTTTCTGTTATTTTATCTAATGCTAATTGTATATTTAGGACAATGCCAGCTCTATTATCATTATAAAGTTTAAAAAAAGTTATGGTAGACTGTTTCTCGAAAAATGTTTTTGAATCTATTGGTTTGCAATATGCTCGCCATTTAAAATCTAAAAAATCTTGTTTGATTACTGGTATCCAATCAACTTTAAATGATTCCTCTACATCATTAAGAGATTGATAAGTTTTATATAAGCTTTGGTCATAATATGATATTAAAGCTAATTGCAGTTTGTTGTCGGAAATGATTTCTAAGCCTTTAGATTTTAATACTTCAAAAGCACTTGATTGCGATTTAAACTGTTCAAAGCATATTATTTTTCCCATCCAAATATTCAAACTGTCATTATAATTTTTTAAAGCAACTTGCTCTAGTAAACGGTCTGTTAGTAAAACGGCTTCTGTTGCTTTATATAGTTCAATTGATAATGATAAGGAGTCACTTTTTAGGTTTTGGTCAATTAAAAACAAAATTTCTTTTTCGTACTTTTTACTTTTCCGAAGGTCATTCCAATTATTGATGCTTAATGCAATGAGAATCCCTATAACAACGAGGATAATTTCACCAAAGGCATAACGAGCATACTTTAGAGATTTATTTTCGTCTGCTAATAACTTTCTCTTTTTTCTGAAAAAATTGATCATTAGTTATTTGATTTTAATTCTTTTTTTATTGTATAAATAAGTGAATCAGAATATTTAATGATCTGGTTCATTTTATATGAATTATTTTTTTKRCTRKWTWASRYWYCKWKWWWWYSWMTTTGAANNYTTKSWYRYKSWTSGKATSMSSAATCNRAATACCNNNMAGGATAATTTTTAATATTAAAATTGATAGAATCCATATAATAGTCCAATCTTAACTTCCACAATCCCTGCTTCATTAAATTTGATCCCTTATACATATCTTTTGTGTTTTCGTTATTATATTCAGTTTCTCGATCTACTCTCTTATAATAATTTTTGATATTCGTAATTAAGGTATCAGAGCCAATAGTATATAATTTACCCGTATTAATTAATTCTTCATAAACACCATCGTGTAAATTTAATTTTGAGCCTCCAGCATCAAAACGAGTTTTAAGTATAAAATTTAAATCAGCAGCTTTAAGACCTATATATGATAATTTCAATAGTGAATCACAATTATTTACARCTTGTTCTAGACTAATGAAATCGCCTGTGCTACTAACTGATATCACTTCCATTCTAGTTTTATTTGATTCTAATTCTAGAATCATTTTATCTAAAAATATTT
Organism: Flavobacterium sp.; assembly: GCA_002733185.1. Taxonomy (GTDB): domain Bacteria; phylum Bacteroidota; class Bacteroidia; order Flavobacteriales; family Flavobacteriaceae; genus Marifrigoribacter. Next base: position 158,907 of record NVUT01000002.1, on the reverse strand, counting down.
TATTATCTGCTGTTAATTGTTGGGTTTTATTCCAACTGTTGATTTGTACAGCAATCAAAATCCCAATTACAACGAGGATAATTTCACCAATGGCATAGCGAGTGTATTTTAATGCTTTCGTGCCATCCGAAGCTTTAGCGAAGGAGTGGTCGTCTGCTAGGGCTTTGCGTTTTTTTCTGAAGAAATTGATCATAGGTTTCGTGTTTTGTCATTACGAGGAACTCCTTTTTTGGAGTGACGTGGTAATCTTTTTGTTTTTAGGTTCAATTATTAAGATTGCTTCGTTGCTCTMGCAAAGACAAGCCTAACCCAACTTACCATCCCCAYCAATATCTTTTGATAAATGTGTTTCAAGAGCAACCAAGGTTTTTCTAAGTAATACTTTGGTGCTTGCAAGTTCACTTTCTAGAATTTCAATTCTATCCTCTAAACTGTTGGCTTGTTTTTGTTGTTTTTCTAATTCGTCTTCTTGTAATAAGTCCCAAAAAATTCCCATAATGTGTTGTTTTAAATTAGTATTTATTTTGTGTTTCTGTAATGTTTCTTTTTAAAGTTCTTTGTTTAATATTATAAATAACTCAGCCACCATTTATCTCTATTATTGGCTTTGTAGTTCATGTATTTTTTGCTTATTGGATACAATAATAAAACAATACCAATCCAAACTAAATATACGACCATCAACGAATACCCATAACCAGCCATTTTATTGGTAGTAAAAGTCTCTGCATTAAAAATTAGATCTCTCCAATTTTCTCCTAATAAATAATGTACTATTAAGGCGGTTACATGAATAACAAAAATGTGCAACACGTAATAGAAAAAAGGAACCCTTCCAAAAACTAAAAAGAAATTTGAGACTTTATTCTTTATGTTCTCTGTAGCGTATAAAAATAAAAAGGCAGGCCCTAATGTAATTAGCAAAAACAATAATGAAGGTGGATATTTAGTAACTTTAAAAAAGGATAAAATTGTAAAGACCGTATTCTTTTGACTAGACCAAGGAGCCAAATCTCCATACACATTAATACCTCTTAGAATGAAAAATAAAGCTATTGACCCAAGACCTAAACTTAAGAGCCATTTTTTTCTTAGCTGAGCATTGAACCCTTTGTGATAGAGAGTCCCAAAACAATAGCCAAGTACAATAAGACCAATCCAAGGAATGATTGGATAATAAAAGGCAACCATATGATCTGGACTTATCTGAAGGGTTTTTTGTTGGTGTAGTATATACCAAAGGATAGATGATAAACTATTTCCTTCCGCAATGATCCCATCTAATAAATTATGTCCAAAAACTAATAGTAATCCTAATGCTAGAATTATTTTTTTAGGAAGCATGATGATAATTGAAAGTGCAACCATAGACAACCCAATAGCCCAAATTACTTGCAGATTGATAAATCCATAAGATATATCGAACCACCATAAAAAATTTATCACTACAACTTCAATAAAAATAAGCCAAACCCCTCTTGAAAATAAAAATTTAAAGAGTTCAACTTTGGTTTTGTTTTTACCATATAACATAGCTGAAGTACCTGCTAGAAACACAAAAATAGGCGCGCAGTAATGCGTTATAAAACGAGTGAAAAATAAAATTGGTGTGGTTGTTTCTAAATCTGTTGGATCTCCTACTAAAGCCCCTAAATGAAAATAATCCCGAACGTGATCTAAGGCCATGATAACCATAACTACCCCTCTTAGAAGGTCGATGGATTCAATTCTTGTTGACTTAATAAGTGACATTTTAATTTGATTAGTGATTTATAAATATACTTATTTTATTAATATTGAATATTTTATGGATGTTTTCGTTCCAATAACAACGGCTAAAATTTGCGTTAGGTTTTGTAGAGGCTTTATCAAAGACCAACTACTTTCTTGTTTTATTGAATAATTATGTCATTTTTATTCTGTTTTTGAAAGCGCTATAATTTCATTAATTGTCTTTCTTATAGTTATTAATTCTAGTGTAGAAGTTAATGTGTTATTAGATCCATTACCAATACAATTTCGCCAAAAGCATAACGGGCATATTTTAAGGTTTTGTTTTCCACTGCGAGGATTTTACGTTTTTTTCTGAAGAAGTTGATCATCGTTATTCTTTTTCATCATTAATAATTAAAGCAGGAATTTGTAGCGATTTGTACAAAGCATTATAATCTTTCATTTCAGTATTYATAATGGCATCGCGTTCCTTTTTATATACTTGCCAATCTTTCATTACATCATCAAACCGTTCTTTAGCGCCTTTGGTAACTTTCGGGTCAGCTTGGTCTAAATAATTTTTAAGCTGAATTATCTGAGCATTCAATTTATTATTGAAATTAATAACATCTTGAAACGTTTTTTGCTTCGACTGAATTAAATTTTCTTCCCAATTATCAATGCGTTTTGTTAAAGCTTCTCCTTTTTCTAACAATGATTTTGCCTCTTCATTATCTTTTAAAAGTTCCGCATAACCATCCAATTGTTTTTTTGCAGATCGCATTTGGTTTACGGATTGATGCATTTCTTTTAGGGTATTTTCAATAATAATTAACATTTCTTGCTGTTCAGAGAAATCTTGTGGAGTTGCCTTAATAGCTGGATTTGGAAGAATGGTCACTTCAGTTTCAACAGTTTCTTCGGCCAGTGTTAAACGCAAGGTATAGTTGCCCGGAGCAACACTAGATCCTGAAAGTCCTCCAAAAATAAATACCTTATCGATGGCGGGTAATACTTCCCGATTAAAATCCCAAGTAAACCTATTGTACCCTTTTTTTGAAGGTAAAACTTTAGGAGCAGAAGGTCCTCCAGGCCAAGTTTTAAAGTCTTTTGGTTTTTTATTGGTATAAGTTCTAATCACTTTTGAATTTTGTAAAACCTCTAATTTTAAATCTAAGGTATCTACCTTCTTGTTTAAATAATAATCGAAAGTAACCCCGCTTTCTGGGTTGCGACCTTGCCCAACCGCTTTAGAAACTCCGCCAAATATCCGATAGCTTGCTTTAGGTTTAAATATTTGAACTGTTTTTGTAGCACTTTCCATTTGCTGAAAAATTCCTACATCATCCAAAATCCAAAAGCCACGACCCGCAGTTGCTGCCACCAAATCGTTATCCTGAATTATTAAATCGTTAATAGGAACTACTGGAAGGTTTAAAGGTGTGTGTTGCCAATTAGCACCGTCGTTTGTAGAAATATATAAGCCCGTTTCTGTACCCGCATAGAGTAATCCTTTTCGTTTTTTATCGGCTCTAACTACTCTTGCAAATCCGTTTGGATCGTCCAATCCATTTGTAATTTTTATCCATGATTGTCCGTAGTTATGGGTTTTGAAAACATACGATTTTAAGTCCATTGATTTATATCGCATCACAACGATATAAGCAGTTGCTGGATCCAGTTCAGAGATGTCGATACTATTAATAATGCCATCATTAATTCCCGATGGTGTGATGTTCTCCCAAGATTGACCTCCGTTTTTTGTAATGTGGAGCAATCCATCGTCAGTTCCTGCATACAGCACTCCTTCTTCGTGTTGGGATTCAACTAAAGCAGTGATGGTATTGTAGTTTTCTCCTCCAGCTGCTTCATTGGTATAGGGAGCTCCACCCGGACCATGTTTGTCTAGTTCGTTTTTGGTAAGATCGGGACTTATAACTGTCCAACTTTGACCTTCATCTGTAGTTTTAAAAACAACGTTAGCCGCATGGTAAATGGTAGTTCTATTATGTGGTGAACTTATAATCGGTGCATTCCAATTATATCGATATTTTGAATCTTTAGGCGAAATACCCAATCCTAATTCAGGATATTGTTTGATTGATTTATGCTCTTTAGATTGTTTAGACCATTTAGTAATAATCCCTTGAATGGTACCTCCATAAATGGTTTCAGGATTGTCTGGATCAAAAGCTAAAAAAGCACTTTCACCTCCTGCTACCGAAAACCAATCTTTCCAACCAATTCCACCGTCATTGGTACGGCTTGCAATACCAATAGCTGAATTATCTTGTTGACCTCCATACACATTATAAGGCACCAAATTATCGGTGATCACTCGATAGAATTGAGCGGTGGGTTGGTTTTGTTGTGTGCTCCAACTTTTTCCGCTATTGAATGAAATATTAACGCCACCGTCATTAGAGTTGATCAAATTCTTATTATCGTTTGGATTGATCCATAAATGATGATTATCGCCGTGAGGTACCCGAACATTTTTAAAACTTTTACCACCATCAATAGATTTCATGACTGGAGCATTTAAAACATAAACCACATTTTCATTTTGAGGGTCCGCAAAAATTTCCATATAATACCAAGAACGGGTAATATTAACACGATCACCATTTACTTGTTTCCAAGATTTTCCGGCATTGTCTGAACGATAAACACCTCCTTTTTCGCCTTCTGCTTCAATGACTGCAAACACCCGTTCTGGATTTGCTCTGGAAACCGAAATACCCGATTTCCCAAAATCTTCAGGCAAGCCCTTCTTCATTTTATTCCAAGTTTCGCCACCATCTATAGATTTATAAAGCCCAGAATCTTTACCACCAGATTCCATAAGCCAAGGATAACGACGGTGTTGCCACATAGCAGCATATAGAATCCGAGGATTCGACATATCCATAGATAAGGAAGAAGCACCCGTTGTGTTGTTTACCGATAAGATGTTTTTCCAAGTTTTACCGCCATCGATTGTTTTGTAAATACCACGTTCTTCTGAAGAAGCATATTGCGCACCTTGAGCCGTGATATAAATAATATTAGGATTGCTAGGATGTATGACTACATCTGAAATATGACGTGTTTTATCCAAACCTAAATGAGTCCATGTTTTTCCAGCATCCATCGATTTGTAAACACCATCGCCCATCGATGTCATAACACCACGAGCAGCGTGTTCGCCCATTCCTACAACTACGATGTTAGGATCACTTTCTGAAACGGCAATAGCACCAACAGTACCTGTTTTAAAAAAGGTACCTGAAACGTTTTTCCAAGAAATACCTGCATCTGTAGTTTTCCATACACCGCCACCGGTAGATCCCATATAATAAGTTTGTGGCTGTCCAACAACTCCCGTTGAGGTAACACTTCTACCTCCTCTAAAGGGACCTATATTCCGCCATTTTAAACCGTGAAATAAAGAATCGGTTATTTTAACTGTTGATTCTGAACTGTTCTTATTTCTTTTTTGAGAATGTATTGTTATTGGCAAAAAAAGAAGGCAAACAAATAGGATTTTAAGTGTTTTCATGGTTTTGATTTTGGTTAACTTTATAAAAAATTAATATTTTGATTAAAAAAGAAATTGGTCATAGTTATAATTATTTGTCATTACGAGTAATCCCGATATTTATCGGGATTCGGGGTATTAGAATTGAAAATAAATAAATTGCTCTCCGCTTCCTTGTGAAATTACTATCAAGAAAAACATCACTGCCCAAACAATACTCAATAATAAAGGTGATATTTTGGTGGAAACTTCTTTAACCGAAGTGTTTCGCATGAACCAATGAGTAATGAATAAAAACCCAGTAAGTACCATAACCTTCACAATATCGAAGGTTTCTAAAACCATAATTCCTTCAGGATTTAGAAATAGCATGGATTGAATCATATTCCAAGCGGTATCAAATTCTCTGGCTCTAAAAAATACCCAAGTAAAATTCACACAGGTAAAAGTGACAAAAGCTAAAAACATTCCATTCCAAACGGTAATTTTAAAAGGAATGTATTTCTTCTGAAGCTTTTCTAATATTAAATACGTTCCGTGCAATCCTCCCCAAACCATAAAAGTCCAAGCGGCACCGTGCCACAATCCGCCCAATAACATGGTAAGCATTAAGGCTACATACATTCTGGTAATTCCGTGGCGATTTCCACCTAATGGAATGTATAAATAATCTCGTAACCAACTGGATAAGGAAATATGCCAGCGATCCCATAAATCTGAAAACCCAAGAGAAGCATAAGGATATCTAAAGTTGTCGGGAAGTATAATTCCTAACATTAAAGCAATCCCGATCGCGCAAGTAGAATACCCTGCAAAGTCAAAAAATATCTGTCCCGAAAAGGCTAAAGTCCCGCTCCAAGCATCCCAGAAGTTTAAAATTTGTCCAGGTTTAAAAACCGTATCGGCGGTATTGGATAAAAGTGTATCTGCCAATACTACTTTTTGAAACATTCCCAATGTCAACAAGAACATTCCCCAAATAAATTGTTTGATAGTTGCTTTTTTTGGCTCATAAAATTGAGTGATTAAATCTTTTGCTCTTACAATTGGTCCTGCTACTAACTGAGGAAAGAAGGTTACATACAAAGCAAAATCTAAAAAGGTTCTGGCTCTGTCAATTTTTTTGTTATACATATCGATGGTGTAAGACATTGTCTGAAACGTATAGAAGGAAATCCCCATAGGAAGAATAATATCCATCGGTCTCGCTTCATAGACTACTCCCATAGAATTCATCATCACCGTGAAGTTTTCTAATAAAAAGTCTCCATATTTAAAGAAACCTAAAAACCCCAGATTCACAGCCATACTCAGGTACAACCACATTTTTCGTTTGCGTTGGTTTTCTTCGACAGCGAGTCTTTTTCCTGCGGTCCAGTCAATCATGGTAGAGATCCAAAGTAGAATAATTAGTGGAGGGTTCCACATTCCATAAAAGACGTAACTAGCTAAAAGTAACATCCTTTTTTTATTGGTCCAATTAAATAATTTTGAATAATAAAAAATCAAAACCACTGCAAAAAACACGATAAAACTTAGTGAATTAAATAACATAATTAGTTGGTTTTAAGGTTTGTGATTGCTTGGTCTTCGATCATAATTTTCGCCAGTTCTTTGGTGAAATATTCTGCGTCGTCTTTGCTTAAATGCGATTCTTCTGGGCAGGTAAGATTTTTAAGTTGCGAGTAATCTTCAAAATGATAACTTTTAACTTTTGCCAAGCCTACTATGGAATCCCAAAATCGTTTTCTTGGCAAAAACTTGTTTTCTGCCATTCTTGTTCCTCCACTAGAAGGCGGTCTTACTAATATTAAGTTTCCACCACGAGCGATAAATTTTTCAGCATCTTTCATAAAATATTCGGTAGTTGCATTTTTATCTGGTGGTGGTGCCCCTTTTCCGAAGAAATGCCAAACCCGAATAATAGAGTTTGCATAGGCAGTATCGGTCACGGTTCTAGTTGCCATGGACATATTCCTGTCAGTAGTAACTTCACCAAAATTATAGAATGGAGGCATTACAGGTTTTTTAGTTCTTTTACCTAAATCTACTCTTCTTAAAAGCGATTTTAAATCGATATCATCTGCCCATTCTTCTTCATCTGCAGACATTAATACCAAGTTTTTCTGAAGGGGAACCGATAAAAAATAATTGGCTTTTTGTGCATAGGTCATTTTGAAATAATAATCTACCTTCGATTGGATTCTATCCCAAGGCGGAGCCATTGGGTAGGTAGTTGAAAATAATAAACCAGGAGTAACCCCAACAATCAAAGTCCCTTTAAAGTCGGTATTTTCAACAATATCATGAAAAGCAGGAAGTGGAGTAGAACCCGTTGAAGACAACTGAATGGGTTGTACACCCGTTTCTTTTTCCCAGACATCTTTCTGGAAATCGAAATACGCTCTTGAAGAACCTATAATAACGACATCCTTTTCGGTAGCATTTTCAAGTTTTGCTCGTTCTTTTGCCCATAAGGCTTTTTCATCGCTTAAGGTTGGGTAATATCCTTGAGAACGCCAATACCCTTCCCAAGCAACAATAGCAATGATACTTAAAATAAGGGCTATTRGTAGTGATTGTTTGAGTTTCATAATAATATGATTTATTAATTAATAAAATATACTTTCTTGATTTTGTTGTTTTCGATGTGATAAATAGCAACGGCTTCTATTATTCTATCGCCAAATTGTACTCGCTCTTTGTCTATTACAATGTTGCCTTGCACAATTCTTTCTTTTAATTCACAGTGTAAATTAGGTGTGTTTTTAAACATGTCAGCATATCCTTTTCTCATGTTTTCTTTTCCTTTATACATTAATTTATTTGGATAGGTATAAATTTCAACATCCTCGGCATAAGGCTCTAAAAAGGCTTCAATGTTTCTAAAGTTATATCCGTTTAATTGTCGTTGTGCCAAATCTTCTGGGCTATCTTTTATGATTTCTGAAGGATTAAAAACCTCACCTTGATTTATTACTCGATGTATCGTAGTAATATTCTCAATATTTTCAATTGGATTAGCATTTAATAAAATAAGATTGGCTTTTTTACCTTTGCTAATACTTCCAAACTCTTCTTGTTTTCCCAACACTTTTGCACCGTTGATAGTGGAAGCTTCGATGATTTTCCAAATACTCATTCCGCTTTTTTGCATGGCTTTTAATTCAGCTAAATAAGAAGAAGCGTGCAGGGTTCCAATATTTCCGGCATCTGTTCCAGTTGCAATAAGAACTCCAGCATCCGACAATAACTTGAGGTTAACCATCATGATGGAATCAGATTTTAAGGAACGATCTTGATTTGCTTTTGAGTTGGTTCCTTTTTTATAATTATTAATAAGCAAGGTGTCCGAAAGATGTTTTCCGTCTAATAAAGTCCCTAATTGAAAAGGATCTGCCTTTTGTAATTCATATTCAGTAAAATCTAAATTTTGGCCAAAGGTTTTAGAATATCCACCCATAACAGTCAAAGTAGGGCAAAGAATGGTATTGTTTTTTTTTAATAATTGAACAAAATCTTCTTTTAAAATTTCATCATCGACACTATGTACTAAAAAATCACAACCATTTTCTACTGCCAATTGTGCGGTAATTCGCTGAGTAGCATGGACTGCTACTTTTAAATTATTTTTATGAGCTTCGTCAATAATTGCTTTAATTATAGGAAGGTTTTTACGAGCACTTTCTTCAATACTTAAACCGTCTGCTCCAGCTATATACCAAATTTTTATAAAATCTGGATGATAAGGGAGTTGTTCTCTTACCATATTTATTCCTTCTTCGACTGTTTTTGTTAAACTGAAAGGTTCTTCATTTTCTAAACCCTCATAAACGGAAGACTCATAAGTAGTCAATAAAGGCCCGGTCATATAAACTGAAGGAAGATTCTTCTTATTTTTAAATTGGGTTCTTTGTTCTAAAAAATGATAATTAGCACCTACATCAATCACATTGGTAATWCCGTTTTGTAAATACCGTTGTAGTACCTTTTCCATATTARAATGTGCATATTCCATTTCTTTTTGATGCGGCATATCATTTCGTAAATCAATGACATCGGGACGGGTATAAAGTCCTCCATTTTGAAAGAAATGAATATGAGCATCTGTTAAGCCTGGAAGTAAGTATTTTCCGGAACCATCTATGACAATAGCATTTTCAGGTATCTTGATTTTCTTGCTTTTATTGATTTCAGAAATAACATCGTTCGTGATGACTRCCKTTTGATTTGCAATCATTTTATGGTTTTCTACATCGGCAATAGTTACATTGGTGATGTAGGTTTGGGAGATGATTAATTGAGCTGAAAAAAGAAAGACTAAAAGTAATTTATTGTTTTTCATAAGTATTATTTATTAGCTGCATCATTTAAATGTTTGGTATCTACATATTGTTGAAATGCTATTACTTTTCCATCTTTAAGGGTCCAATAATGCGCCGCTTGTGCATCGATCATCGCTCCGTTTTTCTTTACTTTACCTTTATATCTCAGGGTTGCCAATACTTGATTGTTTGACATCTCGTGTAGTTGAATATCAGCCAAATTAAAATATTCATGTTCTCCTATTACGCGTTCAAAAACACCTTTTAACACAGCATCTGGGCCTATGTATGGATTGCCATCTGCTAGTGCGTTTCCTTCGGCTTCGTTCCAAACAACATTGGCATCTAATGCTCCCAATACCGCAGGAACATCTCCTTTAGCAAAATCATCATACAATTTTYTTACGACTGTTAGGTTATTAGGATCTGAAACCAATCCTAATTGCGACATAAAAGACATATTGTCTAAAAAATCTTGTTCTTGAGCTATCTTTCCGTTTTTCATTTTTACTAAGGTTGTTCCATCTAAATCTACTTTGTTTCCGGTAGCAGGAATTCCGAAGAAATCACCCGTATGCGTTCCTTTAAAATTCCAATGTTTTACAATATTATCGCCTTGACCAAATACATTTTTTACAGTAAATTTGATATCTGAAAACCCAGTTAGGTAATTATTGTAAAAATCTTTTGCAGCATCAATCCCTACTATATTTTCGGGAGCCATAATAAGTGTTAGGTCTTTATCGAAACGGTCTTCATTAAAATAATCTAGGTTTCTATTGTTGATAATTTCATCCCAAGTTTGGGTGTACATTTCTATGTCTTTATTGATTTTTTGGTCTGCACAAGAGCTAAATACTAATGCAATTGCTAGACTGAATAGTGTGATTAGTTTTTTCATGGTTTTTGGTTTTAATGATGATTCTTTAATTATTTTTTGAGTCGATTATATTTTTCAAGAGTTTTAATAAGAAGATCGTGAGGTAAAGCATAAGCTGTGTTTCCATTAATGCCTTCCATTGTTTCTGCCGCAACCATTGCATTAATGATTGCTTCTTCTACAGCCTGTACAGTAGCTTCAAATAGTCGGGATATTTGATCATTAGATAACGATTCAATAATTACATTTTCTGCTCTATTAAATGCGTTTTCATTTGCTGTTGAAAAAGCAATAAAAATATCTCCAGAGCCATTACTTCCTCTTCCTCCAACGATTCCAATTCCTAAAGGCACTCTTTGTGCTATCCTCTTTAATTGATGAGGTAGTAATGGTGCATCTGTAGCTACCACTACAATGATACATCCATCACCTTCTTGACGTCTTGATTGTGGAGGAGCATTATATTTGTAATTTAAGGTATCTTTTAGTTCTACTCCAACAGGTACTCCTGCAATGGTTAAATTTCTTTTAGATCCAAAGTTAGCTTGTACTAAAACACCTATTGTATATGTTGAATCTTTAATTTTCACAACTCTAGAGGAGGTTCCTGTACCACCTTTAAAGCCCAAACACATCATTCCGGTTCCGCCTCCAACATTTCCTTCTTCTATAGGGCCACTTTTAGTATTATTGATTGCTTCTAAAACATGTTCTTCTTTGACGTGAAAGCCATAAATATCATTAAGAAAACCATCGTAGGTTTCTGCTACAACAGGATAGGTGTACCACCAGTCATCACTGCTATACCAATCTGTATCGACATACCATTTTAAAACAGCATCTCGAAGAACCCCAACACTATTGGTATTGGTAATCATAATTGGAGTTTCTAGAAATCCAGATTCAGTCACCCAAGTAGTTCCTGTCATTTCCCCATTTCCATTTAGGCTGTACCAGTTTGCATAAACAGGACTAAATTTTTTTGCTTTTCCTCTTGGAAAAATTGCAGTAACTCCTGTTCTAACGGGGCCCTTTCCTACACTGTTTTCTCCATTTCCTGAAATGATAGTGCTGTATCCAACCTCTACACCTTTAACGTCTGTAATAGCATTAAATACACCAGTTGTACCAGTAAACGGAACTCCTAAATCTCTTGCCCTTGGTTTTTGTCCATAAGAAAGGAAACAAGTGAGTACTAATAAAGTAACTATTTTTTTCATATTTAATTTTCAATAAATAAAGACCAACATCCATTAATAGGATGTTGGTCTTTTTGGTTAGTTAGCAAGCTTATTTTTTAGGAGGTGTTATCGTCCAGCCTTCTTTAGATATAATATTTAACATATCGTAGAAGTAATACATTTGGGATATTTTACCATTTGCAACTAGTATTGCTATATGAAAAGGTATCGGAATTATAACACCCGATTTTTTGTTGGTAACTGTATTGGTTCCCCAAACAAGTACCCATTCTCCTTCATTCCAATTATCTGTTACTTTAACAGGTAGATAAAGTTCACCAGATATGGTATGTACATAGTTTGAAGTACTTTCTTTATAATATTCTTTATGTTGTTTAAAATTTAAAGAATCTAATCCTCCTCCTAATCCGCGTACCATCACATCTTTTGAGAGTTGGGCATTCATAGTAGCAACATTTCCTTTTTGAAGGGCAGCTATATATTTTTTTACAATAGTTGTAATAGAAGCAGCATTTTCAAATTCCAAAGTACTTTCTTGTGCATTTGAAATACTTGGTGTTAGCAATAATAAAATTGCAATTGCGATCGTTATTTTTAAAGTATTCATTTGTATTGTTTTAATTGTTAAGTTTTTTATTTTTCTGAATTGTAGGATAAGTCGGGTCTTATATTCGCTAACATTACTTCATATTTAAGTAAATTACTCATCAATTCTCCCAATACCTTTTTGCCTTCATCTCCTAATAATTCATCATTTTCATTAGATTGTCTCGCATAATCCATTTCGTCTTTTGCTGCTATAGAAACCATTAAATATTCACCGTCAGTTCCAAAACCACTTTGGTAAACTCTATAATGTTCTTTAGACCCTTTGCTTACAAACAATTCTTTTATAGCTTTCATGTTTTTACGTACTTTATCACCATTACTGGGTGAAACATAAAGCATATGGTACTTTCTGTAATTTTTGTCTGTGGGAGCTTCTCTAGTACCATCAGGCATATATGAAAGTTCTTCATCGTATTTTAGAATATAATTTAATTCTGTATCGTAGCATTTATCCATTCTATTAAATAAATCGGAAATAACTTCTTTTCCTTCTTTTTCTATGAGTTTTGCTACAAAAGAGGGTTTGTCTAACTCGGCCATGTTCTCAATAGGAGAGGCATACAGATAATGTGAATTGTTAGTTACAACAGCCAACCATTTGGTGTCTTTAAGTTGATGTTTATTTACTAAAGCCATAAATTCTTGAAGGATGCCTTCATAATCTTTTATTTTAGATGGTTTTACAACATCTTCATGTACATAAAACATGTCTTGGGCAGTAGTAGCAAGTGGTGTAAGTAAAAATAGTAAAGCTGTTACTAAGGTAATTTTTAATGTCTTCATAATTTAAAATTTAATTGGTTAATACTCTATTTATTAAATGAATCATTACATTCTTTATGTAATGATGGTTTATTCAAATTAAAAATTGGGGAGTAATTAAGCTTTATTATTATGAGTTAGGTATGTTGTTTTTAGTTAAAAAAAATTAATACTATTAGATTTTATGCTAAAGTAAAGTAGAAAATAGCTGTTGTCAACCACATATTGATGTGGTTTTTATGCAGTTAATAATTTTGTATATTTGAAATGTTAGCTATCAACAACTAATAAACCAACACTTTTGAACCAGAACGTCCTTACCATTTTACTGTTTTGTATATTATTTTTCTTTCTGAAGAATACCTCAGTTCAAGCTCAAAACATTCCGCAAATTGAGACATTAACTACCGAGCAAGGACTTACCTTTAGAGATGTGCGAGCCATTGCTCAAGACACCATGGGTTATATGTGGTTTGGCACCCAACAAGGGCTCAACCGTTTTGATGGCTATCATTTTAAAGTGTATAATAGCAATAAGAACAATCCTAATTTTATTGCTGATGATAAAATTACCGCCAATTTTAAAATTGTAAACAGCAGCAATGACCTTTGGTATGTAGCCAATGAAAAAATATTTCGATTACACCTTCAGTCAGATGAATTAACCGATTTTAACGAAGCTAATGGAGTTAAAGGAGACGTTCTCATGTTGTATAAAGATGAATTGGAACAAATATGGATTATCACCGATGATTATTGGAATGCTCCCGAAGGAAAAGCAAAGCAATACCTTCAGAAATACGACGGAAAAGATGGCTTTACCGTATTTGCCGAAACAAAAAGAGGAACAAGAGAGTTTACACATATTACGACCGATAAAGACCATAATGTATATTGGGGAACTATTTTAAGAGGTGTAATAAAATTTTCTTCGGAAGGAGAATTTCTAAGCGAGCAAAAACTAGATAGCTTTAATTGGTATGGAACCGACATGTATTTTGGACAATCTTTTTTTGATAAGACAAACAATCACTATTATTTCACAAAAGGAACCAAAAAAAGTAGCGTACTAAAATTTAATAAATCCAGCCAAAAATTTGAATCCTTTTTAGATGTTCCACAAGTAATTTACCATGCTATTGAAGACAATCAGGGGAGTTTGTGGTTTTCCGCATCACAGAATTTATACCGAATAGATGAAGAAGGTAACTTTCAAGATTTTACACAAGAATTAAAAAAACATTTCAGTTTTACACGTATCAATGTTCTTTTTCAAGATTCCAACAAGTTACTTTGGGTGGGAACTGATAATGGTTTGTTTAAAATTAGAATTAAAAAACAATTGTTTAGTCAGTTGTTTAAATCTGATAAAGAAGGTTGGGGAAATACCTTTAGAAGTATTTTTGAAACTATCGATGGAAGCATCATCGCAATGTGCGAATCTCAAAATAAATTAGTAGGTATTGATACGCTTGGAAATGAATTTGAAGTTTCCTTACACTACACCATTAATAATGATAATTCCTCTCTGGCTGCTTCTCGGTTTTTTGCTTTTAACAAAGACAAAACAGCGGTCTATTCACTAAATGAAAATTTAATAAAAATTAGTCTTGATGATGGTTTGCTAACTCACTTTTCAGCGTTTAATAAAAGATTAAATATAACAAGTGGGAATCCTTTATTGGGACTGAAAGATGGAAATTTATTGTTTGGTTATTCCTTATCAAAACTCACCGTTTATAATCCTGAAACCAATGAGAGTCATTTAGTGTTTCCTACTATTGAAGCTTCTGAAAATGTATCTGAATTGCGTTATTTCTACCAAAGTAACGACCCTAGTATTATTTGGATTGGCACACAAAATAAAGGTTTATTAAAGGTGAATTTAAACGGAACGGTGGAAACACAATACAATACAAATACCTATCCGTCTTTGTCTAACAATACCATTTTAGTGCTTTTTGAACAAGAAGATAAATTATGGATTGGGACCTATGGCGGTGGTTTAAATTGTTTGCTAGTCAAGGAAAATAAAATCACCTATTTTACAAAAGAACAAGGATTATCTGATAATAATGTGGTGGGTATTCTGCCTTACCAAGACGATCTTTTATGGTTAAGTACCTATAATGGATTGTCCTTATTCAATAAAAAGACAAAGGTATTTCAAAACTTTTTTGAAGAAGATGGACTTACCCATAATGAGTTTAATTATGCTTCCTTTTTTAAAGATAGTAAGGGGAATTATTATTTTGGAGGAATGAATGGAGTTACTGTTTTCGATCCTAAACCAATCCTTCAAAAAACAGAAGTCCCCATATTGCGATTTACCAATTACACCCGATTTAGCAGTAGAACAAACGAAATTTATACCTATGATTGGTCGCAACAATTAATTTCAGAAATAGAAATGACACCCTTCGACCAGTATTTTACGATTAATTGGACGATGCCTAATTATTTTCAAAATTCAAAAAACCAATATTATACTAAGTTAGAAGGCTTTGAAGACCGTTGGTTTTTTCAGGGGAATTCGGCTTCCATTCGGTATAATAAACTTCCAGCAGGCGATTATATACTTAAAATTCGAGGCTCCGATTCCAACGGAAATTTTAGTGTTACCGAATTGGAATTACCCATTACCGTAAAGCAAATATTTTTTAAAACTTGGTGGTTTGTGAGCTTGCTATTTTTGGTTGTTTTCGGGATTACCTATTCTGTTTTTCATTATAGAATTCAGCAATTAAAAGCTATCGATAATTTAAGAACTAAGATTTCAAGCGATTTACACGACGATGTAGGTTCTCTTTTATCGGGCTTGGCCATGCAAACCGAAATGTTAGAATTAAACGCCACCCAAAAGGATAAACCSAAGCTGCARCGYATTTCAAAAATAAGTAGAGAAGCCATTRGYAAAATGCGAGATTTGGTTTGGAGTATTGATAATAGGAGGGAGCGGATMGAAGATTTAATAGAACGGATGAACGAGCTGGCAGAAGAACTATTATTACCCAATGATATTGCCTATCAAATAAATAATGGAAATTTAAACATCAATAAAAAACTTCCGATTGCGGTAAAGCARGAATTGTTTTTAATCTATAGGGAAGCGATTAMCAATATTATTCGTCATTCCAATGCGGATAGCGTTATTGTAAGTTTTAAGAATAACAGCGGATTGGGATTATTAAAAATCACTGATAATGGCAGTAAAAGCAAGCATAACTCCAAAACCGGACTTGGAATAGAAAATATGAAAATGCGAGCCGAAAAAATAAATGCCGAGATTAATTTTTACAATGTAAATGGCTTTACCATTCTTATAAAATTACCTTTTGCATTTTAAAAAACCACATTGTTATGTGGTTGACATCAATTATAAACAATTGTAATTTTAGCATTGTTGAATTTTTGTTACAGACTTATGCTTTTCTTGAAGGTATTGGTGATTAAAAAAAAGACCATTGGATTTTGAACAAAACCAAGTATGTTTAATTTTTCTGTTAACAAATAAAACTGAAATATTAACTAAATCAATATTTAATTATGGAAAAAATATTTAACTCTAAGCATTACAAAACGACTACAAGAGAACAATGGCAAACTGCTGCTGAAGCATGGCATCGGTGGCATCCTACTTTAAAAACTTGGTTAGGTCCCGCAACCAATATTATGCTTGATATGGCTCAAGTTAAAGAAGGTTATCGCATTTTAGATATCGCTGCAGGTGCAGGAGAACAATCAATAACTGCAGCAGAAAGAGTAGGGTCTAAGGGCTATGTTTTAGCAACAGATTTAGCTCCAAAAATACTAGAATTTGCTTTAGAACTAGCAAAAGAAAAAGGATTAAATAACATTGAAATCCAAGAAATGGATGGTGAAAACTTAACATTACCAGATAATTCATTTGATACTATTATTTCACGAGTTGGTTTAATCTTTTTCCCCGACCAGCAAAAAGCACTTAAAGAAATGTTGCGGGTTGTAAAACCAGGAGGCTTTGTTGCTGCTATCGTATATTCTACAGTAGATAAAAACACATTTTTTTCCACTCCTGTTTCCATAATTAGAAGACGGGCCCAACTTCCTCCTCCATTAACTGGTCAACCCGGTCCATTTAGCCTTGGCAACAAAGGAGTTTTAGATGAAGCTTTCAAACAAGCCGGATTTACTAATGTTGAATCTAAATTTGTAAATGCACCAGTATTGATGAAAACTGCGAAAGATTGTGTACAGTTTGAATATGAATCATTTGCAGCATTACACCAAATGCTTGGAGGCTTATCTGTTGACGAAAAAGCTGCTGCTTGGCAGGAAATTGAAGATGAGTTGTCAAAATTTGAAAACGAAAAAGGTTTCTCTGGCCCTTGCGAATTAGTAGTTGGCATAGGACAAAAACCTTTAATCTAATGATAAAATTCTTTAGAAAAATTCGTCAAAATATGATAAAAGAAAATAAGGTCAGTAAATATCTTCTGTATGCAATCGGCGAAATTGTACTTGTTGTTATTGGAATTTTAATTGCATTAAGTATTAATAATTGGAATGAAAACCGAAAAAATAATGATAAAGAAACTGCCATTTTATTAAATCTTAAAACTGAATTTGAAACCAATAAAGAGGATCTTATTGAAACCATTGGACGGAATTCTGAAAAATATAATTTGGTTAAAAAAATCTTATCATTTACAGGTCAACCAAATGACAACCTTACAAAAGAGACTTCTGATGAAATGATTTACAACATATTTACTGGACATTCTGCAGATATATCCACAGGATTTATTAACGACCTACTTAATTCAGGTAATATTTATTTAATAAAAAGCGACAGTTTACGAAACCAACTCACCAATTGGGAGAAAGAATTAATTGATTATAAAATAGAAAGCGAAGATGACTTTAAGACATTTTACAACACTATTTTGATTCCATTTATGGTAAAAAACTACTCGTATGAAATTAGAGTGAATATTGTTTTACCTGACTTAAAATTTAATTCAACTTTTACTGATGATTATAAATCTATATATAAATTAAGAGAGTTTGAAAATATCGTTATAACTAAATTGGCTTTATTAGACTATGTCAACAATAGCTATAAATCACTAATTGCTATTATTGATCAAATCCTTTTACAAATAGAAAAAGAGATTAAAAAATAAGAAAAGCATAATAAAGAACAGAGTTATAACTAACCACTAACCAATGATAAAATTCTTTAGATTATCGAAACAAAATTTTACAAAGTAAAATCAAATGTCCAGTGGTCTCCCTATAGTTATCGAGAGCAACGAAGCAATCTTAATAATTGAAACTAAAAACAAAAAGATTACCACGTCACTCCAAAAAAGGAGTTCCTCGTAGTGACACAATAAAAACTATGATAAAGTTTTTTAGACATATCAGACAAAATATGATTAAAGAAAATAAATTTAGTAAATACTTTCTTTATGCAATTGGAGAAATAATTCTTGTTGTTATAGGGATTTTGATTGCTCTTCAAATTAACAATTGGAATGAAAATTCTAAACAAAGACATATTGAGCAAGGATACCTCATCGCTTTAAAGGAAGAATTTAAACACAATCTACTTGAATTAGAAAGTGTGATGAACATAAATAAATACAATGCAGATAACGCATTGAAACTTTCTAATCTTATGGGACCAGATAGCCCAGAAATTACAGAAAAGGAATTTGCTACATTAGCAATGAATATGACCAATTTGGAAGTGCAATACCGTCCAAATAAAGCAGTGTTAGATGAAATAATCAGTTCAGGAAAACTTGCTATTTTTAGAAATAATAAATTAAAATTTGCTTTATCCTCTAGCAATGGGATATTACATAAAGTTAAATTTCAAGAAGAAGAACATTCAGTAGTAAGGATGCAAGTAATAGCTATTATGAATGCTAAAGGCAATGCAAAAAAAATGATATTAGATGCTGGTGGAGATACCTTCGGGGTTAGAGAAAGCAAATTTAAACTTGGGAACCTTCAATTATTGCAATCTCAAAAATTTGAAAATGCACTGATAGATTTTATTTTAACCGCTCGGTATCTTAATGAAAATTATTACTCAGATTTAAAAAAAGAAATAAAATTAATATTGGAATTAATTGATATTGAATTAGCTGAATAACAGAAATACAACAATGAATCGAGCTAAGATCAACTAGAAAACCACTAACCAATGATAAAATTCTTCCGTAAAATCCGTCAAAATATGATAAAAGAAAATAAAGTTAGTAAATATCTACTTTATGCCATTGGCGAAATTGTGTTGGTAGTTATTGGTATTTTAATAGCCTTAAGTATTAACAATTGGAATACTAGAAGAATAAATCACATAAAAGAAAATAATTATTTAGTTAATCTAAAACGTGACCTAAACAATCAACTAAAGATAATAGATAGAAACCTTAAAGGTGAAACGTATATTTTTAATAGTTTAACTAAAGCTAATAATAATTATGAAAAATATAAAAAATTCAGAGCTGTACAGGAAGACCTTGTTTTAATAACGCCAATGAACAATAGATATACCTTTACTATAACTAGCCCAACCTATACAGAACTATTATCTACTGGAAATTTAGACCTTATTTCCAATACAGTTCTTAAAAATCTTATGGTTAGATATTATGAAGATTTGGAGCTTACCAGTCAAGTCATTCAAAAAAATAATGACTATAAGGACAATGTTATTAGTTTAAAATCTCTTTCCATAATTGAAATGCTTGGTGGTTCAAGTCCTGAGAAATTATATGATGGAATGGATTCCTCATTTAATAATTATGAAACACCAAATCATCTAATGGAAATTATTGAAACTAATATTTCTAAGCCTGAAAACGAATTAATCTTATTAAATTTAATTAGATTTAAAAGACTTGTAACTTTAAATCATATAAGTAGGTTAAAAGTTGCCAAAACACAAACGGAAGAATTATTAAGCACATTAAATTAAACTCTTATAAGAAATAAAGAAGCACAACAAAGAACTGAGTAAATACCAACCAAAACCAATGATAAAACTCTTTAGAAACATTCGTAAAAACCTTCTCAATGAAGGCAAAACATCCAAATACTTTAAATACGCCATCGGCGAAATTGTATTGGTAGTTATTGGAATTTTGATTGCTCTCTCAATTAATAATTGGAACCAAAACAGAAAAGTAAACAAATATTTAAGCCAAGTTTATACACAACTACAAAAAGATTTGCAAACAGATACATTGAATATCTCTCAAAATATTGAATATTATTCACAAAAAAACAATAGGTTAACCGATATAATTGAACGCAACATACCAATCTCGTATTATGATACCATTAATGAAACCAATTATACCAATTGTGAAAAGTGTAGAAGTGATCTTGCTAGTGCAAATCCTTTTAAAAATTTAGATAAGGGCTATCAATTATTAAAATCACTTAACACAGACCAAAGCAATAAGTTAGATTCGCTATCTTTTAAAATAGATGCTTTTTACAAAGATTACAATGAAGTATTCCCTGAGATGTATAAACTTTTATTAAAATATACAACTGAAACAATAGACGATTACCAACAATATAATTGGTTTGTAGAATGGTCTGATTTTAAACATAGAAACTACAATAAGGAGTTTGTTACCTACATTTTTGAGAGTGAAGAGTATCGAACCAAATGTGCCAGACGCTTAATTTACTCAAAATATTATTTATATTTACTAAAAGATTACAAAACAAACGCTACAGAAGTATTAAAATTATTGGATAAAAAATTAAAAGAATAAAATGATAAAATTCTTCAGAAAAATACGTCAAAATATGATAAAAGAAAATAAAGTTAGTAAATATTTACTTTATTCTATTGGCGAAATCGTGCTTGTGGTTATTGGTATTCTCATAGCATTAACTATAAATAATAATAACGAAGCGGGTAAAATAAAAATAAAGGAGCTTGATTATCTTATGGGTATAAAATCCGATTTACAACTTAACTTAAAAGAGCTCAACGCTTATAAAGTTTTAAGAGAAACCTCTGTAAACTCAGCCGAAACAATTCTAGGCTTTTTTGAAGGAGAAGAAATAGTCGACCTAAATAAATTTAACTTGCATAATTTAAATGTTCAAGTTTGGTATCCAATTAAAAAGAATGATAATACCTTTCAGGAATTGATAAATTCTGGAAACCTTGCAATTATATCAAATAGTTCTATAAAGAATACTCTCCTCAATATACAAATGGGATATAAGCAAATAAGCTTTTTAGAAGACCATTTAACCTACGATTTTGAAAATTACATGTATCCCATTTATTTTAGTATTACAGATCTTAAATCAGATCTTGAAAACTATACCTTTCAAGTATCAAAGGGAGCAGAAGGAATTAACAAGAAACTTTCTGAAGAAAAGATAGAATTATTACTAAACAACCAAACATTTAAAAATGGTTTTATGCTTTCAGTTTTCGCAAACAATAAACTAATAATTGAATATAATACTATGATTTTAATGACCGAAAAATTGATTGCTTCAATTGAAACTGAATTAGAGAAAAATAAATAAAACAATCTTAAACATCAAAAAATGAAAAATTCAAAAAAAACCTTCATTAATCATGTAAAACCTTTTAAAGTACTCCTTTTTATCTGTATTTTATTCTTTAATTTTAATGGACAAGCCCAAATAAATTGGACCAACGATGGGGATTCGTATTACAAGTTAGAAAAAAACCAATTACTTACCTATACACTTCCCAATCACGATGCCAAAACAGTCATTAGCAAAGCACAACTTACACCTGCTGGAAAAACAGAGCCTTTAGAGATTGCTCATTTTTCATTTTCTTCAGACCAACAAAAAGTACTTTTGTTTACCAATACAAAAAAAGTGTGGAGACTTAATACCAAAGGAGATTATTGGGTTTTTAACTTTACCACCAATACATTAAGACAACTTGGAAAAACTCTTCCGTCTTCTTCTTTGATGTTTGCGAAATTCTCTCCCGATGGAAATTCGATTGCCTATGTTTCCGGAAACAATTTATATACCGAAGATGACACAACCGGAAAAATTAAACCCTTAACTACCAATGGTACCGTTTCTTTAATCAATGGGACTTTCGATTGGGCTTATGAGGAAGAATTTGCTTGTAGAGATGGATTTCGTTGGAGTCCCGATAGCGAGTCAATTGCCTATTGGCAGATCGATGCCAGCTCGATTAAGAAGTTTTATATGATTAATAATACAGATTCCATATATTCACAATTAGTACCTTTAGAATATCCTAAAGTGGGTGAAACTCCTTCAGTTTGTAGAGTTGGAGTGGTAAAACTTTCCGATGCAAAAACTAATTGGATAAAGGTTCCTGGAGATGCTTCTCAAAATTATTTGGTAAGAATGGAATTTATTCCGTCAACCAACAAGCTTTTAATTCAGCAATTAAACAGAAAACAAAACCAGAGTAAATTATACATTGCAAATGCTTCAGACGGAAAAACAAATATGATTCAAGAAGAATCGGACGAAGCTTGGGTTGATTTATTTCAACTTGGCAATCCGTATGCAATTGATTACACCAATAATTTCAGTTTTTTAAACGAGAACAAAAGCATTCTTTGGGCTTCCGAAAAAGATGGATGGCGGCATTTATATCAAGTTTCTTTAGAAGGAAAGTCAGAAGTACTCATCACCAAAGGCGATTATGATGTAATCGATGTAAAGCATATCAATGCCAAAAAAGGAGATGTATATTATTTAGCGTCACCAGATAATGCCACACAAAAATATTTATATAAAACGAAATTAAATGGAAAAGGAAAAAACGAATTACTTAGCCCTGAAAGCTTAAAAGGAAGCCACGATTATTCTTTTTCATCTAATGGGACTTATGCGAGACATACCTTTTCAAATCATTTTACCCCATATTCTAAAGAGTTCATTACCGTTGCCAACCAGAAGGCTTTAACCGAAAAAGAAAGTATCCTAACTAAGGTAAAAAAGTTAGAAGAAAAACCAACCACCGAGTTTTTCACCATCACTACTGTAGATCACGTTGAGATGGACGGCTGGATGGT
Organism: Flavobacterium sp.; assembly: GCA_002733185.1. Classification (GTDB taxonomy): domain Bacteria; phylum Bacteroidota; class Bacteroidia; order Flavobacteriales; family Flavobacteriaceae; genus Marifrigoribacter. The sequence goes on along the minus strand of NVUT01000002.1, from coordinate 135,826 downwards.
AAAACCAAGCAATTTTGATCCAACAAAAAAATATCCAATAGTGTTTTATGTTTATACTGAACCTGCGGGTACTACAGTAAGTGACACTTATAATAGTAGTAAAAACTTCTTGTATAAAGGCGATATGGCAGAAGATGGATATATCTATATTTCTCTTGATAACCGCGGTACTCCTGCTCCAAAGGGACGCGAATGGAGAAAGTCCATTTACAAAAAAATTGGAGTGATTAATATTAACGATCAAGCACAGGCAGCTAAAGAAATTTTAAAATGGGATTTTGTAGATCCAGAACGGGTAGCAGTTTGGGGCTGGAGCGGTGGAGGTTCTGCCACTTTAAATTTAATGTTTCAGCATCCAGAAATCTATAAAACAGGAATCGCTGTCGCTGCAGTTGCAAATCAATTAACTTACGATAATATTTATCAAGAACGCTATATGGGCTTACCTCAAGAAAACATGGAAGATTTTATTGCGGGTTCTCCCATTACCTATGCAAAAAACCTAGAAGGAAATTTACTTTATATTCATGGAACAGGAGATGACAATGTTCATTATCAAAATGCTGAACTATTGTTAAATGAATTAATAAAATACAACAAACAATTTCAATTTATGCCGTATCCAAACAGATCTCATGGACTAAGAGAAGGAGAAGGAACTTTCGAACATTTGTCCACCTTATATACCAATTACTTAAAACTACACTGCCCTCCAGGAGGAAGGTGAAATTGGATTAAAATTAATCTCAATTAAAAACGAAACCAATGAAACTTAAACTACTACTCACAGGAATCATTCTATTTTTCACAGTAACGAATGTTCATTCCCAAAAACAAACTTTTAGCTTTTCTGCTAAAGTAAATGTAGCACAGAAGGTAAAAGAAAACTTCAATGAAAAAGGAAGACTTTTCCTTTTCTTTTCTGAAAGCTCAAAGGTGGAGCCTCGCACCCAAACTTGGCCTAGTCCAAGAAGTAAAACCTACATTTTTGCTAAAAACGTAGCTGAATTTAATTCCGATGAGGTTATAGAAATCAAAAATGATAACACTTGGATAAGCACTTCAGATTGGAATTTGGATGAAATCCCTGAAGGAGAATATTATGTGCAAATTCTATGGGATCAAGATTTAAAAGAATCAAGAATTAATGCACCTGGTAATTTTTTCAGTAAAAAGAAAAAAGTGAATGTCAATCAATCCATAAATATGGAGATGACGCTTAGTCAGACTATTGAAGCAAGAAAAATAACCAGCCATGAATTATCAAAAGTAATTGACTTTAAAAGCGATACTTTATCTAATTGGTGGGGAAAACCAGTTTATTTAAAAGCATCGGTTCTACTTCCGCATAACTATGATAAAAACAAAGAATATCCAATACGGTATAATGTTGCTGGCTATGGAGGAAGATATACTAGAATTAATTGGTTAATAGAAAATAAGGATTTTATAAAATGGTGGGACTCTAAGGATGCACCACAAATAATTACGGTGTTTCTGGATGGGGAAGGACCTTTTGGAGATTCTTATCAAATGGACTCAGATAATAGTGGTCCTTACGGTTACTCGCTTATAAACGAATTAATTCCTTATATTGAATCCAAATATCGAGGTATAAATACTTCAAAAACTCGTTTTGTTGATGGTTGCTCCACGGGTGGTTGGGTATCTTTAGGCTTACAATTGTATTATCCCGACGCTTTTAATGGTGTTTATTCGTACAGTCCCGATGCCATAGATTTTGAAAATTACCAACTAATTAATATTTATAAAGATGAGAATGCTTTTGTAAATGAGTATGGATACATAAGACCAATAATGAGAGACACCTATGGAGAGCCTATGTTGTCTTTCAAGGAATTTATTCAATATGAAAATGTTTTGGGAGCATCCAACACCTATCTTAATTCTGGAGGACAAATCAGCGCACATACTGCATTGTATAGTCCAAAAGGGAATAATAATTTACCAAAACCACTTATTGATCCTTTAACAGGAGCTATTGATTCTGAAGTAGCTGAATACTGGAAAAAGTATGACTTCAAAATTTATGTCAAAGAAAATTGGGCAGAATTAGGACCGAAATTACAAGGCAAAATATATATCTGGATGGGGGATATGGAWCATTTTTATCWGAATACAGGAGTAAGAGGATTTAATGATTTTATAAAAACAACAAAAAACCCAGTGTCTGATGCTGAAATTGAATTTACTYCAATGGAAGGACATTGTTCCATATATTCCCATAAGAAAGTATTGCTACAAATTCAGGAAAGAATAGATAGTATTAACAAGAAATAACAATAGTGTTTTTTAATAACCWAAACTTGTCAAATGATTAACWTCTTTAGAAAAACACGAAAGAAAATGGCAGAGGATAATAAACCAATAAAGTATTTAAGATATGCTATTGGAGAAATTGTACTTGTAGTTATAGGAATTTTAATTGCACTATCAATTAACAACTGGAATGAAAACAGGAAAAACAGAATTTCTGAATCAGAATACTATTGTAAAATTCTTGCCGATTTTGAACTTGATCGTCAAAATATTGCGGAACTTTATAAAGAATCTGAATATAAAATAGAAACTAGCAAAATACTTCTATTGGATTTAAACAATAAAGACAAAGCTAAATCCTATCTTATAAATAGCTATTTACAAGCATTAAGAACGAATGTATTTGTACCTAGCAAGGTAACTATCACAGATATTATATCATCTGGAAAATTAAATTTATTGACAAACAATTCTTTGAAAAATAATCTAATTCGATACTATGTAGAATTGGACAAATTGCTTTATCAACTTGAAATAAATCGCTCAAAAAGCCTAGAAAAAGTTTTTTCTTATGATGATGGCATTTTATTTGGCTTTCAAAATTTTGACTACGTTAATAAATCACTAGGAAATGATATATTAGAAACTCTTCCTGTTTATAATTGGCAATTAGATAGTGAATCTAAATATTACAAGCAATTTCAGAATGATTTAGTTTTTTTTGTAACCATGAGTGAAAGAGAAAAACAACATTTTGAAAATATTCTAAAAGAAATGGTGATAACATATAATCAACTTAAAAAGGAGTGTAAATCAAAATAAAAATAACGAAAGGCTAACTTAGGATGAACGGGGTTAAATTACAATTCCTATAATAACCAACAAACCAATGATAGAAATCTTTATATTATCGAAACAGAATTTTGCAAAGCAAAACGAAATGTCCAGTGGTCTCCAGATAGCTATTGGGATAGGCACACTAAAATCAACAAATAAAAGATGATCAACTTCTTCAGAAAAAAAAGAAAAACGCTAGCAGAGGAAAACCGTACCTTTAAATATGCTCGTTATGCTATAGGAGAAATTATTCTTGTAGTCTTTGGAATTCTAATAGCTTTATCACTTAATAATTGGAATGACATTAGAAAAAACATAGCAAAAGAAAAAGTAATACTTCAAAAGCTAAAATCTGAATACGGATCTAATTTAGAACAACTAAATCAAAAAATATCCATGCGAAAGGATGCTGCAGAATCATCCGTCTGGTTGCTAAAACGTTTTGATTTAGACGATTTTAATGTAAAAAGAGATAGCATTGATTATCATATTGCCAGAACCTTATTTTTTCCGACATACGATCCTAATACGGGTATTACGAATGAATTAATAAACACAGGAAATCTATACATTATTAGCAATGATAGTATAAAAACATTTTTAGCCAATTGGTCTGCTAGTGTTATCGATTTAAAACAAGATGAATTTACTTATGAAGTTTTTGTATCCACTATCTATACGCCATTTTTAATCGAAAATTATCAATTTAGAAATATCGTTAATGAAATGCGTAATAACGAAAAACTTAATAGTAATTACAAAGCTTCCTTTACAAAAGTTGATATTCAAAGGCGAAACAAGTTTAATTATGCTATTCAGAAAATTGAAGACAACCAAAATTTTGAAGACTATTTTTCACTCGTTTATGATTATTGCATTAACAGTAATGACATGGCTTACGATATGCGTAAATCAATTTCAAAAACATTAGATATTATTGATAGAGAATTAGCTAACAAATAATTGATTTAAAAAACCACATCAATATGTGATTGTGTAAAACAAAAAACACTCGTATTTTTAAACTTTAATAAATAAAGAATGAAAACAATCAACCTAGCAATTATTGAAGACGACTTGATTATTCAAGAAAGCCTTGTTGAGTTTTTTGGGATGCAAGAAAATATTGTAACTGTCTTAGTTGCCAGTTCTGTTGAAAGCTTTTTTGAAAAGATTAAAAACTGTGAAAAAGCACCCAAAATTTTATTGTTAGACATCAATCTTCCTGGACTTTCTGGATTGGAAGGACTTCCCTTAATTAAAAAAGAATTGCCTGAATTGGATGTAATGATGCTCACCACTTTTGAAGAGACTGACAAGATTTTTAAAGCACTTTCTTGTGGAGCTTGCTCATACTTATCCAAACGAGTATCTCTTCAGAAAATATTAGAAGCTGTTAAGATTGTTAATAATGGAGGCTCGTATATGTCGCCTGCCATTGCTAGAAAAATAGCCAATTTTTATGCACCTAAAAAAAAACAACTCCTCACCGAAAGACAATTAGAAATTGTTGAAGGAATCGTTTCAGGAAAAAGCTATAAGATGATTGCATCCGACTTATTTGTATCCATAGACACCATTAGAAGTCACATAAAAAACATCTACAAAACCCTTGAAATTAATTGCAAAGCCGAACTGATTAATAAATCTTTTAATAAGGAAATTTAATTCTTCCCTTGATATTTACTTGAAGTACCTTTAATATCACCAGAAATACCACTTAAATCTTCTCTAAATGTCCAAAGTTCAGTTTGTTTACCGTTGGTAACTTCTTCCCATTCTATTAAAAACTTATCAAAAGATCCTTTTCCGTAAACAGCATCGTAGTTTTTAGGAAACCCCTCTAATTTAGATAACCAACTAGAGTTTTGATAAAACGATACGAAGCCTAAATCTCTTCCGTCATTTTCATTTGGGAATTCGTTATAATAAATACCATAAGAATCTTCAGGGTATTTTTCTCGCATTACTTTTTTAACTTTATTGATAAGTACTAACGCTTCTTGTTTTTTAAAACGCTTCACATCATACATGTCAATCATTACATTTTTAATGGTAAAGTCTTTAGGGAAGTTGGATAAATCTGGATAAAACCGCCAGTATATTTGGTCTCCACCAGCGATGGTATAAGGTTCTATGTTTTTGTTCCAATCATCTTCGTGACCTTCTAATTGAGGTCTTTCGTCAAAAGCACTCCAAGGGATTGGACCCATTACCCAAAGGTACTTTCCGATGTTGGTACCATTGTTAATTTGGTAAATTCGCGAACCATACATTCCGTCAGTGTGGTATTTGTTGTTATGGGCTGCAACTCCTGCTTCAAACTCAGCAATGTATTTTGGGTTGACAGTCATCATACCATTTTCTATAACGGTATATTCAGAATTACTTTGCGATATCACTAAAAAAGGAACTAGCAATATCCAATAAAAAATTGCTCTCATAATTTTTGTATTACATATTAGTCCTTCTAAAGGTACGAAAAAATTACAACTAATTAATTTATAAAGAGAAGTTTAACGGTATTTGACATTGAATTCATCGTATTTCAGCAGCACCCCAATAATTAAAACTTGCGGGTTTCCAACCTGGAATATACATCGAATCTATTTTTTTAAACTGAAATCCGTTACCTTCAATTAACTGAGGAATATCCTTATTCAAATTACAACCACCACCTACCATTTTCCAAAACGGATTGATTCGGTTTTGCCATTTCAAAATTGCTTCATCTGGAGCTTTACCGTGTTCACAAAAAAGTAACTTTCCGTTAGGTTTTAAAACCCTTTTAATTTCTTCCAACGATTTATAAGTGTCTTGAATGGTACAGAGTGTATAGGTTAATATTACGGTGTCAAAACTGTTATTTTCAAAAGGAATGTTTTCAGCAAATGCTTGTGCAAACTCAAAATCGAAGGGTAAGTCGTTTGTGTTTACAATGTTTCTATTCCAAGTTTCTAAGGAAGGTTCAATAGCGGTTAAATGTTTGACTTTGTCTTTTGAATAAAAAGGTAGGTTGAGCCCAGAACCAATTCCAATTTCAAGCACATTTCCTTCTGCAAAAGGAACCACTTTTTGCCGTTGAATCGACATTGGTTTTTGTTTACAAGCCCAGTTGATGGCGGAAGGTAGAATGTATTTGTCGTAAAATCCCATTAATACATTAGATGAATTTTACTTTTTTCATTCCATTTTGCTTGATAATTCTGGTCTACAAAATATATTTTTAAATCAGCTTGATAATTTTGATCAACAAAAAACACCTTCTTATCTGCTTGGTAAGCCTGATCTGTAAAAAACCATTTACCTTCATTTCCTTTTGCTTGATAATTTTGATCGACTTTATAAACCAATAAATCTGCTTGGTAAGCTTGATCGGTTACAAACACCTTAACATCTGCTTGATAGGCTTGATCTACGGAAAACACCTTTTGAGCAACTGCATTTAACGAAACTACGATGAGGAGAATAAATACTATTTTTTTCATAATTAGATACTATTTTTTAGGAAACAGCAAAATTACATTTACTCTAATTCCCCAATCTGGGTTAAAGGCATTATTTCCATAAAACACTCTTGGTCCTCCACCTAATTGCATACGTTGGTTTCCAAATTTCATCACTTTCGCATAATAGAAACCTACAAAACCGCCAAAAACATCATTATCCCAACTTTGTGTATTTTCTGAAGCTAAAGTAAAAGAAGAACCAGTTTTTGTTGCGTAAGTCGCAAAAGGTTGAAAAAATGTAGCATTGATATCTTGATAATTTTCATCCCCTGCTACAGACCAAGTGTGATTAACCAAGGTGCCAACGGTCCATTGACCTATTAGTTTTAAAGCTAAAGCATTAGGTCCAATACCAAACTTCTTAGAAGCAAAAGCGTCATTAGTGGCTGTTGGTAATAAGAAAATGGGTCCCACACCCCAAACCAATCCGTTTGTTACTTTTTTAGGAGAAAAGAAAACACTTTGGATAATATCTCCCAATCCAAATTCACTATTATTAGGTGCAAAAACATTTGAGGTGGAAACAATAGGCACAATAGTTCTACTAATTAAGTTCCAGTTTTCTCCAATTGATATTGGGATTACAGGTTGGATATTGACATTATATCTAAAACCTTCTATGGGGCCTACATTGATGTCGAAATTATTCTGAATAGGAACACTAATTAGAGCTGCCACAGGGTTTGCTAATTTTTTTGCTAACTCTTCGGCGATTGCGGCATCTGTCTGTTCTACAGCGGCAACTTCTTGTGCTTTTAATGTACTAAAGGTAACTAATACTAGTAAAAGTAATGTAATTTTATATTTCATAATTGATATTTGATAAACGAATTTACAATAATTATACCGTTTACTTTAAATGAGTAATGTATGATTCTTTAAAAATGGTAATAAATAATGGGTAGTCTTTTTCTAACTTGTTATAATCTGCGTGTTCTTTGCTCAGCCTATGTTTGGTAACTGCTACGTAAAGTGTGAATATTCCTTTTTCTGAAGCTAAATAAGAAAAATTAAAGGTTCGTTCTTCATTAGGATAAAAATTATTATCGCTAAGTTTTTTTGCTTCCGGATGCCACACCCAATGTTCGCCAATACGATCTGTTTTTTCTGAAACAATTTCTTCTTTTTCATTCTTTAATTGAAAGGAAATTAAAAAGAAACGCTCTGGATCTCCTGTAGGAACTCGATGTCCTGCCAATTCGTTTTTAACGGTTAATGAATATGTAATGGAATCGTTTATCGAATGTTTTGCCTTTAATTCGGAAGGATAAATCACCAGTCCGTTGAGTATTTTAGTTGCTAATGTATCTATTTTTGGTATCCCAGAACCTGCGAAATAGTGTAAATGACTCAATCGCTCGCCATAACCTGGAACAATTTCTCTTGTGATTGGTTCCATATGGCAGGTTTTACAATCTTTCTTACCAAAGTAAGGACCATCTTTCCATTCGTCTCCTGTTTCAAAACTGCAAACCAAATCTGGAGTAATTACCGCAACCACATTATGACAACTAATACAGAGATTTCTGGATAAATGTTCGGTGTCTTTTACTGTTTTATGAGGTGCTTTTGTGGTTCCTGTTGGGCCAATAATAGCACCATCTCTTACGTGGCAACTGGCACAATTAATTCCTTCTTGCTGAAGTTCATAATCAAACTTAGGATTTAGCTCTTTTATAGGTTTGTAAATATCGCCATCTATCAATCCTTTGATAATGTATTCTTGCTGATTCTGAAGCGGAATATGACAGTTAATACACATAAACGGACTCGTTTCCTTTTTCAACTCTGCTTGAAATTGTTTGTCTGTCCAGGCTTGTGCATGGGTAGAAAGTTTCCATTCGTTATAATGAGTTTGATGACAAACACCACATTGTTTCGAGCTTAAGGAAGCAATTCCTTCAGGCAATTCTTGATTCGGAATGGCAAAATCCCAAGTGTTTTGTAACGGCTGAACATTTTCGTATTTCTCCTCTTTACATTGTATAAAAGAAAGTAATATAAAGCCTAAAACAAATATTAAAATAGGAGAGGAGTCGTTATTTTTCATAGAAAATAAATTCGAGCAAAACTATGAAATATTACTCAACCCGCTGTAAATCTAAATCCTGAAAATCAAAACTAAAATCAATATTTGGAGAGATTCCTTTCATTTTAATACTTTGTGCTTTTCCTTCTTCATCYAAAGCRAACATCGCAAAAGCATCRCCATTCATATCTTGRAATTCCCATTTTATYGCAAAASWATTTGCTTTRTAATATGCCATCGGACCATTTAATTTTGGAGATCGATGTGARGTAAACCACAGTTGATTGTCCTTCATGGAAACGGTAATTTTTCCAAACCAYTKATCTTCGTAAACTCCTATATAATCTTCAGAATTAATGTTTTTGCTRTTAGCTTTGGCAACCGTTTCCCAWACYTCKTTAGTGATAGTATCTCCTTCACTTTCTTGTTTTGATAAATATTCTGAAAACTTTTTGGTCCACTCATAATCATCCAATCCTAAATAGCTATCTACAATAGTTCTAGAAACTGCGCTAAATACTCCACCACCACCATTTGAGGTATTGGTTAAAACAATAACKCCTAAATTTAAATCTGGAATTAAAACCGTTCGAGATAACATTCCTGGAAGTCCACCGGTATGGGAAACACTCAAGTTTCCGTTGAGGTCCGTTAATCCCCAASCCARTCCGTAACCAGAAAAATGCGAATTGTAACGTGGGTTTCTATTTACATCTAATAAAGTATGAAGTTTCCACATTTCCTCTTGGCTTTCTTCTGTAAACAGTGTTTTTTCTAAATTCTCCCCATATTTTCCGTGGTTGAGTTGTACTAACATCCATTGACTTATATCGTTTACGTTGGAAAGGATTCCGCCAGCTGCACCGTTGATCATTTCATCAAAATGATCTGTGGTTCTCATAGGTCCAGTTTCAGTAGTATGAGGAACGGCAAAATTACTAAAATCGGAAACTTGATTCATAGAACTAAAAGAATTATCCATTCCTAAAGGTTTTAAAATTCTATTCTGAACAAACTGTTCCCAAGAAACTCCACTCACCCTTCCAACTAATTCTCCCGCTACTAAGTATAGCAAATTATCATAATCAAATTGGGTTCTAAAAGCTGAAACAGGTTCAAAATGTTGGAAACTAGTCAATACATCGTCAATCGTAAATTCTGAACCATCTGGAAATAGCATTAAATCACCTATTCCTAGACTTAGCCCGCTTCGATGCGTCAATAAATCGACAATATTGAAATTTTGAGTTACATAATCATTATACATTTTAAATTCTGGAATATGCTGAATTACCTTATCGTCCCAAGAAAGTTTTCCTTCTTCCACTAACATAGCAAGTGCTGCAGTTGTAAAGGATTTACTGTTGGAAGCAATCGCGAAATTGGTGTCTTTGTTTACGGGTTCGTTCGTGTCAATCGATTTTACTCCAAAACCTTTTGAATAAATAATTTCACCATCTTTTACTATTGCAACTGCTGCTCCTGCGGTATTAAATTCTTTTAATGCGTTTTCTACAAGAGTATCTACTTCTGAAGAGGTTAATTGTGCAAAACCAGCGTTGAAAACCAGGAATGTAAATAGTACTAAGAATGTTGACTGAAAACGTTTCATAATGTAGTTTTTTTATTGATAGCTGAAATTTACTGAATTTTAAAATACCCTCCCAATCATAGAACCAAAATTAAGTACACAATGAGCAATAATTAATGGCCATAAATTTCTGCCAAATTTCACATATGCTATTCCCATAATTAAACCAATAATTCCGACAGTAATAGACCTTTCAGAAAAATCATTGGAATGCCTAAAACCAAAAATTGCTGCTTGTAATATGACTGCAATAACAGTTGCAAAGGAAGTACTGGAAAATAATTTTTCAATCCAATTCATTAAAAAACCTCGGTCTAAAACTTCTTCTAGCATAGATTCAAGTAGAATAAATGGGATAATTAAAAAGAAATGTSCCCAATTTCCTTTGAGGTTTCCAAATTTAGAAACCGCACTTTCTGAGGAAGTATCTGATGCAAATGAAAAAGGCAATTGGTCTTTTAAAATATTGAAAACTATTAACGAAATCATAGTCGCGGCAAGTATTAAGGCGGCAACTCCTAGAGTTTTCCATAAGTTTTTAGGTTTCCGAAGTCCTAATTCTTTCCAAGAAAYCCCTCTAAYYTTTAGAATYGTAGAAGCGACAATTAATGTAGTGAATGACCAAAAGAGTCCGTTTGCAATAAAGTTRAACTTTTCAAAATAGACTTCTCTAATTAAGAACATTACAGAAATGTAAATAACTAAATCGAGAAGGTGTTTGCTAAAACTGTATGAACTTTTATCGTTGGTTTTTATGGACTCCATCGTGTTATTTTATTTCCGAAAATTGGATGTTCTGAATGCGATAGGTTTCCCAACCTTGAAAATCGAAATGCCACCATTCATATTTATAAACAGTAAAGCCATTTGCTTCCATTTTAGTTCTTAATAAATCTCTTAGTTCACGTTGTTCTGTAGTTCCGCCTTTATAATTTGGATAGGATCTTTCACTCATTTCATCATATTCTCCTGTCATTTGGATTTCTTTACCCGTAGTAAGATCATACAAACTCAAATCGATGGCACAACCTCTATTATGTCTGGAGCCTTCTTTTGGATTGGCAACAAACTTTTTATTTTCTTTTGAAGTGATGTCCCAAAATAACTTGGTTACGCTCCAAGGACGATAACCATCAAAAATAAGCAATCCATATCCTAGTGGTTTTAACTCGTCGTTTATTTTAACCAAAGCTTCGGCGGCGGGTCTTTGTAAAAACGCCCTTGCTTCTGTATAAACAGGTTGGCCAACAAGATTGTTACTCGTAGCATATCTAATATCTAAATGAAGGGTTGTATCCAGTTTTACCAATTCTACTAAATCTGAATTTTTAAAATTCCCTTTTTCGATAGGCGGTTTTGTTGCGCAACTTGATGCAACAACTAAAAATGAAATGATAAAAATAATTCTCATCAATTTTGGTGTAAATTTATTCATAAAAACAACTGTATTTATCTTCTTTGCTATTTCGTTGCCTATTCACTTAATTAATAGGTTCCCATAATTCAATTTTATTACCTTCATTGTCCATAATATGAACAAATTTACCATAGTCATAAGTCGTAATACTGTCAAGAATTGTAACTCCGTCTTCTTTAAATTTAGTTACAAGTCCTTGAATATTTTGTACTTGATAATTAATCATAAATCCCTTTTTAGAAGGTGAAAAATAGTCATCTCCGTTTTTAAAAAGTTTCCATTGCAGAGAGTTTATTTCGTCAGGTTTATTAATGTTTCTTGATTCAAAACTCGAAGAACCCCAATCATTGATTTCTATACCTAAATTATTACTGTACCAATCATTTGTTTCTTGAGGGTTTTCTGAATAAAAGAAAATCCCACCAATTCCTGTAACCTTAGGAATAGTATCGTTTTTTTTAGATTTATTATTAATAGGATTACTTTCTATTTCTTTAGATTTATCTTTCTTATTTGTGTTTGAACAACCTATTAGAGTTAATATCAAAAAGGCAATAAAAATACTTTTCATTTTATTTATTTTAAATTTCACTCGTTTTTTCTTTAGTTTAGTCCAAAAATACGACTACATATTATAATTGATTTTTCGCTGATAGCCTTTCGTTATTATTGTTTAATTTCCTGTTCTAATAATTCTAGAATTTGAGCAATTAGTTTTAATCCTTTTTTATGACTTTCTATTAGGTTGTCGTTTTGATAGATAGTGTTCTCTGTATTGTTTTCAAATTCAAGTTCATTCAATAGATTTCTATTGTCAATGTCAAAGCCGGATTTTGGGAATACATTATTTTTAACAGTTTCTTCGGTTGAAGCAGCATCGGCATTTAGCCAACTACCTCTTTTAATAATCATAATACTGACTTTATCTGTTGAAATCTGAACTCTTATTTCCCTTGCTTTAATGTATTCAAATACGGGATTCCAAGAAGATAACTTATTTCTTAACTTTTGATTTTTAATAATCCCTAAACTTCCTGAATTAACTAGATCATCCAAATAACCATTCCTTGGAAAAAATTCATTTACATCTGTTAATAAATTGAGTGAAGTATTAAATTCAAATTCTGTTTTAGGCTTTGGTTTATTCCCCGTATGATTTAAAATAAGAAATTGTGTTTCTATATTTATTTTGGTTTCGGCTAAGATGCTATCCAAAGTCTTATAATTATACTCAAAATCCTGCTTTAAATTTATTAATGCCGATTGCTCTTCTTTATTCTGGATTCGTTGTTGATTCCATGTATTAATTTGAAGCGCTATGAGAATCCCAATAACGACAAGAATAATCTCACCAATGGCGTATCTCATATATTTAACGGGTTTGTTATTATCTGCCATTTTCTTTCGTGTTTTTCTAAAGATTGGAATCATTGATTAATTATAATGAATTTTTGGAGTTGTTTTGTTTTCGTTATTTTTTTTCCAATATATTTCGAAGCTCTATAGTTTCCTTCCTTATGTTAGCTAATACATTTATTTGATATTCATACAATTCCAAAAATGTAATTATATAATTATTTCTTTTTCTAAATTGAGTTGAATTTAAATCATAAGCCCAGTTCTTTACTTCAATATGTTCTTTGTTAGAATAGCCATTAGTGAAAATTAAATCAATCTCTTTTTCAAAGTCCTCAAACTTATTTGTTAACAGATCTAAAGTCTTAGATTGAATGAAAACATATTTGTCTTGACTGTTTTTAAATTTTAATATGGCTTTTTTTTTATCTAGTGGGAATAATTTTATATTACCTGTAGTCATTAAATCTTGAACAGAGTAGGAGTTTGTATTGAACATGGCTATTTGCAATTGCGTACTATCTCCTTTTGCCTTCAAAATATTACTATTTATTTTTTCTGAGTTATAATAATCTATATAATTTTCGATACTACTTTTCCTTGTTTTATTGATGCTATCCAGTTCATTTATATGTATAAGGTCTTGTTCTAATTCAAAAATTATATTCTCTTGGTACAATTTTAAAAGCTCATTGAATTTTCTATGCTCATTCCAGTTGTTAATTTGTAGAGCTATTAAAATTCCAATAACCACCAATATGATTTCACCAATGGCATATTTTAAATACTTTCCTGTTTTGTTTTTTTCCATAAGGTCATATCGTATTTTTCTAAAGAATTTTATCATTGGTTTAATGGTTTGCCTTTCGTTATTTTTATGTATTTAATTAAATTCAGAATTAATAAATAGACTTAATTCTTCTGCCAAAAGTTTGTTATTCTTTAGGTCTACTAAAGCATCATCTTGGACAGTTATTTGAAAGTTTGTTATACTCAACAATTTGCCATTCTCAAATTCATTAATCACATCTTTTGCATCGACTTTGTAACCTCTTTTATAAGGAAGAGTAAGAAGGAAATAACTTTCAATAGTTTCAGTCACGAATTTTCTATGCCAAGCTGCAAATCCAGAATATTCCTTGCAATTGACTTCATAGTAAGAAGTAATTTTTTTCTTCAGTTGAATGTTCTCAATCATATTAAATTTTCTATCCTCTTTTAAACTGATATAAGTGGTTCCGAAATTTTTATTTGAAATATTATACGATAAAATATCAGGAATAGATTCAATAGAAACATCCGTATAATTTCCTTGTGAAAAATCGCTAAGAAGTAATACCCTCTTTTCTATTATTTTAATTTGGGTATTGTAAAAAACAATATCTTGTGATAAATCATCCAACATTAAATTCATAGATGCCTTTAACTCTTGGGTTGCTTTAATTTCTTCTTTCCAAGAATTTAACTGTAATGCTATGAGAATWCCAATAACCACTAAAAGTATTTCTCCAATRGCATATCTCAAATATTTTACTGGTTTRTTATCATCTGCCATTTTTTTWCGRATTTTTCTAAAGATTGGAATCATTGGTTTATTGGTTAGCCTTTCGTTATTTCTTTAATTCAATATCAATACTAATAATTAGTGATTCAATAACTTTAAGTAGCTCTGTATAAGCTGCTTTTTGTCCCTCAAATATTTGGATTTTAAAGCGAAGGCCGTTAAGTAAAAATAAATCGTTTTTATAATCATCTAGCGACTTACTTGGAACGTTAAATTTTGAAATATCAAATTGCATATAATCTATTCCTTCATTTAAACTACCATTAGAAATATGGTCGAAACCTAAAAGATAAGGTATAATAACATTACGGCTGTAATCTTCTAAAGAACTATCCCATCCTTTATATTCATTAGCGTTATAATATGAGAATAAAGTGTCTAACAAATTATGATTATTAATCAATTCAATCTTTCCAGATGAAATAAGGCCATCAAAAGTTCCTCTTGTTGGATTAAAATCAACTAATTCAGATAAATAGTAGAAATTGTCTAAAAACTCATCTAATGGGGCATCTATCTCGT
Source organism: Flavobacterium sp. (assembly GCA_002733185.1). GTDB lineage: Bacteria > Bacteroidota > Bacteroidia > Flavobacteriales > Flavobacteriaceae > Marifrigoribacter. Next base: position 120,721 of record NVUT01000002.1, on the reverse strand, counting down.
CAGAAAGTACCTTGACACAAAATATTAAGTTATCGATAAAAAGGCTATCACTTGATATTTCTGCAATAAGTTGTGTTTTGTCCGAATTTAAATTGCCTCTTAGTTTTGACAATTGGAAACTAGCTTCTCTCTTGTTTTTGTTATTTTCGTTCGAAGTGTTGATGCTTAGTGCAATAAGAATCCCAATTACAACAAGAATAATTTCTCCAATAGCATAAAGAAAATATTTGCTCACTTTATTTTCTTTTATCATATTTTGTCTAATTCGTCTAAAGAATTTTATCATTGGTTAGTGGTTGGTTATAATGTTCGTTATTTTTGGTCTTTTAGTTCTGGGTAATTATCTTCCATATAGTTAATTAATGTTATAGCTTCTGTAGATAACTCTTTAAAAAATCTAGTGTTGTAACGACAAGTTTTCAAAATTGATAATAAGTGTTCATATACCTCTTCATTATTTAAATATTCACTAATGAATGCTGGCGATAATTTATTGTTTTCTATTTCATATTTAAAATCATCCATATTTCCAATTGGGAATGAAATTTTTCTTAAATCCATCCTAATTTGAAGAGGGTACTCTTTAAAGTTAGAAATACGAATGTCAAAATTCTTATAGAATCTATCTAATAAGTTAGAAAGAGAATCATTTTTCAGCAAACCAGGTTGTCCAGAACTTCTTAAGTTATCAAATGTATTTATATCTCTCTGTACGATAAATAATCGTGCTGGTGCCCAATGATTTTCAGTGAACTGGATAGTATCTTTAATTACCTTATCTTTTGATTCAAAAAAAGATAGGACATTTTCGGTTCCATTAGATTGAGTTCTTAAACCAATGAGTATTTCTTCAATATTGGATATTTCATTTTTTAAATCTGTATATATTTTGCCAATATATTCTTTACCCATATTTTCAATTTTCCTCTCTTCATTCCAATTATTAATTGATAAAGCAATCAAAATTCCAATCACAACTAGGACAATCTCACCAATTGCATATTTAAGGTATTTCAATGGTTTGTTATCATCTGCCATTTTTTTTCGTGTTTTTCTAAAGAAGTTTATCATTGGTTAGCGGTTTTGTGTATACATATTTCAGGACGGGTCAGTATTACACACAACGGTTTGTGTATGAAACGTAGCGTGTAAAAAGACGCTAAATTTTCGGTTTAGCACAGAGCCGAATTTTTATATTTTGTTTTTATCTTATTATTCTTAAAAGCCAAATCTAAAAATTTGGCGGTCTTTTCAAATACACACAAACCTCTCGGAAAGCCTATATTAGCTATGTTTTATACACGTTGTTGCCCACAGTATTTATTCCGTATCGTCTTCAGTTTCCCAAATTGTGGCGTAGTCAATTTCTGTGTTTTTAACGTCAATATTTTTCTTGATTTTAGCTAAAATATTTTCTTCTCTGCTTGATACAAAGCTTTTATATTGTTTAAAATCGAACATTTCTTTATCAATCAAAGCTTTTTTTAATATCGAATCATCAACGTCCTCAAAATATACTTTTGGATGTTTGTTTGATTTATTTTGATTTTTGGTTTTAGCTAAAATCCAAAAATTTCCAATTGTGTCTATTTGATTTTGTTCATATTCTTTTTCTTGCAATGTTGACTTTGGAAAAATATGGTCGATTTCAGGCGAGTTCCTTTTGTATTTTACTTTTGTTCCGTGCATACCTTGTAAAAGGTGCAAAGTCAAATGTCTGTTTCTCTGCAATAATCTAATATCAAAATTAAAGTAGCTTTCCCAATGGTTTGCCCACCAAATAGAATTGTCTAAAGGAAAAGCAAAGTTTTTTTCGTCCGATAATGGTTTTAGTTCTTCTCTGATAAATTTTCCGATGCGACTGTCGCCATATCGGCTGAAAGGTTTTGTGAAACTAAATATATAAAGTGCCTTTTTGAGTTTAGCAACTTCACTATTTGGCACAAGATTATTTGGTGTGTATGAAAGGTAGTAAACAATCGGAATTAAATTGAGATTTCCACCTATCAGGCTACTGTTAAGTATTTTTAAATCGTCAGCCATAAAATCCACTAAAGCTCTAATCGCATTACAAGTTCTTTCGTAGTTGTTTTTTACTTTTTTAATATTTGAGTGCTTTCGTAAAAGGTCAACATCAAATTTAGAACCCATATCCGAAACTGCAAATAATGAACGAATTACAAAGTCAGTATCAATTCCTAAATCGTTGCCATCATTCATTTCTTTAATAAAATCGGGCAGTTCCTCTGCGGACTCTTTCCAATTTAGTTTTAGCATACTGAAAATTAAATCAGAACGACTTAATGAAATTCCTTGTCGGTTGATTCTAACAAAAACTTCTAAAATATCAGATTCAGTTTTTCTGTCTTTATTATCTCTTGACTTATTTTCATCAATTGTAGATACTTTTAATATGTTAGAATCGCTACTTATTGAATGAACCAATTTTTGCATATTTAACTCAACACTCAAGAGTTCTTTATCTGTAAGATTGTAATCTTCTTTCCATTTGGTTTTTAAATGTAATCTGCCTTCTGGCGATGAGTTCAAAATTTCTTTAATAGGAATGAAAATAGAAGTGTTGTCTGTATCAATTTCTTCATCTTCTTCGCTTTCGGAATTTCGATATTCTAAAGTATTTTGATTTAACTCACTTACCTTATTTGATGTGAGAAATTTAAAAACATAAAATACCTCTTTAAAATCGTCTGATTTTTTACCACTTAAAATATCAAAAAAAAGTCTCTTTCCATTTAGCGAGCCTTCAAGAGCGATATATAATGATTGAAGTCTTTGTTGACCGTCTAAAACCAATTTTAACCGCTTTTCACTGTCATTGTCTTTAAACGCATACTTGGTATCAGTCTGATAATCTTTGTTAAATTCTCGATACTTAATATTTAGGTAAGTTTCCCAAAGTAAAGCGATTCCCAATGGGTATCCTCGCATTATGGAATCGAACATTTTCGCTATTCTATCTTCATTCCAAACAAAGTCACGTTGGATTGCGGGAAGAACTATTTCGTCATTGTCAATTTGGGTTATTAAACTGCTTATCATTGTATTACTGGTGTTTTTTTATATTGTGGGCAACGGTCTTGTGTATGGCTTCGTTGCGTGTTTAAATGTACTTATTTTTCGGTTAAGCACAGAGCCAAATTTTTACATTTTGTTTTTATCTTAATTATCTAAAAGCTAAATTAAAAATTTGGTGGAAGTTCGCAAATATTTACTAACTTTGGGTCAAGAATGTACTAGCAATGAGTTATACACGTTGTTATCTCTCGTTTTTTATTCCGTTAGTTTTAGTCAATATTTTTTTCAATCTGTTCAGTTTTATTTTTCATTGAGATTGATATTTAACTCCTGAAATTTTCTCAAAAGTTTTCTTAATAAATGTTTGTTTTACAATGCAAAGGAACACTCTTTGCCCGAAACGACGATAGGAGAGAAGTGGGAATGTGTGTGGAATGGTAATTTAAGTTTAAAGTATAAAAATTTAAACCCTCACTTTATTAAAAGCAAGGGTTTAAAATCAAATAGGCTTAATCCAAAGTAAATGTTTCCATTTTTCTTTTTCTCTTAAAACTAAAGCAGTATTGATAAAGAATAACGCTCCTGTTTGAATAAGTTCTCCTACTTCATCTGCCTCCAAAAACAAATGAAATAAGAAAATATGCAAGGTTATTGGTAACAAGAATATGGCACCAATAAACCCTGTACCTTGTACAATCAAAAGTAATCCAAAAAGTAACTCACAAATTCCTAAAACTTGCCAAAAATAGCCTGTTTGTTTTGCACCACTTATATAAAGTATCTTTTGTAAAGTGCTTTCCTTTTCAGGAGATGCAAATTTTTGAGCTTTTTCTACAACTTCTATTGGTTCAGGAATTGGTTTTTGAAACTTTTGAATTCCTCCGTATATCATAAATCCACCTAAAGCTAGTCGAAATACAATAAATAAAATACTAATCGATTTTCCCATAATTAGAAAGTAGTTTCATCTATATTAGGTTGATACACGTAGTTAAACGTATAATAAGGAGTTGCATCAACAAAAGCATCAGGGCTTGCAGGAGCATTTTCATAGTAGCTTAAAATTTCAACTTTTGCATAAAGCCCATTATGAGTTTTAAAAACTAATATCTTACCTGGAATTGGTGTAATTAAATGACTAGGTGCTCCTGCATAATTATACCAACCATTATCACTACCACTAGCAATCGCATATCCTGTATCAGAATCTTGTATAAATAATGATGTATCAACATCTGTTACTGATACCATTGTTCCATTTGCAATATAAACAGCGGCTTCTGCTGTTCTGTTAGGTTCATCTGTTGTTCCTAATGTTACTCCACCATTTATAATAATAGATGTTCCTCTAAAAGCAATATCCCAATCGGTATCACTTGTTGTTGTTAACCCTGTTGCAAAATCAAACTTTGCAAACGCTCCTGAAACGGGTTGGCCTTGACCTCCAGTTTGTGGTGCATACAAGTTTGATATCGTTTCAGATTCTATTTCTAATAAAGGTATAGTGTTATCATCATCATTACTACAAGAAGTGAAACCTATAAATAATGTTACTAAAGCTACTAATTGAATTGTTTTCATTGTTTTACTCATTTTGTTAATTGTTTTTAAATTGTTTTCGTGAATCTGTGATTTCATTTTGTTAAGTATTAAAATTGAATATTAAATTTTCCGTATATAATTCGTCCAGCGATATTGCTAATGTTTTGTGTGTCTGTAAAATCAAATAGATTATCAATTCCGAAGCCCAATTGATAGTTTTTATAAAATGTTTTATTAATGGCAAAGTCAATAATAGTATAGCCATCAACAAAATCATCGTAGGTATCTAAATAACTATTTCCGTTACTATCTAATAGCCCATATTTACTGCGATAGGTTCCTCTAATATTAGTATCCATATTCCATATAGGAATGGTATAAAACAGTTTTATGTTTGCCATATGTCGAGACCTATTGTATAAACCGAAGTAATCCTCTTTTTTAAGTTGAAATGATGGTGAACTGGGATTTTCTCTGGCAAATACTTCGCCATTTTCAAATGCTTTTTCTGCATCTCTATCTTTTGCAAATAATAGCTGATAGCCTCCCGATATTTTAAGTTGATTTATAGGTATCCAAGTCGTATTAAATTCTAAACCTTGAGTATATACATTATTGACGTTGTAATAACTAAATACATTTTGACCATTGGTTTTGTTGGCTATTACTCGAGTGTCAATTAAATCGTTAATGTTATTTCTAAAGAAATTTAAACCGAATTTTAACTCTGAAGACATCTTAAAATCTATTCCAATATTGATGCCTATTGAGTTTTCAGGATTCAATTCGTCTTCAAACTCTGATACAGGAACAATAATATTGGCAATCTGTCCTTGTGCTTCTAATTCAGGAATAGCAGTAGAAACAGCATTATATCCTAAAACAGTATAGCCAACTGTTGCATTGGTAAAATCAAAATATAACTGCCTAAAATCGGGTGCTTTAAAACCATAGCCCACAGAACCTTTTATTGCTAGTTTATCGTTTAACTCGTATCGAATAGCTACTTTAGGGCTAAATTGTGATTTGTACTTATTATGGCTATCAAAACGAGCTCCAACAATCACATTTAGTTTTTTTGTTAAATTACCGTCATATTGAAGATATAAATAAGGTGAGTTGAATTCTGGCTGAATCGTAAAATCTGTTCTGATTAAAGTTTCGTGATTAAATCCTACGCCTCCTATAAAAGCATTTTTATTATTTGGATTAAAAGTCGCTCTAATTTCTGGACGAATCAATAATTGGTTAAAGAAGCCATCACTGAATCGAGTTCCATTTTCATTATCCAAATACTCTTTTGCTTTATATCGGGTGGCATAAAATTCAAAATAACTACTCCATTTAGAATTATAAGAATGACTTAATTTTAAATGTGTATTCCATTCATTAATATCACTTTCTCCTTTTAATACTGGAGAAGCAATATATTCTTGATTTTGAGTGTAATATCTTCCTGAAATGAAAAGCTCTGTATTAGTAGAAATATCATATATAACCTTTGAATTAAAAGTGTAATTACTAAAAGGGTCAACGGTATTGAGGTTGTCATTTTCTGTTAAGTCATAACCATCACTACTATACCTATTTAAAAAAGCACTTATTCCTATTTTCTTTTTCTTATAATTGATAGTTGTACTTATATCATTTGTGTTAAAAGCACCTAACCTATAATTGAAATTCCCTTTAAAACCATTTTTTGGCGTTTCCGTTATAATATTAATAACACCTCCAAGAGCTTCACTTCCATATAAACTTGAAGAAGCCCCTTTTACAATTTCTATTTGTTGGATGTTTCCGACAGTAATTCTACTAATATCCAATGTACCTGCTAACCGACCTACAAGAGGAACACCATCTATAAGAATTAATGTGTATTGTGAATCTAAACCTTGTAATTGAATGCCTTCGCCTCCTCCAAAATCTGGAACCGTTATTAATCCTGTTTGCTCGTTTAAAATATCATTCAGGCGAATAGAATTTGAACGTTTAATATCTTTATTGGTAACAATTTGAGCAGGTAGTGGTAAAGAAGACAATTGTCTAATTGTTCTTGTTGCAGTAATTATAACTTCATCTAAACTTTCAGTTTTAGTAGAATCTTTTATAATCTCTTTGTTTTCTTGGGAAAAAGAATAACAAACAAAAAAAAGTGAAAAATAAATGTAAAAATATTTTTTATTTAGAACCATTCTAATTTATATTTGCGCAAATATATAAGTTATTTTTATTTAATCTAAATAAGAATAATATATTTTTCAATTTTTTTCAATCATAAAAACAACACTTTAAAAATGAAACAATTAGCACTTTTACCATTATTTATTTTAGCATTTACTATCGTTGGAAATGCACAAAACAAGAAAGAAAAAGACCAAGAAGCCATAAAGAGTATGTGTGGTTGTTATGACATTAAGTTTAAGTATGCAGAAACATTTTCGCCAGATATTGCTTACGAAAAAGCCTATGATTATAGAGCATCGGCGTTGGAATGGGCAGAATTAGTAACCAACAAGGACGATAAGATTGTGATTCAACACTTATTGGTTGTTAACGATACTATGGTAATAAAGCATTGGCGTCAAGACTGGGAATTCGAAAACCAAAATGTATTCAATTTTAAATCAAAAAATAGTTGGACTGTTGAAAGACTTACTGAAGAAGCAGTTAAAGGACAATGGTCACAAAAAGTATATCAAGTTGATGATAGCCCACGTTATTCAGGTTCTGCATCTTGGGTTCATATAGATGGAAAAAACTATTGGGAAAATAAAACAAATGCACCATTACCAAGACGAGAGTATTCAAAGCGTGATGATTATAATATAATGGTTAGAGGTAATAAAGTACAGCTTACAGATTATGGTTGGTTACACGAACAAGATAACGATAAAGTAATTAGAGTTGAAGGAAAAAAAGATGAGTTATTAGTTCAAGAAAAAGGATATAATATTTACACAAAAGTTGCAGACGAAAAATGCAAAGTTGCAAGAGATTGGTGGGAAAAGAACAATAAAGTCTGGAAAAAAGTTAGGAATGAATGGGACATTGTTTTTACTGAAAATAAAGAAATAAAACTAGAGGAAAAAGTAGAAGACAAAAGACTTTACAAATATTTATTTGCTTTAGATAATAAATCTAAAAGCAAAGAGATTAAAGAAATTATAAAYAATTTTTTAAATAAATAAACAATTATAAACAGCACATTTTTTACTTATTATGGAAGATATAAATACTATTTATTATAATGCTTTTGGAATAGCTTTTCAATGGAAAAGATGTGCTATTAAAGATTTTAAAAAGATTCAATTAGTTTTTAGAAATACTGGCTTATACTTAACTTCTGATGAGTTGATACAGTTTTCTGAAAATATAGAAAAGGCATTGGAAAAGCCTATGCTCTGTAATGATTGTAAAGAAAATGATTCTTGTAAGTCTTTGCTATTAGAAACTCCTGCACCGCAGATAAGCTTTGCAATGAGCTATATTGAGTTAAAAGATGTGCAAGATTTAATAAAAGGCACGCTTTTTCAACTTGGGCTTGATAAAATTCTTGAAAAACAATTGATAAAGAAGCATTGACTAAAACAATAGAAATATTATCATTTATTATTTTGAATTAGCCTTAAAAAGTTCTCAAATTATTACTCTGTTTAATTTCATTTCTTCGTATTAATTGAAACAAAATTTAAAAAAAGTTCAATGTGTGTAAAATGTAGCAAGTGCATAGAAATTTTTATTTAGCTCAAAGTAAAGGTTTATTTGTAGTTAGTGAATCTCCTAAAATTCGGTTTCTAAAATTTTATGCTCTTGCGGTAAGCTATCTGGAATTTAGTAAAAACTTTTGCAACGAGATTTTTCTTGAATTTAGGGATTTTTTTCAAAATGAGAGATAACAATTGTATCACCACTATTGCTGATATATTGTTTATGTGTGAAAGATATTCTTTTTCAATAAAAAATCCAACGGACTCGTAATCTTTTTATTATTAATCTCAATTGTTTTCGTGTATATTTCAGTAGTCTTTGGCGAATTATGCCCAAGCATCGTCTGTATATGTCGCAAACTAACCTTGTTCTCAATGCAATGAGTAGCAAACGAATGTCGCAAAGTATGAACTGTTGACCAAGGATTTGAATTCGTTTCTTTTACAGCTCTTCTAAAAATAGCTCGTACACTGGTAACACTGTACTTCCCTCCTGACTGTCCCTCAAACAACCAATAAGATGGCTTATTAACTCGATAATAATTCCGTAATAAAATTACCAGTTGAGGCGATAAAATTGTTKYRMGANSKYKSTTKCCCTTACTATCCTTCACAAAAATAAATCCCTCCTCACTATGTATATCTATAATACGTAAATTTATCAATTCAGAAATTCGTAAACCTGAACTATAAATTGTCCATAAAATAGCACGATGCTTAATGTTTTTAGGACTTTCAATAATTTTAAACACTTCCTTTTCACTCAAAACATTCGGTATAGTAAGCGATCTTTTCGGTCGTGTAATCTCATAATATTCTCTAGGCATTCCCAAAACATGCTCATAATATGCCTTTACTGAATTGATTAACTGATTCTGATAACTTTCACTAATTTTATTCTTCATAATCAACTCATACACAAAACCCTCAATTTCTTCACGTGTAATTTGTTTTAAATCTCGTTCCATAAATTTAGACAAAAAAATCGAAAAATAATTCCGATATGTTCGTATCGTAGATTCACTAAAACGTTTTACAATCAAAACTCTTTCTAAAGCAGTTAAAGCCTCAAAAGCCTTAGTATTTAGTTCATTTATTACAATTTTCTTCGGAATAATTAGTGGCTTTGTAACATAATTTTTCCCGAATATAAACTTTACCAATCCCAAATTTTCAGAAGTATTTATTAGCGACCACAACTTCTGATTTGGGTGCCAAAAACTAGAATCAATTTTTTTGAATTGTTCTCTAATCTCTTTTAACGAATATGGAATATATACTTTTATTCTTCTCGAATTTGGCAAACAATCAYAAATAATAGGTACCATAAATTATGTATTAAAGTATAAACCTCGTGCTTTATAAATTAAAAAACTAATCAAATGTATAAATAGTCGTATATTAACCGTTATAAACGAATAAACCCTAAATTCAATGRAATCAACAAGGAACAAACAAAAAAAATGTAAAATATGTTCCAATTTAATTGTTGGAAGAAAAGATAAATTATTCTGTTCCCTAAGATGTAAAAACTATTACCATATTAATTTAAGAAAAGTTACCAATATTGCTGCTCTAAAAATTGATCGAATCCTTCACCGTAATAGATCCATACTTCTGGAAATTATGGGAAAGAATACCATTCAGAAAAAAGTAAACCGTATTATTCTCGAACAAAAAAAATTTAGATTCAATTACTTAACTCATTTTCACATCAACTCAAAAGGAAAAACCTATCATTGGGTGTACGACTTTGCTTGGATGTCCTTTTCTGATGATGAAATTTATATTCTTAGAAAAAGAAAATAATCCCCAATTCAAACTCATAATACCTCCCTTCTTTCAAAAAATATTGTAAATTTTTTTTTATCTAAAAAAATTAACATAAATTTACTATGCACGCATAACATATATTACGTATATTTGAGCATTCAAAAAAATATGAAAGAAAAAACAATAGATTATTTACTTCGCTCCACTTGGATGGGTGTTACCAAAATGTATAACGAAGAAGCTGGTAAAAAAGGAAGTACAATGGCTACTGGGTTTGCACTTATAAGTATCGATCCAGAAGAAGGAACTCCTTCTACTTCTCTTGGCCCTAAAATGGGGATTGAAGCAACTAGCCTTTCCAGAACCTTGAAAGCAATGGAAGAAAAAGGACTTATAGAACGCAAACCAAACCCTGAAGACGGTCGTGGAGTCCTTATTCATTTAACAGATTTTGGAGTAGAAATGAGAGATTTCTCAAAACAAGTAGTTATTGGTTTTGACGAAGCAGTAAACAAAGCAGTTTCACAAGAGGATTTAAAAGCATTTAAAAAGGTGACCAATACTATTTTAGAGCTGATAAATTCAAAAAAAATATACGTATCAGATAAATTTTAATTATGTCTAAAAGAAGAATAAATAAAGTAGCCGTAATTGGCTCAGGAATAATGGGAAGTGGGATCGCTTGTCATTTCGCCAATATTGGCGTGGAAGTTTTATTACTCGATATTGTCCCCTTTGATCTAAATGAAAAGGAAAAAGCAAAAGGACTTAAATTAGACGATAAAGTGGTAAGAAACCGTTTGGTAACAGATGCATTAACCGCATCTATCAAATCGAAACCTGCCCCACTCTATCACAAAGATTTTGCAAAGCGAATCACAACAGGAAATTTAACCGACGATATCGCTAAAGTTTCTGAAGTAGATTGGATTATTGAAGTAGTAGTTGAAAGACTCGACATCAAACAACAAGTATTTGAAAACCTAGAGAAACACAGAACTCCAGGAACGTTAATTACAAGTAACACTTCAGGGATTCCAATTCAGTTTATGAATAAAGGTAGATCTGAAGATTTCAGAAAACATTTCTGCGGAACACATTTCTTTAATCCTCCGCGTTATTTAAAACTTTTTGAAATCATTCCAGGTCCAGACACTTCACAAGAAGTATTGGATTTCTTAACAATTTATGGGGAACAATTCCTCGGAAAAACATCAGTACTTGCTAAAGATACTCCTGCATTTATAGGAAACCGAATCGGTATCTACGGAATTCAAGCCTTATTCCATTTGGTAAAAGAAATGGGACTTACGGTGGAAGAAGTGGATAAATTAACTGGTCCAGTAATTGGTCGTCCAAAGTCGGCAACCTTTCGTACGGTTGATGTGGTAGGGCTTGACACCTTGGTACATGTAGCCAACGGTTTGTATGAAGGATTGCCAAACGATGAAGAACACGAGATCTTTAAATTACCGGAATTCATCAATACCATGATGAAAAACAAATGGTTGGGAAGTAAAACCGGACAAGGTTTTTATAAGAAAGTAAAAAACGAACAAGGTAAAAGTGAAATCTTAGTGATGGATCTAAACACCTTAGAATATAACTCTAAAAAAAGAGCAAAATTTGCAACACTCGAAATGACAAAAACCATCGATAATGTAATCGATCGTTTTAAAGTGTTGGTAAAAGGAAAAGATCGCGCAGGAGAATTCTATCGTAAGAATTTCGCGGGATTATTTGCCTATGCTTCGAAACGTATTCCTGAAATTTCAGATGAGCTTTACCGAATTGATGATGCAATGAAAGCAGGATTTGGTTGGGAACACGGGCCTTTCCAAATTTGGGATGCTGTTGGTGTTAAAAACGGAGTTCAATTAATAAAAGATTTAAGTAAAGAACCAGCTCCTTGGATTCAAGAAATGTTGGATGCAGGAATCGAAGAGTTCTATACCATCAAAAATGGTGCTACCTATTATTATGACATTCCACAGAAAAAACACGTAAAAGTTCCAGGACAAGATTCATTTATTATACTGAATAACATTCGCAAGTCGAATGAAGTTTTCAAAAACAGCGGTGTTGTTATAGAAGATTTAGGTGATGGAATTTTAAATGTAGAATTTCAAAGTAAAATGAACACCATTGGAGGCGATGTATTAGCAGGTTTAAATACGGCTATTGATATGGCTGAAAAGAATTTCGACGGATTAGTTGTCGGAAATCAAGGACCAAACTTCTCAGTGGGTGCCAACATCGGAATGATTTTTATGATGGCTGTCGAACAAGAATACGACGAGCTAAATATGGCAATTAAATATTTCCAAGATACCGTTATGCGTTTGCGTTATTCTTCTATTCCAACCGTAGTTGCTCCTCACGGAATGACTTTAGGTGGTGGTTGCGAAATGACATTACACGCGGATCGTGTGGTAGCTGCAGCCGAAAGTTATATCGGTTTGGTTGAATTTGGAGTTGGTGTGATTCCTGGTGGTGGTGGTTCTAAAGAAATGGCTTTACGTGCAGGTGATATGTTCAACAAGAATGATGTGGAACTGAATGTACTTCAGGAACATTTCTTAACCATCGGAATGGCAAAAGTATCTACTTCGGCTTATGAAGCTTTTGATTTAGATATCCTACAGAAAGGAAAAGACATTGTTGTTGTAAATAAAGACAGACAAATAGCAACGGCAAAAGCAGTAGCTCGTTCTATGGCTGATCAAGGATACACACAACCCGTAAGAAGAAAAGATGTGCGCGTATTAGGAAAACAAGCCTTAGGAATGTTCTTAGTAGGAACCGACCAAATGCAAGCAGGAAAATACATTAGCGAACACGATCGTAAAATTGCCAACAAACTTGCCTATGTAATGGCAGGAGGTGATTTATCGGAACCCTCTTATGTAAGTGAACAATATTTGTTAGACATCGAACGTGAAGCTTTTTTAAGTCTTACCACAGAACGTAAAACTTTAGAACGCATCGAACATATGTTGAAAACTGGGAAACCACTTCGTAACTAAGAATTAAGTAACTAGTATAAAGTATTAAGAGCAAAAAAATGCACAGATTTGAAGAGTTAAAAATATGGCAAAAGGCAATGGACATCACAGAAGGTGTTTATAAGATGTCTTCTTCTTTTCCAAAGGAAGAAAAATATGGTTTAACAAGTCAAATAAGAAGATGTGCAGTTTCAATCCCTTCAAATATAGCTGAAGGCGCTGGTAGAAATACTAAAGGAGAATTTAAACAGTTTTTAGGAATTGCAAATGGTTCTTCTTACTAATTACTTACACAATTATATTTATCAAAAAGATTAAATCTTTCTTCAGAAGAAGAAACAAAACCTATAACAAATGAAATTTTAGAAGTTTGTAGAATGAATTTCTCATTACAGAAATCTTTGAGTAAGTCTTAATACCTACTTCTAAATTCTTAATACATAATACTAAAAATCTTAATACTCATTTCATGAAAACAGCATATATAGTAAAAGCATACCGTACCGCAGTTGGAAAAGCACCAAGAGGCCTTTTTCGTTTTAAAAGACCCGATGAATTGGCTGCGGAAACCATTGAATATCTAATGAAGGAATTACCAGAATTAGACAAAACCCGCATCGATGATGTAATGGTAGGAAACGCCATGCCAGAAGCCGAACAAGGGCTGAATATGGCACGCCTTATTTCGTTAATGGGACTCAAAATTAACGATGTTCCCGGAGTAACCGTGAACCGTTATTGCGCTTCAGGAATCGAAACCATCGCCATGGCAACCGCTAAAATCCAAAGCGGAATGGCAAGTTGTATTATCGCTGGTGGAGCCGAAAGCATGAGTTATATTCCTATGGGAGGGTACAAACCAAGCCCAGATTACAAACTCGCTAAAGAAGGTAATGAAGATTATTACTGGGGAATGGGATTAACTGCCGAAGCGGTTGCAAATCAGTTTAATGTTTCTCGTGAAGATCAGGATGAGTTTGCTTACAATTCTCATATGAAAGCTTTACGTGCACAAGCAGAAGATCGTTTTCAAGATCAAATTGTTCCAATAGATGTAGAACATACATTTGTAAATGAAGCAGGAAAAAAGGAAACCAAAAACTATACCGTGACTAAGGATGAAGGACCTCGTAAAGGAACTTCCAAAGAAGCATTGGCAAAACTAAGAGCAGTTTTTGCTGCTGGCGGAAGTGTAACAGCTGGAAACTCATCTCAAATGAGTGATGGAGCTTCTTTTGTAATGGTGATGAGTGAAGAAATGGTAAAAGAATTAAACATTGAACCAATCGCGAGAATGGTCAATTTTGCAGCAGCAGGTGTTGAACCTAGAATTATGGGAATTGGACCTGTAAAAGCAATTCCGAAGGCATTAAAACAAGCAGGATTAAAACAAAGTGATATCGATTTAATCGAATTAAACGAAGCATTCGCATCACAATCATTAGCAGTAATGAGAGAGCTAGATCTTAATCCAGATATCGTAAATGTAAACGGTGGAGCTATTGCCTTAGGACATCCATTAGGTTGTACTGGAGCAAAACTATCCACTCAACTTTTTGATGAGATGCGCAAACGAGATATGAAAGGGAAATACGGAATCGTTACGATGTGCGTAGGAACAGGGCAAGGTGCTGCTGGGATTTATGAATTTTTGAAGTAAATATTATCGCTCCTCCTTTCGAAGGGAGGGCTGGGGTGGGATATTGTAATTAAAGTTGAAGCAACAATTCAAAACATCCCCCTAACCCCCTTCAAAGGGGGGAATAGTAAAAACAAAATGCTTGGCGTCTTAGCGTCTTCGCGAGAATAAAAAAATAAAAGAAATGGAAAACACAGAACTAATTAGAGGAGGTCAATTTATAGTAAAAGACACTCCTTGCGAGGCAGTCTTCACTCCAGAAGATTTTACTGAAGAACAAAAAATGATGCGTGATGCTGTAACCGATTTTGTAGATCGAGAAATCTGGCCTCATAAAGCTCGTTTCGAGAAAAAAGATTACGCGCTTACTGAAGAAATTATGCGTAAAGCTGGAGAACTTGGACTTCTAGGAGTAGCAGTTCCTGAAGCGTATGGTGGACTTGGAATGGGTTTTGTAACCACCTTATTGGTTTGTGATTATATCTCGGGAGCAACAGGATCTATCGCAACAGCATTTGGAGCACACACCGGTATTGGAACCATGCCAATTGTTTTATACGGTACCGAAGCACAAAAACAAAAATATGTACCTGACCTAGCTTCTGGAGCAAAATTTGGAGCCTATTGTTTAACCGAACCAACTGCGGGTAGTGATGCCAATAGTGGAAAAACAAAAGCGGTACTTACCGAAGATGGAAAACATTACATTATCAACGGGCAAAAAATGTGGATTTCTAATGCAGGATTTGCTAAAATTTTAATCGTGTTTGCTCGTATTGAAGACGATAAATACATCACTGGTTTTATTGTAGAAAACGATCCAGAAAATGGAATCACAATGGGTGAAGAAGAAAATAAATTAGGAATTCACTCCTCTTCTACGCGTCAAGTATTTTTTACGGATACCAAAGTTCCGGTGGAAAATATGCTTTCTGAAAGAGGCAGTGGATTTAAAATTGCGATGAATGTATTAAATATTGGTCGTATTAAATTAGCTGCTGCAAATCAAGATGCACAAAAAAGAATAACAACGCTTGCTGTACAATATGCAAACGAGCGTAAACAATTTAAAACCCCTATATCTCAATTTGGAGCTATCAAATCTAAAGTTGCTGAAATGGCAACCAATGTCTATGTAGATGAAAGTGCCACTTATAGAGCTGGTAAAGATATTGAAGACCGAATGAAACTTCGTTTAGAAGCAGGTAATTCACATCAAGAAGCAGAACTTAAAAGTATTGAAGAATTCGCAATCGAATGTTCTATTTTAAAAGTAGCAGTTTCTGAAGATGCACAAGCTTGTTTTGATGAAGGAATTCAGATATATGGAGGAATGGGCTTTAGTGCGGATGCTCCTATGGAATCTGCTTGGCGT
Organism: Flavobacterium sp.; assembly: GCA_002733185.1. Classification (GTDB taxonomy): domain Bacteria; phylum Bacteroidota; class Bacteroidia; order Flavobacteriales; family Flavobacteriaceae; genus Marifrigoribacter. The sequence goes on along the minus strand of NVUT01000002.1, from coordinate 104,644 downwards.
GATGGTCGTATTTCAAGAATTTACGAAGGCACCAACGAGATTAATAGAATGTTAAGTGTTGGTATGTTAATGAAAAAAGCAATGAAAGGCCATGTAGATCTTTTAGGTCCCGCTCAAGCTGTAATAGGTGAGTTAACAGGAGTTCCATCGTTTGACACCCCTGATTTTTCTGAAACCTTTGCAGAAGAAAAAGCTATCATAGAAAACCTGAAAAAAGTATTTTTAATGGTAGGTGGTGCTGCTGCACAAAAGTTTGGTGCAGAATTAGAGGAACAACAACAAGTATTAATTGCTGCTTCAGATATTTTAATTGAAGTTTATTTAGCAGAAAGTGCGATTTTAAGAACTCGTAAAAACATCAAACGTTTTGGCGAAGACAGTCAGAAATATCAAATTAAAATGACACAATTATATCTTTATAACGCAGTTGATATTGTTAGCAGAAAAGCCAAAGAAGCAATTGTATCCTTTGCGGAAGGCGATGAACAACGTATGATGTTCATGGGATTAAAACGTTTTACTAAATATCAAAATCAACCAAATGTTGCAGCATTACGTACACAAATTGCTGATAAAGTAAATGAGGAAAACAAATATCCTTTTTAGAATTTTTGTTTGGTTGAACGGAGTTACTATACTCGATGGATTTAGCTTTTCGGGAATTTAAACGAATTTATTTTTACCTTGAGAAAGGGGAAAAGAAAGAGTAAAAAACCCAAAAAGCTAAATCCATCGAGTATATATGCAGTCGAAATACCAAATATATCTAAAACCTAATTAAGTAAATTTATATCTATTCATAAATAATCAATATAGATTATTAAAGGACTAAATTGACTTTTTAAAGCTGAACAATGGCATCATTGTTCAGCTTTTTTGATTTATATTTTTTCTTTTAGTGAAGATGAAACAAGGCACAAATTCTAAAATATTTAAGAAAAATTAAAGATAAAGATCTAACAAGCATTTTAAAAATAAACATCAAGTYGCATAATTTATAATGAATATTAAATTCATTTGGTGTGTAAAACTATATTCTCGTTAATTGGTAATTTACTTGTTTTTATTCCGCTTATTGAAATTCTTATCGCCTTTGGTCTTCGGCTTTTTGTATTTCTTTTTGATGGTTCTTTTATAAGAACCTCCTAAATTTTCTTTTCTATTTTTCTCTTTCTTTTCGTGGAAACCTTTACCCGAATCTTCCAAATTTAAAGGATTATTTCCCTCTTTATGTTTCGGTTGTTCGTCGTAGGTTAATTTTTTAGAAATTTCTACTTCTGAAGGCATTTCCAGCAACGGAATTTCAACTTYCATTAAAGCTTCAATTCGCTCTTTTAAAGGGGCTTCTTTTTCAGTAAAAAGTAAGAGTGAATTTCCTTCTTTTTCTGCTCTACCAGTACGACCAATACGATGCATATAGTTTTCTGGAAATGGAGGTGTATCAAAATTCACCACATGCGAAATCTGATCTAAATCCAGTCCACGTGCCATTATATCAGTCGTTACCAAGATTCTAGTTTCTTCATTGTTGAAGTTTTCAATAGATCGAATACGGTAATTTTGTGTTTTGTTGGAATGTATTACAGCTACTTCAGAAGTGAATATATCTTCCAATTCAGTAAACAATAAATCGGCACTTCGTTTATTAGAAACAAAGACCAAAACTTTACTGAATTCTTCGTCGTTTCGAAGTAAATAAGTCAGCAAATTAATTTTCGTATAAAAATTAGGAACCGAATAACACGATTGCTGAATATTATCCAACGGAGTTCCACTTACCGCCACCGAAATAGTTGTTGGTGCTTGGAAGAAATCTTGAATTAAATCATTTACATCATCCGTCATTGTAGCCGAAAACATAATATTTTGTCTTCTCTTTGGGAGCAATTCAAAGATGTTGATCAGTTGAAATCTAAATCCTAAATCCAACATTACATCTACTTCATCAATCACTAATTTCCTTACCGATTTTAATTGCAAAGCCCTGCTCAATACCAAATCGTACAAGCGTCCGGGCGTTGCAACAATGATGTCACAACCTAGTACCACAGCTTCTTTTTGGCGATTCATATTTACGCCACCATAAACACCCAACACACGAACGTCCAAATATTTAGCGAATTTTTTTATTTCATCGACTACTTGAATCACCAATTCTCTGGTAGGTACAATTACTAAAATTCTTGGATTCAATTCTCTAGAAAACGGAAGTCCTTGTAATAAGGGTAACATAAACGCAAAGGTTTTTCCAGTACCAGTTTGGGCAATCCCAACCATATCTTTTCCAGCCTGAATTACAGAAAAAGATTGCGACTGGATTGGTGTTGGTTTTTCGAAACCTAAATCATCAATCGCATAATGCAATTGCTTAGAAATATTGAATGTTGAAAAAGATTCCATCTGAAAAAATTTTTGCAAAAATACTACTTTATATTAGTTAGTTAGCTATTTAGCTATTAAACCTTTGCTTGAAAACCATTAATTACTAAACTAAATGATTCATTGAGTAGAGTGGTCAGTAAGCGGAGCTGAAGTACCAAATTGCAATCATAATTACAATAAATCATACCTACAAGGTTTTTAAACTTCTAATAAAATTCGTGTAATCCATGTCTAAAAAATCTCTGTGAACCTCTGCGTAACAACTAATATCAACAATTCGTAAAAATAGTATTTAAAAGCCCTAAATTTGCACTTAAATATATTCAATCTTGCATTCTAACAACATTCACAATCAATCCTACAATTTTGAGGAATTAATAGCAGTCATTCCAAAGTTAAAATCATTTGTATTTGTTAACGAACACGGTACACAAACCATTGACTTTTCTAACAGTAAAGCAGTTTTACAACTTAACAAAGCATTATTAAAACATCATTATGCTATTGAAAACTGGGGAATTCCTGCACATTATTTATGTCCTCCAATTCCTGGGAGAGCAGATTATCTGCATTATATAAACGATTTGCTAATTGAAGATAATAAGACAACTAAAATAAAAGGATTGGATATTGGTGTAGGTGCCAACTGCATTTACCCAATACTTGCAGCGCAAATTTTTAATTGGAAAATGGTAGGTTCGGATATTGATGAAAGTGCAATTGTTTCAGCAAAAAGAAATGTAGAAGCTTCTGAAAGTCTAAAAAACAACATTGAAATCCGACATCAAGAAAAAAATGCTGATATTTTTGAAGGAATTATAAAGGAAGGAGAATACTTTCATTTTACAATGTGTAACCCTCCTTTTCATTCATCTGAAGAAGAAGCTACTAAAGGAACCCTTCGAAAATTACGAAACCTTCAATCTGAAAATCAACCCTACCAAACTAAAAAGGAGATAGTTTTAAACTTTGGCGGACAAGCAAATGAGCTTTGGTGCAACGGTGGTGAAGCATTGTTTTTAAAACGAATGATAAAACAAAGTGTCGAATTTAAAACTCAAGTTGGTTGGTTTACATGTTTGGTTTCAAAAAAAGAAAACCTTCAGAAAATAAAAAAACAACTCCATAAATTAAAAGCTACGCACCAAACAATTCCTATGTCGCAAGGCAATAAGAAAAGTAGGTTCATTGCTTGGAAATTTTAGTATTCTATTAATAATAGTAATTTTGTTTTCAGATTAATTAAGTTATACTATGAAAAAGATTATTTATTTATCATTATTCTTATTTACATTTTTAGTACAAGCACAAGATCTTTCTAAAATATATGAGCAAGTAAACCCCGCTGTAGTAGAAATTATTACTGAAGAAAAAATCACAATATCAAACGGAATTGATACAAAAACAGGAACTGCTGCTGGTTTAGGATCTGGATTTATGATTTCAGATAAACAAATAATCACAGCTGCACACGTGGTACAAATTGCCGATGGAATTAAAGTAAAATTTCTTGATGGGGAAGTGATTCCTGCGAATGTGATATCGTCTTTTAAAACTGCCGATATCGCTTTAATAGAATTAGTATGGCCAAGAAAAAATGCAGTAACTGTTAAACTTGGTGATTCCGATAAAGTGAAAATTGGCTCACAAGTTTTTATTGTAGGCGCTCCTTTTGGATTGGGACATTCCTTTTCATCTGGTTATGTAAGCGGATTTAAACGAAATTTAAATGATAAAAACCCATTTACTAAATACGAATACATTCAGACAGATGCTTCTATAAACACAGGTAATTCTGGTGGACCCATGTTTAATATAAAAGGTGAAGTAATTGGTGTTGTAAGTAGTATTCTTACTAAATCTGGTGGTTTTGAAGGTATTGGATTTGCAACGACATCCAATCTTACAAGAAAACATCTAATCGAAAAAAAGCACTTTTGGAGTGGTGTTGAGTTAATTCCTTTAACAGGAAAAATTGCAGAAATATTTAACCTACCACAAAAAACAGGATTTTTAGTTCAAAGAGTGGTAATGTCTTCACCTTTAGGAATTATTGGAGTTCGTGGAGGTACCATTGAAATGGAAGTTGGTGGACAAAAACTTTGGGTTGGAGGTGATATTATACTTTCCTTTAACGGAATTAAGATTGAAGAATCTGACGAAATATTATTACAAATTGCCAATAATATGGATAACAGATCTCCAGACGATCCCGTTCAAGTTACTGTTTTACGTGCTGGTAAAATTAAAACATTAGGAAGAACTAAATAAATAGCACACTTTATTTTTATCTTAATAATTAAATAACTATTCAAGTTTTTTATAAAAATTATTGAATAGTTATTTTTTTATGTTATTTTTGTCAACCAAACGGTTAAACTATTTAGTTGAAATGGCAAAAACAAAAGATTTAAATACAGAAGGTAAAATATTAACTGCAGCTGAAAATATATTTCAATCAAAAGGAATGGATGGTGCACGTATGCAAGAGATTGCAGATAAAGCAGGAATTAACAAAGCGATGTTGCATWATTATTATCGTAGTAAACAACTACTTTTTGAGGCAGTATTTAAAAAAGCTTTCTCCTTATTAGCACCTCAATTAAACGATATTTTAAATGATGATTCTACTATTGAAGTAAAAATTAACAACTTTACCTCTAGTTATATTTCATTTATAATTAGACATCCATATTTACCAGGTTTTATCCTTCAGGAATTAAATAGAAACCCAGATTTTGTAACAAAACTTCAGGAAAACCAAAGCTTCCCTGATTTAGAAAAATTTAAAGATCAAGTAAATTCAGAAGTAGAACAAAGAATTTTAAAACCTATAAAAGGAGAACAACTATTTATCAATATATTATCGTTGAGCATCTTCCCTTTTGTAGCAAAACCACTTATTAAAGTGTTCTTGAAGTCTTCAGATAAAGAATATAAACAATTAATGAATGATCGAAAAACAGAAATTTCAGATTTCATTATTAATTCAATAAAAGCATAATTATGAAAAAAGGAATTCTATACATATCTCTTTTCGCCACTTCCCTACTTTGGTCTCAACAGCAAATTAGCTTGGAAGATTGCTATAATTTGGTAGATTTAAACTATCCCTTAGCTAAACAAACGGCACTATTAGAAGAGAAAAATATTTTAGAACTAGAGGTAATCGACAAAGATAAATTACCGCAATTAGATTTTAATGCACAAGCAACTTATCAATCGGATGTGATTAACATTCCCATTCCAAATTCAGGTATAGAACCACCAAATAACGACCAATATCGCGCAACTCTATCGGTAAATCAATTGATTTATGCTGGTGGTGCCATCGATGCTAATTATAAATTGAAGCAAGCAAATTTAAATACTCAACAAAAACAGGTGGAAGTTAATTTGTATCAATTAAAAAAACAAGTGAATCAGATATACTTTTCAATTCTTTTGACTCAAGAAAAACACAGCTTGTTAAATAGTAAAAAGGAAATGCTTGAAGCTAAATTAAAAGAAGTAAAATCAGGAATTGAAAACGGAATGGTATTACCCACTTCCGATAAGATAATTGAAGCTGAATTACTAAAAATAGACCAACAATTTACCGATATTAATCAAACCAAAAAATCACTAGTAAACACATTATCATTATTAATTTCTAAAGATATTTCTAAATTAACTACTTTTCAAAACCCTAAAATTTCTATTCAGACAAACTCAACTATCACAAGGCCTGAATTAGAATTATTTCAACTTAAAAAAGACGAGATAGATTCTTCAGAAGAATTAGTTTCAAGAGCCAATTACCCTAAACTTTATGGTTTTGCAACGGGTGGTTATGGTAACCCAGGACTGGATCCATTGGACAATTCATTTCAAGCATTCTATACTGTTGGCGTAAAATTAAACTGGAGTGTTTTTGATTGGAACAGTACCAAAAAACAAAAGCAAGCGATTTCTATTAATAAGGATATTATTGACATAGAGGAAGAAACTTTTTCGTTAAATACTCAAATAGAGTTGAACCAATTAGAAAACGATATTCAAAAATATTTAGATTTTATTGAAACCGATTCTAAAATTATAGCTCTTAGAAACGAGGTGCTAAAATCGGCTGCCTCACAATTAAAAAACGGTGTCATCACTTCGTCTGCATACATTACCGAATTGACAAATTTGTATGAAGATGAAAATAACAAAACCACACATCACATACAGTTACAGCTTATAAAAGCTAATTATAACACCACAAAAGGAATATAATATGAAAAATCATAAATTAATAATCACAACCATACTTATTTCAACATTGTTTTCTTGTAAAAATGGGGATGAAAAAGCTGATGGCTACGGAAATTTTGAAGCAACAGAAATCACCGTTTCAGCAGAAAACAACGGAAAGCTAATGCAGTTTAATGTTTCTGAAGGACAAGAACTTAAAAAAAATGTTTTTTTAGGTTATATCGATACGATACCATTGGCATTAAACCGTGAGCAACTGTTGGTATCCAAACAAGTAGTAGTTTCAAAATCTAAAGGGGTTTTATCTCAAATTACAGTACTGAATTCAAAGCTTAAAACAGCTAATATCAATAAAGTGAGAGTGCAAAACCTGATAAAAGACAATGCAGGAACTCAAAAACAATTGGACGATGTAAATGGAGAACTCGATGTGCTAAAACAACAAATAAGAAGTATCGAGATTCAAAATGCACCGGTGGTAAATGAATTAAAAAGTATCGATGTTCAATTGCTTCAAATTGAAGATAAAATTACAAAAAGTAAAATCATCAACCCTGTAAACGGAACTGTTTTAGTAAAATATGCAGAGCCTGATGAAATTACAGTTTTTGGAAAACCTTTATATAAAATAGCTGATTTATCTACGATGCAATTACGTGTATATGTAAGCGAACCACAACTTCCAAATATTAGAATAGGACAAGAAGTTACCGTTAAAATTGATTCGGGAGACGATATGAAATCGTATGCTGGAAAAATTAGTTGGATTGCTTCGGAAGCGGAATTTACACCTAAAATCATTCAAACAAAAGAAGAACGTGTTGCCTTGGTTTATGCGGTAAAAATAGATGTAATTAACGACGGAAGCCTTAAAATTGGAATGCCTGCGGAGATGTGGATTGTTCAGTAGGTTTTAGGCTGTAAGTAAAAATGAAAATAATTTATTAATCAAAAATAATAAAATGAAAAATACGGTAGTATTATTAGGACTAAGTATTGGTCTAATAAGCTGTAACCAATCGATAAAACAAGAAGTCTCTGAAGTTTATCAGGATAAAAGCAATCAAGACATTGCACAAAATGATGTAATGATTGCTGAAGATGGATACGCATTGATGAAAGAGAATTGTTATGTATGTCATAATCCTGAAGCAGTTTCGCATGATGTTATAATTGCACCTCCTTTTAAGGCTGTAAAAATGCATTATATGAATAGTTACGACACTAAAGAAAGTTTTATAACTGCTATGGTGAATTGGGTGCAAAATCCTTCCGAAGAAAATGCATTAATGATTGGAGCAGTTGATAAATTTAAAGTAATGCCTCTCCTTCCATTGGAAACTTCAGAAATTGAAAAAATTGCAACATACATTTATGAAAATGATGTGGAAGAGCCTATCTGGATGAAAAAACATATGAAAGAAATGAAAGGAAAAGGAATGATGAATGGCAACAGAATGGGAAAAGGCAAAGGATACAATAAAGGAACAAAAAACGTTAATCAATTAAAATAATAACATGAAAAAAATTAGTAAACTAATCACGCTTGTAGCAATCATATTATCTATCACCTCCTGTGGAAATACTTCTGAAAAGAAAGAAAGTAAAAAGGAAACCATTGAAGAAACAAAAGTTGTTGATAAAACGGAAGCAGAACAACATGATAGCGACGAAGAACTAACTCTAAACGATGGTAAACATTGGGAAGCAAATCCAGAAACAACCCAAGGTGTTAAACAACTACAAATGCAATTACAAGGTTTTTCAGATAAAGAATCTGTAGAAGCCTATGCTACTTTAACAAAAGAACTGGAAGAAACTTTTGCCGAAATATTCGCAAAATGTACGATGAAAGGAGAAGCTCACAATCAGCTTCACAATTTTCTAAAACCTATGTTAGATCTTTTTGATGGTATGAAGTCGGGAGATTTAAACAACTGTAAAAAAAGTTATGATATTTTAAACAAACATTTAACCCTTTATAAAGAGTATTTTATTTAAGATGTCGAACACAAAAAAAATACATTATTTAACCACTATTGCCGCATTTATAGCATTATTTATTGGTGTAATGTCAGTATTTGCAGGTACAAAAGTATTGCTGGGCATAGATACAAAAACCTACACTACTTTAATTTGGTTGCTTGCTTATAATGTGTTTTTTGGAGTTATTTCAATAGGTGTTGCTTTTCTAATTTTAAAGAATAAACTGCTAGCGAAACTTGTAACTTATTTTATTTTAGCAAGCCATTTTGTAGTTTTTCTCTATTTGAATTTTTTTAGCGAGACTGTTGCTTCTGAAAGTGTAAAAGCAATGTTGTTTAGAATTTCAATTTGGATTTTCATTGTGATTTTATCAATTCTGATTCCAAAGTATTTAACAAAAAAATTAAACTGATTTGAGTATTTCTGTACAACATATAAGTAAATCATTTAAAGAGGTAGCTGCCTTAAAAGACATTTCTTTTGAAGTAAAGGAGGGAGAATTATTTGGACTCATTGGTCCAGATGGTGCAGGAAAAACAACCTTATTTAGAGTCCTAACAACACTCCTATTTGCTGACAAAGGTGTTGCAACTGTTGCTAATTACGATGTGGTGGAAGGTTATAAAGCTATTCGTAATTCGGTGGGCTATATGCCCGGAAAGTTTTCGTTGTATCAAGATTTAACAGTAGAAGAAAATCTTACATTTTTTGCAACAATTTTCGGAACTACCATCGAAGAAAATTACGATTTAATTAAAGAAATTTATGTTCAGATAGAACCTTTTAAAAACCGCAGAGCAGGTGATTTATCAGGAGGAATGAAACAAAAATTAGCCTTGAGTTGTGCTTTAATTCATAAACCTAAAGTGTTGTTTTTAGATGAACCTACTACGGGAGTAGATCCTGTTTCAAGGAAAGAGTTTTGGGAAATGTTAAAACGACTTCAAAAAAAAGGAATTACCATTCTGGTTTCAACTCCTTATATGGACGAAGCTGCACTTTGCGACCGAATTGCATTGATACAAGATGGTAAAATTTTAGAAATAGACACTCCAAAATCCATTGTCAATAAATTTCCGAAAGTTCTTTACAATGTAAAAGCATCCAATATGTATCAGCTCATAAAAAGTTTAAAAGAATACAAACATCAATACAGTGTGTATCCTTTTGGTGAATTTGTTCACTATACGGATCAACGAAACGATTTTAATCCAAAAGATTTAATCAACTATTTAAAAGAAAAGGATTTAAAAGAAATAACAATTACTGAAACCGCTCCAACGATTGAAGATGTTTTTATGGAATTGGCGAAATAATATTTAACTAAGCCTTCTAGGGTTTTAAACCCTAGAAGACTTAAAAAAAGAGATTCCTGCCTTTGCAGGAAGTTTATGAAAAAAGAAAACGTAATAGAAGCCACCAACCTTACCAAAACATTTGGTGATTTTACCGCAGTGGATGCCATCACTTTTGAAGTAAAAAAAGGAGAGATTTTCGGATTCCTTGGGGCGAATGGAGCGGGAAAAACTACGGCAATGAAAATGCTGATTGGTATTTCAATTCCTTCAAATGGAAAAGCAACTGTTGCGGGTTTCGATGTTTCCAAACAACCAGAAGATATTAAAAAAAATATTGGCTATATGAGTCAGAAGTTTGCTTTGTACGACGATTTAACCGTACAGGAAAACATTACTTTTTTTGGTGGAATTTATGGATTGAAACGTTCACAGATTAAAATTAAATCGGAAGAATTAATAACAAATTTAGGCTTACAAGAAGTGGCAAACGATTTGGTAGGCTCCCTCCCATTGGGTTGGAAACAGAAAATAGCTTTTTCGGTGGCATTATTACACGATCCTAAAATCATTTTTTTAGATGAACCTACAGGAAGCGTGGATCCCATAACTAGAAGGCAATTCTGGGAAATGATTTACCAAACCGCCCACGAAGGAACTACCGTTTTTGTAACCACGCATTATATGGATGAAGCAGAATATTGTGATAGAGTATCAATTATGGTAAACGGAAAAATTGAAGCATTGGATACACCTAAAAAATTAAAAGAACAATTTGAAGTTGACAATATGAACGATGTGTTTTTGAAATTGGCGAGAGGGTGAGGATGAATGAAGATGGAAGACGGAGGACGGAAGGCAACGAAAATTTGTATTGGATGTTTAAATTCTGTATTCAAATTAAAGAAAAGAGAGTAGAGAAAAAAGACGAAGGACGGAAAGACTGAAGATAGAAAAATCTGTGATAAATCAGTAAAATCCGTGTCATCAGTGTTCTATAAAAAAAACATTAAACAAATAAGATCCTTGCTTTCGCGAGGAATATGTATGAAAAGATTTATAGGTTTTATTAGAAAAGAATTTTACCACATCTTCCGAGATAAGCGTTCCTTGTTTATTTTGTTTGGAATGCCTATTGCTCAAATTATGCTTTTTGGATTTGCAATAACCAATGAGATTAACAATGTGGATATCGCTATTTTCGATAAATCTAAAGATGCCACTACCCAAGAAATCATCAATAAAATTACAGCTTCCAAATACTTCAGTAATAAACAACTCATTCAAAATGAAAAAGAAATTGAAGCCGTTTTCAAAAAAGGAAAAGTAAAAGCAGTTTTGGTTTTTGAAAAAGATTTTAGTAAAAAATTAGTAAAAGAACACAATGCTACGATACAGATTATCACTGATGCTACCGACCCTAATACGGCAAATACGATTAGTAATTATACCAATTCAATTTTAAAGAAATACCAGCAAGAAATTAATAAAGACATCAAAATTGAGTATCAAATAATTTCTGAAACTCGAATGGTTTACAATCCGGAATTAAAAAGCGTTTTTATGTTTGTTCCTGGAGTTATGACAATAATATTAATGTTGGTTTCGGCGATGATGACTTCTATTTCTATTACCAGAGAAAAGGAGTTAGGAACGATGGAAATCCTCTTGGTTTCGCCAATTAAACCTATTCAGGTGATTATTGGTAAGGTATTTCCGTATATATTCTTATCAGTTATAAATGCCATTGTGATCATCTTATTAAGCATATTTGTGTTTAAAATGCCGGTACAAGGAAGTTTCTTTTTACTAGGATTTGAAAGTGTTTTATTTATTATAAACGCTCTTTCTTTAGGAATTTTAATTTCCACCATTTCAGAAACACAACAAACTGCAATGATGATTTCCTTAATGGGATTAATGCTTCCGGTAATTTTATTATCTGGATTTATATTTCCGATTTCGAGTATGCCTTTTCCGTTGCAAGTGATTAGTAATATCATTCCTGCAAAATGGTTTATTATTATTTTAAAAGGAATTATGTTGAAAGGAGTTGGTATTTCGTTTATATGGAAAGAAACATTGATATTAATAGGAATGACCCTCTTTTTTATGGGATTAAGTGTTAAGAAATATAAAATAAGATTAGAATAAATGAATAATTTAATGTTTGAATGTTTTAACAATATATCATTCAAACATTAAATAATTAAAGCATTATAAATTGAAAACAATAATATTCATCATACAAAAGGAATTCAAGCAAATCTTTAGAAATAAAGGAATGCTTCCTATCATATTTGTTTTACCATTGCTTCAATTGGTAATTCTTTCAAACGCAGCAACTTTTGAAGTTAAGAATATCAAATTCTCTTATTTAGATAATGATCGGACTTCCTTTTCAAGAGCTTTAATCGGTAAATTTGAAGCTTCAGAATACTTTAATGTACTCGCTCATTTTTCATCAGAGAAAGAAGCCAGTGCAGCCATGTTAAAAGGTGATGTGGATGTGATTTTAAAAATTCCACAATATTTTGAAAGAGATTTATTAAAAGAAAAAAAGACCAACCTTTCCATAACAATTAACGCAATTGATGGAGCTGCTGCTGGAGTTGAAAATGTGTATATCAATCAGATAGTTCAAGGGTTTAATAAAAATGCTACTTCAGAATTAGCGATGATTAATGGAGTCATTGCCATTCCGAAAATCATAGATAGCATTCCTTCATTTTGGTATAATGAAACCTTGAATTATAAAACCTATATGGTTCCTGGGATACTGGTTTTATTGGTGACGATGATTACTTTATTCTTATCAGGAATGAACATTGTACGGGAAAAAGAAATTGGAACCTTAGAGCAAATTAATGTAACTCCTATTAAAAAATACCAGTTTATTATTGGAAAACTATTTCCGTTTTGGATAATTGGATTTGGATTATTAACCATTGGATTGATATTAGGAAAAGTGATTTTTGATGTTCCGATGCTAGGAAGTATTTTGCTTATTTACTTTTACACAGGAATTTTTCTACTAGTCATTTTAGGAATGGGTTTTTTTATTTCCAACTTTACAGATACCCAACAACAGGCTATGTTTATCGCTTGGTTTTTTGTGGTGATTTTTATATTAATGAGCGGACTCTTTACCCCTATTGAAAGTATGCCAATGTGGGCACAAAAATTAACTGAGTTGAATCCAATTAAATATTTTGTAGAAGTAATGCGAATGGTAATGCTAAAAGGATCTTCTTTACAAGATATCCTTCCGCAGTTATTAAAAACGACAGCTTACGCTGTTGTGATGAATGGGTTAGCGGTTTGGAGTTATCGTAAGACTAGTTAAAAATTTTAAATGAAATTAAAAAAGCCCATTCAAAGTGAATGGGCTTAAATATTATAAAAATTTATTAGATTATTTTACAATTACTCTTCCTGTTTTAAAAGTAGTTGTGGTTTTACCTCCAACTCGAATTAAAAATAATAATTTTGAAAATATTAGAAATTTAAGCAGTTCTATTTAGGGGAAGCCGACAAATTTGGATATCTTATATTTCAAAATGCTATTTTTTTTGCAATAGTATAAATCATCTTTATTCCGTTATTTGAATCTTTCTTATGAGAAATAATTAAACTATTATTGAAATTTGGATTATAATAATAAGATACAGATAAGTTTGGGTCATCTGTCAAAAAATCATATATCGTTAAACCATTTTCTTTGTGTCTATATATATAGACTTGAAGGTTATTATTAATACTAATCGTTTGTATAGTCCCTTTAGTTTTTTCGCAAATAAGTTCATTACCTAAAATAGAGACCGTATAATTATTTCTAATTAAATTATTAATGTATGTAATTGTTTCTCCTGTTGATTGATTTTGAGAAATAATATTATTTGAATTTATTAAAAACACAAATAAGGTAAAATAATACATTTTAATTTTCATAATAGTTTTATTTTTAAGTTTCGTTAATATATGCCATTATATAAGAAGTATAAAATCAAATTAAATATTTTAAAATAGTACCTTTGTATTTTTAAAAACCGTGATAAAATTAAACGATGATTCACTTTTTTGGAGACCTTAAAAAAACCATTTTTACTGTCCAAACTTCTGCACAACTTTCAGCTACTGAAATAGATAAACTACAATGGCTTTTTGGCGACCAATCTAAAATAAATGAATCCGTTATCGCGGATTTTTTTATTGGGCCTCGTGCTGCTATGATTACTCCTTGGAGCACCAATGCTGTTGAAATTACCCAGAATATGGGAATTGAAGGAATTATTCGTATTGAAGAATTTTATTCGGTTGGAGGAAGTTTTACAGACTTTGATCCGATGCTTTCTCAGAAATATTCGGAGTTGAATCAAGATATTTTTACGATTGATATTCAACCAGAAGCAATCATAGAAATTGATAATATTAATACTTATAATCTAGCGGAAGGATTAGCATTAAATAATGAAGAGGTAAATTATCTTGAAAATATTTCTAGCAAATTAGGAAGAAAATTAACAGACAGTGAAGTCTTCGGATTTAGTCAAGTAAATAGTGAACATTGTCGTCATAAAATATTTAACGGATCTTTTATTATTGACGGTGAAGAGATGCCTTCTTCCCTATTCAAATTGATTAAGAAAACTTCTAAAGAAAATCCGAATACAATTGTTTCTGCTTATAAAGACAATGTTGCTTTCGTAGAGGGACCTAAAGTGGTTCAGTTTGCACCCAAAAGTGCTGATAAACCTGATTTTTATCAGAATACGGATTTTGAATCTGTAATTTCAATAAAAGCAGAAACACATAATTTCCCAACTACCGTAGAACCTTTTAACGGTGCTGCAACTGGTAGTGGTGGCGAAATTAGAGATCGTTTGGCTGGCGGAAAAGGGTCTTTACCTCTAGCAGGTACTGCTGTTTATATGACTTCCTATTCTAGACTTGAAGAACTAAAGCCTTGGGAGAAGTCTATGAATGAAAGAGAATGGTTATACCAAACTCCATTAGACATTCTAATTAAAGCGAGTAATGGCGCTTCAGACTTCGGAAATAAATTCGGACAACCATTAATTACCGGTTCTGTATTAACTTTTGAAAATGAAACCAACGGAAGAAAATTAGGCTATGATAAAGTAATTATGCAAGCTGGTGGAATTGGCTACGGAAAAAGAGACCAAGCCATTAAAGACATTCCTAAAAAAGGAGATAAAATCGTAATTCTTGGTGGAGAAAATTACCGTATTGGAATGGGTGGTGCAGCAGTTTCCTCAGCAGATACTGGAGAATTCTCAAGCGGAATTGAACTCAACGCCATTCAACGTTCCAACCCAGAAATGCAAAAACGTGCTGCCAATGCCATTCGTGGTATGGTAGAAAGTGAAGTGAACCCTATTGTTTCTATTCACGATCACGGTGCTGGCGGACACTTAAATTGTTTAAGTGAATTGGTGGAAGAAACAGGAGGGAAAATAGATTTAGATAAACTTCCAGTAGGTGATCCTACCCTTTCGGCTAAAGAAATTATAGGAAACGAATCACAAGAACGAATGGGCTTAGTGATTGGTGAAAAAGACATTGCTCAATTAGAACGTATTGCCAAAAGAGAACGTTCGCCAATGTATGAAGTTGGGGAAGTTACCGATGATGATAAGTTTACTTTTGAGAGTAAAACTACTTGCGAAAAACCAATGGATTTTCAATTGGAAGATATGTTTGGCAGTTCCCCAAAAACAGTAATGAATGATATTACAGTAAAGCGTAAATATTCAAACCCTAAGTACGAATCAAATAAAATTAAAGAATATTTAATAGCTGTACTATCACTTGAATCAGTAGCGTCTAAAGATTGGCTAACCAACAAAGTAGACAGATGTGTAACTGGTAAAGTAGCCAAACAACAATGTGTAGGGCCTTTACAATTACCATTAAATAATTGTGGAGTAATGGCGTTGGATTATAACGGAAAAGAAGGAGTTGCAACCTCACTTGGGCACGCTCCTATTTCGGCTTTAATCGATCCTGTTGCAGGCTCCAGAAACGCTATTGCAGAATCCTTATCCAATATTATTTGGGCTCCTCTTGAAGAAGGGTTGAAAAGCATTTCACTTTCTGCCAATTGGATGTGGCCTTGTAATAATGAAGGAGAAGATGCTCGATTGTATAGGGCAGTTGAAGGTATTTCAGACTTTGCTATCGAGTTAGGGATTAATGTTCCTACCGGAAAGGATTCCCTTTCAATGAAACAGAAATATAAAGATGAAGAAGTAATAGCTCCAGGTACAGTGATCATTACCGCAGCTGGACATTGTAACGATATTAAAAAGGTAGTAGAGCCTGTACTTCAGAAAAATAAAGGAAGCATTTATTATATCAATATCTCCAAAGATGATTATAAATTGGGAGGATCTTCTTTTGCACAGACCTTAAGTGCTATTGGTAATGAAGTTCCAACCATCAAAGACGCTTCTTATGTTGCGACTGTTTTTAATACAATGCAACAATTAATTTCAAGCAATCAAATAGTAGCTGGGCACGATGTTGCTTCAGGTGGGTTGATAACGACACTTTTAGAAATGTGTTTTGCTGACACCAATTTAGGAGCTGAATTAAATCTTACTGATTTAGGGGAAAACGATTTAGTAAAGATTCTTTTTGCAGAAAACAACGGAATTGTATTTCAAGCTTCAGAAGATAGCATTGTTGAAAAAATACTTTCAGAAAGCAATATCAACTTTGTGAAAATAGGTATTGTAATTGAAACGGAAAACCTTCAGATAAAACATAACCAAGAAAACTTAAGTTTTCGTGTTCCTGAAATGCGTGATGCCTGGTATAAAACTTCGTATTTATTAGACCAACAACAAAGTGGTGTAGCGAAAGCAACAGAGCGTTTTGAGAATTATAAGAATCAGGGATTGAAGTTTAAGTTTCCTCTACAATTTACAGGCGCATTGGCTCCGCTCAGCGACCAACACACAAGACCAAAAGCAGCCATTATTCGTGAAAAAGGATCTAACTCCGAACGTGAAATGGCAAATGCGATGTATTTAGCTGGTTTTGATGTGAAAGACGTTCATATGACCGATTTAATTGAAGGTCGTGAAACATTAGAAGACATTAAGTTTATTGCTGCGGTTGGAGGTTTTTCTAACTCAGACGTTCTTGGTTCAGCAAAAGGTTGGGCAGGCGCATTTTTATATAATGAAAAAGCAAATAAAGCGCTGAAAGGTTTCTTTGCAAAAGAGGATACCCTTTCATTAGGAGTTTGTAATGGTTGTCAGTTATTTATAGAATTAGGATTGATAAACCCTGAAGATAAAGAGAAACCAAAAATGCTTCATAATGATAGTGGTAAGTTTGAATGTACGTTTACTTCGGTGGAAATTCAAGAGAATAATTCGGTGATGTTATCCTCTCTTAAAGGCAGTACTTTAGGGATTTGGGCTGCTCATGGTGAAGGGAAATTCAGTTTTCCGAAAGGCGAAAGTCATTATAATATTGTTGGTAAATATGGGTATGAAGGTTTCCCTGCCAACCCCAACGGAAGTGATTTTAACACCGCAATGCTTACCGATACTACCGGAAGACATTTGGTAATGATGCCGCATTTGGAGCGTTCTACTTTTCCTTGGAATTGGGCGCATTATCCAAACGATAGAAACGATGAGGTTTCACCATGGTTAGAAGCCTTTGTGAATGCTCGCATATGGTTGGAGAATAAATAGTAAATTAAATATTTTAAATAACGAAAAGACTGTCAATTTTGGTAGTCTTTTTTTGTTAAAAAGTATAATTCAATACATTTTCAAATAAAATGAATTGGTTTAATTATACTACTTCAATATTTCATAGTAATTTTACACTAAATTAACGACTACTACGTTAACGGTATAAAATATATTAAAAGCTATGAAAAAATTAGTACTCCTCGTGTTACTTTTTGTAATACAATTTTCTTTTGCACAAAATAATCCTGAAAAATACCAACGAGCAAAAATTAATTATTCAGAAGCAAACGATTTAAAAAATCTAGAATCTTTAGGAATTCCAGTAGATCATGGAACCCATAAAAAAGGCTATTTTGTGATTTCAGAATTTTCGGTTTCTGAAATTGAAAAAGCTAAAAATGCTGGATATCAGGTAGATGTTCTTATTGAAGATGCCAAAGCACATTTTATTCAACAAAATAATGCTAATAAAGCACCAACAAAAAACCCAACTTGTAATGAAGCAGTTGATGACTACCAAACTCCAAATAATTTCAGTTTGGGAAGTATGGGTGGTTATTTAACCTACCAAGAAATGCTCAATGAGTTGGACCAAATGAAGGCTTTATACCCTAATTTAATTACAACCAAGGTAAACATTAGCAGCTTTTTAACTGAAGGACAACCCGATAATTCCACCACTCCTTCTATTGGAGGCAACGGAATTAAATGGGTAAAAATAAGTGACAATCCTAACACAAATGAAGGCGAACCACAAATATTATATTCAGCCATTCATCATGCTCGTGAACCAGCATCCTTATCACAACTAATTTTCTATATGTGGTATTTATTGGAAAACTATGATAGCAATCCAGAAGTTAAAAGCATTGT
Organism: Flavobacterium sp.; assembly: GCA_002733185.1. Taxonomy (GTDB): domain Bacteria; phylum Bacteroidota; class Bacteroidia; order Flavobacteriales; family Flavobacteriaceae; genus Marifrigoribacter. Next base: position 86,136 of record NVUT01000002.1, on the reverse strand, counting down.
TGATAATACCGAGCTTTATTTTGTTCCTGTTGTAAATCCAGATGGTTATTTATATAATGAAAAAACAGACCCTAATGGTGGTGGTTTTTGGAGAAAAAACCGTAAAAACGGTTATGGGGTTGACCCAAATAGAAATTACGATTACTATATAAACGGAGATCCAAACAATAATGTTTGGGGAGGCGAAGGAACTTCAAACGACACTAATAGTGAAGTATATGCTGGTACCGGACCTTTCTCAGAAATTGAAAACCAAGCAATGAAGTGGTTTGTTGAAAATCATAATTTCGTCATGGCATTTAACAACCATACTTCGGGAGATTTGTTATTATACCCTTATGGTTATACAGACAATGTACCTACTCCAGAGAACGCTTTATTTGAAGGTATTTCTGCAGAACTAGTTTCCAAGAATGGGTTTAACAATATTATTTCTGCAGACTTATATCCTGCTGCTGGAGATAGTGATGATTTTATGTACGGAACCGTTGGAACTCATAATAAAATATATGCTTTTACTCCAGAAATTGGTCCTTCTTTCTGGCCAGCTTCGAATCAAATTGAAAGTATTTGTAAGAGCATGATGTACTTAAATATTACTGCAGCTAAAATGGTGAATAACTATGCAACGGTAAACGATACTTCCCCGACCTTTGTTCAACCAAGTACTTCAGATATTACCTTTAATTTAAGACGTTTGGGTATTTCAGGAAACGGGAACTTTACAGTAAGTATCAACCCGATTTCAGCAAATGTTAGTTCTGTTGGTAATCCTGTAAGCTTTACAAACCTAAGTCCTTTGGAAGAAGTAAATGGAACCATCTCTTATACTCTAAACGCAGGAATAGCAATTGGCGACGAAATTAACTTGGAGTTAGTTGTAAACAACGGAAGTTACAATCAAATAAAAAACATCACAAAAATATTTGGAAGCATCTCTCCTATTTTTGAAGATACTGGAAATAGCGTAACCGATAATTTTAATAATAATGGTTGGGATACCACTACAAATACTTTTGTTTCGCCTTCAAGCTCAATCACAGATTCTCCAAATGGTGATTATCAAAATAATGAATATAAAACAATTACTCTTTTAAATGAAGTAGATTTAACTACTGCATTGGGTGCGAATATTTCATTTTATGCCAAATGGGATATCGAAAACAACTGGGATTATGTACAATTAGAAGTTTCTACCAATAACGGATCTACTTGGATTCCGCAATGTGGTGAATATACTAATGAAGGAAGTAGTAATAACGGCCAGCCAACAGGAGAGCCATTATATGATGGAAACCAAAACGATTGGGTATTGGAAGAAATAGATTTAAGTGATTATTTAGGCGAACAGATTTTGGTTCGTTTTCAATTTGAATCGGATGGATTTCAAAGAGCTGATGGATTTTACTTTGATGATTTAAAGATTAATGTATTGGACGAAACTCTGGGAACTTCCGATTTCTCTGAAACGGTATTTACTGTATATCCAAATCCTGTTAAAAATTTACTAAATATCAATACCAGTTCCACTAATTATTCTGTTGAAATTTATACTATACAAGGGCAACTTATTACTGAAATTAAGAATGTTTCAACAGCACAAACTATCGATTTTAGTGCATATACTACTGGTATTTATTTTATGAGAATTGTTTCAGAAAATACTTCTAGAACTTTTAAGATTGTGAAGGAGTAGGTTTTTCAGTCTTCAATTGGCAGTCTTCAGTTGGCAGTCTTGATTTGGATTATTTATAGAGATTGCTTAGTCGTATGCTCCTTGTAAAGACATAAAAAAATAACTCTCTTGTAAATGAACAAGAGAGTTATTTAAAAAATACTATATTATTACTACCCCACAGTAGCAATTTTCATAGCATTACCAGAAGCCAATTCGTAAAACTGACCATTGATTTCTTGGTAAAAAACAATCCCANTTGCAGCAATTGTTGCAGTAGTAGCTACAACCGCAGCTCCTATTCCTAAATCGACTACTAGGGTTGTATCGTTACCTACCATCCCAATCAAAGGGATATCGGTACTAAAAACTGCTTTTCCAATARCATTTTCGTCTTCATTGACTGGTTCGTAACCTCTTAATGCAGCTACATATGCATATTCGCTTACTAAACCAGCGGCAAGCACCATTTTGAAATGAGTTGCTCCTTCAGGTTTTGTGATGAACGAATCTGTATTAAAATCTGGAATTACCCAGGTTATAATATCTCGATTTGCATTTAAACTGGGTTTTACATAGGGAGCAAAAAACTGTGAGCTTAATACGTCTGATTTGTTTAGCTCAAAACCTTCTAAAAGATCTGCATTTGCTAGTACATCTATATTACGTTGCCCACGTAAACCTGTACCATTACTTACCATACGACGCATGACACCTGTTACTCTTGAAGTTAGGTAGGTATCGCCCATTGTTTTAACGATTGTACTCATAGCTTCACGAAGAGCTTTGCCTGCTTTTGCAGCAGCGCCAAACTCCATCATGTTTTCACGAGTACGTTTAAAGGCAGGATCTCGCTCAATACGAGATTTACTGATTCTACTTTGTACTTTTACTAAAGACTTTCCGTCTTTTTCGTAGTAGGTTAAGCCACCAAGGCTTCCTTCGAATTTAAGATAACTATTATTTTTAGCCATAACTTAATTGATTTATGACACTTATGTAGGGGGGAATTACAAGAAGTAATACCACATTCGTATCTGGTTAATTAAAAAGACTTAAGTGACTGTCGACAAAAAACACTTAAGTGTATCATGACGATTTGTGGGCATCGTAGTTTTTACTTTTCGGGGAACACTGAACTGTATTAAATATACCTTTTTGTGGGATTGGTATATCCAAATATAAAACGGGATTTTTTGTTTTGCAAGTTTTTTCTTACAATTTGATAAAAAAGGGGCATTCTCCTGTTTTGAAAAGGGGTTTTGCACGGACACGCATTGACACGGCTTTAATATGGAGTTGATATGGAGTAGCTATGGAGTAGCTATGGAGGAAATAATATTCCGTATTCAGTAGGCAGTGGGTTGATTTAGGTAGCGACATGTGGCGCCGTAACGAGTACGGCGTGACAGGTTGGGCTGTGATTATAGTTTGAATTCTGCCCAGAGGGGGTAATGGTCTGAGATTAGGTATGATAGGCTTCTTGTTGAAATCTCTCTGTTTTTTAATGCTGTGGGTACAAAATCGTAATTGCCGCCATTGATAAATTGCATGGAGAGGTTGGGGATTTTTTTACTGTTGTTGAACCAAGCTATTTGATCGTAATATTTTGTTTTTTTAAATATGGAACGAGTTACTTCTTTGTTTTGTAGTTGTGGTGGAACAAATAAACCTTCGGATAGAAAGGTTTGGTCTAAAAGGTCTCCCCTAGCGTCTATATTAAAATCGCCTAAGGCAATTAGGTTTTGGTGATAGACATTTATATTACTTGCCCAATCTGCTAACCATTTGGCAATTCCTTTTAGTTCTTTTATACGGTCTTTTGATTTTTTACCGTATTTGATGTGTAGGGTTACTAATATAAACGTCTGATTATTGGCTTTAAAACTTACCGCATACGGAGTTCGGGCAAATTGCTCGTCTAAAATTACTTCTCCTATTTTGTTTGTCCATTCTTTTGGAACTACCAACTCCCCTGCTAAACCAGAAAGTTGTACTCTACGGGTATCGAACAGATATGCCATACGCTCGCCATTACCTGCCGAGCCTTTTGTTACGTCTGTGAGTATTAATGACCAATTGGCCCCTAATACTTTTAGGGTGTCTCTTAATGCTCTGATGTTTGCTTTTACTTCTTGTATGGCGATGACATCGAACCGTTTGATGATTTCGGCTATACATAGCACTGAGTGAAGATCACGTTTTGGGCTGTCGTCATCGTCTGAGTCCCATTTACGGGTTAGGTTGCCGAAGGCTCTGATGTTCCAACTTGCTATGAGCAGGTTTTTATCTAGGCATTTGGAGGGAATTTTTTGGTCTAAGTCTGTTGCTAATAGTTTTAGGTTTTCTATAACTACTGGTGGTGGTGTGTCTTGTATTTTTGGCATTGTGGTTGTTTTGGTATTAAAGGTACGGGTTTTTTCAGTAGGCAGTCTTCAGTTGGCGGTATTAGTGGGTTTGAAAAACACCCCCCTAGCCCCCCTCAAAGGGGGAATTTGATTTAGGTTGTGATATGATGCGTCGTAATGAGTACGGCATTTAGATACGGCTATCGCCTACTCAATGACCTTTGATTGTGGTGGTTGTAAAGATGATTTTGGTAGTATCATGAGGTGCCGGAACTAGTCCGGCATGACAAAGAGGTGAAAAATATAATTGGTTTATGGTTGAGGATTGTTAAACATATTATTATTACTTAGCATTCGCAGTTTTTTGTTCTATAATCAAAACAAAGGTATTGTTGTAAATTGCTTTAGCTCTCGTTACTGTTTTTATGAATCGCTGAATCTCGTTATCATAATTGAGTTATCATTGATGCTTTGTACAATGAGATTTCAAAATTGTATTTTTACTTAGCATTCGCAGTAAAGAAGCGGAGCGGTGAGTAGGTGTCTTCGTTGTGAATTGCTTTCAAAATTGTATTTTTACTTAGCATTCGCAGTTAGACCCTTGTTGTGGATCTGGAAGTAGTTGTTGTGAATTGCTTTCAAAATTGTATTTTTACTTAGCATTCGCAGTTACTAACATTTGAAAGTAAATGCTGCTGCCGTTGTGAATTGCTTTCAAAATTGTATTTTTACTTAGCATTCGCAGTAAAACAATAGGAATGTTAATGTTAGCTGTGGTTGTGAATTGCTTTCAAAATTGTATTTTTACTTAGCATTCGCAGTTCAATTTAACTTTTAATGAAATACGTTACAGTTGTGAATTGCTTTCAAAATTGTATTTTTACTTAGCATTCGCAGTCTACAATACTTCGTAGATCGCTTAAAGGCTGTTGTGAATTGCTTTCAAAATTGTATTTTTACTTAGCATTCGCAGTATGGAAAGATAAAGGGTCTTTGTCTATGATGTTGTGAATTGCTTTCAAAATTGTATTTTTACTTAGCATTCGCAGTCCAATAGGATTAGCATTTAATGCAATGTTGTTGTGAATTGCTTTCAAAATTGTATTTTTACTTAGCATTCGCAGTGCTTTTAGAAAATTTTGTAGCAATACTAGGTTGTGAATTGCTTTCAAAATTGTATTTTTACTTAGCATTCGCAGTTTACCTGTCTTTTTGCTCGTTCTTATAATAGTTGTGAATTGCTTTCAAAATTGTATTTTTACTTAGCATTCGCAGTAAACCCGATTAAGTGCATACCATACAAATCGTTGTGAATTGCTTTCAAAATTGTATTTTTACTTAGCATTCGCAGTTATAACAGTTAACCGCCAACAAAAACCCACGTTGTGAATTGCTTTCAAAATTGTATTTTTACTTAGCATTCGCAGTTTTACCACTTTATTACAGACCATTAGATGCGTTGTGAATTGCTTTCAAAATTGTATTTTTACTTAGCATTCGCAGTTTTTGAAAATTATCAAAGTAGGAAAGTATCGTTGTGAATTGCTTTCAAAATTGTATTTTTACTTAGCATTCGCAGTCAATGCTCTCCAAAAAATGCAGGAAGCTTAGTTGTGAATTGCTTTCAAAATTGTATTTTTACTTAGCATTCGCAGTGTAAGATTAATAATAGATACTTTCCTGCTTGTTGTGAATTGCTTTCAAAATTGTATTTTTACTTAGCATTCGCAGTAAAATCCAACGGTGTAAAGTTAAGGCTAGTGTTGTGAATTGCTTTCAAAATTGTATTTTTACTTAGCATTCGCAGTATGCCCGACACTGCTCCTGTTACTATACAGTTGTGAATTGCTTTCAAAATTGTATTTTTACTTAGCATTCGCAGTAATATCTTCAAAAAGTAAAATTTGGTTTTTGTTGTGAATTGCTTTCAAAATTGTATTTTTACTTAGCATTCGCAGTCTGAACACGAGCTAGTAAATAATATTACTTGTTGTGAATTGCTTTCAAAATTGTATTTTTACTTAGCATTCGCAGTATAACTCACAAATTAAATAAACCTTTAAATGTTGTGAATTGCTTTCAAAATTGTATTTTTACTTAGCATTCGCAGTGTATCAAGCCTTAAAGATTTGATATACTGCTTGTTAAGTTATTGGATAGAATTAGTAAATTGATGTTGTATTGAGGTCTCGACTGCGCTCGACCGGACATTTTTTATTCCTAAAACAATTCTAATTGTTGCGTAGGTTTTTCTAATGCTGTTGCTTTTTGTCCGTGAAATAATTGTATCATTCCAAACTGCTTATCGGTAATTTGCAATATTCCGACTTTTCCATATTCTGGTAGTCCGTATTTTACACGTTTTTCATGTACTTCGGCATTTTCTCTACTGGCACAAAAACGCATATAAATAGAAAACTGAAACATGGTAAATCCATCGTCCAGCAAGTTTTTTCGAAAACGTGTTGCAGCCCTTCTGTCTTTTTTAGTTTCGGTTGGTAAATCGAAAAATACTAATACCCACATAGATCTATATTGGTTTAAACGTGAAAAATGATTTTCTTTCATTTCTTTTTATTTTATACCAGACCTAAAGGTTTTAGGAACCTAGTAGGTCTAAAAATTAAAATACTGGATATAAAACTTTCCTACTTACTCCTGCAAAACATTCGTATAAAGAGTTTGTGGTTCTACTCATTGCTACCATTAATGGGCTGTTATTTCCATCTATTATCACATCCATGGCTGGTAGTTGTAATAAATTCATTTTTAATGAAGTAGTCATTTCATCATAAGGTTCACCAGATTGTATTATATCATTAACCAATATATCTACATACACGCGATAGGGTTCCATAATATCGTCTGCTAAACAAAAAGCATTGTATTTGTTTCTATGAAATATTCCCACACTCGGAAACATTCCAGAACTTACAATTGCTCTTGCTGTAATGCCACGTAAAATTGCATAGCCGTAATTTAATAATTGATTTGGAGCATCTCCTTTAGGATTCCGATTAAAACGCTCTAAATTAAATATATGTTTCCAATAATATACTGCTGCTCTACTTTCATGATTTTCTATATCGCCACTTTTAACTTCGTTAGACCATTTGTGCATTTTATGTGCAGGCACTTCTCTTTTTTCTAAAAATTTTGCTTGATTTTTAATTTTTGCACTTATGGTTTGTTGCCATAAGTTTTTAGTTAGAGGGATACTCGCATTTAACTGTTGCCTCATTCTTTCGGTTTGCTCACTATGCCCTACCAATGGCTGTAACAAGCTGACGGGCAAATGATAAGCATCACAATTAATGATTGCTGCTTTGTTTTTTATAAGTTTTGAAAGTAAGCCATTGGTAATGGTAATTTGTTGGTTTTCTAATACTAATACTCCAATATCCTCTATAGGCACAGTCTTTGTTACTTTATCTTCTTCAGGATAATTAATTACTAATTGCTTGTTTTTTGTGCTTAGATACGCGGGGTTGCTAAAAAATAGGGTTCTTTTAATCATTTTGTAATTTATCTAATAACTTTTATAATATTACCTAATCTATCTACTTTTAGCTTCCAACATCTATTCTTTATCATAATACCATCAATAGATTTTTGACTTTTTGATTGAGGACTCCCTACACCATATTCATTTTGTATTGAAAAGCTAATTTTTTTCTTCTTTTGTTCAGTATTATTCATATTAAAAATCAAGTTTGCAGTTGAATTAGGTATAAAGTTAGCCGTTGTACCTGAACCATCAATAAAATTATAAACTCTCTCAATTTGTTCTTTACTAAAATTTTTAAAATCAACCATATTTGGGTTTTCCACTTCATCTTCTGTAGGCACATACACCAAATTATTTGGCGAAAGAGAGAATAGAAATTGAACAGCAACACCTTTTAATTCATTTTTAATAGGTATTTCTGTTCGTTCATTTTTAGGTAAATGTGACACTTGTTTTTGGTGTTCGATTACTTCGTTTAATGGGATAGTTTCGTATTTTCTATTACCATTCTCATCTTTATAAATAGCAAAAAATAAATTGGTGCCTTTTGCAGCTTCTACATATTTATCTTTTCTATTTCCTTTTAATCCTACTTTAAATTTGCTACCTACCTCATATAGTCTAACTTTATAAATGGGTTGATGTTTTTTACCATTATTTAATGAAGCTATGTTTTTATTTAATTCCTCTACTCCCTCTGGACCAAATGCCAAATCAAACTGCTCTTTGCCTTTTTCATCGATATAGTTTTTGATATGATTTTCTAATATTTTTTGTATCCCTGTATCTGTAATACTCTCTAAATGTTTGCGAGTGAACTTGTCTGTTAACGCTGTGCGAGTTGCTGTAGCTTCAAAGTTTTCGTTAACCAATATTTTCTTTACTTCATTATCACCTATTTTTATAGGGTTATTTTTAAAGTGAGTTTTTACTTTCTTTAAATCATTATCAAATAAATTAAAAGCTCCTTTCACTTTGTTTTTTATTGATTTATCAACAATCATTTTCCAGTTTTCTAGAGCCTTATTAAAAGATATTTCTCCTTTTTCTCTTTTTAAAATCACTTTACCCGAAACCGTTTCTTTATGCATAGGCTTACGTATAGCCCAATTATCCCCTTTGGTTTGGGGTACTAATTGTTTATTCCACTTTCCTTCTTTATCAACCCATTGTAAGGTTTTATTATTAGTTTTATTAATAACTCGCGTATTTTGTTTGAAACTAATAATTGTTTTTTCTAACTGGTTTTTTGCTTCTGTTGTGAAACCATTCCAAGGCATTAAAAAATGTTTGGTATAATGATCTTCTTTGCTTTTAATTAATAAAGCATCACGCAATCCATAATTTTTCTTTTCTGCATTTAATGCTCCTAAATAATTGGTGTGTTTTTTTGTACAACAAGCAATTACCAAAGCGTCTAAGGCGTGATGTCTATGGTCGATTCTTTTTTTATTAAATCCTTTAGTAATTTCATTAGGAACTTGTGTTCTAAAAAATTGCTTTCCAACATTGTTTCCATTTTCATCTTTTTGATAATCCCAATATCCAAAATCATTAGAGTTTGTTAGTTTGTTTAATCTTTCAAACCTTGGCGTAATCAACTCATTCCATTTATCATTTAACCCCCAGTCTTGTTTAAGCTTAGAGGTTATAGACCCTGTAACAGGAACAATATGTTTAGAGGTTGCTTCTTTTTCATTTTCTTCTCTTACCAAATTACTTAACAATCCCTTTATCAAGGTACTTATGTATCTGCTATCATTTAATTGTCTGTTTATAAATCCTTCTGGAATATCTTCACTTAATAGGTTTTTAAGCTTTGTTCTGTTCTTTTTAAAGTATTTATTACAATGGTTTTCGTATTGCTCTAAAGTGAATAGTTTAACAGTTCTATTGGATGTAGATAATTCAGGAATAATTTGTCCCCCTTGTTTTTTTATAAACTCATATCCTGTTTGGTTGTCTTTATATGGGTTTGGATTTATTTCACTTTCACAAATTACCTTGTTACTCATTGAATTATCAAAATAACGTGATTGTGGTATGATATGTTCAATTTGGTATGCTGTAGTAAATAACATACTCAAAGGTATTGTTTGCCCTGTATAGGGTGAAACATATCCTTGTTCTAACCATAATTTATATTTATTTATTTCTGCTTTGGTAGGCGTGTTGTTTTTTCTAATTTTCTCTATATCATCAGCTACTTCAACACTTTGATAAACACCTTCTTCATATATTTTTAATATTTCTTGTTGGCTTGGAGAATATGGTTTTACATTAGTGATACCACCATCTTTAAGTTCTTGTAAAATTGCTTTTATTCGCTGGTTGGTATTTTCATTTTCAGAAATCTGAGCAGTCATTTTTTTACGTTTGTCTGCTGAATTTTTCATTTCTCTTCCTAATTCGACATGAATTTCTTTAAAGAAATTTTCCTCTCCATTTCCATAATGTTTCCAAATATCTCGTACAGTACGCAGTGTTTCGGTAACCACCTTTTCTACAATAGGATTGCGTAAACTATGTTGTTTAAATTTAAGTAAATATTTATCAATATCACTTGGTGTTTTCCAAAACTGTATATTTCCTGCCTCTGAATGTCTATTGTATATTGCATAACAGGCTTGATATGTATTTAGTGCAGTTAATGGATTTGTATTTTTAAAAGGAATAAAGCTTTTGATTAATTGAGTAGGAATGTCATCATCAGCTACTTTAAATTTCTCTAGTGCTTCATTTATTTGTTTTTTAGATGCATTTGAAGATAGATTTAATGCAATAACTCGTTCCATTATATTTACAATTCTACTCTTTACCTCATCTGTGATTTTAGATTTATCCCAACACTTACTTCTACGCATTAAAGGCAATAATTTCTTTATTGCTTTTTCGGAGTAAGCACCAAAATCAGATTTATATGGAGGAAATTTCTTGAAGCTTTTTTCAAAAGATACCTGGTCTATATTATTTCTTTCAGCAAAGTTTTCAATAGCCCTTTCAAATTCGTTTTTATCGGTAACTGAATAAATAATATGCCATAATTTGTACTCCAACTCAACAGTTAAAAAAATGTCAATATTTAAATCTTTCACTTTTTTTAATTGATTAATAAATTGCGCTCTTGTTTCATTACAGGGATATTCTTTATCCTCTACGTAATTCCAACGGTACTTGTCTTTATTCTTTTTTTCAATCCTTTTTTTCTTTATAAAAAAATCAATAATCTGGTTTTGTTTTATTTTTGACCTTTCATTTAAAAACTCAAATAATTCAACCCAAGCTTCTTCTGTTGATAACATTGCATCTGTAATATCATTATCAATTAAATTTCCTTTTTCATCTTCTTTTTGGTAAATTTTTAAATTCTTTAAAAATTGCCATAAACGAAACTCTTGAAACAAAGGGTGAGATTTTGGAATCGCTTTAAGAGGTTCTGTAACCCATTCCATTCTTTTTTCATTTGTAACTTTGTCAACTACTTCAATTTTATATTTTCGGCTTTCATATTGGCAACCAGAAATAGTAGATTTTTTACTTTTTAAAGGTCTTTGATAAAAAATAATATCATCTTTAAATAAGTAATCAAATCCTTTATCTTTTATATTGATTTGGTGTGCTTCATTTCTAGGGTACAATTCATCAATACAAGTTTGGTAGAGTTTTCTATCTTGTAATTCTTTATGATGTTTTATTTGTGTTTCAAGTATTTGCTCAAATTCATTTTTGTAAAATTTACGTTCAATAGTTTTTACTAATTTACCTTTTATTTTTTGGGTAGGATTTTTTAATAGTGTTTCGTAAATATACTGCCCGACAGTTTTGTTTGAATTTTCAATATCTTGCTCTGTTTTTGTTTTAATCGCTATCCAATCCTGTTCAGAATCAACAGCTTTATATGTTCTTTTTACCTCACTATCTTTTTTAATAGTACTTGTAACAATAAACTCTTTTGATTTATCGATCCAGTTTTCAGTTTTAACTACTGACTTATCATACTCCCATCCATTATCAAAAATAACATTAAACAGTTTATCTCCTGTCTTTTTTATTACTTCTCCTGTATCTACAACCTTTTCAACTTTTAAAACAATAAACTCTTTTGTTTTTCCCTCAACAACTTCTTCTTCCTCTCCTCTCAGTTGGTAATAACCTCTTTTCTGATTAAAATTAAGAATGAGCCAAGCTAATTCTTCTTTGCTTATTTTTTGAGTAAGTGCCTTTTTACGCAAATAGTAAAGTGTCCAATCGTAAGGTATTTTAATTGGTTGACCTTTTGCTTCAAACTCCTTTACCATTTCATTAAAAGAATCCATGAAAATAAATTCATGTTTTCCTTGTTCATTTTTTCTATAATTGAGTTTTACTTCCTCATTACCTTTAAACTGTCCAAAGTATTTCTCAAAATCTATAGAATCTGTATAATGTTTTGGGAGAAAACCTAAAATATTTAAAACTCTATGCAAACGTTCTCTACGTAATAAATTTCGTTGAATTAATCTTCGAACACCTCTATATTTAGTTCTACCTGCTGTTTGAGATATAGAGTTTCCTTTTCCAAAATCAGACATTTGACCTTGATCCATTGGAATAATCCTGCTTCCTAAACCTTTTATTCTTCCTTCTTTTTTATCAAAGTCTGTTTCTATTAAGGACCAACCAATACTATTTGTTCCTAAATCTAATCCTAGTATTTTTTTCATATTAACTATGTTATTTATTTTATATATCTTTACACTACAATTTTGAAAGCAATTCACAATAAGGATTATTCCGTTGTGAAAACATTTAAGCCGCCTCGACTTCCAATTCGGGGCATTTTTTATGCTTTTTGAATCGTAATTTAGAATTACGCATGCTTCTTAATGAATTTGTATAATTCTTTATTCTGGCTTAATAATAGGGAGTAGCGTAAAGATAAAAAAAAACAAACAAATAAGTTAGTTGTTTTGTTACTATTATTTTGATTTGGATAAGATTATGAGATTGCTTCGCTGAAAAAGCTCGCAAAGACATGGGGGTGTTTTTATTTATAATTTGGGTAGCATCATGAGGTACTGCAATTCGATACGGCTATCGCCTACTCAATGACCTTTGATTTGGGTGGGGATTATAATTTAGGTGCATTATGAGGTTTCATCATCGTATGCTCCTTGCAAAGACATTGGATTTTTGAATTATGTTATGAGGTCTATTTTATTTCAAAAAGCCAAACTTTTTTCCTATTTTGCAGTCTATACAAAAACACGCCTTTATGACTGATGTAAAACGCCTCTTCGACTTTCCCTATTATCAATTAGAAAATTTTGACCTTAAAGAATCATTGGTTTCAAAAGTTGATGGAAAGTGGGAAGCTACTCCAACTAAAGAATATATAGCCAAAGCAAATGCGATAAGTAGAGGGTTACTACGTCTTGGAGTTCAGCCTAACGATAAAGTAGCGATTATATCGTTGACCAATCGTACCGAATGGAATATTTGTGATATTGGCATTTTACAAACAGGTGCGCAAGATGTACCTATTTACCCAACCATTTCTGAAGAAGATTATCTATACATTCTTAACCATAGTGAAAGTGTGTATTGTTTTGTTTCGTGTGAATTTGTTTTGGAAAAAATTAATAAAATAAAACATCAAGTCCCTACTTTAAAAGGAGTATATTGTTTTGACGAACGTGAAGATTGCGATCATTGGTCTGAAGTTTTAAAACTAGGTGCAGACGAAAGTAATCAAGATGAGGTTGAAAAACGGAAAGCGGCTGTTGTTGAAACAGATTTAGCTACCATTATTTACACCTCAGGAACTACAGGAAGACCTAAAGGGGTAATGCTTTCACATAAAAACATTGTGAGTAATGCCATAAGTAGTACTTATAGATTACCTATGCAATTAGGAAATTCTAAAGCATTGAGTTTTTTACCTGTCTGTCATGTTTTTGAACGGATGCTCTTATACATGTACCAATATACGGGCGTAAGTATTTACTTTGCTGAGTCTATTGAGGCGATAAGTGCTAATTTACAAGAAGTAAAACCACAAGTAATGACGGTGGTTCCACGTTTATTAGAGAAAATATATGATAAAATATATGCGAAAGGGAATGATTTAACCGGAGTTAAGAAGAAGTTGTTTTTCTGGGCAATAGATTTAGGTTTACGATACGAGCCTTACGGTCAAAATGGTTGGTGGTATGAGAAACAATTAGGTCTTGCACGTAAACTTATATTTAGTAAATGGCAAGAAGCTTTGGGCGGAAATCTACAAGCAGTTGCTTCTGGGTCTGCTGCCTTACAACCTAGACTAGCAAGAGTTTTTAACGCTGCAGGAATTCCTGTGATGGAAGGTTATGGTTTAACAGAAACATCGCCTGTAGTAACTGTAAATGATATGCGAGATTATCATTTTAGAATTGGAACCGTAGGAAAAGTAATTCGTGATACTGAAATTAAAATTGCTAAAGATGGAGAGATTCTTATAAAAGGACCACAAGTAATGATTGGTTATTATAAAGAACCCGAACTTACCAGTGCAGCATTAGTAGATGGGTATTTTCATACAGGAGATATTGGAGAAATAGATAGCGATGGGTTTTTAAAAATTACCGATCGTAAAAAAGAAATGTTTAAAACCAGTGGTGGTAAATATGTAGCTCCACAGTTATTAGAAAATGCTATGAAAGAATCTTTCTTTATCGAACAGATTATGGTGGTTGGTGATGGCGAAAAAATGCCTGCTGCTTTTATCCAACTTAATTTCGAATTTGTAAAAGAATGGGCACATAGAAAAAAGGTTGACCTTGGTAGTACACCTGAAGAAATGGTAAGCAACGARCGTTTGATAAAACGAGTTCAGAAAGAAGTAGATATCCATAACCAGCATTTTGGTAATTGGGAAAAAATAAAACGTTTTGAACTAACACCAGATACTTGGAGCATAGAAGCAGGACACCTTACYCCTACTATGAAATTAAAACGTAAAATTATAAAGCAAAAATATATTGTTCTTTATAATAAGATTTATGGACATTAATAAGTTCAAGACTGCTCTGCTGAAATATAAAAGATAAAAGACCCATTTAACTATCAGGATGGTTTTTAACTAACTGACAAACATTTTATATAGGTGTATTTAATTCAATATCAAAAAGCAAGAGATYTTAGTTTGCATATTTTTAATGAGTTGTTATACTATCCTTTTGTTTATTTGTTTAATCGGTTAATCGTTAANCTATRTATAAAYRATYAAACACTGAAACCATTTTATTTTTAAAACGTAACTAACACAAATCAAGGTAGAACCAAAAAAATAAGCCTTTTATTTAAAYAATCTAAGTTTGTTTCAAATTTAATCTGACTAGATTATTAGTATAAAAAAAATCTCTGAACAATTAAGTTCAGAGATTTTTTTGTTTATTGAATTAACATCTTTTATTTTTTGACAATCTTTTTGATTATACTAAAATCGTTTGATACTATTTTTACGAAGTACAAACCTGTTGCTTGATTTTCAATAGAGAAATTAGTTTCTAAATTAGTCCCATTAATTGAAATCTCGTTAATTACTCTTCCATTAATATCAAATATAGTTACTGTATTAATTAATACATTAGAATTGTTTAACAATGTAACATTGCCATTTGTAGGATTAGGGAATAAAACAATTTCATTATTATAATCCGTATCACCTGTTCCTAAAATATATTCTACCGTAATTGTAAAAGTACAAGTTGATACATTACCAGCATCATCTGTTGCAGTAATAGTAACAACAGTATCTCCTACACCAATTCCTGTTCCTGCAATTGGGTCTTGAGTAATTAAAGGTGATGCAGTACAATTATCGGTTGCTGAAGCGGTTGCTGTAACATCTGGAATAGTATATAAATCTCCTTCATTAATTGTCTCAACACTATTAGCTGGACAAGTTACTACAGGGTCAACATCATCAACAACTGTAACAATTTGAGTACAAGTATTCGTGTTTCCAGCAGAATCTGTTACTGTCCATATTACATCTGTATCTCCTAATGGAAAATTAGCAGGTGCATCGTTTGTTATTGATTGTACAGAGCAATTATCTGTTGCTGTAGGTGCAGTTAAACTAACATTTGAAGCAAAGCAGTTATCAACATCAGTACTTACTTGAATATCTAGTTCGCAAGAAATTGTTGGATTAATTTGATCTGCCATTACTTCAGCTATCGTTCTGTCACCAAGGCAACCTAATACTCCAAGATTAATATCACTATTAGCTACTCCATAATCTGAAGTTTCACAAATACCAGACCAATCTGAAGCAGAATTAGTATCTCCCGTTCTTCTAAAAGAATCGTTACAATTTACTGTTAATGCAGCACCATCACCTGTCCAATCTAAATCTGCAGCAGTAATAGTAAACCCATTAATATTTACATTTAGTCCTGCAATTTGAGCAGCTGTAAAATTCCAAAAAACTGAATCTACCACATTTCCGTTATCATCTATAATAATGATCCATCCTGTACCATCATTATTCCACCATATATTATTTCCCCAATATCCAGCACCACCATCATCATTAAAATCTACCACCGAATTTGTACCCATATTCCCAAGGGTTTGTACAATATCATTAATTGCATTAACATCTGGATAAGGGTCTTTACTTACTGCAACACTATAGCCAGAATAATCAAAAGCTTCTCCTACATTCTGTATTTCAAAACGATCTGGAGTTTCCAAAGTAATTTCTGAAATAACTAATTGTGAAATTGGTCCAGGAGGAACTTCTTGTGCATAGACATTTATTGATCCAGGAGGTGTAAAAGTATATGATTCTCCTTCAAAAAGGAAATTACCGCCTATTTGTGCATCATACCATCTTATTACATTAAGAGGATCGGCTAAAGTAGCCGTTACTGTCACTTCATCACCAACACAAAAATCAGCAGCACCCGTTGTGGTTGGTCCAGGTGGAATTGCTAATACTTCAATAGTATCTGTTGCTGTTGAAGCTACAGAGCAAGTACCCGCTTGAACTTCATAACTAATAGTATGAATTCCAACTCCTGCAGCTGCAGGGTCAAAAGAATACGTAGCACCATTACCATCATCAGTAACTCCTGTTCCACTATAAATACCTCCAGAAGGAGATCCTCCTCCAAGGTTTGTTAATTCTATTTCATTTTCACATACGTCTGCTGGAGCAGTAAAAGCTGCAAGACCAGAAGGAGTATCAAAAGCTTCTGTATTATCTGTAACACTGCTAGATGATCCTTGAACTGCACTTACTCCAAGACCTCTTTTTGCAAAAGCATCCCAAAGAATACATTCGTTAACTCCTCCATAAATTGCTTGATCTGCTGCTAAAATAGCATCCCTACCATCTACAAAACCCGGGTTACAAGGTTGTAATTTTAATCCTTCAATAACCAAAGCCAATGCAGCAACATTTCCTCCATCGGTATTCGCATTTCCTGTGAAATTATAAATATCTGCATCAAAACCATGCTCATCAACTAATGCCCAAGTAATCTCCCATAGTATTCCTCCCCAAACTTCACCTACTGCGTGAGGTTGCCCTCCTGTTGTGGTTATACTATTATAAGTTTGAGGATTAACTGCCATATCGGTAGTATATGGAAAGGATCGTATTCCTGCTCCTCCAGGTCCTTGACCAAACAAATAGGTCCCTACTGCACGTGCATCTGTTCCAGTATCTCCTGGTTCAATGGTCATAAGAACACCAAAAAAGTCACTCCATCCTTCTCCCATTTGTTCAGCATTATTTAAACAACCTGAGTTATTTGGACCTCCAGTTAATCTGTTAGAAATACCGTGACCATATTCATGTACGATTACTAAATTGTCGAAATCTCCATCTTTATCTCCACAAACATACATTTGCATTGTTGGATTTCCTCCGTCACTAGGGGTTCCGAAATTTGCATTACAAGTTCCTGATCCATCTTGAGCTTCAGCATTTACATAATCACTTCCTGCTCCTCCATTGCCATAATTGTTTTCTTGAAAATTTCCGCTGGCTTCATCAAAACCATACGTGTACATTACATCATGTATAATATTATTCCAATAGAATAAATTAGTAATTGCTGCATCTTCATATTGATTTGCATTGGTGTAGATTTGACTAAATGGATACCCTGTAAAGTCTAGATTTACTCCACCATCTGGTTGATATCCGGAGTTGTTTCCATCTTCATAAGCGTTTACGTTATTTCCTCTGGTAACGGTAAACTCAGCTCCAGCAGCACCGTTTGTATCATGCCATCCAAAAGGAGAAGCCGTTAGATCTTCAATTCCTGTAGCAACAGATCTTGCTCCAAAATATGGGCTTTCAATTGGCATTTCAACTACTTCATAACAAGTATTACATCCTCCTTCTTCATTAACTATTTCATTATAATTAGGAATATCATATAAGTTTTTATTATAGTCTAATACTTCGTGCATGCTATGATCGTGTTCAAAAGAACAGCTTACCATCCAATTATTTTTACCCAATATTTGACCAGAATTTGCATCTACCCGAATACTCCACCAATCTTGCTGGCTTTTTTCTTGAATTGAAATATCCCAAGCTAAAACCAATTGATTTTCATCAGTAATATGATAGACTAATCTTGCAGGAATAGGGCTCAATGAAATTCCTCCGCCACTTAGGAGTATTTTTCTATTTGTTCCTTTAGCATTTTCAATCACTGAAATATTTTCTGAAACCAAATAATTTAATTGATTTGCTGCAGAAGATACTGCTTGAGATGCAGAAATTGAAGGGCTAGAAATTCCAGCAGATTTTTCAATACTATTTTTTTCAAACTTAATACTTGAAGAAACAGTTTTTCCATTTGATGAAATATGAATACTTGATTCGGTACCATACACCTCTATCCCATTAATGGTTTGTGTAAAGTAGGTATGGTGAACATTACTCGTGCTACTTAGATGATCTGAAGTAACTCGATACTGAACATCACTTGTTTTTAATTGATTTTGTTCTAATTGTTGCTCAAGTTGATAAGCAATGTTAGAATTGAAATCTTGAGCCTTTAGTTGAAATACAAAGGTACTGATTAGCACAAAAGCCAAACAAAAAATTAGTTTTTTCATAGTAAAATTATTAATTGATTTATAAATGCTATTTATGAAGAGGTTGTGCAAAATAGTTTATTTAATTATGCTAAATAGCTGGGCTAAATATACAAATTTTATTAAACAGTTAAGAATTGTTATTTAGAGATTTTTTATAGAGTTATTCAACACATTACCCAATTCAAAAGTTGAATTATTTAATAGTGCTTTTAAGTCATTAACTTTTTGGGTTTTATGAGTTGCTTTAAAAACTATTGCTTGATAATACAAAGAACGTGGGTTGTTTGTTTTTCCTTCCACTTTTTCTTCTATTAATAGAAGTGCTTTTTCTTTATCCATATTTTTTAATAATGAAAGTGCTAGTAAGGCATAAGAATCTGGTGTACTACAGTTCTTTATTTCTTCTTTGGCTAGCTGTAATGATTTTATAGGAGCTGTTTCTGAATAAATTTCAATCAAATTTTTAATATACATGCTTCTGTATTTTTCAGCTGAAACGATTTTAATAAACCTGTTTTTAAGTTTGTTACTTTCAGATGTATTTCCATCAAATTCCTCAATTTCAGCTTTAAATAACAGTAAATCTGGAAGCTTATTTGTTTTCATWACTGAATTTAATATCCGCCTTGCTTCCATCGAATTTTTTTCATAAGAATATAAAATCCAAGCAAGTTGTTTTTTTGCATATATATGATCTGGTTGCAGTTGAAGTGTTTTTAAAATTAGTTGATATGCCTCCGCTATCCTTCCAGAATTGGTATATAAATTTGCTAAATGTGTATATGTCCAAATTTGCAAAATCTTACTTTTTCGGGAATCTGCAATTTTCATTGCCTCCTCTAAATTACGGATGGATGCTTTCTTATTACCTTTATAGTCCATCCATTTTGATAAACGCAATAGGTAATTGTAATCGTTTGTGTTTTTTAACAAACCCAAAAGTTGATATGCTTCCGTGTAATTTCCTAATTTAATATTTACATCAAAAAGCAAAAATTGGGTAGCACGCTTATTAGATTTCCCATTAAAACTTTCTTCTAAAATAAATTTAGCTTCCGTATATTGTCGTTGAATGATAAGGTTTTTAGCTAATTTTCGTACGTATGTATCCTTATTTTGAGCTGAAATAATTACGGCTTTTCGATATAGGTTTTCGGCTTCTAATAAATACTGAATGTCGCCCGAAGCATTATACATTGCAGTATATGACTTTGCTAAAGGACCTAAATCACCAATGCCACTAGAGTCTGGTCGTAAGCGTTTTGACCAAAATTCTTTTTCAGAATTAGCGCTATTAAAAGTACTATTGTTGGAAGCTAATATATATTTGTTATACTCTTTTGGATTGGTAATTGAAATGATTTTTTCTTCCTTTTTACAAGATWTAAAAAGAGTTAAAGTTAGTAGTATATAAAAATACTTCATCTATTAAAAAATTTAGGTTCGATAAAAATACTACTATTTACTAATCCTGATTAATTTTTATTAAAATAATACCTGTTTTTATATGTATTAAAAATTCAGTATATTTAACCTTTAACAGCAAATTAAATATGATGAAAAAAATTACCCTCACACTCACAGCATTATTATTTTCAGTTACCTTATTACAAGCTCAAAATAATGATAAAACAAAAAATGTACAAGAAGAAACTATTATAAAAACTACTACAGTTAAAGGAGTTACCGACAAAATAACCGTAACAAAAATAGTAAAAGAAAAAGAACAAGTAATTAATGTAAGCGATACAGGTTCTGAAAACCAAGACATTAATTACGCTACAAAAAGAGATGAAACAATCAAGCATACTTCATCAGAAATTAAAGTAAACAAAGAAAACCAAGCTGCAATTAAAGGTGAAAAACTCAAACTCGAAGCCGAAATTAAAGCATCAAAAGAGGCACAAAAAGCAAAATACGAAGCAGAAAGAATAGCATTAAAGAAAAAAGAAGCGGTAGATGTAAAAAGAAAAAAAGATTCTATTCATAAAAAGTATCAAAAAGAAAACAATTAATCTATTCTCTGTGAAGAAATTGTTTTTTTGCGAGTAGTTCTGTTTCTGTCTCTACAACATCTAAATTAGGCACACAACAGTCCACAGGACAAACAGCAGCACATTGAGGTTCATCGTGAAAACCTTTACATTCCGTACATTTATCAGGAACTATATAGTACACATCATCGTCTATAGGTTCCTGATTTTTTGATGCGTTTACTTTTTTTCCGTTAGGAAGAATTACATCCCCTTTAAGCTCGGTTCCTTCTTCAAAATTCCATTCTTCTGCGCATTCATAGATGGCATTATTAGGACATTCAGGTTCACATGCTCCACAATTTATACATTCGTCGGTGATAATAATTGCCATCGTATTTTCTTTTTTTAACTTTGCTGCAAATTTAATTAGTTAGAAAGTTAACACCAAACAAAATATGCAATTAGAAAAAAGAATTCAAGCCTTTGTTAATCTTGGGGAATTTATGAGTCAGTTTTCTACTGAAACGTATTCAAAAAAAGAAAACATTCCTAACAACGACGATTATTTTGATGAAATGGTTTCCCTTATACAATTATCAAAATCGTATAATGGATGGTTTTCGGAAGATAACATTCAGTTTGCTTTTAAAAGTTGGGCAGAAGCCTTAACGAAAGAAAATTTAGGCAAATGGCTTTCAAATTATTCTGTTGAAAATACAGCAAACAAAACAATAGCTTTGGTTTTGGCAGGAAATATACCTTTGGTAGGCTTTCATGATTTTCTTTCAGTATTAATTACTGGAAATAAAGTGTTGGCAAAACTATCTTCCAATGACAAGTTATTGCTTCCGTTTTTGTCAAAATATTTAATTTCGGTAGCACCAGAATTTGAAAATAAAATAAAATTTACAGAAGAAAAACTTGAAAATTTCGATGCCGTAATCGCTACAGGAAGCAACAATACCGCTCGTTATTTTGACTATTACTTCGGAAAATACCCCAATATTATTAGAAAGAATAGAAATTCCGTAGCTATATTAACAGGAAAAGAAACTCAAGAGCAACTCGAAAAACTTTCTGACGATATTTTTCGATATTTTGGCTTGGGATGCCGAAATGTCTCCAAAATATACCTTCCAAAAGATTATAATTTTGATAATTTTTTCAATGGAATGTTCAAATGGAAAAAAGTAATAAATGATAACAAATACATTAATAATTACGACTATAATAAAGCGGTATATCTAATGAGTCAATTAAATCTTTTAGACAATGAGTTTTTATTATTAAAAGAAGACTCAAATTTCTCATCTCCTATTTCGGTGATATTCCACGAAACCTATGAAAACATTAATGATTTAAAAGAAATCATTAAGTCTGAAACGAAAAATATTCAATGTGTAGTTTCAACTATTGGAGTTGAAAACGAAATTGCATTTGGAGAGACCCAAAACCCACAACTTTGGGATTATGCCGATGATGTTGATACAGTGGAATTTTTGTTAAAACTAACTGAATAATTTATTGTTAATTTAACGTTTTAAGCTCAGATAATTTTCATCTTTGTATAGCAAAAAATATCACAAATGAAAAAACATAATTTTAGTGCTGGTCCTTGTATATTACCACAATCGGTACTACAAAAAGCTTCAGAAGCAATACTTAATTTTAATGATTTAGATCTTTCATTAGTAGAAATTTCTCACCGATCGAAAGATTTTGTTGATGTAATGGAAAATGCCAAAAGTTTGAGTTTAGAATTACTCGGCCTTCAGAATAAAGGATATAAAGCTTTGTTTTTACAAGGGGGTGCAAGTATGGAATTTTTAAGGGTTGCTAATAATTTATTAGAGAAAAAAGCAGCTTATTTAAACACAGGAACTTGGGCAAACAAAGCAATAAAAGAAGCAAAACTATATGGAGAGTTAATTGAAGTAGCATCATCTAAAGATAACAATTTCAACTATATACCTAAAAACTATACGATTCCTTCAGAGGTAGATTATTTTCATTGTACAAGTAACAATACCATTTTTGGAACTCAAATAAATCAATTCCCAAAAACAGACGTTGTGAAGGTTTGTGATATGAGTAGCGACATATTTTCGAGACAAATGGACTTCTCACAATTCGATTTAATTTATGCCGGAGCTCAAAAAAATATGGGTCCTGCTGGAACTACCTTAATAATTATAAAAGAAGAAATTTTAGGAAAGGTTTCAAGAGTTATCCCTTCCATGTTAGATTATCAAGTTCATATAAGCAAAGATAGTATGTTTAACACGCCTGCTGTTTTTCCAGTGTATGTTTCGATGTTAACATTGGAATGGCTAAAAGATTTGGGTGGAATTTCAGCAATTGAAAAAATTAACAATCAGAAAGCAGCTTTATTATATTCAGAAATAGATAGAAACACATTATTTAAAGGTTTTGTAGCAGATAAAGAAGATCGTTCAAAGATGAATGCTACTTTTAATTTAATCGACGATTCTTTTAGTGAAACATTTAATAATCTTTGGAAAGAAGCTGGAATCAATGGTTTAAATGGCCATAGAAGTGTTGGTGGTTATAGAGCGTCTATGTACAATGCCTTGCCTTTAGAAAGTGTTCAGGTATTAGTAAATATCATGAAAGAATTGGAACGTAAAGCGTAATAAATATATTATTTAAAATAATTCGTTTTNACATTACAACGGTCACTGAGAGAATCCGAAGTGACAAAGTAAATAAAAAATTAAAGTTTAATTAAAAAGATCCTGCTGGAGTTTATATTGAGCGGAGTCGAAAATACAGGAAGGTAATTATGAAAGTATTAGCAAACGACGGAATATCACAAATAGGAATTGACAAATTAGAATCTGCGGGTTTTGAAGTGTCTACAACAACCGTAGCACAAGAGCAATTAATAAATCATATCAACGAAAACGACATTACAGTTCTTTTGGTACGAAGTGCTACCAAAGTCCGTAAGGATTTAATTGATGCTTGTCCTTCTATAAAAATCATTGGCCGTGGTGGCGTTGGTATGGACAATATCGATGTAGATTACGCTCGTAGTAAAGACATTAATATAATCAACACTCCTGCTGCATCTTCAGCTTCAGTAGCCGAGTTGGTATTTGCACATTTATTTGGTGGTGTCCGATTTTTATACGATTCTARCCGGAATATGCCTTTAGATGGAGATTCTAGATTTAAAGAATTAAAGAAAAATTATGGTGGCGGAAGAGAACTTCGTGGAAAAACATTGGGAATTATTGGTTTAGGGCGAATTGGTCAAGAAGTAGCAAAAATTGGTTTAGGCTGTGGAATGAACGTAATTGCCAGTGATTTATTTATTGAAAAAGCTACTATTGAAGTAAAATTCTTTGATGGTCAATCTGTAAATTTCGAAATTATTTCACAACCTTTTGAAGATGTGTTAAAAGAAAGTGATTTTATAAGTGTTCACGTTCCTGCTCAAAAAAACTATGTTTTTGGTAAAAAGGAATTCAATTTAATGAAAGATGGTGCTGCCATTGTAAATGCTGCTCGTGGTGGTGTTATAGATGAAGTAGCCTTAATTGAAGCAATAGAAAGTAATAAATTATCCTTTGCGGCAATCGATACTTTTGAAAACGAACCGACACCTGCAATTAAAGTATTAATGAATGGTAAATTATCCTTAACTCCTCACATTGGAGCTGCGACTAACGAAGCACAAGACAGAATTGGAACTGAGCTAGCAGAACAGATTAAAAGTATACTTCTGTAAAATATCCTATATTTATACTTTTAACTAAAAAAATAAGAAAATGTCCGGAATATTAGATTTATTAAATAGCGATTTAGGAAAACAAATAATTAGTGGTGTTAGTAGCGACAGCAATCAATCTGAAAGTAAAACTGCAGATGTAATGTCAATGGCATTGCCATTATTAATGGGAGCAATGAAAAAAAATGCTACTACGCCAGAAGGTGCAGAAGGTTTAATGAACGCTTTAAACACAAAACACGATGGAAGTATTCTAGATAATTTAGGAAGTCTTTTTGAAGGCGGTGTAGATAATAGTGTAAAACAAGATGGTGCTGGAATATTAAAACACGTTTTAGGAAATTCAGAAAATAATGTCACCAATGCAATCTCCCAAAAATCTGGATTGGATACTAGTTCAGTAATGAATATTTTAAAAGTAGCTGCTCCTTTAGTTTTGGGTTATTTAGGAAAACAACAAAAGCAACAACAAGTACAATCTTCTTCTGGAATTGAAGGATTACTAGGAGGAATTTTAGGAGGCGACAACAAACAGCAAAGTATGATCGAATCCTTATTAGATGGCAACAACGACGGTAGTGTTATCGATGATTTAGCCGGAATGTTTTTGGGAGGAAGCAAAGGGAAGAGCGGCGGATTAGGAAGCTTGCTTGGCGGATTTTTAAAGTAAATATAGATTTAAGAAATAATAATAAATGAACCATCTATTTATTAGATGGTTTTTTTGTTAAAGAGTGAAAAAGTTGATTAAAACCATTCATTATTCATTAATTTCGCCAAAAATATTTTTATGAAATATTTCATTTTAATTTTACTTGTAACAACGTTTCTTTTTAGCTGTAATTCTAACAAAACCAGCATAGAAAAAAACAATGCTACAAAAGTTAGTGGGGTTAAAAACGATACTATTCGTATTGCAAATGATAAACTGGAATATGAAATTTTTATTTATGAACAAGGGTTTGAGGCTTGGCTTCCACAACAACCAACAATGGGATATTATAGTATTAATTTTTTAGAAAGAAAAAACAAATTGTTAGTGCAATCATATAATAATAAAGTATTTAATGATACAACAAGGCAATTATATGAACAGGAAATTAATTATGACCCAAACTTACATTATGGCTTAGAAGTAAATTATTTACTTTTTAACTACTTTAAATTTTTTCAACAAAAATATAAGCAGAAGTTATGATGGAAAGACTTAAAAAACGCTGGGGTATTAATTCGAACTGGCAAGTTATCATCATTTTAATTGTTTTTACAATCACCGGTAGTACTTCAGTTTACATTGCAAAACCTGTTATTGAGTTTCTTGGAATCACCAAAGATCTTGGCGGATTTATCTATTGGTTCTTACGAATATTAGTGATATTTCCACTTTACCAAATCCTTTTAATAAGCTATGGATGGTTATTTGGGCAATTTAATTTCTTTTGGAAATTTGTTAAAAAATTTTTAAGCAGAATGGGATTGGGTTTTTTATATAAATAATTTAAATACAGTGAAAAAACATTTTATTTTGATTCTCTTACTTTTAGTAAGTTTTTCTCTTTTTTCTCAAAATTCTTTAAAAGGAATTATAACACATCATAACAATCCTGTACAAGCAGATATTTATATTTCAAAGTTAGAAAAAGGTGCTATTACAGATTTTGATGGGAATTATAAACTCACAAATATTCCTGATGGTACTTTTACAATTGTTTATTCCTCATTAGGGTTTACATCGATTTCAAAAACAATTACATTTAATAATAACGAAGAAATAGTAGTACATATCGAAATGAAGGAAACTGCTGTTGAAATGGAAGAAATCATTATCTCTACTCCTTTTCACAAATTACAAAGAGAAAATGTGATGAAAGTAGAGCGAATTTCTGCCCAAGATATTGCTAACTCTGGCGCTTTAACTTTAGCTGAAGGAATTACAGAAATCCCTGGAGTTTCCATTATAAGTACAGGAGCAGGTATTGGGAAACCAGTAATTAGAGGTCTTAGTTCCAACAGAGTTTTAACCTATACGCAAGGAGTTCGGTTAGAAAACCAACAATTTGGTGGCGAACACGGATTGGGAATTAATGCAGAAGGAATTTCGAGTATTGAAGTAATTAAAGGTCCCGCATCCCTCCTTTACGGAAGCGATGCTTTAGGAGGTGTTTTATACATCAATCCAGAAAAATTTGCGCCCGAAAATAAAACTCAAGGTTCTATAAAAACTAATTATACAACCAATACTCTAGGATCATCAACTTCTTTAGCGGTAAAAAATTCACAAGAGAAATTTAAATTTATAATTAGAGGAACCTATGCAACTAACAGCGATTATAAAACGGGAAATAACGAACGAGTTACGCTAAGTAGGTTTAACGAAAGTGATTTTAAAACAGGTTTTCGTTTTCAAACTGAAAAATTTAAATCGACTGTACGTTATAATTACAATCAATCTAAAATTGGAATTCCTGAAGAAATTGGTGTACAAACCACTTCAAAAAAAATGGAACTTCCTTATCAAAAAATTGACAATCATATTTTATCATTTGATAATAAAATATTCCTAACCAACTCTAGTTTGGACATCACTTTAAGTTATTTATTTAATGATAGAAATGAATTTGAAGACGATTTATTTACACCAGCCTTGCGATTACGTTTAAGCACTTTTGGTTATAATGTAAAATATAACCTCCCAGAATTTAAAGATTTTGAAACCATTGTTGGAGTGCAAGGAATTTATCAAAGCAATACAAATTTAGGAGAAGAATTATTGATTCCGGATGCAACTAAAAACGATTTTGGAGTAATGACAACTACCCATTATCATATTGGCGATGTTGGGCTACAAGGTGGTGTACGGTTTGATACCAGAACTATTACAACTGAAGCAGCTGGAACTCTTGGTGAGCAAGATTACATTGCTCCAATCGATAAGAGTTTTTCAAGCTTTAATGCTGCTATTGGAGCAAAATTTGATATTTTAAAATACATTTTAACTCGCATAAATTTTGCATCAGGTTTTAGAGCTCCTAATATAGCAGAACTTGCCTCTAACGGTATTCATGAAGGAACCAATAGGTATGAAATAGGAAATGCAAACCTAAATAATGAACAAAATTTTCAAGCCGATGTAGCGTTGGAATTTAATAATGATCATATTGAAGTTTTCGCAAATGGTTTTTACAATCACATAAATGATTATATTTTTATTGAACCAACAAACGAAATTATTGAAAACAATCAAGTATATCGTTATTCACAAAACAATGCTTATTTATACGGTGGTGAATTTGGTTTTCACTTTCATCCACATCCTTTAGATTGGTTACACATTAATAGTAGTTTTGAAACGGTAACTGGAAAATTAACTAATGGAGATTACCTACCCTTGCAACCAGCAAATTCATTAAGTAATACGGTTAAAATAGATTTAAATGATTTCGGGTTTCTGAAAAAATCATTCTTTTCAACAACTTATAAGAATACTTTTAATCAAAATAATATAAGTGAATTTGAAACATTAACTCAAGGTTACAATATTTTAAACATGGCTATCGGAACACAAATAACTTTGACAAATTTTAAAGCTATTATTGGGATTCAAGCTACCAACTTAACCGACGAGGTATATATTTCTCATCTTTCAAGATTAAAAGTAGATGGAATTGAAAATATTGGAAGGTCTATTAATTTTAGTCTTTTACTTCAACTCTAATAGGTTGCATTTTAGGCTGTTTTTTCCAAACAAAAGTATATAACCACATTAATGTAAATGTTGGTATAAAGTCCAAACCAGGAATTATTTCTTCAAGAAACACAACTACCGAAGCAATCTTGCCTTTTTTTCCAGGATACATTTCGGTCATTTTTTTAGCAGCATAAGGAGCCCAAAGTAAATCGATAATAGTTCCAGCAACAGGAATTAACATCGTTGCCATACCCATTGCATCTAATAGAATTCCTTTTTTTAATAATTTATTTTTTTGCGTATTCATTTTATAACTTTACAATAATAACGCAAGAATCCTGCCAAAAATTATGCAATACATTAGTCTAATTTAATGTCGCAAGTTTGGAAATTATTATTTTAATTTATCTGAAAATAATTCCTTTAATTTTACAAGTTTTGGTACAATGGTAAAATCGCAATATTGTTGTTCAGAGTTTTGATTGTAGTAATTTTGATGATCTTCTCCTGCATCGTAAAATATTTCAAAAGGAGTAATTTCTGTTACTATTGGATTTTCAAAAAACTGCTGTTTTGTTAATTCAGAAATAAATGCTTTTGCTTGCTGTTTTTGTTCTTCCGAAGTATAAAATATTCCACTTCTGTATTGTGTACCAACATCAGCTCCTTGACGGTTTAATGTTGTTGGATCATGTGTTGCAAAAAACACTTCTAATAAAGTAGTAAAAGAAACTTCATCTTCATTATAAATAATTTCAACTCCTTCGGCGTGACCCGTTCTACCTGTACAAACTTCTCTATATGCTGGGTTTTTAATAGTTCCTCCAGTATAACCAGGCTTGATAGACGCTATCCCTTTTAAGCGTTGAAATATCGCTTCCGAACACCAAAAACATCCTCCGGCAAGTATCGCTTTTTTCATTTCTTACATTTTTAAATAAAAACAAATCTACAATTTATAAACGTAGATTTATGTTGGGCTTTCTTTTTAACTTTTTGTTAGTACTAGTAGTTAATTGAGTGTGGTAATTTTGCGTTTCATCAATCATCAATTTACTAATCACAAATTAATTATGCTAAAATATTCTTTACTTTCTCTTATTTTATTTAGTAGTTTTTCAGCATTCCCACAAGATAAAAAAAGCATCGTTGCAACAAGGATTGAAATTCCACCAAAAATTGATGGTATTATAGACGATGAAATATGGCAATCATTACCCGTAGCTAATAATTTTAATATGTGGCAACCCGGTAATGAAGGAACCATCCCACCAGAGTATCAAACCGAGGTAAAAATTGCATACGATAATACAGCTGTGTATTTCGCAGTAACTATGTTTGATCCAAATCCAGATGAAATTTTAAGTCAGTTGAGCCAAAGAGATGAAGTCTCGGTACAAGCTGATGCGTTCAGTATAGCATTAAATACTTACAATGACGGAATTAATGAAACGCGTTTTTACATTACTAGCGCAGGAACTATTGGTGATTCACGAACTTCTCAAAATGGAGAAGATTTTAATTACGATGTGGTCTTTATTGCTAAGATGTCTAAAGATGAAAAAGGATGGTATGCCGAGTTTAAGATTCCATACAATGCCCTGCGTTTTCCTGAAATAGAAACTCAAGATTGGAGCGTGAATTTTTACCGTCAATTAAAAACAAAAAACGAAACACATACTTGGAATTTTATAGATAATAAAGTGGGGAACTCTAAACTCTACAACGGATTAATTTCTGGAGTTAAAAATATAGAAGCTCCTATTAGACTTACCTTCTATCCTTTTATTCAAGGAGTTGTCAGTACTTTTGATGGTGATACTGAATCTAATTTTACCGGCGGAATGGATTTAAAATACGGATTGACCGATAGTTTTACTTTAGATGCTACATTAATTCCAGATTTTGGACAAACTGCCTTTGATAATGTGACATTAAACCTAGGACCTTTTGAACAAACCTTTGATGAAAATAGGGCTTTCTTTACCGAAGGAGTTGAACTTTTTAACAAAGGAAGAATTTTCTTTTCTAGACGAATTGGTGGTTCTCCCTCGGGAAGTATTGGCGAAATTGAAGATACTGAAGAAATCACAGAATATCCTTCAAGTGTAAATATTGTAAATGCCATTAAGGTTTCAGGAAGAACTAAAAAAGGATTAGGTGTAGGGATTTTAAATGCGATTACTGAAAAAACCTATGCAAAAGTAACAGATACTGAAACGGGTGAAAATCGGGATATTTTACTAGAACCTTTATCCAATTATAATGTTTTTGTTTTAGACCAACAGTTTAATGGAAACTCGTCAGTTTCGCTTGTAAATACAAGTGTTATAAGAAATGGAAGCGAGTTTAGAGACGCCAATATTACTGCTGGGGTATTTGATATTGCCAACAAAAAAAACAGTTATAGAACTTCTGGTAGAGCCGTTTTTAGTAATGTAAATTATGGAGATGGTTTTAAATCTGGTTTTCGTTCTGAAATAAATTTAGCTAAAACAGAAGGAAATTTCAGATACAGAGTTGGACACGACTTTGCAAATACAACACTAGATATTAATGATTTAGGATTAAATTTTAGAAATAATTTTAATAATTTTGGTGGTGGAATCTCTTATGAAATATTTGAGCCTACCAAAAAATTTAACAAATACAGAATTAACTTATCAGCAAGGCATAGAAGGTTATATCAACCTAGCATACAAACTGAAAACTCTATAAATTTAAATGTATTTTTTTTTACTATTGAAAGATTTGCATTTGGAGGAGGAACAAATTTTAGGTCTAAAAAAGAAGATTATTTTGAACCACGAGTAGATGGTAGGTTTGTAACTTTTACTCCTAATTATGGTATTAACGGATGGATTTCTTCCGATTTTAGAAAAAAGTTTGCTTTGAATGCCGGATTAGGTTATCGGACTTACATCGATGATCCACAGCAAAATTTTAGCTTTAATTTTGATCCTCGTTATCGTTTTTCAGATAATTTATTAGTGGTATGGAGAACCAATTATTTTGCGGCTAATCACAATAAAGGTTTTATCGATTACGACGGAACCAACATCTTTTTTGGCCAAAGAAACATCGCCAACCTTGAAAATTCACTAACGGCAAGTTATAATTTTGATCCCTATAAAGCCATCGATTTACGTTTCAGAAATTTCTGGGGAACTGCAGATTACAGCGACAATTTGTTTTACACCTTAAATAAAAACGGTTCGTTAACATCTACCGATTACGACACATCGGAAAACGACCCTAACAGAAATTTTAATATTTGGAACATTGATTTAAGTTTTAGATGGCGATTTGCACCCGGAAGTGAAGCTACCTTATTATATAGAAATCAAATTTTTAATCAGGATAATCTTTCATCAATTAACTATGGTGAAAGTTTGCAAAACTTATTCGATCAACCTGGACAACATACGGTTTCGTTACGGGTAACCTATTTTATAGATTATAATAATATTACGAATTTACTAAAGAAGAATTCGTAATAATTAAATTGTCAAATCAATCCTAAAATACTACTTTCACGATATAATTATTCTTATGATTGAAGCAAAAAACATTCACAAATATTTCGATACTCTTCACGTTTTAAAAGGAGTAGATTTAAAAATTGTTAAAAGTGAAATTGTATCAATAATTGGTGCTTCTGGAACTGGAAAAACGACATTGCTCCAAATATTAGGAACTTTAGATACCTTTTCAAATGAAGAACATAAAAGCTCCCTTCGTATTAATGGAACCGATATTGCTTCCTTAAGTAGAAATCAGTTAGCAAAATTCAGAAATGAAAACTTAGGATTTATTTTTCAGTTTCATCAATTACTTCCTGAATTTACAGCCTTAGAAAATATTTGTATTCCTGCTTTTATTAAAAAAACTCCAAAAGCAGAAACCGAAAAACGAGCCAAAGAGTTATTGGCATTTTTAGATTTGTCGAACCGTGAAAATCATAAACCCAACGAATTATCTGGAGGTGAACAACAAAGAGTTGCCGTTGCAAGGTCTTTAATAAACAATCCATCAATTATATTAGCCGACGAACCTAGTGGTAATTTAGATACTGAAAGTGCTGAAAATCTGCATAATTTATTCTTTAAATTAAGAGATGAGTTTGGGCAAACATTTATTATTGTTACTCATAACAATGATTTAGCAGAAATGGCAGATCGAAAATTGGTAATGGTGGACGGAAAGATTGTTTCTTAATATGAATCAAACTGAATTAAAAGAATTC
Source organism: Flavobacterium sp. (assembly GCA_002733185.1). GTDB lineage: Bacteria > Bacteroidota > Bacteroidia > Flavobacteriales > Flavobacteriaceae > Marifrigoribacter. Next base: position 53,850 of record NVUT01000002.1, on the reverse strand, counting down.
CTAGATTCTAAAGTCTTACTTTATAACAATCCTACCTTTATTGAGAGTGATCCTATTCAAATTCCACATCAATTACAAAATCAAGGAGCTAGAAAAGAAGATATTGAGATTATTGCTTTTCTAGTTTCTATTATTGCTTGGGGAAACCGAAAAAGCATCATTAAAAACGGAAATAGATTAGTTGAAATTATGGGTAACTCTCCATTAGATTTCGTCTCAAACTTTTCAACAAAAGACGACAAATACCTTTCAGGCTTTGTACACCGTACTTTTAACGAGTTTGACCTCACTTATTTTATGTTCGCTCTACAAGATATTTATAACAGACAAGGAGGAATGGAGCTCTTATTTTCAAAAAACATACAAAACAACTCCATACAACCAGCAATTCATGAGTTTAAAAAACAGTTTTTTAGCTTGCCACATTTACAACGAACCGAAAAACATATTAGCGATCCTTTAAAAAATTCAGCAGCCAAACGCATCAACATGTTTTTGCGTTGGATGGTACGAAACGATACTGCAGGTGTAGATTTTGGCCTTTGGAAGAGCATTTCGCCTTCGGTACTCTCCTGCCCTTTGGATGTTCATACTGGAAATGTTTCTCGCAAATTAGGACTTATTAAAAGAAAACAAAACGATGGAAAGGCATTGGCAGAATTAGACGCCGCTCTTAGAAGCCTCGACGCACAAGATCCTGTAAAATACGACTTCGCTTTATTCGGTTTGGGAGTTTTTGAAAATTTTTAATATGATAAAGCATCACAAAACAATAGTTTATTTTATCTTTGAAAAATCTTAATTGGAATGCAGTTTAAACACCCTGAACTTCTTTACGCACTTTTCTTACTGCTCATTCCTATTTTCATTCATCTTTTTCAACTTAGACGATTTCAGAAAGTAGCTTTTACCAATGTTGCTTTTCTTAAAAAAGTGACTATTCAAACTCGAAAAAGTTCGCAATTAAAAAAATGGCTGACTTTATTAACAAGATTGCTAGCATTGGCTTGTATTGTTTTGGCTTTTGCACAACCCTTTTCGGCTTCTAAAACCGCATTAAATACAGAAAAAGAAACCGTCCTATATATTGACAACTCTTTTAGTATGCAGCTTAAAGATGAAAACGGGCCATTGTTGCAACAAACAATTCAGCAGTTATATTCACAATCTGTTTTATCTAAAAACATAAGTTGGTTCACCAATGATGTTATTAAAAACAAGGCTTCCATTCAAGATTTTAAAAATGATATTCTTAGGGTTAATTATACTCAAAAGCAACTTCCTTTAAATGATGTTTTACTGAGAGCAAATAGATTGTTTTCTGAAAATAATCCTACTTCGGAAAAAAGATTAATTCTAATTTCAGACTTTCAGCAAAAAGGAAATTTCCCAAATATCGAAAATGATATAAAAGTTGAAGCCATACAATTAATTCCGAAAAACCTTAGAAATAGTAGTATTGACACTGCATATATCATTAAAAAAAATGCAATAACAAAGTTGAAGGTTAAGGTGTCTTCTTCAGAAAATTATCCGGAACCCATTCCTGTTTCATTATATAACAATCAAGTGTTAGTTACAAAAACAGCAATAGATTTTTCTGAAAATACTAGCCAATTAATTTCGTTTGACATAGATAATAGCAAAGGTTTTAAAGGAAAAATAGAAATTAACGATCCAAATTTACTATTTGACAATATCCTTTATTTTACTATGAATACTCCTGAAAAAATTAAAGTATTGACTTTAAATAATGGGAAAACCGATTATTTACAGCGTATCTTTAATCCGGAAGAGTTTGTATTTATTCAACAGAATGTGGAGAATTTGAATTATAGTGAGTTTTCAAATCAAAATTTTCTAATTCTTAACGAACTAGCTACTATACCAGAATCGCTAAGTACCGCCCTTCAGGTTTTTTCAGAAAATGGAGGTTCAATTTTTATTATTCCTTCAGAAAACATCGAGATTTCAACTTATAATTCTCTATTAAACAAACTACAACTGGGTTCTATTTCAGAAAGGGTAGCGCAAGAAAAAAAGATTACTCAAATTGTTTTTAACCATCCATTATATGAAGGTGTTTTTGAAAAACAAGTCGTTAATTTTCAGTATCCAAAAGTGAATTCTTTTTATGCCATTTCATCTTTAGGAACAGCCGTTTTAAAATTTGAAGACAGCAAGCCATTTATAATTCAAAAAGAAAATAACTATCTAAGCACGGCTGCTACCAATAAAGAAAACTCCAATTTTCAAAATTCACCTTTAATTGTTCCAACGATTTATAATATGGCAAAACAGAGTTTATCTTTGTCAAAATTATATTTCGAAATAGGAAAACAGAACCAATTTTCAGTTCCAATTCAGTTAGGTCAAGATGAGATTCTTACTATAAAAGATAGTACTTTTAATTTCATTCCCTTGCAACAAACAAAAGCTACTCAGGTAAATATTACTACGGAAGAAGAACCTTCAAAAGCTGGTATTTATGCAATTGAAAAAGCTTCAGAATATCTAGAAAATGTGAGTTATAATTTTAATAGAGATGAAAGTAAACTCACTTATTTAGATCCTGAAAACTGGGAGAATATTACTGTTTATAGCTCCATTGATGATTTATTGGAAACTATTTCAGAAGAAAATACGATTAATAGTTATTGGAAATGGTTTGTTATTTTTGCACTACTCTTTTTAATTACTGAAATGTTGTTATTGAAATTTTTAAAAAACTAATTGATTATGAATGTATTAATTAAATCGGCCATAATTATAGATGAAACCAGCAAACATCATCTTAAAAAAAGAGACCTTCTTATTGAAAACGGTATCATTACAAAAATTGCAGTTTCCATTAAAAATGAGAAGAATGTAAAGGAAGTTTCCTTAGTAAATCTTCATATTTCTCAAGGTTGGTTTGATAGTAGTGTTTCTTTTGGAGAACCTGGTTTTGAAGAACGAGAAACCATTGCCAACGGTTTAAAAGTGGCAGCAAAAAGCGGTTTTACTCACGTAGCAGTAAACACCAACACCAATCCTGTAACGGATAATAAATCGACCATAAAATATTTAAAATCTGAAGCTTCAGGAAATTCGGTAAGCCTCTATCCTATCGGTGCTTTAACTAGTAAGTGTGATGGAGAAAATTTAGCCGAATTATACGATATGAAAAACGAAGGAGCCGTTTCCTTCTACGATTATAAATTGCCTGTTAAGAATCCAAATTTATTAAAAATTGCCCTTCAGTACACACAAACATTTGATGGATTGGTGCAATCATTTCCTTTTGAAAAAGCCATCGCACAAAAAGGAATGGTCAATGAAGAAACCAATAGCACTTTATTAGGATTAAAAGGAATTCCAGCTTTGGCAGAAGAACTTCAAATAACTAGAGACTTATATATTTTGGAATATACGGGAGGGARAYTTCNNMWWMSKRCGNTCNCKWYKAARAWATNGGWWWMAWTRCTAAAAGAAGCGAAGAAAAAAGGACTGAATGTTACTTGTAGTGTTGCAATCAACAATCTTATTTTAACAGACGATGTATTAGAAACTTTCGACACCAATTATAAATTAATGCCGCCTTTACGAACCAAAAAAGATATTAAAGCACTTTTAAAAGGACTTGAAGATGGAACGATTGACGGAGTTACAAGCGATCATAATCCTATTGACATCGAACATAAAAAAATAGAATTTGATCACGCTTTTTATGGAAGCATTGGATTAGAAAGCTGCTTCGGAGCATTAAATTCTGTTATAAGTACAGAAGAAACAGTAAAAAAACTTACCCAATTAAAGGAAGCATTTACAATCCCTCAAAACATTATTAAAGAAGGAAATAAAGCAGACCTAACTTTATTTAATCCAACACAAGAATGGATGTTTTCGGAAGAAAATATTAGTTCAACTTCAAAAAACGCTGCATTATTAGATTGTGAATTAAAAGGGAACGTTTACGGAATCATAGCTAATAACAAACTAGTATTAAATAAATAATAAGCGATTCCAAAGTATCGGGATTACTTGCACAAAATAAATATGAAACAAAAAGCAAATTACAAAGCTATTTTAGCTTACCTCTCTTTTATAGGTTTGATTATCGCCTATATTTTAAATATGGATGAAAAAGATAAATTCGTAACCTATCACATCAAGAATATGTTTGGATTGGTATTGATTTTATTTATTTCCACTACATTTTTTACAGGAAATGATATTTTACTATTTGTTGGGCAAATTGCTTGGACAGCTTGCTTTTTTATGTGGGTGTATTCCTTAGTGATGGCGATTTCTGGAAAATCTCAAGGAGTGCCTATTATTAGTGATTTATTTCAAAAGTGGTTTAAATTATTAGACCAGTAAATAAAAGATGTAAGACCGCTTCGCTTTAAGAAAAAAGACACATAATAAAAAACAATCTCATTACTTCCAAAAACGTTCGTTAATACTCAGATTGGAACAATACTATTTATGGAAAAACAACAACTCTCTTTAGAACATAATTACAGAGCTTCAAATAACACTTCTGGAAAAGGTCCAGTAATCATCATGCTTCACGGCTACGGAAGTGATGAAAACGATTTATTTTCGTTTGCTGCTGAATTACCCTTAGAATACACTATCATCTCCCTAAAAGCACCTTATGCAATGCAACCATACGGAAATGCTTGGTATGCCATTCATTTTGATAATGTAGATGGAAAATGGAGTGATGACAAACAGGCAATTGAATCTAGAGATTTAGTAGTAAAGTGCATTGATGAAATTATTGARAAATACGAAGTAGATTCCAATAATATAACCCTTTTAGGTTTTAGTCAAGGAACCATTTTAAGTTTTGCAGTGGCATTAAGTTTTCCTGAAAAAGTAAAAAATGTAATAGGCTTAAGTGGTTATATAAATGAAGCTATTTTTAAAGAAAATTATGCTCAAAACGACTTTAGCAACTTAAGTATTTATACCTCCCACGGAAGTGTAGATCAAGTAATTCCTGTGGATTGGGCTCGTAAAACACAACCTTTTTTACAAAACTTAAATATTGATTGTGAATACTCTGAATTCCCTGTTGGTCACGGTGTAGCTCCTCAGAATTTTTATGAATTGAAGGCTTGGTTGGAGAAGTATTAAACAACAAGATGTTTTAGCTATTGAATATAGTTAGACTGTATTGGAAGTTTGTTCGTTAAGATACATGGTTTACAAAAGTTAAAGATTAGACTTTACACTTTGTTAGCAACTTTGCTTTCTTTCGGCTTGTTATAAAGTTTAATAGCAGTGAATAAAATCCATAAGAAGTAGAAGAAGAATACAATTCTTTGTCCAAGAGCAGGAATATTTGGAAATACAAAAACCCAAGCCCCAAATATGATTGTTAGATAAGTCAAAATCAAAGTAGGTTTTTTGGCGCTTTTCCAATAGTCACTTTTACCCATTAGTTTGGGATAAGTAAAAGCTCCAACTAAAAAGAAGATATAACTTCCAAAACTCCCAAGTGTGTGTAAAAGCATTGTTATTGATTCTTTGTTGTCAAAATCACCCGGAAATATTCCTGAAATTGCCATAAATATTCCACTTAATAAAATTCCGTATAATGGTAGTTTGCTGGAATTTTCAACCGCTATATTTTTGTATAATCCCGTTCCGTAAATAGCGATAAGTATACCTGTGAAAACATATCCCAAACAGTTCCAAACCCATTTATTTGGAGCATCAATTGAACCAAGTTCACTTATTGCTTTTGTAAACATAGAATATTCTGGACGTATTGATGACATAATGATATAGGTAGTAAAAAAAAGGGTTGGTATTGCAATTCCTATAATTCCATAAGTTTTATTTGTCATATAATATTTTTGTGCCAAAGATATTGATTAGTAGAGTTACAACATTTGATCTAAATCAAAAAGCATTTTTTGCTGACCTGACTCTACTTAAAGTTTCTTGAGTCATTCCCAAATGTGATGCTAACATTCCAAGAGGTATTCTCGGTAATTTCTTTTTTGATGTTTGTTCAAAAAAACTATAACGTTCTTTTGCTGAATTGAACTGAAGTGAAATGATGCGTTCTGACTGTTCCAAAAAGTATGTTGAAATTAGCATTCGTCCAAATCGTTCCATTTCTGGAAAGTCTTTGAAACATTCTTCAAGGTCTTTCAATGAGATTCTTACCAATTCCGTTTTCTCCAAAGTTTGAATATGAAAATGGTCAGGGATATTTTGGAGAAAACTGTAAATAGAAGTAATCCACTCATTTTCTGCTGAAAAGTTATCCGTTATTTCTCTACCGTCCTTTAAGTAGTAAATTCTTATTAACCCTTTGTTAATAAAATATGTATTCAGACAAGGTTTATTCGGCTTATGAAGAAAATGATTTTTCGAAAAAATCTCAATTTCACAAACTTTTTCAAGTCGGTTTTTCAGTTCCTTTGAAACAGGAATAAAATTAGTGATATGATTTATTAATTTTTCTATAATGTTCGTGGTTTACGCATTGTTGCTAACGTAAGTATATCAGCAGTTTACTAATTAAATTGGTGATATACACTGTTGAAATTTAGCCGAAAAAAATGACAAAGTCAAGAAAATTTAATAACTAATAATAAGTAATTCTTAAATTAATTATACAATTAAGCAATCTTCAAGAAAAACAAATCAAGCTTTCCCTAAGTTACATAGCAGGATACATCAAAGATGAAACTTGGTGAAATTCAATTTTTCGATCTTTAGTCACATAATATTCTAAAATCATTTCTCCCCAATAACGACCATCGGTAAAGTCGGCTTGGATCCATTTGTGGTTTAGAAATTTTAGCTTGTTAATTTTCATATCGCCCTTCATTCCTTCATAAGGTATTAAAGTATTGTTTCCTTTTTTTAGGTTTTGATCATAGATATATTCTCGTACAAAGTTTTCAATATCTTTTGCTTCAAAACCTAAACTTTCAATATAAGACATGGCATTTCCATTGCCTTGTAATGTGAAATAATTGACATCTGAAATTTCATTAGAGAGCTTTTCAATAGAGTCGTTTAAAATTTGAAAATCTTCTTTATGTTTTTTAATTTTACTACGTTGCGATTCAATTTTATTTTCTTGTTTTTCAAATATTTTCTTTTCATTCATATACTGAAATATCACAAACAGCATTGCAAAAAAGAATAGGTACATAAATAGGGAACGTTTCATAGTTATAGTGTTAGTTTTAAAGTATCATAAGCTAGGAATACATTTTCAGGTAGTGTTTTTTCTACTTCATCATGAAATCCTAGTGTATGACTAATATGGGTTAAATAGGCTTTTTCTGGTTTAATTATTTCAATAATTGCTAATGCTTCAGATAGACATAAATGTGAATGATGTGATTCGTGTCTCAAGGCATTTATCACTAAAACTTTGCTTCCTTTAACCTTTTCTATCTCCTCTTCAGAAATCGTTTTTATATCTGTTAAATAGGTAAAGTCATCAATTCTGAAACCTAAAATAGGCAATTTAGCATGGAACGCTTCAATTGGGATTATATTTTTATTACCAATAGTGAATATTTCTGATTTAGAAATTTTAATTTCATCAATAGTCGGTGCTCCTGGATATTTATTTTCAGTTTCAAAAATATAGGCGAAGCGTTGGTGAAGACTTTCAAAAACCCTTTTATGTGCGTAAAAAGGAAAATAACTTTGTTTAAAATAAAAAGGACGAATATCATCAATTCCAGCGGTGTGATCACTATGTTCATGTGTGAGTAAAATCCCATCTAGTTTGGTTACGTTTTCTCGTAACATTTGCTGCCGAAAGTCAGGACCGCAATCAATTACAAAATTAAAATCATCCCAAGAAAGTAAAACCGAGACTCTTAATCGCTTGTCTTTGGGGTTATCACTTTTACAAACTGGGTGGTTACTTGCAATAACAGGGATTCCTTGCGAGGTACCCGTTCCTAAAAAAGTAATGTTAATTTGCGATTTCATTCACACAAAAATAACAGTATTTATTTTGTTTCCCTAGGGTATTTCTTAACTTTGTTCTTTTAAAATTTTAAAAATTACTATGGCTGTAACTATCTTAGGAGACAAGGAAATTGAGAATATTCCTTCTATAAAAAGTAAAGCGCTTCGAATTAATTTAAACGAAAATATTTACGGTTCTTTTTCAGAAATTGGTGCTGGGCAAGAAACTGTTCGTAATTTCTTTAGAGCAGGTGGAGCTTCTGGAACAATTGCTAAAACAATGTCTGCTTACGACAAGGATTTTAGTGATGCCATTTATGGTATTGAAAAAGATGGTCGCTACGTAACAGAATCTCGTTTAAAAACAATGCTTTCCCACGAAATTGGTTTGATTGAACAACGAATTCCTAGAAAAAAACATCCGAATAAACTGTTTTTTTCTTATGCAAATACAGTGACAACTATCGATTTTGCTAAAAAATATAAAGGTCATGGTTGGGTTGGAATTCGTTACCAAGTAGAACCAAATGGTGATTACAACGAAATTTCACTTCATATTCGCTTTCATGAAAGTGAAGCAACCTTACAACAAAACACTTTAGGAACATTAGGTGTTAATTTAATTTATGGTGCTTACTATAAATTTGATGAACCTAAGAAATTACTACGTTATTTATACGATCATATTGATGAGGAAAAAATAGAAATTGATACTATAAATTTTTCAGGACCTCAATTTGAAAAAGTAGATAATCGATTAATGAGTTTGCAATTGGTAAAAAACGGAATGACTGAAGCAATTATGTTTGGTCCTGATGGAAATAACATTCTTCCTGCTTCTATTCTATATAAGAAAAATATTCTTACGCTGCGCGGATCATTTAGACCTGTAACAAAGGTAAATATCGATATGTACAAGAAATCGTTAGAAATGTTCAAAAAAGAAAAACGGGTTGATGAAGACAAAACCTTAGTGATTTTTGAAATTACACTTTCCAACTTGAGAGCTGAAGGCGAAATTAACGAAGAAGATTTTATGTCGAGAGCTAGATTGTTGTGTTCATTAGGGCATACTGTAATGATTTCTAATTTTCAAGAATATTACAAATTGGTAGAATACTTTTCAGCATATACCAAAAAGAGAATGGGCTTAGCACTTGGTGTAAATAACTTAATCGATATTTTTGATGAAAAGTACTACCGTCATTTAAGTGGTGGAATTTTGGAAGCCTTCGGAAAGCTTTTCTTTAAAGATTTAAAAGTGTATTTATACCCAATGTTAAATCCAAAAACAGGAGAATACACCAATAGTGAAAACTTAAAAGTGCATCCAAGAATGAAAGAGCTTTATAAATTCTTTAAATACAATGGAAAAGTGGTAGATATTGAAGACTTCAACAAAGATCACTTGAATATTTTCTCCAGAACGGTACTTAGAATGATTCAGAATAAAGAAGCTGGTTGGGAAGAATTATTACCAGAAGGAGTTGCCCAAATTGTTAAGCAACAAAAACTTTTTGGTTGGAAGTAAAATATAATGTCTCCTTGAGCGCAGTCGAAAGGGTCTTGATTTCTACAAATTAAGATTTTCGACTGCGCTCAAACTGACTTAATTTTACTCCTCCAAAATCTGAGCAGCGTGAGACTTAGTTTTAACTTTGTCTATTACTCGTTCTACAACTCCATCTGTATTAATAATAAACGTTTTACGGTGAATTCCGTCGTATTCCCTGCCCATAAATTTTTTAGGTCCCCAAACTCCAAATAAATTAATAACCTCCTTGCTTTCATCTGCTAAAAGCGGAAACGGAAATTTATATTTATTTCTAAAATTTGTTTGTCTTTTTACACTATCGGCACTCACTCCCAATAATTCATAGCCTTGCTTTTGCAACTCTTCGTAATTATCTCTTAAATTACAAGCCTCCATAATACAACCTGGCGTACTTGCTTTAGGGTAGAAAAATACAATTACTCGCTTGCCTTTATAATCTGAAAAAGATATTTCAGTACCATCTTGATCTTTCGATGTGAAATTTGGTGCCTTATCTCCTACTTTTAATGTGTCCATTTCTTTACTTTTGTGTAAAAGTACGTAAAATGACGAAACAAGAAAAGGTAGACTTTGTAATAAAAACATTAAACGATTTATATCCAGAAACACCTATACCTTTAGAGCACAAAGATCCTTATACATTATTGATTGCTGTATTACTTTCTGCTCAAAGTACCGATAAAGGCGTTAATAAAATCACTCCTATTTTATTCGAAATTGCAGATAATCCTTATGATATGATCAAACTTTCTGTTGAAGAAATTAGAGATATTATTAGACCTGTTGGACTTTCACCAATGAAATCGAAAGGAATTCACGGATTATCTAAAATATTAATTAAAAAGTATAACGGACAAGTACCAAAGACCTACGAAGCTTTAGAAGCATTGCCTGCTGTGGGTCATAAAACTGCTAGTGTTGTCATGTCACAAGCCTTTAATATTCCAGCTTTTCCTGTAGACACACATATTCATAGGTTAATGTATCGTTGGGGGTTAACTAATGGAAAAAACGTAAAGGTTACCGAAAAAGATGCTAAAAGATTGTTTCCAGAAGATTTATGGAATAAACTTCACCTACAAATTATCTTCTACGGAAGACAATACTCGCCAGCAAGAGCTTGGAATTTAGAAAAAGATGTAATCACAAATACAATTGGAAGAAAATCGGTAATAAATGAATATTATAAAAAATAAAGCATAAAAAAACCTCGAAATTTCTTTCGAGGTTTTTCCAAAGTTTAGTTTAGAAGTGCTTCAAACTTCAATTTATTATAATCTATAACACTTAAAGCCTTAGAATAATCCAGAAGAAATTTTATTGTCTCTTCTTTTGGAACCATATTTTTATTCACATGCTCCGTGCGTGAGGTTTTAGAGTACATTTTTTGCATAAAATCGCTTTTTTAAGGTTAGTATTACCTCATAAACGCAGCAAAAAACTATTTATTGTATTAGTTGGTTAACACAATGTTATGTTTATCAATTACTTTCCGTAAATTAATAAGTGCATAACGCATTCTCCCTAAAGCGGTATTAATACTTACTCCAGTTTGTTCGCTGATGTCTTTAAAACTCATTTCTTTATAAATACGCATTAACAGTACTTCTTTCTGATCATCAGGTAACTCTTGGATCAACCTTCTTAAGTCGCTTTCAACTTGTCCCTTAATCATTTTCTTTTCTGCATTTAACGAGCCGTCACATAGAACAGAAAAAATATTAAAATCCGAATTATTTTCAAATTTTGGCATTCTGTTATTTTTTCTAAAATGATCTATTACTAAATTATGAGAAATACGCATTACCCAAGGAATAAATTTTCCCTCTTCATTATAAGATCCCTTTTTTAAAGTTCTAATAACTTTAATAAATGTGTCCTGAAAAATATCTTCAGTAACATCTCTATCATATACTTTAGAGTATATAAAACTGTAAATTCTTTGTTTGTGTCTGGTAATTAATTCGCTAATAGCACATTCATCACCTTTCATGTATGCGCTAACTAATTGCGCATCTGTAGATTTGCTTTTTATCATAACATTACTTTTAAATATAAAACAACTATATATGGGGTTGTTTAGAGTTTTTATTTATAATTTAAAAAAGTAGTATTATCCTATAGGCAATGATTTTTATTATTTTGTGAGGTGTAAATATAATAACAAAGTTTTAACAAATGCAAAAAAAAATGAATAAATCTATAAAAAAATATTAATTCTCCTTTTTTCTTTTCTCTATTCCTAAGTAGTATATTTGCTAAATTCCTATTAATTTTGAATAATATAAATTGAATTTCGACAAACTAGATACCAAAAAATACATCATCATTCAAGGTGCAAAATTGCATAATTTGAAGAATATTTCTGTAGCCATTCCTAGAAATAAATTAGTGGTAATTACCGGCTTATCTGGAAGTGGTAAATCTAGTCTCGCCTTCGATACACTCTATGCCGAAGGACAACGAAGGTATGTTGAAAGTTTATCATCTTATGCACGTCAGTTTTTAGGAAGACTCAACAAACCTAAGGTAGATTCAATCAAAGGTATTTCACCAGCGATAGCCATAGAACAGAAAGTAAATTCTACCAACCCACGATCGACCGTTGGAACTTCCACCGAAATCTATGATTACCTAAAATTATTATTTACCAGAATTGGGAAAACAATTTCACCAATTTCAGGAAAAGAGGTGAAAAAAGATAACATTTCGGATGTAATCAATTACATAAAGCAGTTTTCTGAAGGCGAAAAACTCCTCCTCCTCGCTCCCATTCAATTAGAAGAAGGAAGAACAATGGAAAACAAATTAATAGCATTAGCACAACAAGGATATGCTCGTGTTAAGTTTGAAAATACCGTTTTTCGGTTGGATGAATTAAAAGGAAAATTCTTTCCAAAGAAAATAGATCTAGTCTTAGATCGTATCATCACCAAAGACGATGAGGATTTTTATAACCGATTAGCAGATGCAGTGGAAATGTCTTTCTTTGAAGGAAAAGGTAAACTTTATATTGAAAATCTATCAGACAATTCAATAATAGAATTCAATAATAAATTTGAAGCAGACGGAATTACTTTTTTAGTTCCGAATGTGCATTTATTCAGTTTTAACAACCCTTATGGCGCTTGTGAAACTTGCGAAGGTTATGGCAATGTAATTGGTATTGATGATGATTTGGTGATACCTAACACAGCACTTTCCGTTTTTGAAAATGCCATATTTGCTTGGCGTGGTGAAAGTATGAGTTGGTATCGCGATCAATTGGTAAATTCGGCTTATAAATTTGATTTTCCCATTCACAAACCCTGGTTTGAGCTTTCCGAAGAACAAAAACAATTGGTATGGGACGGAAATAAATATTTTACTGGATTGAACGATTTTTTTGAAGAACTGACTTCTAAAAGTTATAAAATTCAAAATCGGGTGATGCTTTCTCGTTATAGAGGAAAAACAAAATGTAGCACTTGTAAAGGAAAACGATTGCGAAAAGAAGCGAGTTATGTTAAGATTAACGGAACCTCTATTCAGGAATTAGTAGAATTACCTTTAGAAAAAGTAGTAGATTTCTTTAATAAGCTAACTTTAAATAAATACGACCAAGTAATTGCCAAACGATTATTGATTGAAATTAACAACCGACTCAAATTCTTAATCGATGTTGGTTTAAGTTATTTAACATTAAATCGAAAATCAAATACACTATCTGGAGGAGAATCTCAACGAATCAATTTAGCAACCTCTCTAGGAAGCAGTTTGGTAGGTTCTATGTACATTCTTGATGAACCTAGCATTGGCTTACACCCAAAAGATACCGAACGATTAATTGAAGTATTAAAAAATCTACGTGATTTAGGAAATACCGTAATCGTTGTCGAACATGATGAAGACATAATGAAAGCTGCCGATGAGATTATAGATATTGGCCCCGAAGCAGGAACTTTTGGTGGTGAAGTAGTAGCTTCAGGAAACTATGATGATTTATTAAAATCGAATTCACTTACTGCCAACTATTTAAATGGAGTACTTTCAATTAAAGTTCCAAGCAAAAGGAGAACTTCAAAAAATAGCATTCAGCTTTTTGGAGCTAGACATAACAATCTTAAAAATATAGATGTGACCTTTCCTTTAGGTTGTTTTACGGCAATTACGGGTGTTTCAGGAAGCGGTAAAAGTACTTTGGTTAAAAAAATATTATATCCTGCAATGCTAAAAGAAATTGGAGGTTATGGAGAAAAACCTGGGCAATTCAGTAAAATTGAAGGAGATTTTTCAAGTTTAAAAAATGTAGAATTTATCAATCAAAATCCTATTGGACGCTCCAGTCGCTCAAATCCTGTTACCTATATTAAGGCTTACGATGATATCCGGAATTTGTATGCTCGTCAGAAATTATCGGATATTCGAGGTTATAAAGCCAAGCATTTTTCGTTTAATGTAGATGGAGGTCGTTGTGAAAATTGTAAAGGGGAAGGCGAAGTAACCATCGAAATGCAATTTATGGCAGATGTACATTTAGAATGTGATATATGTAAAGGAAGGCGTTTTAAAAAGGAAGTGTTAGAGGTACATTTCAATAAGAAAAGTATTCACGATATTTTAAGTATGACGGTTGATGATGCGATTGATTTCTTTAAACTTCACGGAGAAAAGAAAAATACCAATAAATTACAACCGCTTCAAGATGTTGGATTGGGTTATGTTCAATTAGGACAAAGTTCATCTACCCTTTCTGGTGGTGAAGCACAACGAATTAAATTAGCTTCCTTTTTAGTAAAAGGAAATACAAAAGAGAAGGCTTTATTTATTTTCGATGAACCGACAACAGGACTACATTTTCATGATATCAATAAATTACTAGCATCCTTTTACGCTTTATTAGATAAAGGACATACCGTAATTGTTGTTGAACATAATATGGACTTAATAAAATGTGCTGACCATATTATAGATTTAGGATTGGAAGGTGGTGAAAAAGGTGGTAAAGTAATGGCGGAAGGAACTCCAGAAGAAGTTGCAAAAAACAAAAAGTCACTAACTGCAAAATACCTATTAGAAAAATTCATTGTTAAATAAATCATAAACCAGCAGAAGAATATTTTTATGGCACGGTGATTGCAAACTGTATTTCCGTAAAGTAATAAGTTATACTTTCATATAAAGTTTTGGTTGGTTAGTTTTTAAAATCCGTTTTCAGGTTTATTCTGAAAGCGGATTTTTTAGTGCTACAAATTATACTTCAGAAATCAATTAATTCTAAATTCACCTATAAAGTACCGTGTATATTGACTTTATAATTTCTGGCACGGTCGTTGGTAATATAACATTGAACAATTAAAAGGAATGTTTAACCTAAATATTTGAATTATGAAAAACTCAATCACATTAGCAATCGGAATTTTCTTTGTAAGTTTATTTTCAGTAATAGCTTCAGAAGAACAAAACAATAATTACTACGGAAACGAATATGGTAAATCTTACATTTTCACAGAACAAAATGTAGAGTTTTCAGTATATCCAGATGGACAATTCGATTTTACCTATTTAGGAAACTACAACGGAAGTAATTCTAGTTTAATAATTAGTTCTCCAAATGTAAACATCAGTTATAATTCGGGTTATAATTACGATATGTATGTGCAATATGATGACTATGGAGCGGTGATTCAAGTAGAAGACATTCCAATTTATTATGATGAATTTGGACGCCTAGTTCAAGCTGGTTCTGTAGAGATTAGGTATTATAATAGTCGTATAGTAAATGTTGGTGGTTTACATATTTATTATAATAATTATGGTTATTATTCTTATACAACTGGATATATAAATCCTTATAACTATTACTATGTTTATAGACCTTGGCACAGTTATTATGTTCGCCCAGTTTATGCGAGTTGTGTAGTTTACAATTATCCTTACAGAAGGTATTATCAACCAACAAGATATACCTATAATGTACATTCAAACTATTATTCTAACAGAGGAAGAAGCAATATTGCTTACACCAACGGAAGAAGAAGTTTTAACAACCCAGGAAGTCGTGTTCATTATAAAAACGGAAGAACTGCGGTTAATAAAGAGTATAAGTCTAATAGAAAAAATACATCTGTAACATCGAGTTCAAGAGATAGAAAATCAAGTGTTAAAAGAAGTTATTCTTCAAGTAAAAATGAATCAAAAAGTAGTAGATATAATACTTCTTCCAATAATTCGAATACTAGAAAAGTATCTTATAATAGAAATAATCATTCGACAAAACCTGTTCAAAGATCTAATTATAAAAGATCTTCAAACACTACAAAACAAAACAAAGCTGTGACAACAAACAAAAGAAACAGCTCGTATAAAAACAATACTAGAAAAACTGTAGCAACAAACTCGACTAGAAGCAGTTCAAGCAACAGAAAAGCAAGTACAAGTTCTCGAAGTAGCTCTTCAAAACGAAGCAGAGGATTATAAAATTTTGGTTGGTTAGTTTTAAAACCCTCGTTAGACAATATGTTTATCGAGGGTTTTGTTTTAAGTTTAATAGCAATTCACTCATTCTATTTGTCAGTTCTCTCCTACTATATTTAGTAATGTTTTTAGATTCTGAAACCAAATTACTTTCTTTGAATTTTTCGTAATAAGTGAGGATTTGAGTTTTTAATTTTTCTTCTTCCGAATAAAGGAAATAGTTACCTGAATTTGTTTCAGTAAGAATAGTTTCTACATCACTTCCGTCTGGTCCTAATGCAATAACAGGTCTTCTAGCGGCTAAATATTCAAATAATTTTCCCGGAATAATTGCTTTGGTTTCCGGAGTATCCATTTCAACTAATAATAAAACTTGAGCATTGTGTTGAAATTGAATTGCTTCTTGATGCGAAACATAACCAACTATTTCACAGTTTTCTGTTAATCCATATTTTTGAATGCTTTCTATAATCTCATCACCAACAATACCCACTAATTTTATTTGTAAATCAGTTTTAAAACCAGTGTTGCTATTGGTTATTTCTGAAAAAACTTTCCATAATATTTCAGGATTCCTATTGCTTAACAAAGAACCTATATGCACCAAGGTAAATTGAGTGTCTAATTGAGTATGAATGTTATCTGAAGCCTCATATCCATTAGTAATAACAGAAATTGGTTTTTTAGTTAATAAAGAAAATTCATTTTTTGTATTCTGACTGGTAACTACAATTTGATCCGCTTTATTTAAAACTTTCTGTTCTAAATCTTTGTGTTTTTTTTGAGAGTTTTTACTTAATCGTAATGAGTTATGATAATGAATCGTAGTCCAAGGATCCCGAAAATCTGCCAACCATTTTACATTCGTTTTTTCTTTTAATTGCATTCCTACTAAATGCAAACTATGCGGCGGTCCTGTAGTTATAATTGTATCAATTTTATTTTCTGAAATGTATTTTTCAAGATATGTTACAGAAGGCTTTACCCATCCAACTCTCGCATCGGGAATAAAAAAATTACCTCGAATCCAAAGCATTATTTTTTCTAAAATTGACTGTTTTTTGTTAGTAATTATCCCACTACTTACTTGTTTGGTTTTCTTTTTTGAAAACATTTTTGCAAATCCGTAGGGTTCTTTTATGGGTTGTTTTATGATGGTAATTCCTTCTGGGATTTCACTTAATAAAGATTCATCTAGTAATGGATAATGTGGATTTTCTGGGATATAGACTGTAGGTTCAATCCCAAATTCTCTAAAATAAGTTGTAAATTTCAACCAACGTTGCACTCCTGGCCCTCCTGCTGGTGGCCAATAATAGGTAATGACTAATACGGAAGAAGTCTTCAGACTACAGTCCTCAGCAGGCAGTAATTCGTCCTTTGGTACTTCTTTATTCATTATTCAACAATCAGTATTTGATATTCTTCATTTGAAATAAACGCTACGTAACTCTGTGAGTCTCTGTGAATCTTTGTGTAACAACCCTAATTTAACTTTGCATTTCATTAGCTTTCTTCTTTAAAAGAAATACAGCCCCACCAATAAATATCAACACAAACAAAATACTACTCGCTAAACTTATTTTACTTCCTGTAGCTACCACTTGAGGTTCAAATTTAAATTCAATCGTATGTTTTCCCTCAGGAATTGTCATTGCTCGTAAAATATAATTTGCTCTAAAATATTCTGCTGGTTTTTCATCGATATAAACGTTCCAACCATTATAATAATATACTTCAGAAAAAAGCACTAATTGTGGAGAGTTAGTTTCAGATTCGTATTTTAAATAATTTGGACTGTGACTTAGTAACTTAATTGTCGCTGTAGAATCTCTTTGAATATTTTCTAAAGGCACTAAATTTTTAAACTCTTTATTAATAATGGCTGTTTTCTTGGTATCTAAACTATCTAAAAATTTAATTTCTTCATTGGCATTTTCAGCAAATAGTACATTTTCTACCAACCAAGCTGGGCCGTTTGCATAGGGATTTCGTTGTGGAACTTCAGTACCATTTTTACTTTGAGTAACAATGTATTTCACATTCATCATATTCAAAATTCCAACATCACCTTTACTTAAATAAAAATCATCAATATCCTGCATTCTTCCCGGTTTTGCAGCGTGATAACCTCCTAAAGCATTGTGATAATAACTTGCTCTTCCGCTATTAAACGGATTTGAAGTGATATCATACACTCTAAAATAACCATTGTCTTTAAGTATCTCTTTATCTGCAAAATTTTCCTGAAATGGATGATCCATTACTCGAGCCATTACAAAATCATCGTTATTTACGTAGCGTCTGTCCACTCCTACTAAATCGATAATAATTAATAACCCTAAAGCACCAATGGCAACTGTTTGGTTTAATTTGTTTTTTAGAAAAACCCAAAGTACACCCGCTGAAAATATCACAAATATCAAAGACCGAATTGCATCTGTCATAAACAAAGTCATTCGATCTTCTCGCATTGCATCCACAAAGCTAGGTCCAAATGCCTTTAAAAATTCAGGGTCATAAGGGCTTGAAAAGTTAAATAAAGCAGATTTAAATAAGATAAAAATGATAGTAATCCCACCAGTAATTCCTGTGGCATATAGCAATGCTTTTTTTCTTGTTTCAGAATTTACAGAAGCTTTAAAAAAGAAATGTTGCAATCCAACAATCGCTAAAATTGGTAATATTATTTCTAATAAAACTTGTATGGAAGAAACCGCTCTAAACTTGTTATATAAAGGAATAAAATCAATAAAAAAGTCTGTTAATAAACTAAAATTCTTTCCCCAAGACAAAAACAAACTCAATAAAAACCCAGCTACTAACCACCATTTCAGTTTTCCTTTTATTAGAAATAACGCCAAAATTGCAAAAAATATAATTACTGCACCCACATAAGCTGGAGCAGCAACAATAGGTTGGTCTCCCCAATACATTGGGACTTGATTTAACAATTGATTTGCCTCTTGAGGAGAAGCGCCCAATTGCATCGCAGCATCTAATGTTTTTGGATCATCCGGAAGTGGTTCCGAATTACCACCTCCCATAAATCTAGGGATAAATAGGTTAAAACTTTCTAATTTTCCGTAGCTATATTCAGTGATGTAATTATAATCTAAACCTTTATTTACTTCTTTTGTACTTCCGTCTGCATTAATTGTTAATTCACTATTTCCTCTGGTGGAAGTATCAGCATATTCCTTGGTAGCTAGTATATTAGTGGCGTTCATTCCTATTGCCAATAAGACACCCGCTGCCATAATTCCGACTGCTTTAAAATACTGCGGAAGGGTTTTGTTCTTGAAAGCTTCAATTAAATAAACAATTCCGATTACGATTACCAAAAGCAGTAAATAGTAAGTCATTTGAAAGTGGTTGGTTACCAATTCCAACGCCATAGCAATGGTAGTGAGTAAGAATCCGTAGAGATGTTTTTTTCTGAAAGTGAGTATAATTCCGCTTAAAACCAAGGGCATATAAGCAATCGCATGTGCTTTTGCATTATGACCAACTCCCAAAATAATAATTAAATAGGTAGAAAAACCAAAAGCCAATGCACCTATAAAAGCAAGTTTATAATCTATTTTTAATACTAAAAACAAGATATACATACCTATAAAATACAGAAAAAGATAATCAGCTGGTCTTGGTAAAAATCGAAGTGTAAGGTCTAATTTTTTAATATAATTATGAGGATACTTAGCTCCTAATTGGTAGGTGGGCATACCTCCAAAAGCCGAATTGGTCCAAAAGGTTTCTTCGCCAGTAGTTTTTCTAAAATCATTTTGCTGCTTTGCCATTCCAGTATATTGTACAATATCACTCTGAAATATTTTTTTTCCTTGCAAAACTGGACTAAAATATGCGAGTGAAATAATTACAAATAATACAAATACACCAATATGTGGGAGATACTTTTTAAAACGTTGCATAAATTATATTGAAAATAAAACTGGGGGAATTTATGAAAATTTGCTCAATTCTATTCCATAAAAGAAAAATAGTATTTAATTGCAAACTATTCTAATTCTTCAAAATCTACATATTCACCAACAGTAGATTTAGAAGTTTTTGTGTTTGCATTTTTAGGATCAATGGTAACCTTTCCTTCTTCTTGATTCTGACTAGGTGTATTAAAAGGATTATTACCAAAAGCCTGACCAAATCGCTCATTTGCTTTCTTTGCAACATATCGCATTAAGTAAGGTTTAGATAACTTTAAAATAATCTTCAAGGCATAATATACCAGAAGTATAATTAATATCGTTTCTAAAAAAGAATTCATAGTTTTTTAATTCTTGTCAAAAATACAAATAGTCTATTTAATTTTAAAAAAACTACTATTAAATAAATGATAAATATATATCTTTGAACTTAACTGAATTTTTTATGAAAGCAACCCAAAACAGCATACTTTTAATTTTACTATTTAATTTTTTTAGTGTTTCAGCACAATATACTGAAACCATCAATTCCAACCGCCCTGGCTTTTCGCAAGGAGCTTTTTCTGTAGGAAAGAAAATTTTACAACTTGAAACAGGTTTTGGTTACGGAACTGAAGATCATCGCCTTAAAAACACTGAAACCAACGTTTTCTTAATCGATTACAATATTCGTTACGGAGTTTGGAAAGAAGAATTAGAAGTAAGTTTAACCGGTGGATTTCGTTCTGAAAACATTTCAGATAAAAACGGAACAAATGGTGATTATAAAGTAAGTAATTTTACATCAAACACACTTGGTGCTAAATATTTGTTTTTTGATCCATATCGCAAAAAAGAACTAGAAAAACCGAACCTGTATAGTTGGAAAGCAAACAACTCTTTCCATTGGAGAGATTTAGTTCCTGCAATTTCAATTTATGCTGGTGCAAATTTCGATGCAAAAGATAATCCGCTTACACATATTCAAAATAATATTTCTGTAATTGAAACAGGAATAGAAATTAGTCCAACTGTTGCGATAGCTACCCAAAACAACTGGGGAAGTTGGGTTTTTGTGGTTAATATTATTGGTGATAGAGTTACTTTAGACGAAGCTTCTTATTCTTACATACTAACTCTAACACATACTTTTAATGCGAAAATGTCTGCGTTTTTAGAGAACCAAGGAATTAGTAGCGACTTTTATGCAGATCAAATATTTAGAGGTGGAGTTGCTTATTTATTTAATCAGGATTTTCAAATTGACGCTTCTATACTAATGAATTTTAAAGATACTCCTTCAAGATTTATGGGAAGATTAGGTATTTCATACCGATTTGATATGCACGAAAAAGATGAGTATATAGAAGACAAAGGGAAAGCAGGAAGAGAGAAAAAGAAAGAAGAAAAAGGTGCCAATAAAAAAGATGAAAAGAAGAAAAAGAACAAACGAAAAGATAGTATTGATTTTGAAGATGACGGCGACGATGGAAGTCTTTAGTGAAAAATAACCATGATTGAATTAAAAAAAATTACTACTAAAAAGGAATTAAAACAATTTGTAAAATTCCCTTTTAAACTTTATAAAGATTGTAAATATTGGGTTCCTCCTCTAACGAAAGATGAAATGGAAACCCTAGATGTAAAAAACAATCCTGTTTTTAAAAATGCAGAAGCATTTTATTTTTTGGCTTATAAAAACGGAAAAACAGTTGGAAGAATTGCAGTTATTATCAACCATATTGAAATCAATGAACTCCACAAGAAAAAAGTTAGATTTGGTTGGTTAGATATGATTGATGATATTGAAGTTACTAAAGCCCTACTAAACAAAGTTTACGAAATAGGAAAAGCAAACAACCTTGAATATGCCGAAGGTCCTGTTGGTTTTTCAAATATGGAAAAAGCAGGGATTTTAACATTGGGCTTTGAAGAGCTAAACACCATGATTACTTGGTATCATTATCCTTATTACGCAGAGCATTTAAAAGAATTAGGTTTCGTAAAACAAGCAACTTGGGTAGAATTCAGACTTCAAAACCCAGCACAAACTACCGATAAAGTAAAGAGATTTGCTAAGCTAATTAAACAACGATATTCTTTAGAGGTATTGCGTTTTACAAATAAAAAGCAAATATTGCCCTTTGTAGATGATATGTTTGGTTTGCTAAATAAAACCTACAATTCCCTGCAAACTTTTGTTCCAATTCAGCAATATCAAATAGACCATTATAAAGAAAAATATTTCAATTTTATCAATCCAGAATACATCACTTGTATATTAGATCAAGACAAAAAACTCATTGCATTTTCAATCGTGATGCCTTCCTTTTCAAAAGCATTAAAAAAAGCAAATGGGTCCTTATTTCCGTTTGGATGGTACTATTTAATGAAAGCACAAAAGAAAAACGATACTGCCGCTTTTTATTTAATAGGAATCGATCCCGAATATCAAGGAAAGGGAGTTACCGCAATTATATTTGAAGAAATGCGCGAAATATTTGTACGCAAAGGAATTAAACAAACCGAAACAAATCCGGAGCTTGAAGAAAACGTTGCCGTACAACAACTTTGGAAATCTAACGGTCCAGTAAAACATAAGGAACGAAGCACATTCAGAATTAACTTATAACAAATAACCTATGAAATTCAAATTACTTATCCCTGTATTATTTTTATTTATTTCGAGCACCTTATTTGCACAACAACCAACTTCAGAAATTCTTAATGAAGCCTACAAACAAGCTACATTAGAAAATAAAAATGTATTAGTGATTTTTCAAGCATCTTGGTGTAGTTGGTGTAAAAAAATGGATCAAAATATAAACAACGAAAAAATTAAAGAATCATTAGAAGCTAACTATGTGATTGTTCATTTAAGTGTTTTGGAATCTAAAAAGAATACACATCTCGAAAACCCTGGTGCTGAAGATTTATTAAAAGAACACAATGCTGTTAAAGCAGGTTTGCCTTATTGGTTAATTTTTGATAAAGATAAAAACCTAATTGGAAACTCTTTAGGTTCCGATAATCAAAATATGGGCTGTCCATCTACCAAACAAGAGATTATTGATTTAAAAAGCACATTAAAAAAGACTTCAAAACTGACTGAGGAAGAGTTAAATTTAATTGGTGAAGTTTTCTACATCGAAAAAAAATAAAATAAGTATTTAAGAATGAAACCAATCGCTTTTTCATTATTCATCTTCCTTTTAAGTACAATTTCTTGTAAAACAAATCAGATTCTTTCCGACCCCTTAAAAGCAGGTTGGAAAGGAAACTCAGTATGTGAACTAGTTAAAGAGAATAAAGCGATTCGAGTTTTAAAATGCACCTTCCCTCCTGGAGTTGGACATGAACGCCATTATCACAGACCACATTTTGGATATACAATAGCCGGAAGTAAATTTAGAATGAAAGATACCACTGGAGTAAAAGAAATTCAAGTTTTAACTGGAAGTGACTTTTATAGTAACGGAACCGAATGGCATGAAGTGCTTAATATAGGCGATAGTACGGCTGTTTTTTTAATTGTGGAACCCAAACTGTAGGCAAAATAAAAGTTCAATTTACCTTTGCCAAAGTTTAGAACTTTGGCAAAGTTGTAAAAATAAAAAAAACTCAAAATAAAAGATGAAAACAAATAAGATTTTAAAAACAACCTTGATATGGTTGCCTTCAGTAATAATAACCTTGTTTTTTATCCCAAATGCTTTAAACAAAATATTTCATTCAAATCAAATGGATAAAATTGTTGCAAATAGTACTGTAATGATTATTACTGGAATATTTCTTTTAATAGCGTCAGTGCTATTTTTATACAACAAAACAATACTTATCGGAACTGCTTTTTTAGCTTTGTATATGACTTTAATAGTATTTATTCATATGTACAAAGGGAAACCTTATGAGGTTACAATTCTAATTATTATGGCTACAATATTTGCTGCATATATCAGAAAGCCACAAGTATTTTATCCTAAAAAGTAGAAGTAAATAGGTACACTTCCATTCTTATTCTAATCTTAACTTTTCCAAAGTTTAGAACTTTGGAAAAGTTGTTAGAATAAAAAAATCCAAAGCTAATAGTATAGCTTTGGATTTTTTTGTTTTTGTAAATGAGTTATTTACTCGCCAAAAGCAGCAGCAACAGCAGCTGATAATCTTTTATAAGTTCCGTTTTCTAGACGTTCTCTAATAGCAGAAAAGGCTGTTAAAGTAACTTCTACATCTTCTAAATTATGATTAGCTGTAGGAATCATACGTAATAAAATAAGTCCTTTTGGAATTACTGGATACACTACAATAGAACAGAAAATTCCGTGGTTTTCACGTAAATCTTTTACCAAAGCCATTGCTTCTGGTACCGATCCTTTTAAATATACAGGAGTTACACAAGATTGCGTTGTCCCGATATCAAAACCTCTTTCTTTTAATCCTCCTTGTAATGCGTTTACGTTTTCCCAAAGCTTTTCTTTAAGCTCTGGCATGGTACGTAACATATCCAATCGTTTCAAAGCACCTTCCACCAATTGCATTTGCAATGATTTAGCGAACATTTGAGAACGTAGATTGTATTTTAAATAATTGATGATTTCTTCTTCAGCAGCAATAAACGCTCCTGTACTAGCCATAGCTTTAGCAAAGGTTGCAAAATACACATCTATATCGTCTTGAATTCCTTGCTCAATACCGGTTCCAGCACCATTTTCACCTAGAGTACCAAATCCGTGAGCATCATCAACAAATAATCTGAAATTGTATTTTTTCTTTAAAGCAACGATTTCTTTTAATCTTCCTTGTTCTCCACGCATTCCGAAAACTCCTTCAGAAATTAAGAGAATCCCTCCGCCACTTGCTTTTGCCATTTTAGTAGCACGTTGCAGGTTCTTTTCTATACTTTCTAAATCGTTGTGTCTATAGGTAAATCGTTTTCCTAAATGAAGACGTACACCATCAATAATACAAGCGTGTGCATCAACATCGTACACAATTACATCGTCTTTTGATACCAAAGCATCAATAGTAGAAACCATTCCTTGGTAACCAAAGTTTAATAAATAAGTAGCTTCTTTGTTTACAAATTCTGCTAATTCATTTTGTAATTGTTCGTGTAAATCTGTGTGACCACTCATCATACGAGCACCCATTGGGTAGGCAGAACCATATTTTACTCCAGCTTCTCCATCTACTTTTCGTACTTCTGGGTGATTTGCTAATCCGAGGTAATCATTAATACTCCAAGTAATTACTTCTTTTCCTTGGAATTTCATTCGGTTAGAGATTGGGCCTTCTAATTTTGGAAACACAAAATAACCTTCTGCTACTTCTGCCCATTTTCCTAGAGGTCCTTTGTTTTTATATATTTTTTCGAATAAATCTTTACTCATAATGTGTGGTTTCAATATAATCGACAAAAATACTCAATTTATATGTGTTACTGCATAATTTTTAAGGAAGAAATTAACAAGAAAAAAGCCACTACATCATTTAAATGCAGTGGCTTCGGTATATTTTATGAAATAAATGTTTACTTCACATATTGAATTTCAGATGCTTCCATCAATTTTTCGTCACAGAATCCTTGCTGATCCATCCACTTATCGCTATAAATTTTACTCATATAACGAGAACCATGATCTGGAAAAACAACAACTACTACACTTTCTTCATTAAATTCTCCTTCTTCACTTAATTGTTTTAATCCTTCAACAGCAGCACCACTTGTATAACCTACAAACAATCCTTCCTTACTTGCTAATTCTCTCGCTGTGTGTGCAGAACCTTCATCGGTAACTTTTACAAAACGATCTATTTGATCAAAATCGGTAGCCGAAGGAATTAAGTTTTTACCCAATCCTTCAATTCGGTAGGGATATATTTCATTTTCATCAAACTCACGAGTTTCATGGTATTTTTTTAATACCGATCCATAAGCATCAATACCAATCACTTTTACTTCTTTATTTTGTTCTTTCAGAAAACGAGCAATACCAGAAATAGTTCCTCCAGTACCACTACAAGCAACTAAATGTGTTATTTTTCCTTCTGTTTGATTCCAAATTTCTGGACCAGTTGATTTGTAATGTGCTTCAGAATTTAACTGATTAAAATATTGGTTGATGTAAATAGAACCAGGCGTTTCTTTATGAAGCCTTTTAGCAACTTCATAATAAGATCTCGGATCATCTGCTGGAACGTGAGCTGGACAAACATAAACCTTCGCTCCCATTGTTTTCAGCATATCTATTTTATCTGGAGATGATTTTGAACTCACCGCCAACATACATTTATACCCTTTAATTATACTTACCATTGCTAAACTAAAACCGGTGTTACCACTCGTAGTTTCAATAATAGTATCTCCAGGTTTTAAAATGCCTTTTTTTTCAGCATCTTCAATAATATGTAAAGCGATTCTGTCTTTTGTAGAATGTCCAGGATTGAAACCTTCAACCTTTGCATAGAAACTTCCGTTATAGTTAGAAGTTATTTTATTAAGCTTAATTAATGGGGTATTTCCTATAAGTGATAACACATTGTCATAAACGTTTAAATCTTCTTTCATAAAGGGGATTTTATTTAATAAAAACCTTCAATTAAAATGACGGTTTTTAAACCGCACAAATTTACGATAAAAATATTAATTACTCTTTAATTCCTTCTAAATCTAATAAAAAAGCATAGGTTCTTGCATGTTTCTTCAAAGCATTGAATCTCCCCGAAGCACCACCGTGACCCGCTTCCATATTTATATGGAGTAATAATAAATTATTATCTGTTTTCATATCTCTTAGTTTTGCTACCCATTTTGCTGGCTCCCAATATTGTACTTGCGAATCGTGTAAACCGGTTGTTACTAATAAGTTCGGATAATCCTTAGCTTCCACTTGATCGTAAGGCGAATAAGAATTGATATAATCGTAATATTCTTTATCATTCGGGTTCCCCCATTCGTCATATTCTCCAGTTGTTAATGGAATAGTATCATCCAACATCGTCGTTGTTACATCTACAAAAGGAACTGCAGCCACCACCCCACGATATAATTCGGGTGCCATATTGCAAATTGCTCCCATTAATAAACCTCCTGCTGAACCTCCATAAGCATATAAGTGATCTGCTGAAGTATATTTTTCTTGAATCAAATATTTTGAAACATCTACAAAATCGGTGAAGGTATTTTTTTTATGAAGTAATTTTCCATCTTCGTACCAACCTCTTCCTAAATACTCTCCTCCTCTAACGTGGGCTGTTGCATAGATAAACCCTCTGTCTAACAAACTTAATCTTACTGTTGAAAAATAGGGGTCTGAAGTACTTCCGTAAGATCCATAAGCGTATAATAATAAAGGAGTGTTTTCGTCTATTTTGGTGTCTTTTCTGTAAACCATCGTCACCGGAATCTTAGTTCCATCTTCGGCGTTTGCCCATATTCTTTTGGACTCGTAATTGTTTTTATCAAATTTTCCTCCAAGAACTTCTGTTTCTTTTAAAACCGTCTGTTCTTTGGTTTCCATATTAAAATCGATTACAGAGGAAGGGGTTGTTAAGGAATTATAACCATAACGTAAAATTTGAGAATCGAATTCAGGGTTTACCGAAACATAAGCCGTATAGGTTTCATTATCAAAAGGAAGGTAATATTCATTAGTTCCATCCCAACGGGTTATTTTAATTTCATTTAAACCATTTTTACGTTCACTAACTACTAAATAGTCTTTAAAAATATCGATATCCTCCAATAATACATCTTTTCGATGCGGAATCACCTCAGCCCAATCTTCTTGAGTTGTATTTTTCTCTGATGTTTTCATCAATTTGAAATTGGTTGCCTTATCCTTATTGGTTAAAATGTACCAACTGTCTTCAAAATGTGATATGCTATATTCCAATCCTCTTTCTCTTGGTTGAAATACTTTAAATTCATCAAATGGTATATCTGCATTTAATACCCTGAATTCGGAAGTCAAAGTACTGTAACAACCAATCACTAAAAACTTTTTAGATTTTGTCTTATAAATATAGGTTSCGAAAGTTTCATCTTTTTCCGTGAAAATAAGTTTATCTTCTTCGGAAGAAGTTCCTAGTCGGTGTCTGTAAATTTTATCAGATCGCAAGGTTTGTTCGTCTTTTTGAGAATAAAACAAAGTCTGATTGTCATTTGCCCAGGTTGATCCACCAGTCGTTAACGGAATGTTTTCTTCCAATAAGTTACCAGAAACTAAATCTTTAATATAAATCGTGTAATTTCTTCTACTTACCGTATCAACTCCAAATGAGACTTTCGTATTATCTGGGCTTACACTTAATCCTGATAGATTGTAATAGCTATGTCCTTCAGCCATTTCATTTACATTAAACAATACTTCTTCTTCGGCTTCCAAACTGTCTTTTTTACGAGTATAAATTGGATAGTCTTTTCCTTTTTCAAAACGTGTGATGTAATAATAGCCATTGTATTTATAAGGAACCGACTCATCATCTTCTTTAATTCGACTTTTCATTTCTTCAAATAAATCGGTTTGAATATTTTTGGTATGCGCCGTCATTTTATCGTAATAATCGTTTTCTCTTTCCAAGTAATCGATTACTTCTTCATTTTCCCGTTGGTTCAACCAATAATAATTATCAATCCGAACATCGTCGTGTTTTTCTAAGCGTTTTTCAATTTTCTCTGCCTTTGGAGGTGTAATATTCATAGGTTTTTTTGAAGGTTCTTTATTTTCACAAGAAGTTGCAAAAATAAGAGTTACTGCTGAAATAACTAGTAATTTTTTCATAATGAAATAATGATTAATTAATAAACAAAGTAGTAATTTTGTAAAGATACTAAATAAGAAAATTATGTTTGGAGATTTACAAGGAATGATGGGCAAACTAAAAGAAACCCAAGAAAAAGTAGAAGCCACAAAATTAAGAATGAACACCGTTTTAATTGACGAACAAAGTAGTGATGGACTTTTAAAAGTAACCATTACCGCTAATAGAGAATTGAAGAATATCAAAATTGATGACACTCTTTTAGAAGACAAAGAGCAATTAGAAGATTATTTAATTCTTACTTTAAATAAAGCTATTGAAAAAGCAACAAAAATTAACGATACAGAAGTTTCTGCTGTTGCTAGTGAAGGAATGCCGAATATCCCTGGGATGGATATGTTTTGAAAATGATATTGGATAGTTGATGTAAGACCACTTCTCTTTTAGATTTATGACGCAAGACTATTTTTTTTAAACCAGAATTTTATAAAGAAATTTTTATTCATAAGAACTCAATATCTCCAAAAGCCGATCGTGCATTTCTTGTGAATAATCCAAGTGCGTTACCATTCGTAATTTACCTTGTCCCATATTACTAAATTTTACATTTTTCTCATTCATATCATTCATGAATTTATCCAATGGTAATTCATCAATTAAATTGAATATCACAATATTGGTTTCAGTAGGTTCTACGTTTTTTATGTAGGATTTTTTATTTAAAACAGCAGCGATTTCAKCYGCTTTTTTATGATCTTCTRCYAAWCKTTCWAYTTGATGATCCAGTGCATATAATCCMGCAGCWGCCATAAAACCKATTTGTCGCATCGCWCCKCCAAATACTTTTCTTATTCTRATRGCACGTTTCATTAACTCTTTATTTCCTAATAAAACGGTWCCWATKGGYGACCCCATTCCTTTRCTTAAACATATAGATATAGAATCGAAAACTTCACCATATTCTTTAGGGTCTTCCTTTTTTGCAACGATAGCATTCATCAATCTGGCGCCGTCTAAATGAAGTCCTAAATCGTAGTCGTCACAAACTTTTCGAATCTTTTTTATTTCATTAAAATCGTAACAAGCGCCTCCTCCTTTATTGGTGGTGTTTTCTAAACAAACCAAAGTCGTATTTGGCGTGTGATAATTGGATATCGGGCTAATCCCTTCTTCAATCGCAGCTGCAGTAATCATTCCTCGATCACCATCAATTAAATTACAAGTAACACCACTGTTAAATGCAGCACCACCAGCTTCAAAATTATAAACATGTGCCCATTTATCACAAATCAAAGAGTCTCCAGGTTGTGTATGAAGTTTAATTGCTGCTTGGTTAGACATCGAACCTGTTGGAAAATACAAGGCAGTTTCCATTCCGAATTTTTCTGCAAATCTTCTTTCTAATTCGTTGACTGTTGGGTCTTCTTTAAAAACATCATCTCCTGTTTTTGCACTTAAAATAGCATCTAACATACCAGGAGTTGGTTTGGTTAGCGTGTCGCTTCGTAGGTCAATTATCATTTTTAATAGGTTTTAAAATTGTCTTCTAAATTTAGATTCCATTTGCAAAATTAAGCTTTCTAACATTTTTTCTAATGCAACAATTTTCAGTTTATTATTACTTTCAAAATTAATGTTTTTGTATTTAGATTCGTTGGTTAAATCGTATAAATTGTAGCTTTGTCCAAAAGAATTATTTTCATTATTAAACTGAAATTCCCGAAAACAAGAATGAATCTTAGAGCTTTTAGCTGGGACGTTTTCAGGATTTTCAACTTCATATTTTTTAACTACACCTTCTTTTAATTGCTTTCTATTTATATCTAAAAAATCCATGACTTCGGTATTTGATAAAGGCAATGAAAAATACATTCCACAGTTATCAATTTTCTTAATCATTGCTTGGTCTTCTTCTTTCCAAAAAACAAATACTTGATAATAAGTTCCTTTTGAAACACACATACTTCCGTCTTTTAATTTGAATATTTCTGTAGTTCCTAAACAGTATTTTTTTAAACTAAAGTATTCACCTATAGCTCTGCTTTCAAGGCTATTGATGAATTCTGAAACCAATTCATCAACATTGTCTTTGTCGTTTTGTGCTACTGAGACAGCGTTCACAATTCCGAAGAAAATAAGGAAAATAAATGTGGGATATTTCATATTGTTTTATTGTGGGCTTTAAATACTTTTATAAATTCCTTAAAACTATAAAAAATATGGCAATTTTCTTTTATGATGGAAGGTTAAATTCTATTTTTGGGATGAATTAGATTTGAGAAATAATTAAGTAGCTTATTTTGTCAAGCCAAACGGTTTGTCACACTGAGTGCAGTCGAAGTGTCTATGAGGTTTCGACTGCGCTCAACCAGACATATTGGTTTTAGAATAAAATTATTGCTGCTTTTAAATAAGATCCCTGCCTTCGCAGGGAGTAAACATGATAACAACAGATCAACTTAACGATCTTAAAAAGCGATTGGATGCATTAAGGAGGTTTCTTGACCTAGCGGGTAAAGAAATCGAAATCGCTAATGACGACGAAAAAACATTCGACCCCAATTTTTGGAACAAACCAAAGGAAGCGGAACTTTTTATGAAAGAACTCCGAACCAAGAAAAAGTGGGTCACCGACTTTCAAAAAGCGGAGTCGCTAACCGACGATGCCGAAGTACTGTACGAATTCTTTAAAGAAGGCGAAGGAACTGCCGAGCAAGTAGAAACCCGTTTTAATGAAGCTTTTGAAGCTATCGAAACCCTCGAGTTTAGAAATATGCTCAGTGAAGAAGGTGATAATTTGAGTGCTGTGCTTCAGATTACGGCAGGTGCCGGTGGTACCGAAAGTTGCGATTGGGCAGAAATGCTGATGCGTATGTATTTAATGTGGGCAGAAAAACACAAACTAAAAGTAAAGGAACTCAATTTTCAAGCAGGTGATGTAGCCGGAATTAAAACCGTAACCATAGAAATTGATGGCGAATATGCTTTTGGTTGGTTAAAAGGTGAAAAYGGMGTACATCGTTTGGTGCGWATTTCTCCTTTTGATAGCAATGCMAARCGTCATACWAGTTTTGCGWSTGTTTATGTATATCCGTTGGCGGATGATACGATTGAGATTGACATCAATCCTTCTGATATTTCTTGGCAATTTGCAAGAAGTGGTGGCGCTGGTGGGCAAAATGTAAACAAGGTAGAAACCAAAGCAATCTTAACACACCATCCCTCTGGAATCATAATTCATAATTCTGAAACCCGTTCTCAATTAGAAAATCGTGAAAAAGCAATGCAAATGCTAAAATCGCAGTTGTACGAAATAGAATTACGCAAACAACAAGCCCAACGAAACGAGATTGAATCTGGTAAAATGGCGATTGAATGGGGTTCGCAAATAAGAAATTATGTACTTCATCCTTATAAATTAATTAAAGATGTACGAACTGCTCACGAAACCGGAAATGTAGATAATGTACTAAACGGTGATTTGGATGATTTTTTAAAGGCTTATTTAATGATGAATGGACAGGAAGAGAAATTGGATGAGTTGTAGGTATTTGGAATATTAATGATACCTTTAGTGACGATATAACGAATTACCTGTTATTTGATAGAAAAATGGAAATACTAAAAGAATTAATTAACTGGTTTATAAATGAAACTAATATTTATGTAAAAGCCATCTCTCTTCCTTTAGTATTAGGAACTATTTACAAGTTAATCAAATTCATAATTGAAAAATTACAAATACATAAAGACCGTAGGAATTTGTTTCCATTTTATGATAATGGAGTTATAAAAAAAGCAAAAAAAGATTACGTACGAACAAAATGTCAAAATATTAATCCATCTGATGAAATAAACCTTAAAAGTACTTTTGCCTTTTCAACCAAAGAAGACTTATTAAATTTCTTTCAGAAAAAAGTTTTTAAGCAAAAAGAAAATATAAATCAATTCTATTTNNTACTTNKTKATTCTGNNGARTKGSARAWACGACTTTTAGTTTAAATCTATTTTCTAGATACAATTCAATTTTTAATTTATTTTACAAAAATCGTCATATAAAACTATTACCATTAGGAATTGATTTAACAACATTAAAACAATCATTAAACAGTATCAAAGAGCCAAATGAAACAATCTTAATTTTAGATGGATTTGATGAAACACTTAACATAAAATATGATGAAATTCAAAATGAATTTAATAAACTAATAGATTTAGTCAAACTTTTTAAGGTTGTAATTATAACCTGTAGAACACATTATTTTTCATCTCAAATAGAGGAACCTAATGAACTAAAAGTGAGAAAATTTAATACTATTGGCAATGGATTTCACTCAATAAAAAAAATGTACGTAAGTCCTTTTGACTCAAAAGACATAAAAAAATATATCAACAAGACTTTTAATCTTTTACAATTTAAACAAAAAAGAAAAGCATTCGAAATTGTCAATGAGACAGATGATTTACTAGCAAGACCAATGCTGCTTTCATATATTAAAGACTTGGTCAATAATGACCAAGAATCCTTTGAATCTAGAACGGATATTTACGAAACTCTTATTCTTGCTTGGCTTGAAAGGGAATCAAATAAATACCCTGAAAATGAAAGAGGGATTTTCAAAAGTAATCTTTCATACTTTTCTTACGAATTAGTCAAGTTTATTTATGAAAACTATGAAACAAATGGTCTCTTTATTCCTTTTGAAGAAGTTGAAAAACTATCAAGTGAATTTAAGATTGATTTGAACAAAATAGAATTAAAAAGTAGATCATTATTAAATAGGAACTCTGAAGGGAAATATAAGTTTTCTCATAAATCAATTTTTGAATTCTTGTTAGCCTATTTAACATATGTTACCCGAGATGCAGATAAATTATTTATGTCGAAACTTAAAAACGAAAAATCTCTTTCTAATAATAGGAATATAATTAAAATAGACTTTGAAATTCAGAAATTTGACCAAGCAAAACTTTTCTTTGAGGAAATGGTAACTACTTCAAAATTAGATTTTAAACTTCCAGAAGTAATCGAACGATATGGAGGATTAGACAAAACTCAAATTCGACGAATTCTCAATGAAAAAAATAAAATAGATAAAAAATCGAATAAAAAACTGGTTTGGCTAAGTAATAAATCTTATGAATTGAAATAAAAACAACAGGTAACAACGTATAAAATTAATTGCTAGAGTTGATTAAGTAGAATGTTTTTTCTTACAAATTAATTTTTACCTAAACTGAAAAAAATGTACCTTTAAAAACGCAACCAATCTTATACAAACCCGTTGTGTTTCATTMTGACCCATCCTAAAATATGTAAACACAAAACAACAAACATATCTATAAAAAACATACTGGTGACTCAACCAAAATGTAACAAAACCCATTATATACGACCAATAAAATAAAACATTATGACAATCAACGAGGCTACCAACATCTTAAACAATCTAGTATCACAAACAGATAAGAAATCTGAAATAAAAGCCTACAATTGTTTTATTCGAACTCTAACGTCATTGAATGATAAAGATTTAAATGAAAGTCAGTTGCAGTTGATTCAAGAAAACCTTTCTTCCTTACATTTAACAGAAACACCTGAAAACAAAAAGAAATATTACAAGAAAAAACATTCAGAATTAAGATCATTTTTAAAAAAAGAATTTTCATTCACCCATAAAAAATACTATACCGAAATAGGAATGATTTATGGAATGATATTCGGAAATGCCATCGGAATATCAATAGGAGTTGCAATCGAACCTTTTATAGGAATAAGTATCGGAATATCTATTGGTACAGGTATTGGAATGATGTTTGGGATAATGTATGGTGCCAAAAAAGATGCCGAAGCTCTAAGATTAGGAAACGTTATTTAAATATTTATAATAAAACTAACTTATCTATGATTCATCTAATTGTTGGTAATACTGGCATTGGAAAAACCACCTATTCAAATAAATTAAAAGCAACAACAAAAGGTGTTATTTTCTCTATTGACTTCTGGAACAACACTTTATTTATTCCAGATAAAAACCCTGAAGATGGATTGGATTGGTTTTTAGAATGAATAGAACGTTCAGAATTGGTAATACAAAATCTCATCAAACAATTAGAAAACTCTCATACAGATTCAATTTTAGATTTAGGATTCTCTAAATAATCACATCAGGAGAAATTCAGAAAATTTGCGATAACTAACGGATTTAAATACAAATTGCATTTTCTAGATATTCCTAAGAAAGTACGTTGGGAACGAATTCAAAAAAGAAATACCCAAAAAGGAGGAACTTTTGAATTTAAAGTAAATAAAGAAGATTTTGATTTTATGGAAGGTTGGTTTGAAAAGCCAACTACTTTAGAAATAAAAAACGGATATAAAGTTTCAGAATAAAAAAAGCAGCCAACTTTTGTTAACTGCCTTTAGCTCTTTCTTTTTCACAAAAAGGTTAAATCAATTCTTTTTCAATAACATTTTTCAAGGCATCTTTTGGTAAGGCACCTGCTTGCATTATAGGTTGTTTATCCATTGGGATAAATAACATAGAAGGTATAGATCTAATCTGAAAAACAGACGATAACTCGCGTTCTACCTCCGTATCTACTTTATAAATAATTACCTGATCTTTATAATCATCAGATAAATCTTCTAATATTGGAGCCACCATTTTACAGGGTCCACACCAATCTGCATAGAAATCAATGATGGCAGGCTTATCACCTTTAAATTTCCATTCTTTTTCTGTTGTATAATCAAAAACCTCGTTCTTGAATTGCTCTGCTGTTAACTTTACTGTTGGCATACTATTAAATTTAATTCTCTGCAAAATTACGGAAACAAATACCTGCTCACAGTAACAAAAGTCACTAAGTGGGGTAACATTTGTTACTTAGTTGAAAGGCATTAATAATAAAGAATTAACTTACCTTTGAATGATGAAAAGAACCTACAGTCAACATTGGGAAGATTACGAATTAATCGATGCTGGAAACAATAAAAAGTTAGAGCGTTGGGGAAGTATTATTACCATTCGCCCTGATAGAAATGCTTACTTCACTCCGGTACTTTCTGAAAATGAATGGCAACAAAAAGCCCAGTATGAGTTTGTAGAAGCAACTACCAATACAGGAACTTGGGTATCCTTAAAAAAAGATTTTCCTATTACTGAAAACGAAGAAATTGCGAAATGGCAAATCAGTTATAAAGACTGTATTTTTAATCTGAAGCTTACTAAATTTAAACATGTAGGGGTTTTTCCGGAACAGCAAACCAACTGGGAATTCATTAATACCCGACTTCCTAAAGACGGAAAATTTTTAAATCTTTTTGCTTATACAGGTGGTGCTTCCTTAATTGCAAATGCTAAAAGATCGGATGTTTTTCATTGTGATTCTGTAAAACAGATTATTAGCTGGGCAAAATTAAATATGGAGAATTCTGGTCAAGATGGAATTCATTGGGTGTTGGATGATGCTTTAAAATTCGCCTCAAAAGAAGTAAAACGAGGAAAAAAGTACGACGGAATTATTATGGATCCGCCAGCCTTTGGGATTGGAGCCAAAAAGGAACGTTGGAAAATTGAATTCAAATTCCCTGAATTGGTAAAAGTTGCCAGTGAATTATTAAGTGAGAAAGGATTTTTAATCATCAACACCTATTCACCTAAATTAAAAGAAGAAGTAATCAGAAAAACAGTACAGCAATACTTCCCAAAGAAAAATATAGAAATTAACAAGCTTTCTCTTAAAACCACTACTGGGAAAATTTTGGAATATGGTGAATTGACTAGAGTTAGTTAGGTTTCAGTATTCAGTAGGCAGTTTTCTCAATTTCAACATATTAGTTTAATTATAGTTTTGTCATTGCTAGCCCCTAGGAGAAGCAATCTCATGATGTATGTTTTATTCATGAGATTGCTTCGGTTGTGCCTTCCTCGTAAAGACAGTACATTTTATACTAATTAATAACATTGAAAAGCGAATAGTCTAATAAGAAATCGAATTAAACAATTCGTGCTAATTCGTGCTAATCCGTGTAATTCGTGTCTCAAAAAACCATTATCTTCGTTTATCATGAAAGCAGCCTCACTCAAAGAAGTTAAATCAGAATTAAGTCATAAGTCTCCTCAAGAATTAATGGAGCTTTGTCTTCGTTTGTCACGTTTTAAAAAGGAAAACAAAGAGTTACTCACCTATTTATTATTTGAGAATGCAGATGAAGAAGGCTATATTGAAAGCATAAAATCTGCAATGGATGTAGAGTTTGAAGCCATTAATACCGACAGTTATTTTTATATGCGAAAGACAATCCGAAAGATTTTACGACTTATAAAAAAATACATACGCTATTCTCAAAATAAAGAAACCGAAGTAGAACTCCTCCTCTATTTTGCTGGTAAGTTAAAGGAATTTAATCCATCTATTTTTAAAAGTAAAGCATTGGAGAACCTTTATAATAGGAACCTTGATTTTATAAAAAAGAAAGTGTCATTGTTGCATGAAGATTTACAGTATGATTATCGACTGGAGATTGAGGAGTTGGAGTAAAATCGAAGTTGAAGTTTGAAAATAGGAACACTCCCGAAGTTTCGGGATTACGGATGTTACAGTTTTTTCACGGATTAATAAACAATAATCACTTCGATACGTTTGCTAAGGCAAACACACTCAAGTGAACTATAATAAATAACAATAAACAATAAATTATGTTAACCATATACCACAATCCACGATGCAGTAAATCTAGAGGCTGCAACACCATGCTTTTAGATTTAGGAAAAGAAGTAAAAGTAATTAATTATATGAAAGAACTTTTTACTGAAGAGTCTTTACAAGCAGTTATTGATTTACTAAAAATCAAACCCATTGACTTGGTTCGGAAAAACGAACAAGAATGGAAAGATTATTTTAAAGGAACAGAACTCAGCGATTCCGAAGTGATAAAAGCAATGGTTAAATATCCTAAGCTCATACAGCGTCCAATTGTAGTTAATGGTGATAAAGCTGTTATTGGGAGGCCTTTGGAGTTGGTTGAATCTATTTTATAATCGACAAAAAAAATGGGATGTGTATAAAACACATCCCAATTATATATAAGGTATAAAGTCTATGACTTATTCGTTTTTCTTTGCTTCACGTCTTAATTTCCATCTTTCTAATAAAGAACCTCCTATCCAATAAGGTAGAATAGATACTAAAAAGATCATTAACCAAAAACCAATGGTAACAATGGTCATGAATGCTAAAAATCCTAAATACTGACTAAAATCAAACATAATAAATCGTGTTTTTTATTGATGTGTCAAATATACTATGCTTTTTTCAGAAAAAACAAGAAAAAAAATAATTTATTAACAGGAATTAAACATTTATAAAGTAGCCTAAAATTGGTTGTTTTCGTACCTTTGTAGCTCTTCAAAACAAAATTATGAACTACAGAATTGAAAAAGACACGTTAGGCGAGGTTCAAGTTCCTGCTGACAAACTTTGGGGTGCGCAAACAGAGCGTTCTCGCAATAACTTTAAAATTGGTGCAGCTGCCTCTATGCCTTTAGAAATAGTATATGGCTTCGCTTATTTAAAAAAATCTGCTGCGTATAGCAACTGCGAATTGGGCGTTCTTTCTGAAGAAAAAAGAGATTTAATCGCAGCTGTTTGCGATGAAATTTTAACTGGAATTCACGATGATCAATTTCCATTGGTGATTTGGCAAACTGGAAGTGGTACGCAAAGCAATATGAACTTAAACGAGGTTATTGCAAATCGTGCGCATCAACTTGTTGGAAAGAAAATTGGCGAAGGTGAAAAAACCTTAACACCCAACGATGATGTTAATAAATCGCAATCATCTAACGACACCTTCCCTACGGGTATGCACATTGCGGCCTATAAAAAATTAGTAGAGAATACCATTCCAGGAGTTCAACAGTTACAAACCTCATTAGCCAATAAAGCTGAAGAATTTAAAGACGTTGTAAAAATTGGACGTACTCATTTAATGGATGCGACTCCTCTTACTTTAGGACAAGAATTTAGTGGATATGCTTCACAACTTCAACACGGAATTAAAGCATTAAAAAACACTCTTTCTCACCTTTCTGAACTAGCTTTAGGAGGAACCGCAGTAGGAACAGGAATTAACACTCCAAAAGGTTATTCTGAAAATGTAGCTGGTTATATCGCAAAATTTACAGGTTTACCTTTTGTTACTGCTGAAAATAAATTTGAAGCATTAGCAGCTCACGATGCGATTGTAGAATCTCACGGAGCATTAAAACAATTGGCAGTTTCGTTAAATAAAATAGCCAACGATATTAGAATGTTAGCAAGCGGACCAAGAAGTGGAATTGGAGAAATTTCTATTCCTGCAAACGAACCTGGTTCTTCCATTATGCCTGGAAAAGTAAATCCAACTCAAGCTGAAGCACTAACCATGGTTTGTGCACAAGTAATAGGCAACGATGTAGCTATTGCTGTTGGAGGGATGCAAGGTCATTATGAATTGAATGTTTTTAAACCCGTAATGGCTGCTAATTTTTTGCAATCGGCTCAACTTATAGGAGATGCTAGTGTCTCTTTTGAAAAAAATTGTGTTGCTGGTATCGAACCAAATTACGAAGTTATTAAAATTCAGCTAAACAATTCTTTGATGTTAGTTACTGCTTTAAATCCTAAAATAGGGTATTATAAAGCTGCAGAAATTGCTAATACTGCTCACGAAAATGGAACAACTCTTAAAATTGAAGCGGTAAGGTTAGGGTATTTAACTGAAGAAGAATTTGACCAATGGGTAAAGCCAGAAAATATGGTTGGAAATAATTAATTAKAAATATTTTTATAYGTTTAATGTTAAGGCTGCTATACCAAGCAGCCYTTTTTAATTGTCAAAAAATCGATTAAATGCAGTTTTATTGGTTAAAGTGTAATTAATTTGTATATTGCTCTTCCCAAATGATTAAAACTTACTTATTATGAAACGACAATTAATGCCCCTGCTACTATGTCTTTTTGTTACATTTTCAGCAATGAGTTTTGGCTCAATTACTAATAATGAATCAGAACAAAATTCAAGCAAAAATTCTATTTTTCAGYACTTTAACAAACTTAATAATGATGATACTTCAAATTTAAATGAAGCATTAAATTCATTTAAATTATTAAGTAATGGGCTTAACAAAAATGGGTTTTATCAATACTATTCTGAAAATTCTTTTGGTGGAGGAATTTCATTGAATAAAGAATTTTCCTACAAAATTATTAATAATTCAAATATTTCAACAGCAGTAAATTTTAGCCCTGTTCACTTTCAAGGAAACTTATTTAATCAAGGATTGTTTTATGGATTTGCATTTACCATCATATTACTTAATATAGTTTGTTATTTTATTTTTGATGAAAAATTATTTGCAATATTCTCAGCATCAGTTGCTGCTTTGACAATTGTATTATTCTTTTCAGAAGGATTATTTTCTTTAGTTGGAATTGACAGTATTATTAACAATCAATTAATCCAATCGTCTTTACTTTTAATATCCATAGGGCTCAGCGCATATTTTGCTAGTAAATTTTTAAATATAAAAGAGTTTTACAAAAACACAATTCATTTAACGGTTCCTCTTTTTGGAATTTCAGCTTTACTAATTATTGCTGCCTGGATTTTCAATAATTCATTTATTGCTAATATTTCAAATACTATTATGTTTGGAGTTTTAAGCTTGTATTTTTTAATGGGGGTTTTACTTTTCAGTAAAAAGAACTATGCTAAGTTTTATGTAATCGGGACTTTTATTCCGCTTTTGTTTTCAATAGACTTTTTTGTTTTAAAACCTTTTGGAGTTGATTTTCTATTTACGGAAGCTGTCCATTTAAAAGTTGTTGTGCTTTTTGAGGTATTATTACTTTCATATGCAATAATGTATCGAATGCAAGCCGTAAAAGAAGAAGGCGAATTAAGACAAACAGAAATGAGGATATTCCTTAAAAGAAAAGATATGATGAGTAGAAATAAAGTAGAAGAACTTGTTGAAGACGTTTATTTAGAAAACCTTATCATGCATTATGATTTAGATGGACTAGAAATTAAATTACTTCAGTACATTTCAGAAGGAAAAACAAATACCAAAATAGCAAGAAAATTAAAATTATCTGAAGATGAAGTGGTAGATCATACAAAAGAACTCTATCAAAAACTTGAAATTAGTGAACACATTCAAGAAGATTATAGAATGGTGGATAGTCAACCTGACTATATCTATAATTAACTTTAGTAATACTTAAACTAAACAAAGGGTAAGACGTAAAATTCTTACCCTTTTTTCGTGTAATATTTTTTGTATTTAACAAATGCTAATGAAGCTAAAATAAATACAAAAACAATGGAGTACCAAACAAAATTTGGTGTAACAGGCATATCACCGCTTGCATAAGAATGCAATCCAACTAGATAGAAATTCACTCCAAAATAAGTCATTATAATTGAAGCAAAAGCTACAACTGCTGCGAAATTAAAACTCCACTTTCCTCTTAATCCAGGTACCAAACGCATATGTACAACAAAAGCATAAATCATGATACTTATCAATGCCCAAGTTTCTTTAGGATCCCAACCCCAATAACGTCCCCAACTTTCATTAGCCCACTGTCCGCCTAAAAAGTTTCCAATAGAAAGCATAACCAAACCTACTGTTAAAGCCATTTCGGTAATAATAGTTAGTTCTTTTATATTCAAATTCATTTTACTGAAATTCTTTTTATTAGTCATTACCATTAATAATAAGGAGGTCAATCCTAAAATCATTCCTAAAGTAAATGGTCCGTAACTCGCTACTATAATCGCAACGTGGATCATTAACCAATAACTATCCAATACCGGAGAAAGGTTTGCAATTTGAGGGTCTATCCAGTTTAAGTGCGCTACCCACAAAATAATTGCTGCCACAAATGCCGTAGATGCAATAGTAATATAACTTCTTCTTCCTAATGTTAATCCGAATAAAACGGTTGCCCAACCAACATAAATAATAGATTCGTAGGCGTTACTCCAAGGAGCGTGACCACTAATATACCATCTAGCAATTAGCCCAATAGTCAACATTATAAAGAGAATCCAAATAATTAATTTACTAGATTTAATAAGAAAGTTAATTACTTTATTTTCGTTGAATATCTGAATGATAATAAAAACAAACATCAACATTCCGAACATTGCAAAGTATTTATAAAGCTTATTAAAAATGTTAATTTTATTATATAAAACCTCTGTGTTTATTTTACTTTCTGAAGGCATTACATCGGCTCCAAATTTCTTCTGAAACATAGTAATTCCTTCTAACAGTTCATCTGAAGCTTTGTAGTCTCCAGTTTCTCTTGACTTCTGAAGAGTTTCAAAATAATAAGGGAGAATATTTCTCACAAAAGCAGAATCTTTTTCTTGGTAATGAACTTGATCCAATTCAGGATAAGAAACCCAACGGTTATTAACATCATCTGGAATTGGGAAAATTTTAAAAATCCCACCACTTAACGCTTCATTTAATAAATAAAAGTTTTCATAGGCTTTCATGAAATCCTTCTGAAACTGATTTTTATTATTTGTTTTTGAAGCGTTTTCAATATAAGGTCCTAATTTGTTTCTTCCATTTTCATCAATTAAATCCATTAATGAGAACCGTTTTGCATCTTTTGAAACTCCTATAATCTCACGAATACTATCGTTTCCTCTTTTTAAGTACATAATAGGAACCTCCAGCCATAAACGTGGAAATTCCACCATAGATACAAATACCTGATTGGCATCCAAACCTTCGTAAGTATCGCTATGACTTATTTTACGCAATAACTCGCTTGCAAAAGTATTTACAGGTTTCATACGCCCATTATCCTGTAATACTAAATGGGCAAATTTTAAAGCGTGCTCTTTTGAAACAGCATTTGCGACTATGATAGAATCTATTTTCTCTTTGGAAATTTTGCTTCTATGCGAATTTGTTTCTTGTGCAAACCCTGTTAAAGAAACTAGTAAAATCAAGATAGTTGTTAAGGCTGTTTTCTTCTTTTTTATTTTTTGAAGCATCTTTTTTAAATCTGAAAAACGACTATTAGGATCAAATAAAATTGCTAACAGTCCTAAGTATAACAAACCATAACCAATATAGGTAATCCAAGTTCCCCAAAAATCATGATTTACAGAAAGTACCGTTCCTTTTTCATCTGGATCGAAAGATGATTGAAATAAACGATACCCTTGCTCGTCAAGAATATTATTCATAAATATTTCGTAATCGTAAAATTCAGTATCACTTTTATTAACAGTTACTTTACTTTTAAAAGCAGAATAATTTTTTTCGGTTCCTGGATATTTATCGGCTATAAATTCATTTAAAGTAATGCTAAAAGGTAGTATATATTCTTTTGATCCGTAAGCCAAATAAACCTTCAATCCTCCTACTTCAGCTAAAACTGGAGTTCTGGCAACTCCTTGTCCTCCGAGAATTGACACTTCTTTTGTTTCTCCTTTTGAACTCACTTTCACCATCAGAGCACTCATATTAGTCGGTTCGTTTTTAGGGGCATTAATAATTCCAAATTCGCCTTCCATTACCTGATCTGGAATTACAAAAGCCATTCCTGCCACTTGGTATAAAGAACGAAGATTTAAGGGTTGTAAACTATCGCTTATTAATATTCCTTTTTCCTGATCAGCCATTCGCATCCATTGCCCTTCAAAAGTAGATAAGATAGTATATTCTCCATCTTTATAACCTAAATTAATTGC
The DNA here is from genome assembly GCA_002733185.1 of Flavobacterium sp. Classification (GTDB taxonomy): domain Bacteria; phylum Bacteroidota; class Bacteroidia; order Flavobacteriales; family Flavobacteriaceae; genus Marifrigoribacter. The sequence goes on along the minus strand of NVUT01000002.1, from coordinate 10,436 downwards.
CCCCTCTGTTGGATTGTTTAAGGAAATGAGCACATTATGAATATCCAACACATCACCATCACCAATCCAATGATCGTGACGTTCTCCTCCTCCTGCCTCTACAATTTTTAAGAAGTTTTTTCCTCCTTCTTTTGCAATAACGCCTTCCTTCGCATTACCAATATAATTTACATATCTTATGCTAACATCTTGATTGTTATAATCGGTATTTATTTCAAAATCATTGTTTAATCTTTCGGATAAACGCAAATGAATTGGGTCTATATTTCTTCTTTGATCAACTCCATCCCTTTTATAATCACCATCGATAAACATTTTCAAATAGGTTTCTGAAGATAGTATGGTGTTTTCAGTAGCCCCTTCTCGAATGTGCATCATGCCCTCAAAACTAATGTATCGAGTTACAAATGCTCCCAAAATAATTAAGATAAAAGAAAGATGTATAGTTAAAGTTGCCCATTTTTCTTTCCGGAATAGGCGGTATTTTGAAATATTTCCGATAAAATTTATCATAAATAATCCCATGATGGCTTCAAACCACTTGGTATTATAGATTAATTCACGAGAATATGGTGTGGGTGAAGTATCTGCTGAAGCGTCCATAAATGTCCCTGTTGCCATTGCGACAGCAAAAACAATAAATAATATGGAGGTTAAACGCGTTGAGAAAAGAATAGAAAATAATTTCTTAAGCATGAGTTGTTAATTTGCTGCAAATTTAAGCAATATTAAATCGCCATGAATACACGAGTTTGATTTTTATTGACTGAATTATATTAAATTTTGTTAAAGTTTATTCATTTTAAATATATCTTGTAAAGACCTCACAGGTTTTGAAAACCTGTGAGGTCTCTCAAATTAAAACAACACTACTTTTTAGGTCGGTTTTTAAATATTTCTATATTCATAAAAGTGCTCATGTTTCTGGCTCTATTTTTTGCTAATTGTGCGTTTTCTCCTTCGAACAATGCATCTATATTTTTAAACCAAAGATTTAACCAAGTTCCAAAATGAAATTCATTGATTGTATGATTATGAAATTTATCGGCTCTAACGTGAGCAGCTAAAGGATTTCCAGTATATTTTTTCACAAAAAAAAGGTTGGTTTCCCAAAAATCGGTTAGCAACTCTAAATGTGTATCCCAATCTTTAATCATCGAATTGAAAATAGGTCCTAATAAGTCATCTTCTCTAACTTCATCGTAAAAAGTGTGAATTAATTTTGAAATATCTTCTCTGGATTGTATGTCACGCTTCATTTTATTTTGCCTTAATTAGCTTAATTTAATAATGGTAAAAATGTTTAGCAAAGATATTGTTTCCTAACTAAAAGGGTACCTTTAATTAGAGATTCTTCACTTCGTTCTGAATGACAAATTGTTTATCTTCGTCCGATGATTCGTATCGTAATTTTAGGCTTCGGAAATGTAGGACAACACCTTTTTAAGGCTTTTTCTAATGCTTCTGAAATTGAAGTAATTCAGGTCTATAATCGCTCTGAGATTGATATTTCTGAAGGAAACCCAACAAATTTCACATCTGATATTACTAATTTAAAAGAAGCAGATCTTTATGTAATTGCGGTTCCAGATGATGCTATAAAAAATGTTTCTGAAATACTTATTATCAACAGCAAACTAGTAGTTCATACTTCCGGAAGCGTTATTATGGAAGACCTTTCAAACAAAAATAGAAAAGGGGTGTTTTATCCACTTCAATCCTTTTCAAAAAACAGAGCAGTTGATTTTTCTGAGATCCCAATTTGCGTGGAAGCTTCAGATGAAAAGGATTTAGAATTTCTAATAACTTTAGGAAAAATTATTTCAGATRMAGKANTTKAAATCNCNNNNGAWGAAAKAAAMAWMCKTCWTTTNNNTGCTGTYAWCRWWAATAATTTTGTGAATTACCTATATCAAGTAGGAAGTGATTTGCTTTCGGAAGCAAACTTATCATTCGATTTATTAAAACCATTGATTAAAGAAACGGCATTAAAAATTGAAAACCTCACTCCTTTTGAAGCACAAACAGGACCTGCCAAAAGGAATGACAAAAAAACAATCGAAAAACAATTACATTTGCTAAAAGATAGTCCTCACCAAAAGCTATATGTAGAAATGACGGAAGCTATTTTGCGGGAATATGAAAAGGGAAATTAACAATAAAATATAGGTCATGACTATATGATTCCGACCTTTGTCGGAATGACAAATTCTAAATGACTATTTATAATATTATGAATTACAAAGAACGCTTAAACCACATTACCACTTTAATTTTTGATGTGGACGGAGTATTAACCGACGGAACCATCATCGTTGCAACCAACGGAGATATGTACCGAAAAATGCATACAAAAGACGGATTTGCATTAAAAACTGCCGTTGATAAAGGGTATCATGTTTGTATTATATCTGGAGGAAGCAATGAAGGTGTTCGAATGCGTTTACAAGGTTTGGGTATTAAGGATATTCATTTAGGAGCACATCATAAAACAAAAACGATGAATACTTATATGCAACAAAATAACATCAAACCCGAAAACGTACTGTATATGGGTGATGATATTCCAGACTTAGAAGTAATGCAAGAAGTAGGACTACCATGTTGTCCGCAAGATGCCGTTCAAGAAATCAAGAAAGTTTCTACTTATGTTTCACATAAAAAAGGTGGAAAAGGCTGTGTTCGTGATGTGATTGAACAAGTACTTAAAGTACAAGGAAAATGGTTGAATGATGATGTTGTGAGTGCTAAGTATGATTAGTTTATTAATTTTGAATTCTAAATTCATAATTATGAATTAAAAAAAATGAACTACCTAAACCTTATAAGATATAAAAACCTACTTATCATTATTTTGATACAAGTATTGATTCGTTATGCTTTATTTATTCCTTTCGGTGCTGATCTTACTTTATCTCATTTTGAATTTTCATTATTAGTTTTAGCCACTATTTTTATCGCTGCAGCTGGAAACATTATCAACGATATTTATGATGTGGAAATCGATTTAATAAATAAACCCGAAAAGGTAATTATAGGAAAATCTATTTCTGAAAAAACTGCATATAATTTATTTATCATTTTTAATAGTATCGGAGTTGGATTAGGTTTTTACCTAACGAAACAGATCGAAGAAGATGCGTTTTTTGGATTCTTTATTGTGAGTTCTGCCCTTTTGTATTTATATGCTACTTTTTTGAAATCGATGTTGTTGCTTGGTAATATTATTATCTCTTTATTAGTAGCTTTTAGTTTGATTATTGTAGGTATATTCGATTTATTTCCTGCGATTACTTTTATAAATCAAGACTATCAATCTCTTGTATTTGGAATTGTATTAACCTATGCTTTCTTCGCTTTTTATATCAATCTAATGCGTGAAATTGCAAAAGATATTGAAGATATAGATGGTGATAAAAAAGGAGAATTAAACACATTGCCTATTGCCATTGGTAGAAAAAGAGCTTCCTATGTGGTTTTTGGAATGGGAGTTTTATCGCTCTTCGGAATTATTTTTTACATCTATACACATCTTTATAATTATACGATTGCAGTCATATATTTCTTGTTATTAGTTTTAGCACCACTTGGCTATTTTTGCATGAAAATTTGGGAAGCTAAATCGAAAAGTGATTATTCATTTTTATCCAATCTTTTAAAAATTATAATGCTTTTAGGAATGGGCTCTCTTTTGTTATATACATTTGTGATTCAATAATTCATAATTCTGCATTCAACATTCATAATTTTAAAAATATGCTTTCAGAAAAACTTAAAAACTACAATATCATCCTTGCTTCAGGTTCCCCTAGAAGGCAACTATTTTTTAAAGAAATGGATATCGATTTTACCATTCAATTAAAGGAAATTGAAGAAGTTTATCCAGATACTTTACGAGGCGTAGAAATTACCGATTACCTTTCAAAGTTAAAAGCAGCAGCATTTACAAATCTTTCAGAAAAAGATATTTTAATTACTAGCGATACGATTGTTTGGCATCTGGGAAAAGCAGTTGAAAAACCTAAAGACGAATCTGATGCTTTTAAAATGATAAAATCGTTTAGTGGAAGAATGCACAAAGTATTTACTTCGGTTACATTTACAGGAAAAAACTTTCAGAAGACAATTCACGATATGACCAAAGTTTGGTTCAATGAATTATCTGATGAAGAAATTAACTATTATATAGAAAACTACAAACCTTTCGACAAAGCTGGAAGCTACGGAATTCAAGAATGGCTGGGTTTAATAGGAATTAACAAATTAGAAGGCTCCTATTTTAATGTAATGGGATTGCCAACGCATTTGGTTTATAAAACGTTGATAGATATTGCTAAAGATTAATGATTCGTCTTTACTAATCAATTTCGTTGAAATGATCTCATTTATTTAAGTAAATGATTTAAAACAGGATTCACTAATCTCAACCTAAATAATCCATCCAGAAAAGTAATTTGTTAAAATAATTCAAAAATACTTTAGCTTTTTTTCTATTTAGGTATATTTGAAGAATACCTAACAAACAACCATTTATGAAAAAAATTACTTTTTCACTTTTTGTATTTCTATTATTTTTTTCAATAACATTCGCCCAACAACCAGAGAAACCAACCGCTTCAGAGATATATCACAACCTTCAGAAGCTGAATTTTTTAGGTTCGGCAATGTACATTGCTGCACATCCTGATGATGAGAATCAACGATTAATTTCCTATTTAGCAAATGAAGTCCACGCAAGAACAGCATATCTTTCTATAACTAGAGGTGATGGTGGACAGAATTTAGTAGGACCAGAAATAAGAGAATTATTAGGAGTTATAAGAACCCAAGAATTATTAGCTGCCAGAAGAACCGATGGTGGGCAACAATTTTTTACTCGTGCTAATGATTTCGGTTATTCCAAACATCCAGATGAAACCTTAGAAATTTGGAATAAAAAAGAGGTTTTAAGTGATGTGGTTTTGAATATTAGACGTTTTCAACCAGATATCATCATCAACCGATTCGATTATAAAAACCCGGGAAGCACTCACGGACATCATACTTCATCAGCAATTTTAAGTATGGAAGCATTTGATATGGTAGGCGATATTAACGTTTATCCAGCTTCTGCAAAAGACTATGGTACTTGGCAACCAACACGTTTGTTTTTTAATACTTCTTGGTGGTTTTACGGTTCAAAAGAAAAATTTGATAAAGCTGACAAAAGTAATTTAGTTGAAGTTGAAACAGGCAATTACTATTCAGATATGGGATTATCTAATGGTGAAATCGCTGCCTTGAGTAGAAGTAATCATAAATCACAAGGTTTCGGTAATACGGGAACTAGAGGTAGTCAGACAGAATATTTAGAATTTTTAAAAGGTGATTTTCCAAAGAATAAATCCAATTTATTTGACGGTATCAATACCACTTGGTCACGTATTGAAGGCGGAAAAGAAATAGGGGAAATACTTTATAAAGTAGAAGAAACTTTCAATTTTAGAGACCCTTCTTCGATGCTTCCGCAATTAATGGAAGCTTATGAATTAATTTATAAATTACCCGAAAGTCATTGGAAAACAATTAAATTAAAAGATATTAAAAACATCATTGCAGATTGTGCTGGATTGTATTTAGAAGCTGTCGCAGATCAACAAAGTGTAACTCCAAACGAAAATTTCACTGTGAAAGTTGAAGCTATCAACCGTTCCAATACAAATATTGAAGTAGGATCTATTACTTCATCTTTTGCTAACTTTCCTGCTACCTTAATCGCAACACCACTTCAAAATAACAAGAGATATAATCTAGAAAGCTCTTATAGCACATTCACCGAATTAGATTTTAGTTCTCCTTATTGGTTAAAAGAAAAAGGAACGATTGGAATGTATCGTGTTGATGATAAAGAACTAATCGGAAAACCAGAATTAGAGAATCAATTTCCTGTAAAATTTAATTTAACCATTGATGGAAAATTTATCAGTTTTGATAGAAATCTTATTTATAAATTCAATGACCCTGTAAAAGGGGAAGTATATCAACCTTTTGATGTATTGCCCGAAGTATCAGCAAGCATACCAGAAAAAGTTATCATTTTTGAAACTAACGAAACGAAAAATATTCCTGTAACAGTACGAGCTGGAAAGGATCAATTAGATGGAACTATTATGCTTATTGTTCCAAAAGGCTGGAATGTGAGTCCTGAGAATCAAGAGTATTCTATTGCTGAAAAAGGCGATAAAAAAACACTTTTATTTACAGTTACTCCTCCAAAAGAACAAAGTGAAGGAATCTTAAAAACCCTAATGAAAGTAGGTGACATTTATTATAATGAAGAGTTAATTACTATCGATTACGGTTACATTCCTTTACAACAAGTTTTAGTAGAAACTGAAGGAAAAGTGGTTCATATAGACCTTCAGAAAAAAGGAGAAAAAATAGGCTATATTAAAGGTGCCGGCGATGCTATTCCAGAAAGTTTAACACAAATAGGTTACCAAGTAACTACGATTCCTCCTTCGGAAATAACTTTGGAAAAACTAAAACAATTTGATGCTATTGTAGTGGGAATAAGAGCTTATAATACCGTACCAGAATTAGCTTTTAAACAAACCGAATTGAATAAATATGTTGAAAACGGCGGTACATTAATTCTTCAATACAATACCAATCGTCGTTTGGTTACTGAAGAATTAGCACCTTTCAAACTAGAATTATCAAAGAATCGGGTGACTGATGAATCTTCTGAAGTGAAATTTTTAGCTCCAAACCATCCCGTTTTAAACACACCAAATAAAATTACTCAAGCCGATTTTAATGGATGGGTTCAAGAAAGAGGATTGTACTTTCCAAATAAATGGTCAAAAGAGTTCATTCCAATTTTAGGAATGCATGATAAAAACAGCAAACAAACTAAAGGATCTTTGTTAGTTGCCCAATACGGAAAAGGGTATTATATTTATACGGGATTAAGTTTCTTTAGGGAATTACCAGCGGGAGTTTCGGGAGCGTACCGATTATTTGCTAATTTATTGTCTATTGGAAAATAAAATCAGTCTTTAGTACTCAATACGTAGTCTGATATAATCAAAACCTCACGAGTTTTAAAAACCTGTCAGGAATAAAATATAACACCAATGAAAAATGAAACCACAAAATTTACCTGGAAACATAGCTATACTTGGGTGCTTGTTATAAATGCTATTTATATAGTTTTATTTTATTATTTAATGATAAGCTTCACATAATATGCAAATAATAGATTGGATCGTTCTTGGGGGAACTCTAGCTTTTATAGTGCTTTACGGAGCCTACAAAACTCGAAAAAATAATAATATAACCGATTATTTAAAAGGAGGAAATTCTTCTAATTGGTGGACTATCGGATTGAGTGTCATGGCTACTCAAGCCAGTGCCATCACTTTTTTATCTACACCAGGTCAAGCATTTCACGACGGAATGGGATTCGTGCAATTTTACTTTGGGTTACCTATTGCCATGGTAATTATTAGCATGGTTTTCATACCCTTATATCATAAATTAAAAGTCTTTACCGCTTATGAATTTTTAGAAGGCAGATTCGATTTAAAAACAAGAACTTTAACTGCAATTCTCTTTTTAATTCAAAGAGGACTAGCAGCTGGGATTACCATTTTTGCTCCTTCTATTATACTTTCGGCAGTTTTAGGTTGGGATTTAGTAACCTTAAATATTATTATTGGAACGCTAGTAATTATCTACACAGTAAGTGGCGGAACCAAAGCTGTTAGCATCACACAAAAGCAACAAATGGCAGTTATTTTTGCAGGAATGTTTATTACATTTCTTATTATTCTGAATTATCTTCCCTTAGATATTTCTTTTACAAAAGCATTAGATATTGCAGGAGCTGGTGGAAAATTAGATGTATTGGATTTTTCGTTTAATATGGACAATCGGTATACGTTTTGGAGCGGAATTATCGGAGGAACTTTCTTAGCGCTCTCCTATTTCGGAACTGATCAAAGTCAAGTACAACGCTATTTAAGCGGAAAGTCTGTACGTGAAAGCCAAATGGGTTTAATAATGAATGGGTTACTTAAAGTACCAATGCAGTTCTTTATTTTGTTAGTAGGTGTAATGGTTTTTGTATTCTATCAATTTAACGATGCTCCATTAAATTTCAATCCAGCTGCGATTGAAGATGTTCGTAATTCAGAATATGCTTCAGAATTTCAACAATTAGAATTTGATAAAAAGGGTTTGGACTTATCAATTCGTGAAAAGCAATTATTATTTTCAAATACGTTAAACCCTTCAGAAAAAGAAAATCTTTCCAAAGAAATTAAATATTTAAATGAATTAGACAATAATCTGAGAGAAGATACCAAAATCTTAATCAAAAAAGCAAATCCTGATGCTGAAACCAATGATAAGGATTATGTATTTATTCATTTTATATTAACCAATTTACCCAGAGGATTGATAGGCTTATTATTAGCGGTAATTTTAAGTGCTGCAATGTCATCAACGGCTTCAGAGTTAAACGCTTTGGCATCGACTACAGCGATCGATTTATACAAACGAAATACTAAAATTAGAGATGACAAACATTATGTAAATGCTTCAAAATGGTTTACTTTACTCTGGGGTATTATTGCTATTTCCGTTGCTTGTGTTGCGAATTTGTTTGATAATTTAATTCAGTTGGTAAATATTATCGGTTCCATTTTCTACGGAAATGTATTAGGTGTATTTCTACTTGCCTTTTTTATAAAGTATGTTAATGGAAATGCTGTTTTTATTGCGGCAATTATCACACAAGCAATAATTATTTATTTTTGGTATATTGATTTAATGCCTTTTTTATGGCTGAATTTAGTCGGTTGTGCAATTGTTATGACGATTGCCGTTTTATTGCAAATAATACTACCTAAAAAGAGTAAATAAAAGTTATATAAAATGAAAAACTTAAATAAAAGTATAGAATCCCATTATCTAAAAGAGGGTCTTTTTGAAGATATTGTAAACCTTCTCAAAGATCAAAAAATTGATTTAAATAATGTTAAGAGATCTGACATAGCTGGAGCTGATGAATTTCATGTTCGTGGTGCAGCTGTATCAAGAGAACTTGCCAATTGTATTAATATAAAAGGGTTTTCTGTTTTAGATGTTGGTTGTGGTTTAGGAGGTCCTTGTAGAATGTTTGCGGACGAATATGACTGTAAGACAATAGGAATCGATCTTTGTAATGAATATATTAGAACTGCTAACAAATTATCAAAACTTGTTAAGTTAGATGATAAAACAACTTTTATTCAAGGAGATGCTACTCAACTTCCTTTCAAGGATCAATCATTTGATATGGTTTGGACACAACACGTCCAAATGAATATTCCAGACAAAAAAAAATTTTATTCTGAAATACAAAGAGTTTTAAAACCTAATGGTTATTTTATATTTTATGATATCTTAACAAAAGGAAAAGGAGAAATAATTTATCCTATGCTCTGGGCTAGCAATTCAAAACTTAGTTTTTTATCGAAAGTTGAAGAAATGGATTTATTCTTAACAGAGTTAGGGTTTACATTAAAACAATCAAAAAATCAAACTCAAGCAGGAATTGATTTTTTTGATGCATTAATTAAAAGGTTAAAGGAATTTGGACCTCCAAAAATGGGATTAAATGTCCTTATGGGAGAAACCACAAAACCAAAATTAATGAACCTCTTTGCCCATTTAAAAAACGATAAGCTTGAACTTAGAAGTGGTGTTTATATAAAAAATCATTCCAAGTAAGTTAAATTTAGTTAATATTTTATAGTAGTGTCCTATTCAAATTTTTATATTTTATTGAAAACCAATATATGTTTAGATTTAAGCTTTATTAAAAAGTGAAACCTTGCTTTTCTGTTTATATTAATGCTTGTTTATTATACAAACACAACAGCTTAAACTATTGTTTATATGATAGTTAAAACCATGCCAATAGCTATCGGGACTTTATCGGACACTAATGAATATTTTATAATATATATTAATAGTTAACAACTTCTGTATTAGCAGAAGTTGTTTTAATTTTTTTTCGGGTTTAATTCCCCGACGCTCTGTGTCGAAATAAAAAAGAAAATTCCTATTTGATACCTCGACGACTCTGTCTCGGGGTTGTTCATTATTGGTCTTCAGAGTATTCCTGATAATCATCTGATTTTAGTAGTCTTAGAAATGTAAATTCCCATAGAATTTTCCACCACTTCACCAGAATTTATTACATAAAAAGCCTTCATCATAAGATGAAGGCTTTAAGAAATGCGTTATTATGATATAGAACGGAAGGATTTATTATACTTGTCGTTGTGATAAAATACATATTTATTAAATCCATCCACCACAACATTAAAATTTAGTAAAAAAAAAGACCCAATCAAATAAATGATTGAGTCTTAAGGAAGGCGGCGACCTACTCTTCCACAGTA